>NZ_JBCPDH010000022.1:0-33898 GCF_040915545.1 Collinsella aerofaciens | reverse complement strand
GCGCCGGGCACGACCAAGATCAAGTAACGGCGCGTCTTAACTGGTTCGTCTGCCCGGCGGCGCGGAACGTAAGGTTCCCTGCTCGGACAGTCCTGCTCGCACGGAGAGCACATTAAGTGCTCTCCGGCTCGTGCGGAACTCGCGATGAACCTTACGTTCCGTGCCGCCGGGCAGACGCCTCGGTGTTGAAACGCGGCCTGTCATGGGGGCATCTGCTGAACATATATAAGTTGAAGGCCACGTCATGTGGCCTTTTTGCATCCGGAAACCGTGTCCCAGAATTCACGTCCGGAATGGGATGCAGTTTCCGCTTGGGACCCGATTGGGAAAGTGTGTCCCACTATTCAGCTGGATTCCGGGATGTATTTTCCGGTTGAGGCTCGTTGGGAAAGTGCGTCCCACTTTGGGGGCTGATTCTGGGACGTGGTTTCCGGTTGGCTCTCATTGGGAAAGTTCATCCCATTTCTCGGCCTAATTATGGGACGCAGTTTCCCGTTGAGGACCCTTTGGAAAAGTGCGTCCCGGTCTGGGCGCTAATTGTGGGATGCAGTTTCCGCTTGCGGAGTCTCCACTCAACAGAAAACCCGGGTGGCCTGTTTTTTGGCTACCCGGGTTTTTGGGTTGTCGATATGTTCGACTGGCTACTAGTGGGTCTTGCGGCGCTTGATCAGCATGATGAGGGCCATCACTACGAGCGTTGCTCCCGCTGCTGCTGCGGTGGCGACTAGGGCGAATGTTTGGTCGCCGGTGTTTGCGAGGTTCTTCGCTGTGGTCGTAGTCTTGACCTTGGTGTCGGTCTTAGCTCCGTTGTCGGACTTGGGCTTGTCCGGGTTCGTCGGGATCTCAGGAGTCTCGGGGTCCTTTGAGCCTTCGGAATCGGTTGGGCTGGCGGTGTTTACCAGCGTATGGTCCAGGAACTTCTTGGCACCCGCACTTGCCTGTGAGAACAGGCGGCGCGTGCGGATCGGGGTGGCGTTCACCGTTGTGGGCGCCGTCTCCTCGGCCTCGATATTCACGAGCGTCGTGCCGGTGTCGAGGCCCACGTCGTTGTATCCCACGTGGCAGTAATACTGCGCACCGTCATCGTCGGCGGTCAGGTCAATCTCGAGCTTTGAGGCCGTTCCAGCCGCGAGGTTGCCATCGGCACCCACGAGCTTAAACTCTGTCTCGCCGCGGCCCTTGCGGTACCACATATAGGTCGGTGCCAGTCCTGTTTCGCTATCGTCGGCACCGAGTTGCTTCACATGGCCAATCGCCGAGAGCGTCAGGTGGCTTCCCGCCGTGCGCTCAACCGAAGAGTCGTATCCAAGATCCGACCCCGCCGCAGGTCCGCTCACGGTCATCGTCATGCCATCGGGCATGGTCTTGACCGTGATGATTGCCGAGCGAATACCTGTTTCGGTCGTGGATCCATTCTTAACGGCGGCGATGGCGAATCGATACTCCGTATTGGGCTGCAGCCCATCCCACTTGAGCGAGGTCTGCGTGTTGTCGGCAATCTTCCAGCTATTGACGACCGCATCCGCCGCATTGCTCTGCAGCATGCCCACGCCGTAGCTAAAGCCACTCTTGTTTGCGAGTACATCGTCCCAGCTAAACGTAACGCTGGTCGAATCGACGGCGTTTGCCGTAAAGCCCGTCACGGCCGGCGCGTCGGGCATCTCGACGTCCTTAACGTCATAGCCCACGATCCAGAACTGGTCGGTGTCCTTGGTGCCGAGCTTGTCGCCCGAGTCTGCCTCGAACTTGTCGACATCCACCGCGTTGACGCCCAGACGCCACACAAAACCGTACTTGCCCTGCGCGGCCTCGGGCAGGTTGTCGACGGTGCCGCCGTATTCGGTCGATTCACTCGAGGAGTTACCCGTAGTAAAGCCGGCGTTGGCACCAAAGCACAGGCCGCCAAACAACTCGTGCTTTGCGAGCTTCGCGCCCATGACAACGCTGCCGTTCAGCGTCAAGCCGAGCTCGAGCTCCTGCTCCTTGCCCTCCTCGACTTCGATGGTCTGCTCAATGCTCGCCCCCGACTGCGCGGCGGCGCCGTTAAACCCATCGTGCGTGTAGGCGCGCGTTACGCCAGGCTTGCCCAGGCCAAAGGAATCCCCAACGGGAGTCTCGCCGTTGAGCGTCGTTTGATAGGTTCCGGGTTCTCCCGACCGGTTGGTCAAAAAGTAGCTGAGCGGCGTCATATTGTGCTGTTTGGCAATGCGGTCATAGGCCTCGACATTAACGACCGAGGTCTGCGCGCCGAGCGACACGGGCGCCGCCATCACGCCCTTGCCACCAGTTTCCTCATTTTCGATCTCATAATCGTAATAGACCATCGGAATCGTGTAGAGCACGGCCTTGTCACCCTCGCCGGCATGCGACTCATAGCTTACGCTTGCGCTGACCGTGCGCTCGCTCCGGTAGTCATAGCATCCCTCGGCGGCAAAATCGACTGAAGCATTCATCGCGACCAGGGGCGGACCGGTCTGCACCTCGACGGCAACGCCCAACTCGGCGCCAATGGTATAGCCCTGGGATGTCCCAGTGCCCTTTTCCTCTCCGTATGACGTGCCGCCCAACACCAGATAGCCGTATGCCTGCTCCAGATCCTCAACATAGGGCGCATCCTGCAGCACGGCAAGCACGCGCGGGTTGGTATAGACCTTGTAGCGGTCCTTGTACGTGATCTTGACGCTGTCGTTGTCGACATCGGGCAGCGCGAGCGAGATAAATGTGCCATAGGTAGTGCCGCGACGGTTGCTCTCGCTAATCACCTGCTCCTCGCCGCGGCGCACCTTTCCGTTCTCGTCGAGCGAAAAATGCGAGGCGGTCATCCAATAGTAGTCATCGTTCTTGCGCAGGTCCTCGTCGCGGTGCTTGCCCACCACGGCGATAAAGCTCTCGTTATAGCGGTCCGAACCCGAGACGCTGCCCGCCTTGACGTCGCTGATCCACACCTGCTCTATACCCTTGTGGTCATGCTTGTTGCTGCTGTTGTATTGCTGACCGCTCATGCTCATGGTTCCGACCATGGACCCCAAGCCCTGAGCCCCGCTCTGTGCCGTGTTGCAGGCAAAGTCGCGGAACACATCGCCGCCCACGAGCACCTCGTCGACCGCCAGCTGCTCGGACAGGCCGTCAAGGTTGGCAGCGGCAAGGGCAATAGGCGCCAAGGTGCACGGATAGCGCTTATCCTGAGCGCTATCCTTCCATGCGCTGTTGGGCACATGCATCAGCCCATAGGAGGCGAGGAGCCCGTCTCTGTATTCCTAGCAATCGGAAAGCTTGAACTCGCCAGACTCCGAGTCAAAATACGCGTAGCGGTACAGCGCGCCGTACAGCCCCTTGCTGCCGTCAGAAGCGCCGTAATCAAAAGCGCTGCGTTGCCAGTCATAGCCCGCAAGAATAAGGCCCGTGACGGTTTCACCCGTCTTCTTTCCTTCTTCATCGTAGGCGGCAAACGTGCCGAACGTCGCATTCGCAGCGACCATGGTCTTGCCGTTCGCGGAGAGGGAGATTGCGCCCGCGTCGCCCAGAGCATCGACATGGACGAGCGCACCCTTGGATGCATCCCACGAAAACAGCTCGCAATGCGTCGACTTATCAATATTCTTCTTGCCGTAGGGTGCCGAGACCACGATGGCGAGGTCATCGCAAAAATCGCGATCGAGGTCGCCAGCCGCTAGCGAAACGACAGGAGCTGACTGAAGCTGCGTCCAGGAGTCGTTCCCGCCCTTGTTGTGCGTGGTGTAGTCCGCGGCGTTACCGGCATCGATCTTGACGACGCTTTGCTTCCAGTTGCCGCCCTCCAAGTCATACATGTCGACTACAGCCTTGCGCACGCCGTTCTCGTCGACATAGCAGCCCGCGTAGACAAAAAGCTCGTCGACGCCGTCGCCATCGACATCGCCCGCCTCGACATCAAAGACGGCGTCGTGCTCTTGCAGGTAACCGGCATCCAGGTACTTAAAACGGCCTTCGTACATCATATTAGTGTTGACCGTCACCGGCAGGTGTGTGTCGAGAGTGCGCGTACGCCCGTTGCTAAACGAGTAGAGGACCAGCTCAACCTTTCCGGCGCATGACTTGCCGTCAATCGTCGTGGAGGAACTGTCGCCGTAGGCACGGAGCTCGGCAACGCGGCTCTTTTTGCCCGTGTTGGCGTCGCTGCAGAACTCAACACTCGTGGCGTGAATGCCCGAGAAACCGTTGTTGTCGTTGGCGAGTACTGTTGAGGACTCATTGTTGCTTAGGTACGACCAGGTGCCGCCACCGTAGTCGCTATGCTTGTAGAGATCGCTGTTCGTATCGAAGTTGTTGACGTTTTGCCAGAACTTTGCGGCGCCCCACACACTTCCATAGCCATCGGTGAGTTTGCTGCTGCCGCCAATGTCACCGCGCTCGACGTTCTCGAGCTTGTCGCGCAGAGTGTAGCGATTGCCATGGCTACCGTTAGCTGCCATATAGACCTCGCTGCGCGTGGCAAACGTCGTGGGGGTATCAGTGGAATAGGGGCCAACGGTATCGGCCGGAATGTCCTCGCTCGTGCCCAGACCCAGGGCTTGATAATCCTGCTCGGTCATATCGGTGATTGCGGGCGCGTCTGCCGCCTGGGCAACCTGGGGCGTGGCCGTGAAGCAGGCGACGCTCGTGGCGATCAACGCAGCAAGCGCCGCCGTCCCAACAAGCGGGATTTTCGACAGCCTACGGATACGGGGGTGTGGAACGTACATGAGGGACCTCGCTTTATTCGAGTGGAGTGGACTCATTTTTGCAAATGATACATCCGATGCCCGATATCACGTGTCTCATTTTCGCCAACGGCGTGTCTCATTTTTGAGAATCCGAGATGCCGCGGAAATCTTATCCCAGCTCAAAGGCCATTTCTGGGATGTATTTTCCGTCGAGTGCCTCATCGGGAAACTGCATCCCATTTCAAGCGTCGATTCTGGGACGCATTTTCCCCTTAGACCCTCAACCGGAAACCGCATCCCACTTTGAGCGCAAATTCCGGGACGCATTTTCCGCTTGAGCCTCATTGGGAAACGGCGTCCCACTTTGAGGGCTGATTGTGGGATGCATTTTCCGGTTTTGCTCTCATTGGGAAAATGCATCCCGTTTCTTGACCGAATAATGGGACGCAATTTCCCGTTGGAGCGCCTTTGGGAAAGTGTGTCCCACTTCGACCGCCCAGAGTGGGATGCACTTTCCGCAAAGCACCTCAACGGGAAACTACGTCCCATTCCAAAGGCAAATTCCGGGACGCATTTTTCGAAAGCCTGCCCATCCGGAAAGCCCGTCCCACTTTGGACGCATCCGGGCACGGAACCATCGACCTATCAGGCCTCCCATCAATAAAGAGGCGTCCTCCCGGACGGCGGGGCACGAAGTTCATCGCGAGTTCCGCACGCAAAGAAGGCCACTTAATGTGGCCTTCGTCTTGCGCAGGACTGTAGAGCAGGGAACTTCGTGCCCCGACGCCCGGGAGGACGTTTCATTTAGAAAGATGGACCGACCGCCGTCAGCGATGGGAGCTACTCCCCCAGCACGGCCTTTTTGGCGGCTGCAGCCATGTTGTCCAGATCTTCCTTGGTGGGGTGATCCTTTGCGGCGACCCAGTTATCGAGCAGCATCTTAAAGCGGACATCGTCGGGATCTTGCTCGAGCATGGCCTCGTAGCGCTGCTTGACCGCGGGGCCCATCTTGCCCTGGCACATCGCCCAGCCCGCAAGCTCGGCATCCCCAGCCAAATTGGAAGTTACGCGATCAATAATCTGCTGGTAATAGCTCTGGTCGGCGCCAAAACCGCAGGTGCCAAACAGGAAGACGCGCTTGCCGTGCAAGGCGGAGAGCAACGCCGCGACCGAAGGCGTGCACGCGCCCTTGTCGCACCAAAAACCGACGAGCACCGTGTCGGCCGCGCAGGCGCCCTGCGCCTCGAGCGCAACCTGATCTGCATCCGCATCGTCGCTCAACGCCGCGGCATGGACAAAATCAACACCCGCAGCCTGCAGAGCGCGCTTGATCGCGCCCGAAACCATCCTGGTATTACCGCTCTTGCTGTTAACCACCAAAGAGCACGTCATAGTCACGTTGCCTCGTTTCCCCCAAAACTAAAGCCACTAATGCAATTTATTAGATGAATATCTTAGTACTAACGTGACAGATGTAAACCACCGTCTGTCGATTGATTAATTTGCCCCACGGGCTTGCTTACTGGGCGAATTGGCTGCGGTAGAGTTCGGCGTAGAAGCCGCCTGCCGCTAGCAGCTCGTCGTGCGTGCCGCGCTCGATAATCTGGCCGTCGCGCATGACCAGAATGCAGTCGGCGTTGCGGATCGTCGACAGGCGGTGCGCCACCACAAAGCTTGTGCGGCCGGCCATAAGCTCGTCGAATGCCGCCTGCACCTGCAGCTCGGTGCGCGTATCGATACTCGAGGTCGCCTCGTCCAGCAGCAGAATCGCCGGGTCGGTGAGCATGACGCGCGCGATGCACAGCAGCTGCTTTTGACCCTGGCTAAACGTGCCGCCGTCCTCGCCGATCACCGTATCGTAGCCGCTTGGCAGCTGCACGATAAACTTGTGCGCGTGCGCACGCTTGGCGGCTTCGATAACCTGTTCGCGCGTGGCATCCGGGCAACCGTAAGCGATGTTTTCCGCCACCGTGCCCTCGAACAGCCACGTATCCTGCAGCACCATGCCAAAGGCGCGGCGCAGGCTTGCGCGCGTGTAGTCACGCGAAGACCTGCCATCGACCATGATGCGTCCGGCATCGATATCGTAAAAGCGCAGCAGCAGGTTGATGAGCGTCGTCTTGCCGCAGCCCGTGGGGCCGACCAGGGCAAAGCGCATGCCGGGCTTAGCCTCGATGCAGATATCCTGCAGCAGTTTGCGGTCGGGCACGTAGCTAAAGTCCACGTGTTCAAAAGTCACCTCACCCTGCGGGGCGGTAAGCTCTACAGCGTCCGACGCGTCGGGCTCCTGCTCGCGCGCATCGAGCAGCGCAAACATGCGGCGCGCCGAGGCGTACGCGGTCTGGATCTGCGTAATGACGTTGGTGACCTCGTTGAACGGCTTGGTGTACTGGTTGGCATAGGACAGGAAGATCTGCACGCCGCCCACCGTAAGCGCCGCGGGCACGCCCGTGATCACGCCCACGCAGCCGATCACAGCGACCACGGCATAGATGATGTTGTTGATAAAGCGCGTGCCGGGGTTGGAGAGCGAACCCATAAACTGCGCGCGCTCGCCCGCGGTGTAGAGCTCGGCATTGAGCGCGTCGAAGCGCTGCTGAGCGTTCGAGCCATAGGCAAAGGCGTCGACAAGCTTTTGCTCGCCCACATACTCCTCGATATGGCCGCCAAGCTGACCCTGAATACGCTGCTGCGCCGTAAAGCTCTTGTTGGAGAGTTTGGCGATGGCGCTAGCCGCAAAGATGGAGAGCGGCGTGACGAGCACCACTACGAGCGTCATGGTCAGGTTAATGGAGAGCATAAACGCAAGCGTGCCCACGATGGTGATAACGCCGGTGAAAAGCTGGGTAAAGCCCTGCAGCAGACCGTCGCCCACCTGGTCGACGTCGTTGACCACGCGGCTCATAAGGTCGCCGTGGGCATGGCTGTCGATAAAGCTGAGCGGCATGCGGCTGAGCTTATCGCTCGCCTCAACGCGCATGTCGCGCACCGTCTCGTAGGACAGGCGGTTAACGCAGTAGCCTTGCAGCCACTGGAAGGCCGCGGCACCTACCACGACGAGCGCGAGTTTGGTAACGAGCGGCAGTAGCGCGTCGAAGTCCACCTGCACGGCGGCGACGATAAGGTCGATGCCCTCGCCGATGAGAATGGGCGTATAGAGTTGCAAAATCACCGAGACGGCGGCACTCACAAACGACGCTACAAACGAAATGCGATGCGGGCGAACATAGCCCAGCAGGCGGCGGGTCACCGCACCCACGGGATAGCGCTCGGGATCGCCGGGCTGGCGCGGACCGTCGCCCAGGTCGTTGAGGTTATCGTTGCCGGACACGTTGGCCGTCATCGTGGCGACCGAACCGGAAGAAGTATACGGATTCATTTAGCAGCCCTCCTTTGCGCAGACGGATGCGGAGGCGGTTGGGGCGGACGCGGGCGCCGCACTCCCCTGCCGGCCCTCGAGCTCCTCGCGGCGCAACTGCGACTGGCAAATCTCGCGGTAGAGCTGGCAGCTTGCGTACAGCTCGTCATGCATGCCCAGGCCTGCGACCGAGCCGTGGTCGAGTACGCAGATCATGTCAGCGTCGCGCACGGTCGAGACGCGCTGGCTTACGATCACCGTCGTGAGCGGCAGCCCGCCCTCGGCGGCACCGCGCACGCTACGCTCGCGGATGGCATGGCGAAGCGCCGCGTCGGTCTTAAAGTCGAGCGCCGAGGCGGAGTCGTCCATGATCAATATCTGAGGCGAACCCACCAAGGCACGCGCGATAGTCAGGCGCTGGCGCTGGCCACCGCTGAAGTTCTTGCCGCCCGCCTCGACCGGGGCGTCGAGCCCCTGCGGCTTGTTGCGCACGAACTCGCTCGCCTGCGCCATATCGAGCGCCGCCCAAAGTTCCTCGTCGGTCGCCGACTCGTCACGCCAGGTCAGGTTGCTGCGGATGGTGCCGCTCACCAGCGACGCTCGCTGCGGAACGGTCGCGACCACGTGGCGCAGCTGGCCGAGCTGCCAGGCACGCACGTCGGAGCCCATCACGCTCACGCTGCCGGTGCTCGCATCGTACAGGCGCGGAATAAGCGAGACGAGTGTGGACTTGCCGCTGCCCGTGCCGCCGATAATGCCGAGCGTTTTGCCCAACGAAAGTTCCAGGGTCACATCGCTCACGGCATTGGCCGCGCCGGCGCCAAACGAGAAGCTCGCATGGTCAAAGCTCAGCGCGGGAGCCGGGGCGTCGACGTCCGTCGCGAGCGCCTGGGGCAGCGCGACCGGCTCGTTGCCCTCGTCAGCGATGCTCGGCACGCAATTGAGCACCTCGTTGATACGCGACGCGCTGGCGCTCGCCTTGGTAAAAACAACGACCAGGTTGGCCACGTAGACGATGGAGGTGAGGGTCTGCGTCATGTAGTTGACGAACGCCATGACCTGGCCCTGCGTGAGCTCGCCCACGTTGACCTGGATGCCGCCCACCCACAGGATGGCGCACACGCCCAGGTTCATCACCAAAAACGTGACGGGGTTGAGAATCGACGAGAGCTTGCCCACCGCGATGGCAGTATTGGCCTGATCATCGGCAGCTTGGGCAAAACGCTCGCGCTCGTGGTTCTCGCGCACGAAGGCGCGAACCACGCGAGCGCCCGAAAGGCCTTCGCGGCAGATTAGCGCGATGCGGTCGAGCTTTCCCTGCAGCTGCTTGTAGTACGGAATACAGCGCGCCATGACAAACCAAAACACCAGGCCGATGGCGGGCGTGCAAATCAAAAAGATAATGCCGAGCTTAAGGTCGATGGCAAGGGCCGCGACCATGGAGCCCACCGCTAGGAAGGGCCAGCGGATGAGCATGCGCACGCCCAGCGCCACAGCGAGCTGCACCTGGTTGACGTCGTTGGTGATACGCGTGATGAGCGACGGCGTGCCAAAACGGTCGAGTTCGGCATAGCTCAGCTTGTTGATATGCTGGTAGAGCGCGCCACGAATGTCGGTGCCCATGCCCTGCGAGGTGAGCGCCGCCATCTTTTGGCAGACGAGCGTAAACGAGATGCCGATCACAGCCATGGCGGCAAGCAGCATACCGTAGTGGATAACGGCGTTCACGTCGTGCGCCCCAATGCCCTTATCGATCATCTGGGCAATCACCAGCGGCGTCAGCAGGTCAAAGATCACTTCGATTAGCTTGCACGCAGGGCCGATCACCATATATCGGCGAAACTTACCACCAAAACGCCTGAGCAGCTCAATCATGTATAGGCGCTCCCTATCATCATCCACATTCAATTCGAACCATGATAGTACCGCCACCCCAAAAGAAGCGTAAACAACTCGTCATTTCTAACGGGATTCAGTTTTCAGGGGAGGGGTATACGCGCACACCCAGCCAGTGTCGGGTCAACTAGCATGGTATATTTACATTAGTGCTACCAAGTTAGTCGCCGACCCTTGAAATGAGGTGCCGAGATGAACGACATTCTCGCAAGAAGAGCAAGACGAGCAACTGCGGGCATCGCCCTTTCCGCGGCACTTGTCGCGGGAATCGCCCCCGTAACGGCGATCGCGGCAGAAACCAGCGCCCCCACCGGTGCAGTTGCCTTGCAGACGGAAGATGCGGCCGCCGCAAAAGAAAAAGCGTATGCAGCCATGCAGGAAGCGCTCAAAACCCTCGAGGCCGCAAAAGACGCCGCAAGTCCCGAGAAAATTGCGGAAATCGATGATGACATTGCCGCTTTTCAAGAGATCTACGACATGGTGGTGGCGGAAGCCGCCAAACAGAGGGAACCCCTTCCCGCCATGCAAGCGAACGTCGATGCAGCCCAAGCCAAATACGATGAGGCCCACAACCGGACAAGCGGCCTTCAGGCAGAATTAGATAAGGCACTTGAAGCACTCGGCGGCGAGGAGCCCAGCACAGCTATTTAGGAGCATATTAAGCAGTTGCGCATGGAGATCATGACGGCAGAAAGGCGAGAAGAATCTTGTGAAGATGATCTTCACCGCTACCAACGCCGGCTCGAAAGCCAGGAAAAACAGGTTCAGTATTTCGAAAGTGAGGCAAAGGAAGCTAAAGCCCACATCGACGAGGACATAGCCAAGCAAAATGCGCTCCTCGGCGATTTGGAAAAGGCGCAAGCGGCCTATGACGACGCCTGCAAGGCATACGAAGAGGCAAAGGCCGCGGCAGACAAGGCCACCTCGCCCGAGATAACGAAACCGACCGAGACGACGCCTCCCTCCGGCTCAACGCAACCCGCCGAGGCGACACCGCCCGTTGCCTCACCTGCAACCGGCAAAGACGCCCTACCAAGCTCGACCAAGCAGGCGAACTCGAGCAGCGGCAAGCAAGCAAATACGACCGCCGGCAAGCTCGCGAACACGGGCGACACAGCACCGAGCGCAATAGCACTCGCAGGAATCGCCGCCATGGGACTCGGAATAACCGCCACAGCCACACGCCGCATCAAGAACTCAAATAGCCGACAGAGCATTCTGCCTTCACCAATCCACAAGCCCAGAGACAAAAAGAGGCTCGTTTCCCCAACCTAGGGAAACGAGCCTCTTTAACTGCAAAAATTCAAGCAACAGCACCGCCGCCTCTTGAACCACATAGCCATCAATGCCCAGACAACACCAGCAAGCCGCATTCCACAAGGGATAGATTTAAATTAGATAAACGCGCCTTTACGGATGATTTTTGGACGACGGGGCCCGGTCAGCGGCGAGGTGTTTGGTAGTCGAGCGATCCCGCAGGCGAAGCCGAGGACCAGCGAGACACCAAACAGCCCGCCGGCACCGGGACCGCATCGCGGCACCAAAAAAGCGCCCGTGCGCTCGATGGATTCGGATGCCCGACAGAGGCTCCTTATGGCTGCTTCCTTCCGGACCTGACCAGATTCGGAACATGTCGTCATCCGAACCCATCGAACGCGCTAGGCGCTCGGTATATCTTACCTGCTCCCGCCCGCCAGAGCAAGGTAGCTAATTTGGGACGGAGCTTTTTTGACTACTTTTGCAGCCCGATTGCCAGAGCAGCCAATGAGTAGTCAAAATAGTCCGATCCCAAAATGACCGGCTTGGTGCCGCACCACAGAAAGGGCCCATCTACTACGTTTAGGCCGCAGGGGTCAACCATAGCCGGCTTTTTCGAAAATCGGCAAGCTTTCTACCTGCGGTTTTGTTTTTGCAAATTCCGGGATGGTCGAAGGTGGCCGGTTTAACGTAGTAGATGGTCGCATTTCGTGGCAAACGGTCCGACCCAAGGCACAAGGCGGCCAACCTCGAATGGCCATTCTCGAAGTTGCGGTGGAATACGGACTGAATTGGCCCCTTAAAGGCAAAAACGCTCCGTATTTCACCGCGACTTATCGAGGGGATGGGTTTTAGATACGGCCAAGGTCGTAGGATCGAGCGGCCGCTTCGCCGGCGCAGATGAGGTTGGTTGTGGCTTCTTGCGGATCGAGTGCCTGTTCCAGGCCCATGGGTTTGCGGCAAATCGGCAGTACAAGGTCGATGCCTTGCCCATACACCGCATCCAGGTTATCAGCGCGACCGCCCACGACAGCAATCACCGGCTTGCCATATCGCTTCGCACGACGGGCCACACCCACCGGCGCCTTACCGGCGGCGGACTGCTCATCCATATTGCCCTCGCCCGTTATGACCAGGTTGACATCGCGTACGCGCTCGTCAAACCCAATCAGATCGAGCACCGTCTCCACGCCCGAACGCAGCTCCGCACCGAGCGCCAGTAACGCCGCGCCCAAGCCACCGGCAGCGCCCGCGCCGGGTACACCGAGCACCGAGCCAAATGTCCGTGCGCCCTCGGGTGTGCGCAACAACCCCTGGGCTCGAGCTCTGGCAATCGCCGCATCGAGCAAGCGACCGTAGCCGACCATCCAGCCGTCGTATCTGCGCAGCACCTCGACATCATCCGCCGGCAGGCCCTTCTGCCCGCCAAACACCGCCAGTGCGCCTCGACGCCCCACGAGCGGATTCTCGACATCCGAAAGCACAACGATGCGAGCATCATCCAAAGCCTGCAGCGCGGGCGCCAAATCAACGCTCGCCACCTGCTCAAGGCCGGCAAGACCGGGGGCGACATCGCATCCCTGATCATCGACCACGCGCGCGCCCAGCGCCTGCAGCATGCCGGCGCCACCGTCGTTGGTGGCACTGCCGCCCAGACCAATATAGAGTGTCCTTGCGCCCGTGCGAACTGCGCGAAGCATAAGCTCGCCCACGCCATAGGTCGAAGCCGCCAACGCCGCCGACTCCGTACAACTCGAATACCCAATACCCGCCGCCTCGGCCATCTCAATTACAGCCGAGTCGCGCTCGTCGTCCACCAGCATCTGGGCAGACACGCGATCGCCCAAGGGACCTGCCACCTCGCAGGTCACAATCTCACCGCCGCACGCGTCGATGGCGTCGAGCGTTCCCTCGCCGCCATCCGCCAGCGGCAACGCGCGCACCTCGGCATCGGGCCACACACGGCGCATGCCCTCGGCAACCGCCGCCTCCGCCCGTGCACTCGACACGCTGCCCTTAAAGGAGTCGATCGCCAGCAGCACACGGCGGGGCCGGCGGCACGCAGGGCCAAAGTCAACCGCCTCAACGGCGATATCTTCGGCACACGCGAGCGCCTCGGCATGAGCGGCATGCGCCTCAAGATCGGCCCCACAACCGCCATCAGCGCCGCCTGCTCCGCGCAGACCGCCAAAATAGCTAATCAGCAGCTCACGGCATTCATCCGCCAGGACCCCAGCCGTCACGTTAAACCGATGATTCAGGCGCGAATCGGCATTCAGGTCATGCAGCGAACCCAGCGCGCCGGCCTTGGCATCGGCCGCGCCATACACGCAGCGCCCCACGCGCGCGTTGACCATAAGCCCCGCACACATGCAGCAAGGCTCGAGAGTCACGTAGACCGTGCAATCGGAAAGGCGCCAGCGACCGAGCGACCGAGCGGCAGCGCACAGGGCCGCGAACTCTGCATGCGCCGAAGGGTCCTGATCGAGCTCGCGACGATTATGCGCCCGCGCGACAATCTCACCAGCGCGCACTACCACAGCGCCAATGGGCACTTCTCCCACTGCCGCGGCGGCGCGCGCCTCGGCCAGTGCCTCGCGCATGAACTTCTCGTCGATTTCGGTGGTCGTCATCGTTCGCCTTCCCTGTTGCAAATTCAAAACGATGCTATCATTACGACTCACGGAGAGATGGCAGAGCGGTTGAATGCGGCGGTCTTGAAAACCGTTGAGCGCGAGAGCGTTCCGGGGGTTCGAATCCCCCTCTCTCCGCCACTTCTAGTGATGCACCGGTGTCATGGTCCGCTCAAACAGCGCATCGACCACGTCGGCTATCTCAGGTCGACGCTCAAGATCGTGACCCGACTCCCACCATATCGTGAAAAGTCGAATAATACCGCCGGCGACAAACTCAGACGTCGTCTCGAGTGACACGGGGGCCAGGGCATCCTCGGCAAGCACGTTCATCACACGCTCGCGGATGGAGTGGGCAATGCGGTCGCAAATAACGTTGGTCAACATGCCCGACATGCTGCTTGCCAAAATGTTATCCATGAGCCGCTCGTGCGCCAGAATCAAATCCATGGCATCGTCCAAAATCGCGTGCCGAAGCGCGCGCACGTCCTCGGCAGACACCGCGCCGGCCTCATCGGGCTGTTTTTGCGGCAAGCCCGACATGAGCTCATCGATATAAAAGGCGAAGTAATCGTTTTTATCGCGAAAGTGCTTATAGAACGTCGTGCGGCGAATCATGGCCCGGTCGCAAAGCATAGCAACCGTCAAATCCTCAAACCGATACTCTTCCAAAAGCTCGGTAAAGGCATCGAACAGGGCACGATAGGTTTTCTTGATGCGAAGGTCCATCCGTATCGCCATCCTCAGGGCAAAGACAACACTCGTCAATCTGTCGCATATCTTACACCTGTACCTCGCGCGCTTTGCCCCGGTGCCGACCCCGCCGAAAACATAACGCTTGCCGGAAAGTTCGGCACGGCAAAACGTTGCGGGTATACTAGTAGCGTTATACCAACGGCAGCTGGCGCATGCCGCCGCGGCCATTCGAAACGGAGACATCATGATTACCGTCATCATCGGCATCGTTGTTGTCATTGTGATTGTCTGCGCCATCGCCGGCATCTACAACAACATGGTCACCAAGCGTAACCGCATTGATAACGCCTGGCAGAACATCGATACGCAGCTGCAGCGCCGCAACGACCTGATCCCCAACCTGGTCGAGACCGTCAAGGGCTACGCCAAGCACGAGCAGGAGACGCTCTCCGCCGTGATCAGCGCGCGTAACACCGCCGTCAAGGCCACCACGCCCGAGGCCAAGATGGAAGCCGACAACGTGCTGACCGGTGCGCTGCGTCAGCTCTTCGCCGTAGCCGAAGCCTACCCCGATCTTAAGGCAAACACCAACTTTACGCAGCTGCAGGCATCGCTCGAGGATACCGAGAACAAGATTAGCTACGCACGCCAGAGCTACAACGATTGCGTGCTCAGCTACAACAACGCCATTCAGACGTTCCCGGCTGTCATCTTTGCCGGCATCTTTCAGTTTAAGGAGCGCCAGGGCTTCGAGGCCGCCGAAGCAGCCCGCCAGGCCCCGACCGTCAAGTTCTAGTAGTTTGACAGCGCATCCTTAATCGGCCAAATGTATAAACCGCCCCGTCGAGTGCATACTTTGACGGGGCGGTTTCCTTTTTCGCAAAGGTCCCCCTCTAAGCGCCGTGCATTTTTAGGAGTATTCAACATAACCAAGAGCTTCGGGCGCCACGATAAGTGCCAAAGGCCGCGAATATCCCTGCAAATCAAACGCTGCCAGCCCATAACCCCGCCCATCATCCGTAGAAAACATCGAGAACTCCCGATTTTTTGCCCGAGGTCGGTATGCAGGGGCCTTCGATTGCAGAATACTCGCAAAAATGCACGTCGCCACCACCCCCACATGGCGCGAACCAAAACAAAAGCGCGACCTTCCTTTCCGGCGCACTCCGCAGGACGAAAGAACCCCCGCCGCACGTAGTGCGCAGCGGAGGTTCTTTCATGTCCGAGGACGCGCCGGAAAGGAAGGTCGCCCTCGGGCCGGACAGCTAAGACAGCTTACGCGACGGTGTAAACCCAGTTGTGCTTGTCCTCGACAGCACCGGACTGGATGCCCGTCAGGGTCTCGCGGAGCTTCTTCATCACGGGGCCGATCTCGGTGTAGCCAGCCGGGAAGGTCACGGTCTCGTCGGCGCCGTAAACCTTGTTGTCGATCTCGCCAACCGGGGAGATGACGGCAGCGGTGCCGCACAGGCCGCACTCGACAAAGGTACCGGCCTTGACCTCGGCCCACTCGACGGGACGCTGGTCAACGGTCATGCCCAGGTCCTGAGCAACCTGAACGAGCGAACGACGGGTAATAGAGGGCAGGATGGAGTCGGTGTGCGACTGCGGAACGACGAGCGTGCCGTCCTCCTTCACGAACAGGACGTTGGCGCCGCCGGTCTCCTCAACATAGGTGCGGGACTCGGAGTCGAGATACAGGTTCTCGGCATAGCCCTCGCGATGGGCCTCCATCGTGGGCTTAAGGGACATGGCGTAGTTCAGGCCGGCCTTGATGTTGCCGGTGCCGTGCGGTGCGGCACGGTCATACTCGGAAACGCGCAGCTTGACGGGCTTGAGGCCACCCTTAAAGTACGGACCGACCGGGGTCACGAGAATGCGGAACGTGTACTCAGGAGCGGGAGCCACGCCGATCACGTCACCGGAGCCGATCATAAACGGACGCACGTACAGGGTCGCGCCGGAACCGAAGGGCGGAACCCAGGCGGCGTTGGCAGAAACGACCTGCTTGACGGCCTCAACGAACTTGTCCTTGGGAAACGGGGGCATCTCGAGGCGCTGGGCAGAGTTATACATACGCTCGGCGTTCATGTCGGGACGGAAGCAGACGATGCTGCCGTCCTCGGCGGTGTAGGCCTTCAGGCCCTCAAAGACCTCCTGGCAGTAATGGAAGATACCGCCGCACTCGGAGACATGCAGGGTGTGGTCGGTGGTCAGGCCGCCCTCGTCCCACTCGCCATCCTTCCAATGAGCCTCGTAGCTGTAATCGGTCTTCATGTAGCCAAAGCCGAGGCTACCCCAATCGATATCCTTCTTCTCGACAGTCATATGTCGCTCCTTACATACACAGTTGCATACTCGCGAACTCGCACGCAAGGACCGAGGCCGACCGCGTCGCAACGTCGCACACCCGGAGCGTAGAGCCGGACGGGACACGCGAGCAGCATCAAAGCCGATGGCACGTCGATTCGCATGCACGAGATTGTACTCCGCACGCGCGTCGGATAAAACGTTTTTCTTTAACTAACTAAAGTAATATCATTTGACCGAAGCTGAAGAGGCCCGCCACCGTAAACGGTGACGGGCCTCAACTGCACGGTTTGCGCGCTGGCTCGAGCTACGCGTTCTTTTTGCCCAGCTTAGCCTTAACCAGACCGACCACAGTCGGAATGATCGATACGGCAACGATGCCGACGATCAGCAGCTCAAAGTGCTCCTGCACAAAGGGGATGCCGCCAAAGAAGTAGCCCAGCAGTGTAAAGAGCGTCGACCAGGTAATGCCGCCCAGCACGTTAAAGATGACAAAATTGCGCCAGTGCATGCCGCCCATGCCGGCGATAAAGGGCACAAAGGTGCGGATAAACGGGAAGAAGCGACCCAGGAAGATGGCCAGGTGACCCCACTTGTCCAAGAAATCCTCGGACTTTTTGATGCGCTCAGGCGTCATGGCCTTGACCTTGCCCGAAGCGATAATCTTTTTGCCAAAGAAGTGACCGATCATAAAGTTGCACTGGTCACCCAGGATGGCAGCAGCCCATGCGACGGCCAGCAGTGCCACGATGTTAAAGCCACCGTTGTGGGCAAAGAAGCCCGAAGCAAACAGCAGTGAATCGCCAGGAAGGAACGGGAAGAACACCACGCCCGTCTCGATAAAGATGATCAGGAACACGCAGCCGTAGGCCATAAGCGGGCCGGCGGCGATCCAGCTGGCGATCGCGGTGCGCGGATCCTTAAGCAGCTCGGCGATAAAATTGATGAAACCCATGAAGTAAAACCTCTCAGTTGTGGGCGCGGATACGTCCAAGTTGACCAGTATACGGTTGCGGTGCCCCCTCGTGCGCAACCCCACAAAAGCATGACTCCATTACCAGCAAGTTTGCATAACTGACATCTGTAGCGCAATGGCGCCAAGATTGTCCTTCCTAATCCCTAGCAAATCGCTATACTTTATTGAATCGCATTGCCATGGCGCTAAGGGAGGGCGGCCGGTGAGCTTTATCAATACCATTCGCGAGGATATCAAGACCGTCCAGGCGCAAGACCCCGCTGCACAAAACGGTCTGGTCATCTTCCTTTCCTATCCTGGCCTGCACGCCAAGTGGAACCACGTGCCCGAGCACTGGCTCTGGGAGCACGGTCATCGCTCGCTCGCCCGCGTGCTCTCGCAAATCACCCGCCACATCACCGGCGTCGAGATTCATCCCGCGGCACAGATCGGCAAGCATTTCTTTATCGACCATGCCATGGGCGTCGTCATCGGCGAGACCACCATTGTGGGCGACAACTGCGTGCTCTACCAGGGCGTTACGCTCGGCGGCACCGGCAACGAGACCGGCAAACGCCACCCAACGCTCGGCGATAACGTCACCGTGGGCACGGGCGCCAAGGTGCTCGGCAACATCCGCATCGGCAACAACGTCAAGATCGGCGGCAACTCGGTCGTCGTCAAGGACGTGCCCGACAACTGCACCGTCGTGGGCGTGCCGGGACGCATCATCAAGCGCAACGGCTGCCGCGTGTTCGAGGAGAGCTTCGACGCCAAGCAGCATCGCGAGTACATGCCCGATGACGCTGCCGAGCAGAGTGCCCTCAACCGCCAAGGCATCACCGAGAACGCCCGCCGCGTCAAAGAACTCGAGCGAGAGGTGGCCGAGCTCAAAGCCCTCGTCGCCAAGCTCGTGGACGAACGCTAGAGGCGGACGACCACCGACAACATTGACGCCAACGCAAAGGCGCGCCAGAGGATTCACCCCCGACGCGCCTTATTTGTGATGTGGCAAAGAGACTGTCCCTTTGTCACATTATGCGAACTGGCTCAGATAGAGGTCGGCGTAGGCACCCTCGGCAGCCAGCAGCTCCTTATGCGTGCCCTGCTCGATAATGTTGCCGTGATCCATGACCAAGATCAGGTCGGCGTCCACGATCGTCGACAGGCGATGCGCGATCACAAAGCTCGTGCGCCCGCGCATAAGCGCGTCCATGGCACGGCCGATGGCAAGCTCGGTACGCGTGTCCACGCTTGAGGTCGCCTCGTCCAGGATGAGAATCGCCGGGTTGTTGAGCAGCACGCGTGCGATGGTCAGCAGCTGACGCTGGCCCTGGCTAATGCTCTCGGCATCGTTGGCCACGCGCGTGTCGTAGCCCTGCGGCATAGTGCGCACAAAGAAGTCGACCTGCGCGGCACGAGCGGCGGCCACAATTTCGTCGCGCGTTGCCTCGGGGCAGCCGTAGGCGATGTTTTCGGCAATCGTGCCATCGAACAGCCAGGCGTCCTGCAGCACCATGCCAAACTGCTGCCGTAGCTCGCCGCGGTCCATGCGGCTCGTATCCACGCCGTCGAGCGTAATACGCCCGCCGTCAATCTCGTAGAAGCGCATGAGCAGGTTGATGAGCGTCGTCTTGCCTGCGCCCGTGGTTCCCACCACCGCGATCTTTTGGCCCGGCTCGGCGGTAAACGACACGTCGTGCATAAGCGGCTTGTCGGGCGAATAACCAAAGCGCACGTGCTCAAAGGAGACGCGACCCTCAACGCGACCCGGCAGCTTGGCGGCCTCGTCCGGCAGCGGATCGGCCTCCATCTCGGGCTCATCGAGCAGGTCGAACACGCGCTCCGCACTCGCCAACGCGCTCTGCAGCGAGTTGAAGGTAAACGACAGCTGCGTCATGGGTTCGGACGCCTCGTAGATAAACTGGAAGAACGCCTGGAACACGCCGACGGTCATGTGACCGGCAACCAGCATGCTGCAGCCCACCAGCGCGATCACGATCTGCGCCAAACGGCCGATAAAGCGCACCGCAGGGCCGACGGCATTGATCATAAAGTCGGCCTTGGCACTCACGCGTGCCAGCTCGCCCGAGGCCTGGTGCACCTCGGCAGAACTTTGGCGTTCGCGGTTAAACGCGCGGATCACCAGACGGCCCGAATAGCCTTCCTCGACCGCACTCGTAATCTTGGACACCCACTCCTGGCGCTCGCCCGTCACATCGTGTGTGCGGCGCGAGACGACCTTCGTCACCAGCAGCGACAGTGCCGTAAAGAACAGAAAGACGAGCGTAAGCTGCACGCTGAACACGAACATCACGCCCACAGCACCAACAACCGTGCCGATCGACACGAGCAGCTGCAGCAATCCGCGCTGCATGCTCTCGGACATCTTGTCCAGGTCGTTGGTCGCGCGGCTGACGACCTCGCCGGGACGATGCGCGTCAAAATAGGCGAGCGGCAGACGGTTGAGCTTTTGCGCGATGCGGTTGCGCAGGCGCAGATTGAGACGCTCAGCGACGCTCGACATCAAAAAGCTCTGGAGCGCATAGAACGAGGCAGCGGCAGTCCAGATCATAAAGTAGACGAAAATGGTCTTGCCGCAGTTCTCCCAGGTGATGCTGAAAGTGGTGTCGTTGGCAAACGCCACCTGAATGTGGCCCCACAGCTCATCGATCACGCGGGCGCTATATGCCGGCGCGGCGGTGTTAAAGATGACATAGAACACAATGCTCGCGAACACGATATAGAAGCGCCAATGGTCGCCGGCAGCCTCACTCCACAGGCGGCGCACCGTCGCCCAGGTATCCCGAGGCGTCTCGTCCTCGTCTTCGTCGTCCACGTCGCGCATACGCTCTGCCTCGGCGCGGGCGCGCTCGTCCTCGGCACGTTCGTTTTCCTCGTAGAGCGCTTGGCGGCGAGCCTCGCGCTTGGCGGCGTCATCCAGCTCGGTCGACGCGGCAGCCGTTTCCTCGACCAGTCCCGCGGCAGCGGCGTCATCAACGCCGCCCTGCTTCTTGAGCTCCCCGGTCATGCTACTCACCTCCCTTCATTTGCGATTCCGCGATGGCGCGGTACACCTCGCAGGTTTCCATAAGCTCGCCATGCGTGCCCAAGCCCACGACCTCGCCGTCCTTGAGCACAACGATCTGGTCGGCATGCAAAATAGTCGAGATGCGCTGCGCGATGATGAGCACCGCGGCGTCGCGCGTCTCGTCCTGCAGCGCATGGCGCAGGGCCGCATCGGTCTTAAAGTCCAGGGCCGAAAAACTATCGTCGAAGATATACAGGTCGGCGCGCTTCATGAGCGCGCGAGCAATGGCCAGGCGCTGGCGCTGGCCGCCCGAAAAGTTCGTACCGCCCTGGGCAACCGGGGTATCGAGCCCCTGCGGTTGGTCGAGTACAAAGGTGCTCTGGGCAACCTCAAGCGCGTGAAGCATGTCGCCCTCGGTCGCGCCTTCGTTACCAAAGCGAAGGTTGCTCGCCACCGTGCCCGAGAACAGCCACGCCTTCTGCGGCACATAGGCAATGCGCCCGCGGATTTCATCTTGCGTAAGCTCGCGCAGGTCCACACCATTCAGGCGAATGGAGCCCTTGGTGGCATCGTGGAAGCGCAGCAGAAGCTTTGCCACCGTCGATTTGCCCGAGCCTGTCGAGCCAACGATCGCAGTCGTCTGACCGCGACGGCAGGCAAAGCTCAGGTCGCACAGGGTGTCCTCGTCGGCATCGTCAAAGCGAAACGACATGTGGTCGAACACAGCCACCGCATCGGCTTCGTCTTGGGGCTCGCGCGCCCCGTCATCCAGCGTGCGCTCGCCATCGACGATGCTCGGCTCAATCTCCAACACCTGCTGCGCACGGTTCAGGCACGCGGCAGCACGCGGAAGCGTCAGCACCACCATCTGGGCCATCATCACAAAGAACAGGATCAGAATTGCATACTCCAGCACCGCCGAGATACTCGCAATCTGCATGGCGTGGGCGCCTACGCGGTTGCCGCCCACCCACAGCACCGCCACCTCGGCGATGTTCATCAAAAAGAAGCTTGAGCTGTCGAGGCCCACAAACAGGTGGTTGACTTTGATGGCGTTGGCGGCGTATTCGCTAAACACCTCGTCCAGACGCCGTTCCTCGTGGCGCTCCTTGTTAAACGCACGGATGACGCGCACGCCCACAATATTCTCGCGCAGCACCACGTTCATGCGGTCGATAAAGCCCTGTAGGCGCATAAAAATCGGCGCCGCGTTGGCAACCGTAAAGACCGCCGCCACCAGCACAATCGCAACGACTACGCCCAGAAGCGTGCCCATGGCGGGATCGATAAACCAGGCGAAGATGATGCCCGCCACAGCCAAAAACGGCACGGGCAGCACCAGCTGAATCGTCTGCAGAATCGCCTGCTGAATCACGTTGATGTCGTTGAGCGAGCGCGTGATCATCGATCCGGTGCCAAAGCGCTCAAAATCACTGGCCGCGAGCTCGAGCGATTTGTCGTACACGGCATTGCGGATATCGCAAGCCACGTTGGCGGCCAGGCGCGCCGAAAGATAGCAGCCCAGCACCGTGCCGCCGCTAGCCATGCTGGTCGCGATAAACATGTATAGGCCGTTGCGTAAAATGTAGTCGATATCGCCCGTGGTAATACCGGTGTTGACCATGTTCGCCAGCATCGTGGGAACCAGCAGCGTACCGACGTTATCCACCAGCAGCACCAGCAGCGTCACTGCGACAAGCCCTCGATAGGGCTTCAAAAACCTCATTAACAGTCGCACGACTCCCCCTCACCTTGATTCTCGGCTTGGCTCTCGGCAGCGATATGCTGCTTAAAGGCATCGCACTCATCGCCGAGCACCTGAGAGAATTTGCCGATCAAGCGCATAATCTCGCGCTGCTCACATGGCTCAAGCGCGCCAAAGGCTCGCTGCTCGGCCTTGAGTGCCGGCAGCGCATAACGCTCGGCAAATCGCCTGCCCTCTTCGGTCAGGCTCACAACCTTGTTCTTACGACTGCCTTCGGCAAACTCCAACGTTGCGAAGCCCCGCGCCGTCAAGGTTTTAATTGCCGAGTTGATGGTCTGCTTGCTGTAGAACCATTCGCTTGTCAGACGGCTTACGGCAATACTGCCGCCCGCCGTGCTAGTGTCGACGAGCATCCAATAGGCGCAGTCCGAAAGGCCGCAGGCGCGCGAGAACTCCGAATAGATATGGTCGAGTCCATTGAGCAACCGATCGAAGTCGACCAGCGTAACCGCACTATTCATCTATCCCACCATTCAATTGTCCGATTTTTGACCAATTATGTGTCTCTAGATTAGTCCGAGTTTTGACTATCGTCAACAGGCTCTCCGCAAATGCGTGCATTTTTATGGCCTATCGGCAGAAAAAGACCGCCGGCGCGGGGGCGGCGCCAGCGGTCACGTGAAAATCGGGTTTTATTGCCTGTTAAGCGGCGACGGCCTCATAGACCGTAGCGCCCGAGAAGCTGTCATGCAGGCTCTTGCCGGCAATCCACGGCAGCTCGACGACCTCGCAGACCGTGTTGACCAACTCAGAACAGTCAGTAAAGTGGCCCTTGTCGTTGAGGGCCTCGCAATCCTGAACACGCCAATAGCCATCGGTGTGCGTGATGTAGTACTCGTGATCGTTGATCGACACGAAAGCGCGCGTCTTGGAACGCAGCAGCTTCAGAAATCCTTCGAAATCGGTCTCGACGACATCTCCAGCCTGGAACATGATGTTACCTCCTGGCCCGGCGCCACCACGGCGCATTGATAAACGTTGGTACTCCTTTAGTAAAACCTTTATCAGAGGTTATGCGTTCGTCATTTAGGCAAGTGGTAAAAAACCGCAGGGTAGACGGGATAAAACGTTTAACCATCCCATTTGTTTGTCACATTCTGAAGGTACTTTTATGCAAACCTACTTTCCCAATTGGAATCTATCCTTTTGGCCGGGCAATTGACCGTCTATCGTTTGAGCCCGACGGGTATGAACGGGGCATCTGCAACGCCACCGCAAGGAGACACCATGGAGACTATCGAAGCACTCATTCACCGCCGCAGCTGCCGCAACTACAGCGATCGTCCCGTCGAGGCCGAAAAGCTTGCACGTATTATCGAAGCCGGCCAATATGCACCGAGCGGCATGGGCCGCCAGCCGGTGACGTTTGTCGCCGTCACCGACCCCGCGACCGTCGAGCGTCTCTCGCAGCTCAACGCGCAAGTCATGGGCAGCAACAGCGACCCCTTCTATGGCGCCAAGACCGTTGTGGTGGTGCTGGTTGACCGCAGCGTGCCCACACATCTGGAAGACGGCTCGCTCGCCATGGGCAACTTGCTCAACGCCGCCTATGCACTGGGTGTCGATTCGTGCTGGATTCACCGCGCGCATGAGGTCTTTGACTCGCCCGAGGGCCTGGAGCTGCTGGCCAGCTGGGGCCTGCCCGCCGACGGCAGCCTGCGCGGCGTCGGTAACTGCATTCTTGGCTACGCCGAGGACACGCTACCCGAGGCAAAGCCGCGCCGCAACAACGTGGTGTACGTGAAATAGTACAGGAACGTCAGCAGGGGTAGCTAATTTGGGACGGGGCTATTTTAGCTACCCCACTCGCAACTTATATTGACGTCGCCGTTGTCGTCGTTTCGTTCGTCTGGGCCGTTTCGACGTCGTCGCCTTGCTTGTCTTCGTCCTTTTGCACATCGGCGATGGTGGAGGCCGCCGCAACGATACCGCGCTGGGGCGCGACGCTCGTCTGGGCCTGAGCGCCCTCGACAACTTCTGTACCTACATGCGCGAGCTCGGGCGATTTAAACATTGCGTCCAAGTTGGCGCCACCGCCGGCATATCCGAGCGCAGCGAGCGCGATGACGATCACTGCAACGGCGGCCACGATCGGCACGTAGCGATGCCAGCCGGCGGGATTGAGCCCGCTGCGGCGAGCCGCCCCGCGGCTGATGTAACCGAGCGTTCCGTCGTGCTTGAGCTTTGAGCCCACCACGCGTTTGCGGCCCCACAGCGAGGACTCTGCCTGCATTGCCAAGCGGGCGCTTGCCGAAGGATAGCCGTATTTAGTGCGCTTGAACGAGCCATCAAACCCCGAGGCGTGTTTGCCCCACGTCACCGATGTTGTGCGTCGGTTGACCGGCGCGGCACTCCGCCTTCTGCGGCTCGGTTTTGAAGTCTCAGCCATATGCCCTCGCACGCCGTAACCAAATCGAAACAATAACGCTTTGGACTGTAGCACACGCGTCGCGTGCGGTCACGGGCGCCTCGCTCAACGGTCATCGTCCTTCAGCAAGCGCCACAGCGTTGTACGGCTTATGCCCAGCACCTCCGCCGCACGGGTTCGGTTGCCGTGGAGATGGTCTACAACCAGATGCGCGATATCTCGCTCGGTATCGGCCAGCGGTCGCAGGATATACAGGTCACTTTCAAGCGTCGGGGCGCCAAAGGTTGCGGTCTTAATCACGTCCTCTTGGGCGAGCACTTCCTCCGCCACAGCGCGGTCCACCGTGCCCGTCCCCACCAATATATACAGACGTTCCGAGACCTCGCGGAGCTGCAGATAGTTGCGCGGCCAGCGGTAAGCATCGAGCGTCTTCGTCGCCGCGGCAGACAGCGTAGGCGCTGCCGTCCCAAATGCATCAGCGAGATATTCCAAACCGCGCGCGACCTTCGTCGACGCGGCTCCCTGCTCGGCGATTGCCGGCGCGACGCTCACCGCACAGGCGAAGCGCTCGGTCACAAAGGCGGCTTGATCACTTTCGCCGCCGCCCGGCATGTCATTCGCCGTCAGCACCACATGGCAGCGCGTCGCCAACGCGGTGTCGGTCATCGTGGAGACCAGCTCGCGGAGGCGCTGGGGGCCAACCGCGTTCCAGCCCTCAATGCAAAGGGTCAGCCCCATTTGGAACAACGGCGATTCGACGCTTTTGAGTACATGGCGCCAACCGCGCTCGGTGAGCTCATCGAGCGCAACGGAAACAAAGGGCTGATCGGCAAAAGGACCGTCCAGATAGAGGCGCTTGGCGATCTCGACCTGACCCGCTCCCAGCTCGCCCTCGAGCATAAGAGGCACACCGCGCGCGTAACTCTCTGCAACCGGCGCAGCCACCGAGGCCGCCCCCTCAACGATGCCGTACGCGCTCGATTCGTAGCGGGCCTCAACTTCGTCGGCGTTGAGCCACTCGATGCCCGCATGCGCCGCGGCACCGCGCACCTCGCGGACCACGACGACCCAAAGTCCCCCGCCCTCTTTGTCGGTGGGGCGAACGGTCAGGCTCAGGCGCGCACCCGCACGCCCCATAACCAGACGCGCGCCGTCTCCTATACGGTCGAGGCGCTCAGCTACAAAAGCCGCCACATCCCGCTCAAGCGCCGCGTCATTCATGGTCGAGATCGCGATGTCCCCACGCGCATCGATTGCCAATGCCGAGGCCCCGGCAGCAGCCAGGGCCTCGGTCAAGATGTTCAGCTTGGCATCGCTATCCATGATTTGCCCCTGTCCGCGGCGACATGCAGCCGCCGACGGTCGCACGACCGAGTGTTTCAAAATTGAACGATATTGCTCACCAAACACTATAGGGCAGAAAGCGCCGTCCTGCGAGTATAGGTGTTGCCCCGCATCGCCATCCTGGCGGGGCGATAAGAGCTCTTCGGGACTTATAAACCTGCGGACAAGCCATACCCGCAAGAGCTCCTATCGCTCCACCGTGAGAATGCGCTCACCAGCAACCAGCACGCAAACAAGCTACTTCTCTACCAGATTCCCAGTACGTGTTGCATTCCCAAACTCATGCACGCAATGCCAATCCAGCAGCAAAAGCCCAATGCGATGGGCTTGCCGCCCTTTTTGACCAGCTCGACGATATCGGTATTAAAGCCAATAGCCGCCATGGCCATCACAATAAAGAATTTCGACAGCTCCTTGATGGGCGCCGTAAAGGACGCGGGAAGCTGAAGCACCGTGGTGATCACGCTCGCCAGCACAAAGAACAGCACGAACATGGGAAACGCGCGTTTAAGCGAGAACGTGCTTTTGGCGTCACCGCCGGCCTTGCGCGCCAGATGCATCTGCCAGCATGCGAGAACCAACGTGATGGGAATAATGGCCAGCGTCCTGGTGAGCTTGACCACTGTGGCGCTCTCGAGCACATTGGCGCCGGGGTGCATGCTGTCCCAGGCGCTCGCCGCAGCCGTTACGGACGAGGTGTCGTTGATGGCGGTACCGGCAAACAGGCCAAAGCCCTCGTTGGTCAGCCCGAGCATGCCGCCGAGCGTCGGAAACACGAGCGCCGCGATAACGTTAAACAGGAAGATGACCGAAATAGCCTGGGCAATCTCGCGATCGTCGGCATCGATGACGGGTGCGGTCGCAGCGATGGCAGAACCGCCGCAAATCGACGAACCCACACCCACAAGCGTCGCGATCTTGCCCGGCACGTTCATAACGCGGCAGAGCACAAAGGCGATGACAAGCGAGGTCGAGATTGTCGCCACGATAATCGGCAGCGACTGGGCGCCCTTGGACAGAATCTGGGAGAGGTTCATGCCAAAGCCAAGCAGGATAACCGCGTACTGCAAGACTTTTTTGGACGTATAGGTGACGCCGGCGGCGAGCTGTTCGCGACGATTCTTGGGAAAGACGAGCGCCAGGACCATGCCAAAGAGGATGGCGAATACCGGACCGCCGACCACCTCAACCTGTTTGCCGAGCAACGTCGCGGGAATGGCGATGATCAGGCAGAACAAAACGCCTTTCCAGCGCTCGCGTACGATATTTGCCAGTTGCATATGGGATTCCTTCTTTCTATTTCACGTTTGCGACGGCTTATGATACGGCAACATTGAGCGCAGCCTTGCGCAAACACAGACTAAGATGCCGCAATAGTTCTCAGGCAACAGCCGAATTACCCACCGCGGAGAGCTGATTCGCGGCATAATTAACAACTGACATATGAGTTTGATAGAACAGTTGCGAGGCGCTATGGAAGAATCGATGCACGTCGGCGAGCAGGAAACGAGCCTACAGGACCAGTCCTACCACACCATTCGACGCAAAATCGTCTACCTGGACTACAAGCCGGGCGAAAAGCTGGGCGTCAAGCAACTTTGCGACGACCTGGATATGGGGCGCACCCCTGTGCGCGAGGCTTTGGTTCGCTTGGCGCAGGAAGGCCTGGTGCGCACCGTGCCCCAGAGCGGCACCTACGTCTCACCCATCAACCTCACCCTTGCCGAGAGTGCCTGTTACATCCGCGAGCATCTGGAAAAGCAGGTGATCGTGGAGTGCTGTGCGCGCGCCACGTCGGCCGGCATCGAGCAGCTCGACCGCGCCATCGTGCTGCAGGAAAAGGCCATGGCCGAAGAGGATCGCATCGGCTTCTTTTTGAGCGACAACCTCATGCATCACATGATTTTTAGCATCGCATGTCGCAGCACCGTGTGGTCGTGGCTCGAAGAGACCAATGCCGACCTGGAGCGCTTCCGCTGGCTGCGCGCCGCCACGCAGGTTCTCGACAATCAGGACATCGTGAACGAGCACAAGCAGATTCGCCGCGCTATCGCCGGTCGCGACCCCATCGAAGCGAGCTTTTTGGTCAGCAAGCACCTGCATATGATGTTCCGCAACCAGACCGAGGTTCTGGACCAGTTCCCCGAGTACTTCGAGACCAGCAAGCTCCGCTAACCTGCCAAATAGGGACAGGTTCATTTTGGCAGGTTTTATCTGGGCAAATGAAACAAGGCCCGGCTCCGCTGCAACGGAGCCGGGCCTTGGTCGCCAGAATGGCGGAACCAACTACTCCACGGTAACGCTTTTCGCCAGGTTACGGGGCTGGTCGACGTCGCAGCCGCGCAGGATGGCGACCTCGCGGGCGAGCAGCTGCAGCGGGACACTCGCCGTGATGGGGCTGAACACGTCGCGGACTGCCGGCACGCGGATGATGCAGTCGGCAATCTTGTTGATCTCCTCGTCGCCCTCGGTGGCAACGACGATGACCTTGGCACCGCGCGCCTTGCACTCCATAAGGTTCGACACGGTCTTGTCGTAGGTGGCACTCTTGGTGGCCACAGCGATGACAGGGAAGCCCGGGTCGATCAGGGCAATGGGGCCGTGCTTCATCTCGCCGGCGGCGTAGGCCTCGGCGTGCAGGTAGCTGACCTCCTTGAGCTTGAGCGCACCCTCGTAGGAAATAGCGGCACCCATGCCGCGGCCCACGAACAGCGCCGACTGCGCATCCTTGCACAGCAGGGCAGCCTCATGCACGGCATCGGTCTGCGTGTCCAAAATCCACTGGATCTGCTCGGCAGTATCGGAAAGCTCGCGGAACAGCATGCGCGCCTGCTTGGTGGTCAAGCGGTACTTGACCTGCGCCAGTAGCAGGGCCAAAAGCGTGAGGCTCACGACCTGGCCGATGAAGCTCTTGGTCGAGGCGACCGCGATCTCCTTGTTGGCCTTGGTGTAGATGACGCCGTCGCTCTCACGCGCCACGGGGCTGCCCACCACGTTGGTGATGCCGAAGACCTTGGCACCCTTGATGCGCGCGTCGCGAATGGCAGCAAGGGTATCGGCCGTCTCGCCCGACTGGGACACGGCAACGACAAGCGTCGTCGGCGTAATGATGGGATTGCGATAACGGAACTCGCTGGCCGCCTCCACCTCGGTGGGGATGCGAGCCCAGCCCTCAATGAGATTCTTGGCAATGAGGCCAGCGTGATAGCTGGTGCCGCAAGCGATCACGTAGACGCGGTCGATGTCGTTGAGCTCCTCGAGCGAAAGGCCCAGCTCGTCGATGTCGAGCTCGCCGGCCGGCGTCATACGACCGACCAGCGTGTCGCGCACGACGCGCGGCTGCTCGTGAATTTCCTTGAGCATAAAGTCGGGATAACCGCCCTTTTCTGCCATGTCCAGGTCCCAGTCGATGTGGGTGACCTTGGGCTCGATAACGTTGCCGGCCTCGTCGGTGTACTCGACGCCTGCGGGCGTGAGCTTGGCAAACTGACCGTCCTCGAGCACCACGACATCGCGGGTGGCGTCGATGAGCGCGATGACATCGGAAGCAACATAGGAGCCGGTTTCGCCCACACCGACTACGATCGGGGAATCCTTGCGGGCCACGGCGATCACGCCGGGCTCGTCAGCGCACACGGCGGCCAGACCATAGGCACCGACCACGTGGGTGCAAGCCTCGCGCACGGAGGCCATCAGGTCGTGCGTCTCGGCATAGGCCTCTTCGATCAGATGCGCGAAGACCTCGGTATCGGTCTCGCTCTTAAAGTGGTGGCCGCGACCCTCCAACTCTTCGCGCAGCTCGGCGAAGTTCTCGATGATGCCGTTGTGGACGATGGCGATACGACCGTCGCAGCTGGTGTGGGGGTGAGCGTTAACGACGGAGGGCTTGCCGTGGGTGGCCCAACGGGTGTGGCCGATACCGCAGGTAGCGTCGCTGTCGATATTGGAAAGCTCGCTCTCCAGGCCCGCAACCTTGCCCACGCGGCGAATGACGTCGAGGTGAGCCGCGGCGCCCTCGCCCACCTCGAGCGCGACGCCCGAGGAGTCATAGCCGCGATACTCCATACGCTTGAGGCCCGTGACCAGGATGTTCTTTGCAATATCAGAGCCGGTGTAGCCGACAATTCCGCACATAGGATAAATCCCTTCGTCCGCTTGACTGCAAAACGTCCACGCACAGGGGGCGCTGAGACGCATAACGTTCGAGTATTGTACTCACGCAAACGCAAGCTGATATACCAGAAGTGGTATCTCAACTTAGATACCACCCGATGCACACACGTCCAGCCGGTCCAAACCACCACAAAGGTACCTGCCCCCTTCGTGGTGGTCGCGCTGGCAACGGCGTTTCCCCAGATAAACCTGCCAAAATAAACCTGTCCCTTTTTGGTAGGTTTAGGATGCTACAATCTGGCTTGTACTTGAAACGCATCAAAGGGGCCGCTATGGCAAAGGTAAAAATCAGCGACGTCGCGCGCGAGGCCGGGGTTTCGCTGGGCACGGTTTCCAACGCGCTCAACCACCCCGAAAAGCTGCGCCCCGAGACCCTCAAGCTCATCAACGAGACCATCAATCGCCTTGGCTACCTGCCCAACCAAAGCGCCCGTCAGCTCGCGGGCGGCGCCACCAAGTCCTTTGGCCTGGTGCTCCCCCGTCTCGATCACGGCTTTTCGCTCCAAATCGCCAGCGGCGCCCACAACGAGGCCCGCAAGCACGGCTACGACTTGCTCATCGCCAACGCCGATAACGACGACATTCTCGAGGACCATTACCTGCGCTATTTTATGGGCACGCAGATGTCCGGCGTCATGGTTCAGCCCATGGCGTCCCCCGACTGGCATCCGGCCATGACTAAAATGCCCGTGCCGATCGTCCATCTGGACATCCATTGCTCCGAGCCCGGCTACTACGTAGCGGCCGACAACGAGGCCCAGGGTCGCATCATTGCCGAACTTGCCATCGCCCGCGGCGCACGCCATATCACCGTTGTGGGTAGAGCAGCATTTATGCAACTCACCCTGCGCGTCCTTGGCATTCATAAGGCGCTCGCCCTGCACCCCGATATCAAGATCGAAGTCATCGACGCCGGCGAATGGAATACCGCCGCCGACGGCTACGGCATCGGCGCCCAAATCGCCGCGCGCCCCGCCGACGAACGCCCCGATTTTGTCGTCGGTCTGACCGACGTGCTGGCCTCGGGCGTCATCTCGGCGCTGGTCGACAAAGGCATCGCCGTCCCCGGGCAAGTACGCGTAGCAGGTTGCGATGGCAACCCACTCGCTTGGAGCGGATCGGTCCCGCTCACTACGGTAGCGCCCCCGGGCTACGAGATTGGCCGCAAGGGCGTTCAATTGCTCATGGAGCAAATCGAGAACAAGGCCCCGGCAAAGATCAAGCATATCCGTGTCGGCTCCGCAGCGCGTACCGTCACCGCAGTCGCCGCCGAGGATATCAACCGCCAAGAACTGGTACGTCCGTTCCTACTGGAACGCGCCAGCACCCAGGCAAGCAGCCAGACCGACGCCACGGCCATCAACCTCGGTGCGTATCTATAGCACGCCCGCGAGTATGCTAAGTCGCCGCTTAAGCAAAAGGGGCCCGACTATTGCCGGCCCCTTTTGCTTAAGCGCAAACGTGAGCAATTGCTCGTTTCAACACCGCAATTGTCTAGCGCACGGCCTTGACTGCCGCCGCCAGGTCGAATAGCGTATCGAGCACGGCCTCGCAGCCATCCACCACGTCCTGCGGCAGCGGCACAATATCGGGGACGGCAAAGACGTGACAGCCGGCCGTGATGCCCGAGACGCAGCCGTTGCGCGAATCCTCGACCACGGCACATTCCTCGGGAGCAAAGCCCGCGCGCTCGCAGGCGAGCAGATACATCTCGGGGTCGGGCTTGCCGTGCACGACGTCCTCGCCACACGTTACCGTTTCAAACTTGTCAAAAAGACCGACCATCTTAAGGTTGCGCTCGGCCGTAACGAGGCGCGACGACGTCGCTAGACCCACGTGATAGCCCGCAGCCAGCAGCTCGTCTAGGCACTCGGCGGCACCGGCCTTAAGTTCCAGTTCGGTCTTGACCATCTCGTCGCGAATCTCCTTGTGGCGACGATAGATCGCCTCGGTGGTTTCATGGCTGCCGTAATGCTTATCAAGGATGTCCATAACATCGGGCAGCGTGCGGCCGATAAACTGATGGATCAGCGCTTCATCAATCGCGAGCCCCAGCTCAGCGGCGCCTGCCTTCCAGGCCTTAATCCCCAAACGCTCGGTATCGACCAGCGTTCCATCCATGTCAAAAATAACAGCCTTGATCATATCGGTCCCCCATCGACTCTCGCTGTCGTATTGCCGCAACTCTACCGCATTTGGCAACTTGTATATAACGTATATACCATATTGCACTTTCGTTACACAGATAGAAGTCTTATGGCAAGTAACGCATTAGGATTATAGTTTTCGATCGAGTACTCAACGATAAGGATCGTTTCATGATTTTAGACACCACGGCACCCGCAGAGGAGCTTCAAGACAAGCTATCGGCGCTCGAACAGCTGCTTTTGGCATACGGGCGCGTGGCTATCGGGTTTTCCGGCGGCGTTGACAGCAGCTTTTTGGCCGCCGTATGCGCCCGCATCATGCCTACCAATACCCTCCTCGTCCATCTCACCACGCCGCTCATCGGCACGCCCGAGCAGGCTTCGTTTGAGCAGTCCGTTGATGGGCAGGCCAATGAGGGGCCGCATTTTAAGCTCCCCGTGCTCAATCTTTCGGTGGATCAGCTGCAGCTCCCCCAAGTAGCCTGCAACGATACTAATCGCTGCTACCACTGCAAGCACGCCGGCTTTACCGCCATCGTCAACCACGCCAAGTCGCTCGGCTTTCCCACCGTCATCGATGGCAGCAATGCAAGCGATCGCGGTGACTACCGCCCCGGCATGCGTGCGGCAGAAGAGCTCGGCGTACGCTCACCCCTTATGGAGGTCGGCTTTACCAAGGACGAAGAGCGCGAGCTGCTGCGCGCATGGGGCTATCCCGTTTGGAACCTGCCGGCGGGAGCATGTCTTGCCACCCGCGTCCCCACGGGCGAGGAGCTTACACGCGAGAAGGTCGATTTAATCCGCGCCTGCGAGGATTACCTGCACGATCTTGATCTGGCACAGGTACGCGCGCGCTTGGTCGGCGGCTGCATGCATATCGAGGCCGCACCCGCAGATGTCGCCAAGATTGCTGCCCTCGGTGGCAACGCCGTCGACGACAAGGGCAAGACCCCGCTGCCCGCCGCCATCGAGTCCGCGCTGCGCGAGCTGGGCTGCGACCATATCTCCCCCGAGGTCACCCCCTACATTCACGGCAACATGAACCTTTAGGTTACGCCGTTTTACAAACGGCGTAACTGCTCGGCGCTGCGCGGGCTCCGGACACGGCAATCTGACGTTCAACTTCACGGGCGCGACCAAAAGGTCAGCGCCCGCTTGTTTCACGTCACCTTACCGCACCCGGAGACCGCTCGCTCGCATATGCTCAGATCGCGTCGAAAATGTTGGTGTAAGGGTGACGCCCTAGCGCCCGTTTAACGAAGAACGGCCTTCGTCCTAGAATC
>NZ_JBCPDH010000021.1:0-34865 GCF_040915545.1 Collinsella aerofaciens | reverse complement strand
GCCTAATCCGCGGTCTTTCATGCAGCAGGGGCTCTCAATGTTTTTATGTCCTGCTCATATCGTCTGTGCCGGCACTTGGGGACACTCCTTGCGCTAATTGCCGGGATAGTCGTTGGGGACGTTCTTGTTTGACTAGTCATTTAAGAACGTCCCCAACGACTACCTCGTTTTCGTAACCTTTTCGCAACAATGCGCTCTTCGCGACCCTAGTGACTGCTCACGACGCCTCCTGCGCTACACTTAGTCGCACTGTGGCGCTGCTGCGCCGTGCCCGAACCAAGGGAGACCCTCATGAAGAATACTCAGCTGCTGCTGATCAACGATATGTGCGGCTACGGCAAGGTCGCGCTTTCCGCCATGCTGCCGGTGCTGTCGCATATGGGCTACCGCATCCACAACCTGCCAACGGCGCTCGTTTCCGATACGCTTAACTACCCCAAGTTTTACATCCACGACACCACGGAGTATGTCCGCCAGAGCCTCGCCATCTGGGAGGAGCTCGGCTTTGAGTTCGACGCCATCTCTACCGGCTTTATCGTGACCGAGGAAGAGACGCGCATCATTTCGGACTTCTGCCACCGTCGCGCGCAAAAGGGTACCAAGGTGTTCGTCGACCCCATCATGGGCGACAACGGCAAGCTCTACGCCGGCGTGCCCGAGTCCACGATCGGTCTCATGCGCAGCCTGCTCGAGTGCGCCGACTATGCGGTGCCAAACTACACCGAGGCGTGCCTGCTCACCGATACGCCCATTGCCGAGCAAATCACGCCCGATGAGGGCCGCACTCTTGTGGATGCCGTGCGTGCCCTGGGCGCCAAGTCGGTGGTCATTACGAGCGCTGTGGTCGACGGTGCGAATGTCGTCATCGGTTACGACCATGTGGCGGGGGAGTACTTCACGATTCCCTTCGACCTGATCCCGGTCTATTTCCCGGGCACGGGCGACACGTTCTCGGCGGTGCTCGTCGGCCGCGTTATGGCAGGTTGGAGTCTGCAGCGCGCGACGTCCGATGCCATGCGCGTGGTGGCTGAGCTTATCGAGCACAATGCCGACCAAGAGGACAAGTCGGCTGGCCTTCCCATCGAGGCCTGCCTGGACGTGATTGACCATGAGTAATGCTGGCGAGGGCGGCGCCAAGCCTGCGGGCGGGGGCAAGCCGCTCGGCGCGCCGCGTGGCAAGCGTCCGCGTATCCGCGTGAGCTGCGTGGACCAGCTGGGTGCGTGCCGCTGCCACCATGGTCACAAGCCGGGCGACGTTTTTGACTTCGACCGAGACCGCGGCAAGATGTGCGCCATGGCCTGCCATGTGGGCTTTCCCTATATCGATATCCTGCGCTATGGCGGAACTGTGCCTGGCAACGAGCCCGGCACGGCAAAGTTCTGCTGCCCCGAGGTTGATACGCTAAACGTCTGGCTTGCCGAGATCGTCGACGAGTAGTCGAGCGCAATGTGACAAAGGGACAGTCCCTTTGTCACATTCGCCGGTGGCGTTCCTTCTATTGTGCTTGTAATCTCAAATCTCTGCATTTCATCCGATTTTAGGTTCTAAAAAATCTGCATTTCATCGATAATCAAGCATATAAACTTTGCATTTCATTCGATGATATTGAGGGGAGAGCCTATGCTGCGTAGGAAAATAGCGGCAGAGCTGGAGCGTTGGCTGAAGTCTACCGAGCAAAAGGCCTTATTCATCACGGGTTCTCGCCAGATCGGCAAAAGCTATTCGATTCGCGCGTTTGGCAAAGCCAGCCACGCAACTTACATCGAGCTTAACCTCATGGAAAATCGCCAGGCAAAAGATGCTCTTCTCGAGGCGCGGGATGCCGATGATTTCATCAGCAGAGTGACGCTTCTTTCGGGAAAGTCGATTGCACCAGGCAAAACGCTCGTGTTTATCGATGAGGTCCAAGAGGCCCCCGACATCATGACGATGGCAAAGTTCCTTGTTGAGGACGGGAGGTGCCGCTGGGCGTTTTCGGGGTCAATGCTCGGGACCCAGTTCAAGGGCGTCAGGTCCTATCCCGTGGGGTATGTCCACGAGCTTAGGATGTTCCCGCTCGATTTTGAGGAGTTTTGCTGGGCAATCGGGGTGAGCGAAGGGGCTCGCCAAACGATACGCGACGCGTGCATCAACGAGAAGCCCATTCCTGGTTACATTCATGACGCGATGATGGCAAACTTCAGGACCTATACCGTTGTCGGCGGAATGCCAGAGGTCGTGCAGCGTTTCCTTGACACGCGGGGCGACCTTGCCTCTGTTCGTCAGCTGCAGTCAGAGCTCAACGAACAGTACCGACGGGATATCTCCAAGTATGCAAGCGGGCGAGCCCTTCAGGTGCAGAGCATCTACGATCAGCTCCCTATTATGCTCGAGGGCGAAAACAAGCGCTTCGTGCTCAATTCCATTGACCCCAAGGCTCACTACGAGAAGTATCAGCGAGATTTTGTATGGCTTGTCGATGCCGGCGTTGCCCTCAAAGCCGATATCGTAACCGAGCCAAAATCACCCCTGCTCAAGACGGCACGGCCATCGCAGTTCAAGCTATATCAATCGGATACGGGCATGTTGATGGCGCGCTACCCCGTTGGAGTCGCCCAAGCGGCGTATCTTGATAGCAAGGAGCCCAATCTGGGCGGCATTTACGAAAACGTGGTGGCCCAGCAGCTGGCTGCCCAAAATCGCCAGCTTTACTACTATCAGACAAAAAAGCGCGGTGAAGTGGACTTTGTGGTCGATGGACCGGATGGGACGGCTGTTCCGATCGAGGTTAAATCGGGCTCCTATTACCACGCGCACGCTGCGCTCGGTCATGTGCTTGATACGGCTGAATATGGCGTAAGGCTCGGGATTGTTTTCTCGAGAGGCAACGTTGAGCGCAACGGAGCGGTTCTCTATTTGCCGCTATATGCGACCTGGGCCCTTTCGGATGTTTTGGGCGACTCCTGTGCCAAGGGGATTAAGCTGGAGGTCAAGCCGGTCTAGGGTCAGTCCCGGATGTGACAAAGGGACAGTCCCTTTGTCACATTCATGAGTGTGGATTTTCTCCCGTTTAGGGCGCACTTGAACGCTCAAAGCGGGAGAAAATCCACGCTCATTTTTCATGTGGGAGATTATCCACGCTCGTTTCGCGCCGAAGGCGTGGCCCGCGGCCTCGCTTGCCTACAGCTGCTCGAGTATAGCGGTGCAACCGGCGAGTACATCGCGGTAGGTGGCGTCGAAATTGCCGGTGTACCAGGGGTCGGCCACGTCGCCGGGTCGATCGGTCCAATCGAGCAGGCGCGAGATCTTGCCATCGGGGTCCTTCCCAAAAATTCGGTACAGGCCGCGGGCGTTCTCGTCGTCCATATAGACAATGTGGTCCCAGTCGTCATACTCCGCGCGACGCACCTGACGTGCACGATGTGCGACGACGGGAATCCCGACTTCACGCAGCTTGGCAACGGTGCCACGATGCGGCGAGTTGCCGATTTCCTCGGTCGACGTTGCAGCGGAATCAATGACAAACTCCGCCTCGCGCCTAGCGCGGCGCACGAGCTCGGTAAACACCGACTCAGCCATCGTCGAGCGACAGATATTTCCATAGCAGATAAAAAGAATGCGTTGCATGAGCGGCTTCCTTTCTAGGCGGTCGTGCAGGGCTTACAGACTGCTCTTGAGGCAGTTTGCTCCAATAAAGCCCGCTGCGTACAAGGGGAGGTGGCGCAGCTCGCGCCCGTCATCGGTTTCGCTGCGGGAAAAATTGTTCTCGGACAAAATGTAGGCATATGGCGATCGGGCTTTGTCCATAAACGACCCGAGGGTTCTCGCGCGCACGTTACGTGCGGACTTTACTTCGACGGGCACAATTTCCATACGGTCGGTCTGAAGTAAAAAATCGAGCTCGCCGGTCGTCTTCCAAGACGACGGCGGCACCCAGTAATACGTCTGCAAGCTATTGCCCGAAAATGCTTGCATGACCGAGTTTTCCGCCAGGGCGCCTCGGAAGTCGGAAGATAGCGCTATGGCGGAATCCTCTTTGAGGTCGAGCCAGAGCCGCGGGTTGATGCCGAGTTTGTAGAACATGAGGCCGGTATCGAGAAGATAGACCTTAAAGAAACTTCCATCTTCGTCGTCGAAGGGAACGAGGGGAGGCTCGATGCCTTCGGTCAGGTTGTTGACCGATATGATGCCGGCGCCTTCGAGCCAGTCGAGCGGCTCGATAAGCTTGGCGCGACGGCCTCCGCGTTCGACCTCGGAGTACTTGAATTTTTTTGTGGACGATCTCAGCAGCTGGGACGGAATGGAGCGCCAGACCTTGCGCGCCGCCACGCCGCTGATCCCGTTTTCGGGGTCGGTCATATCGGCGGTATAGGTCTCGTCGATTTCGCGCTGCTCGACGCGCGCATCCTCGATGGATAACGTCTTGCGATATGCGTTGACGGCGGCGGGCATGCCGCCCACGATCTGGTATCGATGAAACAGGCTGAGCGCGGCTTGGTGCGCGGCGTAGGTCTCGAGCGTGTCGGCGTGGGTACGAATGGCATTGGCCATCTGCTCCTCGTCGAGCGCCCAGAGAAACTCCTCGAACGACATAGGATGCATGGTCTCTTGACGAACGCCGCTGGGAAAAGGCAACTTGCGCTTGCGCGTGGCGACGCCGAGCTGACTGCCGGTCGCGCATATGCGCCAGCCCGAACCCGAAAAAAAGCGAAGCGAGTTGAGCGCCCGTTCGCAGAGCTGCACCTCGTCAAACAGGATGAAGGCGGTTTCTTTGCGAATGGGGGTGCGTTTATAGTCTGAGATTCGCGCCACGATGGCGTCAACGTCGTCGGTGGGACAGTCGAACAGCGGAGCGATCAGCTCAAGATCGGTCTGAAAGTCGAGTTTGACAAACGCATCGCCGGCGATTCGTCTGCCGATTTCCTCGGCAACGTACGTTTTGCCTATGCGTCGCGCACCACGGATGAGGAGGGGGCGCGACGCGTCCTTTGTCGCCCATGATTCGATAACGGATTCGATTGATCTGCGCATGGGGCCGCCTTTCCAATTTCGTGTACTTCAGATACATAGTTTAGTACGATTTCATGTACTTGGAATACACGAAATAGTGGAAAAGTGTGTATCTGAAGTACACGAAATTGCACTGCTGGAGCTTGCAGGCGGATAAACACTACTCGTATGGGACGGTTTTCACCGGTTGCTCGCCACCTTGGGCTATGTTCGCCCCTATGCCTGCATCCGGGGCTGTGCTGATTGACGACGGCGCTCCCAGCGAGCCAACTTAATCGTCACCAGCGTGAGCGCCCAGGCCACAAGCGAGAACACGGCACCGACCGCGCCAACGTAGGCAATGCCAGCTCCGCTTACCACGGCGCCGCCCACCGCGGTGCCAAACGAAATGCCGACATTAAACGCCATGGGTTCTACCGAGCTCGCGAGCACCATCGATTTGGGATGGCGGCTGCGAGCCACGTCCATAAAGTGCGTGATGCACGACACCGAGAACAGGTACATGAGCATCGCCAGGCTAAAGACAAAGACCAGCGCGAGCGGCATGGCGGCGCCCACGGCAAACAGCCCGAGCAGTGCCGCCGCCTGCAGCACAAACGTAACCAGCAGCGCCTTCATGCCAAAACGCGCATCGATCCATCCGCCCAGGATGTTCGAGATCAGGCAGAACACGCCATAGGCCATAAGTGTGGTGCTCGCCTGAACGGTATCCATGCCCAGCACCTGCTCCAGATAAGGCGTCACGTAGCCGTAGAATACGTAGACCGAGCCCACGCCAAACAAGAAGATGAGCATGCCGGTGATGATACTCGGCTCGCGTAGTAGCCCCGCCTGCTCGCGGAAGGTGGCGGGCTCATCGGTCTGCCCGGCGCGAGGCATAAACGCCACGAGCGCGCTACAGATCAAAACGGCAAAGGTCAGCGTGCCGTACATGGCCACGTGCCAATCGAGTGTGTCGGCCACAAACTTGCCAATCGAGGTCACAAAGACCATCGCCACGGAAAACGCGCCGTACACGACCGAGATGGCAAGTGAGGTTTGCTGCGGGGATAGCAGCTCAGGGATGTACGTCACGCCCACGGCGAGCAGCGCACCCGAGACAGAGCCCAGGACAATGCGTGAGATAAACAGCACCTGGAAGTTGGGAGCCAACGCCATGACCAGGTTGCCGAGCACAAAGACGACGCTATAGCACACGAGCAGCTGGTAGCGGCGGAATCGCCCCGTGCTGAGCGCGAGCACCGGCGTCGCGATAGCGTAGACGAGCGCAAACACGCTGATGAGCTGGCCCGCAGTGGCAAGTGATATGCCGAGTTCCGTTGCCAAGTCGCTTTCGATGCCGATGACCACGAACTCGGAGCAGCCGAGCGAGAATCCCAACAGCACGAGCAGCGCCAGGCAGAGCTTGGTGCGCGCGGGGGAGAGCGCGTCGGCGGTTGGCTTACTTTTAGGCGTGGTTGCGGCGGTCAAGGTTGTCACTCCAATGTCGCATGAATAAGCGGGATTCAATCCCTGCAACTCTAACAGAATGTGAAAAGGGACAGTCCCTGTGTCACATTGCGCTGCCGGCCAGTCGCCCAAACCGTCACAACATTCGTTGAAAAACTTAAAAACGAGGAAAAGCGTCGAATGTTGTGATGGTTTTCCTATCTGTGCCGGCGAGCCGCCGTGCCGTCTGGGGGTATAAGGCTAGCAAGTGTTTATTTGCGAGGCCTAAGGGGCGCCCCGTATGGATATCGATAACTTTGAATGGTGGTATAGCGAGGGCGAGGCTCCGGACGAGGAGTGGGACGAGCCCGCGCCGCGTGACGTGTCGAGCGACGAGGACGAGACCGGCAACGATGCCGCTGTCGAGCCTGACGCCGCCTCTGATGCCGCCGAGCCCCTAACCTTTGAACAGGCCTGGGCCCAGGCCGAGGCCGACGAGGCTAAGGCCGATGCCACGGCCACACTCGGTGAGCCGGCGGACATGTCCATCTCGCCGGCCAAGACCCCGCAGCCGCGCCATAACATCGACCCCGGCAGCACGGCATCCTTCAGCATACTCGACGTGCCCGCGCAGGGTGCTCAGGCGCCCGCCCCCACGCATCGCCCCAACCTGGCTCGCGAGGAAGACGCGGGCCGCCGCTCTCCGCTCGGTCCCATCCTCATCGCCTTCATGGCCGGCGTCATCGCTTGCTCGGCGATCGGAAATGTCTGGAGCCATGTGGAGCAACAGCGCAAAGATGCCGCCAAGGTCGAGATGTCTGTCGAGCAATCGCTCAGCCGCACGCGCTCGGTGCATGTGTCGATCGAGGTCAAGGACGGTGCGACGTGGGACACCGCCCGCGGCGACAGCCAGATGCTCATCCACATCGTGGGCCGCACACTCAGGGGGCAGGCGATTGACGAGTATCAATATGTCAACTCCGCTGGCGACGGCATCGAACTCAAGCCCGGCGACTACGAGCTCACGGTCGACGAGCCGCCCGTCGCCACCGATGGCACGCGCTTCCGCGCCTCAAAGCGCATGGTTCCCGTGAGCTTTAACTCGCAGGCGCCCGATACGGTCGACAGCACGCCGCAGGGCGGATTCGACCTTTACGCAATCGCTCAATAACTGCGCCTGCCGCTTCTCCTTGCCGCCAAGAGTGGCACAATAGCCCTCGACACTATTGTTTACTTTTGGAGGAAGTAGCATGTCCACCGTCACCACCATCAAGCGCGGCGGCCTCACCGCGGCCATCGATTCCATGGGCGCCCAGCTCACGAGCCTTGCCCTCGACGGCAACGAGTATCTGTGGCAGGGCGACCCGGCCTTTTGGGGCAAGCACGCGCCCATTCTGTTCCCCATCGTGGGCTCACTGCGCAACAACACAGCAACGTCTGCGGCCGGCACCTGCGAGATGCCGCGCCACGGCCTCGCGCGCATCGTCGAGCACAAGCTGGTCGAGGTCTCCGAGGACGGCTCGTCCGTCACCTACGAGATCACCGACACGCCTGAGTCGCTCAAGGCTTTCCCCTTCCACTTTAAGCTCAACATGACCTATGCCCTAACCGGCGACGCCACGCTTACCCAGACCTTTGCCGTCACCAACACCGGCGACGTGGACCTGCCGTTCTCGGTGGGCGGTCACCCTGCATTTAACGTGCCCGCCCCCGGTGCCGAGGACGAGGCGTTCGAGGATTACGAGCTGGCATTTACCGAGGCTTGGACCAACGAGGCCCCCATCATCACGCCCGATGGCCTCATGACGTTCGAGGGTAGCTACAAGGCTCCCGATAACTCGGACGTGCTGCCCATCACGCACCGCAGCTTCGATAACGACGCCATCATGTTCACCGATACCCCGGGCTCCACGCTCACGCTGCGCGGCCGCAAGTCGGGCCACGGCGTCAAGATCGACTTTGAGGGCTTTAAGTACATCGGCGTGTGGTCTGCCGCCAACGACGCCCCGTTTGTGGCGCTCGAGCCTTGGACCGGTCACACCACCATGTCCACCGAGGACGACGTCTTTGAGCACAAGGTCAACACCATCACCTTGGCCCCCGGCGCTACCGATAAACGCAGCTTTAGCGTAACGCTGCTCTAGAGGTTCCGCCGTTCTAACGAACGGCGGACCAGTCGACGCTGCGCGCCACCCAGAGCGACAATTTGTCATTCAAAAGGCAAGGCATGACCAGAAGGTTTATGCCTTGCCTTTTTCATGCCTAGTCGTTGGGGACGTTCTTGTTTGACTAGTCGTTTAAGAACGTCCCCAACGACTACCAATCATTTTCAGTTCGTAAACTTGCATATATGCATTTACATATGCATTTGCTGGAGATAGCGCTGAGCGGTATCCTGTTAAGTCGTCAGCATACGATTCAACAGGGAAGGCAGATTATGCATTCTCCCCAACAGTGCGATGCGCAGACCCAGCCGGTATGCAGCCGTCGCATCTTTTTGGGTGGCGCTCTCGCTGCGAGCGCTTCCGTCGTCGCCGGCGCGCTCGCCGGCTGTCGGCGTCCGTCCACGCTGGAAGTAGTTCAGCCCACGACGGGCGGCGGTCGCGATGACCTGTCCGATTCCGTGATTGGCAAGGACAAGATCCGCATTGGCATGGAGGCGGCCTACGCCCCGTACAACTGGCAGGTTTCCGAAGCCAGTGAGTACACCATCCCCATCGACAACGTGCAGGGCGCCTATGCCGATGGCTACGACGTGCAGATCGCCAAGATCGTCTGCAAGGCCCTCGGTGGCGAGCCCGTTGCCGTCAAGCAGAGCTTCTCGGGCCTTATCGACTCGCTCAACAACGGCCAGATCGACCTCATCATTGCCGGCATGAGCGCCACGCCCGAGCGCGAGGAGTCGGTCGGCTTTTCCGACCCGTACTTCATTGGCTACTTTGGCCTGTTCGTAAAAGAGGGTTCCCCCTACCAAAACGCCACCAAGCTCAGCGACTTTAGCGGTGCCACGGTACTCGGCCAAAAGGACACCATGCTCGATACCGTCATCGACGAGATCCCGGGCGTCGTCCACAAGAACCCGGTCGATTCGGTCCCCACGGTGTTCTCGAATCTGCTGCAGGGCACGTGCGACGCCGTGACCTACAACACCGAGAACGAGAAGGGCTATATGGCCCAAAATCCCGGTATCGTCCCCATCCATTTTGCCGAGGGCGAGGGCTTTAAGCAGGAGGTCGCGGCAAACGTCGGCTGCCGCAAGGGCTCGGACAAGCTGCTCAAGCTCATCGACAAGACACTCAAGGGTGTCAGCCAGGAGGAGCGCGACCAAATGTGGGACGCGTGCCTCGACCGTCAGCCGGCATAGGGAGGCAGCATGAAAACCATCAATCGTCTGGCCTCCTTTATCAAGGCCGACCACCGTTATGTGTACCTGGGCACGAGCGTCATCGCGGCACTCGGCCTGGCGTTTAGCCAGCGCAACCCCACGCCGCTGAGCTTTTTGGCGCCTACGGGCGTGTTCCAAGACTGCCTCTGGGCAATCCTTTGGGCCTGGCTTGTCGTGTCGGCGGCGGCGCTGGTCACCAAACTCATGCACTGGAACGACTATCGCGAAACGTCGCCGTTCGCATCCGAGCGTTTCCGTCGCGGCGCACGCTTGGGCAGCTACGTCGTGGCCGCCATCGCGGCAATCTTTTTCGTGGACCGTTGCGTCATGTCGTTTATCGATCTGGTGCAGGTGAGCATTGTCTCGGACTCCAACCCCAGCGACTTTTTGTCGAGCCTGGTCTACATGACCTACAAGAGCGGCGACTTCTTTATCCGCGGCATCGAGATCACCATCGCACTTGCGACCTTCGGTACCGTCATCGCCTTTTTCCTGGCGCTGCTCTTTGTGTTCCTGCGTATTCAGACCTTCGATCGCGTGGACAACGACCTGGTGCGCTTCTTTAAGAGCATCGGCCGCGGCTTTGCGACTGTCTACTCCACCATCGTGCGCGGCACGCCCATGATGGTTCAGGGCCTGCTCATCTATTACGCGGGCTTCACCGTTTTGCGCGGCATGGGCTTCGAGACCGCCCAGGCCAACCAGATTTGGAGTACCTTCACCGCCGGCCTCGTCACCATCTCGCTCAACTCCACCGCCTACATGATGGAGGTTCTGCGCGGCGGCATCGAGTCCATCGACCCCGGCCAGGCCGAGGCAGCGCGCTCGCTGGGTCTTTCGCAGTGGCAGGCTATGCGCAAGGTCGTGTTCCCCCAGGGCATTAAAAACGCGATTCCGGCGCTCACCAACGAGCTCATCATCAACATCAAGGACTCGTCGGTGCTCTCGGTCATCGGCGTGTTCGACCTCATGTACGCCACCACCACCGTCGCCGGCGTGTACTACCGTCAGATGGAGGTCTACTGCGTGGCGCTCGTGGTTTACTTGATCCTGACGCTCGTGGCGAGCCGCCTGCTCGAGGCCTTTGGCAAAAAGCTCGGCGCCGAGGCTCCGGCAACGCTGCCCAGCTCCAACTAGGCTCAAGACGAGGAGAATCATCATGGCAGATATCGCCACTACCGGCACCGCGGCCGCCGCACAGACCAATGAGCCGCTTATCCGCGTCGAGGGCCTGCGCAAGAGCTTCGGCTCGCTCGAGGTGCTCAAGGGCATCGACCTGTCCGTTAACCCCGGCGAGGTCGTCACCATTATCGGCGCTTCGGGCTCGGGCAAGTCGACCTTCCTGCGCTGTCTCAACCTGCTCGAGACCCCGGACGCGGGCCACATCTGGTTCCACGGCCAGGACCTTACGGCCGAGCGCTGCAATATCAATAAACTCCGCGAGGACATCGGCATGGTGTTCCAGGGCTTTAACCTGTTCAACAACATGGATGTGCTCGACAACTGCACGCTTGCGCCCGTCACACTCAAAAAGATGAGCAAGGCCGAGGCCGAGAAGGTCGCGATGGGGCATCTGACAAGCGTGGGGCTCGAAAAGTTCGCGCACGCCGCCGTGGGTCGCCTGTCCGGTGGCCAAAAGCAGCGCGTGGCCATCGCGCGCGCCCTGTGCATGAATCCGCAGATCATGCTGTTCGACGAGCCGACTTCGGCACTCGACCCCGAGATCGTGGGCGAGGTGCTCGAGGTCATGCGCAAGCTCGCGGCCGACGGCATGACCATGGTCGTCGTCACGCACGAGATGGCCTTTGCCCGCACGGTGTCCGACCGCGTGGTCTTTATGGACAAGGGCGTGGTGCTCGAGGACGCCGCGCCGGCCGAGCTCTTCGGCAACCCCAAACACCAGCGCACCCGCGAGTTCCTCTCGCGTTATCTCGAGGACAAATAACCGACCGCAAACGCTTATGTGGCAGGGCCGCTCCGGTGGGGCGGCCCTCGTCATCACAATCGAAAGGATGTCATGGCCGAGGTTTGGCGCTTCTTTGCGCATGAGGACGATTTTGCCGATATAGACGAGGCCGGTGCGTGCGAGCGCTTGGGCCGCGTGCTGTCGTTTTCGACCATCTCGAGCATGGATGCCGAGGCGGTGGACTGGCAGCCCTTCGACGACCTGCGCGCCTATATGCAGCAGGCCTGGCCGCACGTGTTTGCGGCGGGCGAGGTCGAGCTTATCGACCATTCGCTGTTGGTGACGCTTGCCGGCAGCGACCCGGCTCTTAAGCCCGTTATGCTCATGGGCCACATGGACGTGGTCCCCGTGGTGCCCGGTACCGAGGCCGACTGGACGCATGCCCCCTTTAGCGGGCGCGTGGACGACACCTACATCTGGGGCCGCGGCGCGATCGACATGAAGGACCAGGTCGCAGGCATTCTCGAGGCTGTCGAGTATGCGCTGGCGCACGGTTGGCAGCACGAGCGCACGCTGCTCCTGGCCTTTGGCCAGGACGAGGAAACCGCGCAGTACGGTGCAGGCACCATTGGCCGCGCGCTCGAGGAGCGCGGCATTGAGCTTGAGTACCTGATCGACGAGGGCGACTACCGCATCGTTCCGGCTGCCGAGTACAGCGCGGGCGAGGGTTGGCTCATGCACGCCGACCTCGCGGAGAAGGGCTATGCCGATATCGTGCTCAAGACGAAGAGTGAGGGTGGACATTCTTCTAACCCCTACGGCGGCACGTCGCTCGAGGTGCTCAGCCGTGCCATCACCGCAATCTGCGATATCGAGTGGCCGACGCGCGTGACCGACTTGCTTGCCGCCCAACTCGTCGAGTTGGGGCTCTACACGGCCGATGAAATTGCCGCCAACGGGGATGCCATTGTCCGCGATTGCCTCGCCAGCAAGAAGCTCTATCCGCTGGTGACGACCACCTGCGCGCCCACGCAAATCGAGGGTGGCAGCACCGGCGCCAACGTAATGCCGCAGGATATGTGGGCCAACATTAACTTCCGCATGCTCGAGGGCACGAGCGTGGCCGACGTTGTGGCGCGCTGCCGTGAGGCAATTGCCGCAACGGACCTTGCCGGTCGTGTCGAAGTGGAGCTGGGCCCCGGCAGCTCCGAACCCTCGCCGTCCCCGCGCATCGGTGGTCCCGGCCTCGAGGCGGTTCGCTCCATCGCCGCCCGCTATTTCCGTGATCCAAAGGGGACGGAGGAAAACGGATCATTCGAGCCAGTGGCAATTGTGCCCTCGACCGTGATCGGTGCGACTGACGCTGCCAACTACCAGCACATTTGCCCTGAGTGCATTCGCTTCTCGGCGTTTGTGGTAGACGATGACGAGTGCGAGCGCGGTGTCCACGGCACCAACGAGCGCATCACCCGCCGCGCCTACCTCCAGGGCATCCGCTTCCTCATCGCCCTGCTCCACACGCTCTAGCCAAAAAGCAAGCCCTTGGTGCAATGGGATCAGGTTTGTTTGCACCAATCAATCCGTGCGGGTTATATGCAGGTTTGCCTGCGCACGCTATCATGTATGGGTTAGACCGCAACTATGTACCCCATACGCGAAGGGATGCGCATGTATCTGAAGATCGACATGTTCTAGCCGGGCTTACCCCCGCAGCGGCGCCGCGCGCCCCATCAACTCTGCCGATTTTCACCTTCACGCATATAAAGGAGTCCCGCCATGCGCGACAAGCTCGAAAAGATCATCAAGGCCTACGAGGAGCTCGAGAAGAAGCTCTCCGACCCGGCCGTCGCCTCCGATATTAAGGAGTTCACGCGTCTCAACAAGGAGTACGCGCACCAGTCCGACCTCATCGCCGCCTCGCGCGAGTACATCGGCGCGCTCGATGACATCGAGGCCGCCAAGGAAATGCTCCACGATACCACCGATGCCGATGAGAAAGAGATGCTCCAGATGGACATCTCCGAAAACGAGGCCAAGCTTCCCCAGCTCGAGGAAGACATTAAGTACATGCTCATCCCGAGCGACCCCAACGACGACAAGAACACCATCGTCGAGATTCGCTCTGCCGCCGGTGGCGACGAGGCGGCCATCTTCGCCGGCGACCTGTACAAGATGTACCAGCGCTTCTGCGAGTCGCGCGGCTGGAAGACCACCGTGCTCGACTCCAGCCCCAGCGAGGCCGGCGGCTTTAAGTCCATTGAGTTCAAGGTCGAGGGCGACCGCGTCTACTCCGTTATGAAGTACGAGTCCGGCGTGCACCGTGTCCAGCGCGTCCCCAAGACCGAGTCCCAGGGCCGCATCCAGACTTCAACGGCTACCGTTGCCGTGCTTCCCGAGGCCGAGGAAATCGACGTCCAGATCAACCAGTCTGACCTGCGCATCGACACCTACTGCGCCTCCGGCCCTGGCGGTCAGTGCGTTAACACCACCTACTCCGCCGTGCGCATCACCCACCTGCCCACCAACACCGTGGTGCAGTCGCAGGAGCAGCGTTCCCAGATCCAGAACCGCGAGGTCTGCATGCAGATGCTGCGCGCCCGTCTGTACGAGATGGAACTCGAGAAGCAGCAGGCAGAGCTCGGTGCCGAGCGCCAGAGCCAGATTGGCCACGGTAACCGTTCCGAGAAGATCCGCACCTACAATCAGCCCCAGGACCGCGTGACCGATCACCGCATCGGTTTCAACTCTACCTACAACGGCGTCCTTCTGGGCGATCAGCTCGGTACCGTCATCGAGGCGCTCGCCGCCGCCGAGCGAGCCGAGAAGCTGGCACAAGCAGTTTAAGTTACGGCGTTTTACCAAACGCCGTAACGGCTCGACGCTGCAAACGCCCCTAAGCGGCAATCTGACGTTCAATCGTCGGTCGCGTACCGAAGTACGCTTCCCTCCTCTTTCACGTCACCTTGCTCACTTAGGGGCGTTTTCGCTGTCCGTCCTCTACCTGCGGCGCCTTGGATGTAGTCATTGGGGACGTTCTTAAACGACTAGGTTGGGCACATTGCTTTGAGATGTTATTCAATCCGTCTTGATGGCCTTTGAGCTGCTTACCTGCTTAAAGCAATTAACGGTATGCATCTGCAATTGAAAATATTGCTCGAAAAATCGTTCAAGAAGTCGCGGGGCGATTTTTGATGCGTCGCGCGTCAAGCGATGTGGCAAGTTCTTGGTTAGATATTGGTCAGTTTTGGGTCAACCTTGCCAAAAGCTTGACGGATGCAGATTTAGACGTCGACGAATGGGCACTTCAGATGGGTTCCAAGCAAAATTCTGGGCTGATTCTCGATAATTGCCTTCAATCGTCCCTTGCCAAGCGCTGGCCTCGCGTACAATCTGCTCCGACATTCGCGCGCCGCCCGGCGCTTAAGAGGGGAGGGCCCCATGGCAAACGAGATTTGGACCATCAAGCGTTGTCTCGAGTGGACCAAGGAGTACCTGGCCGAGCGCGGCGAGGAGCACCCCCGTCTTTCTGCCGAGTGGCTGCTCTGCGCTGCCACGGGTTTGGCACGCATCGACCTATATTTGCGCATGGACGAGACGCTTAACGCGGCCCAGCTCGAGACCATGCACGCGGCCGTTGTTCGTCGCGCTAAAGGTGAACCGCTACAGTACATCACCGGCAGCACGCAGTTTCGCATGATTGACGTCGCGTGCGCCCCCGGCGTGCTCATTCCGCGTCCCGAGACCGAGATGCTCGTCGAGGAAGTCCTCAATTATCTGGATGCCGAGGTGCTGAGCCCCGAGGCTGCCGCCCGTCAGCGTGTTGAGCTGCCTTGGAACGATGAGGTCGAGGAGGCACGCAAGGCCGAGGCCGCGCTGGCAGACGAACGGGCGGCCGCCGAGCGCCGCGCCGCTAACCTGACGGCTGCCGATGAGGCGGCGCTAGGCGGCGACGTACTGGGTAGCCGTGCCTATGCCGAGGAACTGGCCGACCGCGAGGCCGAGGAAGCCGCCGCGCAGGCAGCAGAAGCCGAAGCCGCGGAAGCCGCCGAGTCCGAGCTCGACGAATACGGCATCGCCATCGAGGGTGCCGGCCAGGAGACGACTTCAGCTCAGGATGCCGCTGCGCCTGCCCCAACCGAGCCCTGCACTGCCCGCGTTCTCGAGGTCGGCTGCGGCACGGGCTGCATTTCGCTCTCCCTTGCCTGGGAGCGCCGCGGCCACGTTACCTGCACCGCCACCGATATCGAGCCGCGCGCCATCGATCTGGCCACCAAAAACCGCGACGCGCTCGGCCTCACGGCAGATGAGGTCGCCTTCAGCCTCACCAACCTGGTGAGCTCCATTCCCCACGACGAGTGGGGCACCTTCGACGTGCTCGTCTCCAACCCGCCCTACATCCCGACCGGCGTCATGCGCTCGCTGCCGCACGAGGTCAAGGACTTTGAGCCCGACCTGGCGCTCGAGGGCGGTGCCGACGGCCTCGATATCTTCCGCCGCCTGCTCAACGCGGCGCCTTACATGCTGCGCGCCGGCGGCCTGTTTGCCTGCGAGCTCTACGAGGGTGCCCTCGACGCCGCGGCCGAGCTCTGTCGCCAGGCAGGCCTTTCGGACGTGCGCATCGTCCACGACCTCACCGATCGCCCCCGCATCGTCCGAGCCATCGTCACCGAGCCCAAACAGCGTATTTAAGCTGAACAAATAGACATTTGCGCAAATTTGTCCTTGCAATATACCGTAAAACTTCTACTATAGAAGGAGAAAGGTATGTCAAATCAGCTGTATCGGTACCGTATCGTGCTTGATTACATTGAACCTTGGCTTGATGAGCAGGATGAAGCTACGCTGAAGCAGATTTATGCAGACCTTTTGGTGCTCGAGAAGGAAGGTCCCAGCCTTGGTCGTCCGCTGGTTGACCGCGTAAAGGGCTCGAAGCTTCATCATTTAAAGGAGCTGAGAGTGACGTCGTGTGGTGGGCAGGTGATTCGCATCCTCTTCGCCTTTGACCCCAAGCGCCAGGCGGTATTGCTATTGGCGGGTGATAAGTCGCGAGCGGGATCGTCAAGGGCAAAATGGAACGGTTGGTATGCGATCAACATTCCAAGGGCCGAGCAAATATACCGTCGCCACGTAAGGAGGCTCGATCGAGATGGAACTGCATGAGTATATGGAATCTCGCGGGATAACACGCGACTCCATTACCGCCGAGCAGGAGAGGACTCGCGATCGTATCGAAGCCTATAAGCTTGCTCAGATTCGCAGGTTAAAAGATCTAACACAGGCGTCGGTCGCCCAGTCGATGGGCGTTTCTCAAAAACGTGTATCCGAGCTCGAGCGTGGGGAGTTGGGTTCGATGAGGCTCGACACGCTGAGCAGGTACGCAGAGAGCCTCGGCGGAAAACTGGTTGCAAGCATCGAGTTTCCCGATCGTACCGTTACGCTTGCGCGCTAAAAATCTTCAATTAACCCCCTCACTTTCACCGACTACTAGAGCCGCTCACCAAACCAACATGCGCTCTGGGCAAATAGGTTGAATGTTTCGTGCGAGAATGCCCCACAGTAAACAAACTTGCACCGGAGCGTAAGGGGCTGGCATACACATGCAGACGGTCTATCGGGTATACGAGGGAACGCGCGAGCCGCATCGGCTTGCCGTCGAGCGCACGGCCGAGGTGCTCGGCCGCGGCGGCCTGGCCTTGATTCCGACCGAGACCGTCTACGGTGTCGCCGTGGCAGTCAACGCCTTCTCGGACGCCGTGCCCCAAGATACAAGCGAATTCCCATCGTGGCCGCGCGATGCGCAGGCTGCCGTCAATGGCGCCGCAGTTCCTGCGCTCGGCACCGGCTATCGCCGTATCTTCACTCTCAAGCAACGTGAGCTCACGCAAACCGTCGCTTGGCTGGTCGATGGCGTCGAAGCACTCGACCGCTATGGCGTGGATATCCCGGAAGATGCCCGCGTACTCGCGCGACGATGCTGGCCGGGAGCCCTGACTATCGTGGTCAAGGCAGCCCCCTGCGTGCCGACCTTTATGCGCGCTGCCGACGACACCGTGGCCCTGCGCGCTTCGGCCTCTCCCGTGGTCCAAGCGCTCATCCGCGCCTGTGGCAGTCCCCTTGCCTGCACGAGCGCCAACACACACGGCGCGCCTTCGCCGGCAAGCTTTGCCGCCGTCGAGGGTCGCATCCTGGAGGGGGTCGATGTTGCCGTCGACGCCGGTGAGACCCCGTGTCGCGACGCCTCGACCATCGTGTCGTTCCAGCACGGCGGGCTCCAGATCCTGCGCCAAGGCGCACTTCCCGCATCAGAGATCGAGCGGGTCCTGTCCGACCCGATGCAATAGAAAGGTGTAAGCGATGTCGTTGAATCTGGGCAGCCTGGGCATGGAAGATGCCTCGTTTGACTTTGGCGGTTCCTACATCATGGCGCTCGACTGCGGCACCACCTCGGTACTTGCGACCATCGTCGACGAGTACGGATGCATCGTCGCGCAGGCACGTCGCAGCGTCAAAACGAGTTTTCCGCGTCCCGGTTGGGTAGAGCAAGACCCCATGACGGTCCTTGCCAGCCAGATTGCCGTCATGATGGAGGTTCAGTTTAAGAGCGGCATCCATTCCGATCGCATCGCCGCCATCGGCATCTCCAACCAGCGCGAGACCACGGTGGTCTGGGACCGCGTGAGCGGCCAGCCCATCTATAACGCCATCGTATGGCAGTGCCGTCGTACCGCGCCGGCGATCGACGCGTTGGTTGAACAGGGTTGCGAGGAGCTGGTGCGCTCCCGCACGGGACTTACGCTTGACCCGTATTTCTCGGCCTCCAAGGTGCAGTGGATTCTCGACAACGTCGACGGCGCACGCGAGAGCGCGGCGGCGGGCGACCTCATGTTTGGCACCATCGACACCTGGCTCATCTACAACCTCACCGGCGGCCAGGTCTTTGCCACCGACTACACCAATGCCAGCCGCACGGCACTCTTTAATATCCATACGCTCGATTGGGACGACGACCTGCTGGCGCTCTTTGACGTTCCACGTTCCATGATGCCCGAGGTTCGCTGGAGCTCGGGCGACTACGGCCGCGTCGCGAGCGACATCATGACCAACATGCCGCCCATCATGGGCGTGGCAGGTGACCAACAGGCGTCGCTGTTCGGCCACTGCTGTTTCCGTCCCGGCCAGACCAAAAACACCTATGGCACGGGCTGCTTTATGCTCATGAACACCGGCGACGAGATCGTCGAATCCAAGAATGGCCTGGTCTCCACCATCGGTATCGCTGCGGACGGCAAAGTCAGCTATGCGCTCGAGGGCTCCATCTTTGCTGCCGGTTCCACCATGAACTGGCTTCGCAACAACATGGGCATCATCTCGAGCGTGAGCGAGTCGGCACAACTCGCCGCTTCGATTAGCGACAACGAGGGCTGCTACTTCGTTCCCGCCTTTGCGGGATTGGGTGCTCCCTGGTGGGACCCGCATGCCCGCGGTATCGTGTGCGGTCTGACCGGCGCCTCGAGCCGTGCGACCATCGTACGTGCCGCCTGCGAATCCATGGCATATCAGAGCTACGACGTGCTGCGCGCCATGGAGCAGGACGTGGGGCTTTCGATTGAGCGCCTGTCTGTCGATGGCGGTGCCTCGCGCAACGAGTTCATCATGCAATTCCAGGCTGACCTGCTGGATATCCCCGTGCTGCAATGCGAGACGGTGGAGACCACGGCAATCGGTGCCGCGTACTTGGCGGGTCTTGCCGTCGGCTATTGGGAAGATCTGGAAGAGCTGGAGCAAAATGCCCAGATCGTTAGGACCTTCCTTCCCCACATGTCCGCCGAGCGCCGCGAGCAAAACCTTGCGGGCTGGCGTGATGCAGTCAGGCGCTCGCTCAGCACCTCACAGTAGGGCTGCGATGGGCTGCTCGATACAACAAACCGTTAAACTTATGCACGGCGCGCGGCAACAACATCGCCATGCGCCTTGTCAGCAAGGCCATCTTCCGGCCGCAACGAAAGGGGCAATCAACCCATGACCGTCACCTACGATACGTCCCGTGTGACCCTTGTCGATCACCCGCTCGTCCAGCATAAGCTGTCGATTCTGCGCGACAAAAACACCGGCACCAACCAGTTCCGCCAGCTCGTGCGCGAACTCGCACTTTTTGACGGCTACGAGGCCATGCGCGACCTGCCCATGGAAGACGTCGAAGTCGAGACCCCCATCACCACCGCAACGTTTAAGTAGCTCGCCGGCAAAAAGCTCGCCATCGTTCCCATTCTGCGTGCGGGCCTTGGCATGGTCGATGGCATCCTCGACTTGGTACCCTCCGCTCGCGTGGGCCACATCGGTATGGAGCGCGACGAGGTTACCCACGAGCCGCATGAGTATTACTGCAAGATGCCCAAGGATATCGACCAGCGCATCTGCCTGGTCGTCGACCCCATGCTCGCCACGGGCGGTTCGGCCGAGATGGCCATCAGCTACCTGCGCGAGCGCGGTGTCAAGGACATCCGCATGCTGTGCATCGTCGCGGCCCCCGAGGGCCTCAAGTCGCTGACTGAGAAGGACCCCGATGTGCATATCTATACCTGCGCCATCGACGACCATCTCAACGAAGCTGCCTACATCGTTCCCGGCCTGGGCGACGCCGGCGACCGCATCTACGGCACGCTGTAATCTCTGGGCCATACCGGCTAACGTCGAAAATACGAAGAAATGGTGCGCGCGGGCGAGCAAAAGACGACCGCGCGCACTCCTGTTAACGGACGTTTTGCCCTGCAGGGTTCGAGAAAAACGTATTACCGTACCTGCGGCATAAAGAAGGTCTTAAGAAAACGAACAGGTGCGTATTAACCGATGCTTTTTCGGTTGTACTTTAGCGATTGGCTCGTACAATAGTCACCAATGTTTGGCGGGAACTGTCCTGTGAGGCGATAAAAAAGGAAAGTGAGGACGCCAGTGTTTCAGATAGCCGATCTGCTCGCTATCGTTGCAGGTGCCATCGCGGGCGCGATTGCCTTCCTTCCCTTTGTCTTTACGCTCAAGCCGGTTCTTGACGATAAACAGAATGCGGACATGCTCAAGGGTATGGTGAGTCTGGCGGTCTCGGCAATCGCCCTGCTCGTCTTTACCTTGGTTGTGTTTGTGTTGTTCGGAGAGGCATTTCGCATGTTCCTCCTGGGCGAGGCGATCGGCTTCGTGGCCTTTATGGCCGCCTGCGCGGTTCGCGTCGCCAAGGCGCTGCGAGATCCTCATGAGGTCGAAAGGTAAGTCGTGGAAATTTTTGAAAAGCTGCCTGATGAGATTAATCATCTGGTCAGCGAGTTCAGCTCCACCCCTGTCGTGGGCGATCTGAGCTGCGGCATCACGCAGTACTCGTTTTGGCTGATCGTCTCCACGATCGTGCTCCTGATCGTCCTGGCCGTGTTCAAGAAGAAGCAGACCCTGGTTCCCAAGGGCTTCTTCGTCAACGGTTTCGAGTACATCATCGAGTACGTCGAGAACGATATCGGCAAGGGTGTCGTGGGTGAGAACTGGAAGAAGCACTTCCCGTTCCTGTGCTCGCTTTTCCTGTTCATCCTGATCAATAACATGATCGGCCTGATCCCGGGAATGAAGCCCGGCACCGGCGCAATCGGCTCCACCGCCGCGCTCGCCATTTTCGCCTTCGTGTACTTCATCTACTACGGATGCAAGGCTCACGGCGTGATCGGCTACATCAAGAGCCTCGCCCCGCAGGGCGTGAGCTTCCCGATGAACGTGCTCGTGTGGGTTGTCGAGCTATTCTCGACCTTCCTGCGCCTCATCACGCTCGCCGTTCGTCTGTTCTGCAACATGTTCGCAGGACACGTGGTCATGGGCTCGTTCGCCATCATGGCGAGCATGTTCATGCAGCCGCTGCTTCAGCAGGTTTCCGCGGCCCACGCCGTCGGCGCCCTGCCTTCGCTGGCCTGGCTTGCCATCCTCATCCTGATCTATGCGATCGAGCTTGTGGTCGGCGCCATCCAGGCTTACGTCTTCACGGTCCTTACCGCCGTGTATGTCTCCGAGGCAGAGGAGGTCGCGGAGGAGGAGTAGTCTTCCGTTCGCGCCTTAAAGGTAAGGCAATTCGTTAAACCGCCGGTGCCCGTACCCATGGAGCCCGGCAGTTATAAAAAGGTTATCCTGCGTGAAATAAGACACGCACGACAAAGGAGGAATCGTGGGAGTTATCGGTTACGGTCTCGGTGTTATCGGCGCTGGTCTTGCTATCGGCCTGTCTGCTCTGGGTGCTACGGGTGCTATGGCCCGTCAGCCTGAGGTCCAGGGCCGCGTGTTCACCGTCTTCATCATGGGCTCCGCCTTCGGCGAGGCTCTGGCTCTGATCGGCTTCGTTGTCGCGCTGATCGTTAAATAGCACGGAGCGTCAAGTATGAATCTTTCATCCCAGAAGAGCGCGATCGCACTCTCCGCGTCCGCGGCCGCGCTGCTTATGCCGGTTTCCGCGTTCGCCGAGGACGGCGCTGCCGGTGCGGACATCCTCATCCCTAAGATGGCGGAGTTCATCCCGGCGCTTATCGCCTTCCTGATCATCTGGATCGTGCTGGCAAAGGTCGCCCTGCCGGGCATCATGAAAACCATGGAGGAGCGCGGCAAGAAGATCGAGGAGAGCCTCGACGAGGCCGAGAAGACCAAGCAGGAGGCTATCGCCAAGCGCGCTGAGTCCGACTCGATCGTCACCGACGCCCGTCGTCAGGCTGCCGACATCGTTCTCGAGGCCCGTAAGGACGCCGAGTCCGAGCGCGCCCGTATCATCGAGGCTGCTCACAAGGAGGCCGAGGAGATCATCGCCAAGGCCCATACGACCGTCGAGGACGAGCGCAAGTCCATTTACGCCGGTGCCGCGAGCTCCATCGCCGACCTGTCCGTTGCCGTCGCCACCAAGATCGTGGGCGAGGCACTCGAGGACGATGCCGCGCAGAAGAAGCTCATCGAGCGCTACATCCAGGAAGCAGGTAGCCTGAATGCCGACTAGCCGCTATCAGGACAAGGTGCTCGAGACCTACGCGCGCTCCCTTCTGGAAGCCGCTAAGGCCGAGAACCATGTGTTTGAGGACCTCGAGATGATCGAGCGCCTGGCTTCTGCCAGCCCCGAGATCATCGCCGTGCTCGACACCATGTCCAAGCGCGACCAGCTCGACCTTCTTCCCAAGGTGGCAGCTGCCTTTAAGTATGTTGCCGAGGAAGACGAGGATGTAGTGGGCGTGACCGTCACCACGGCGATCCCGCTCGACGACGAGCTGCGTCAAACCATCACTAAGAAATGCGAGCAGGACTTCGGCCGCAAGGTGTTCCTTATCGAGCAGGTCGACCCGTCTATCGTGGGCGGCCTGGTGCTCGAGGCCCGCGGCGAGCGTCGTGACATTACCGTCAAGACACAGCTGCGCATCGCGCAGGAGACCCTCGCAAACTCTGCTAATTCGTACGGAGGTGAAGCCTAATGTCCGAAACCCTCAATGCCCAGGATATCGCCAAGAAACTGCAGGAGCAGCTCACGAGCCTTTCCGCGACGGTCGATACGCATGAGGTTTCAACGGTCGACGAGGTAGGCGACGGCATCGCGCGCGTCTCCGGCCTCAAGAGCGCCATGGCAGGCGAGCTTCTGGAGTTCAAGAGCTCCGATACCGGTGAGACCGTCTTCGGCCTTGCCCAGAACCTTGACCGTGACGAGGTCGGCGCCGTTCTGTTTGGTGCCGTCGACTCCATCAAGGAAGGCGACGAGTGCCGCACCACTGGCCGCATTATGGATATCCCCGTGAGCCGTGCCATGCTCGGCCGCGTCGTCAATCCGCTCGGCCAGCCCATCGACGGCCTGGGCGACATCGTCGCCACGCACCGTCGTCCCATCGAGTTCAAGGCCCCCGGCGTCATCGATCGTACCCCGGTGTGCGAGCCGGTTCAGACCGGTCTGCTCGCTATCGACTCCATGGTGCCTATTGGCCGCGGTCAGCGTGAGCTCATCATCGGCGACCGTAAGACCGGTAAGACCGCCATCGCCATCGACGCTATCCTCAACCAGCGCGGCAAGGGCATGGTCTGCATCTATGTCGCCATCGGCCAGAAGGCCTCCACGGTCGCTAACATCCGCGAGACCCTCGCTCAGCACGGTGCGCTCGACTACACCATCATTGTTTCGGCCACTGCTGCCGATTCCGCCCCTATGCAGTACATCGCGCCTATGGCCGGTGCCGCTATCGGCGAGTTCTTCATGTACAACGGCGAGGACGGCAAGCCCGCCAGCGAGACCAACCCCGGTGGCCACGTGCTCGTCATCTACGATGACCTGTCCAAGCAGGCTGTGGCCTACCGTCAGATGTCGCTGACGCTGCATCGTCCGCCCGGACGCGAGGCCTATCCTGGCGACATCTTCTACCTGCACTCTCGTCTGCTCGAGCGTGCCGTCAAGATGTCCAAGAAGAACGGCTACGGCTCCATGACGGCTCTTCCGATCATCGAGACCCAGGACGGCGACGTCTCGGCCTACATTCCGACCAACGTCATTTCCATTACCGATGGTCAGATCTACCTGCAGTCCGAGCTCTTCTTCCAGGGCCAGCGCCCGGCAGTCGACGTGGGCATCTCCGTGTCCCGCGTCGGTGGCGACGCGCAGACCAAGGCCATGAAGCAGGTCGCCGGCAACCTCCGTCTGGACCTCGCTTCGTACCAGGAGCTCGCCGGCTTCACGCAGTTCGGCTCCGACCTCGACGAGGCCACGCAAAAGCAGCTTACCCACGGCGCTCGCATGACCGAGCTCCTGAAGCAGCCGCGCTACAAGCCGTTTGAGGTTGGCGAGCAGATCGTTACGCTGTTCGCTGGCAACGAGGGCTTCCTGGATGACCTGGAAATCTCCGACGTGCTGCCCTTCCGTGCCGAGCTCATCGAGTACATGGACAATGGCTTTGGCTCGCTGCTCGACAAGGTTCGCGCCAAGAAGATTGACGATGACACCAAGGCTGAGCTCCTGCGCGTCATCGGCGACTTTAAGCAGCAGTTCATGGCTAAGCACCATGCCGATACGACTGGATCAGAGGAGAACTAAGCCCTATGGCCAACCTTCGCGACATTAAGAAGCGAATCTCCTCGGTTACCACGACCAAGCAGATCACGCGCACGATGGAGATGGTCTCTACGGCCAAGATCCGTCGTGCCCTCGATCGCTCCAAGCAGGCCGAGCCCTATAAGGAGGCGCTGACCGACGTCATGTTGACGGTCGCCGGCGACGCCTCCTGTTCGGGCACCGATCCCATGCTGCAGAAGCATGAGAGTGTCAAGCATGGCCTGATTGTCGTTATTGCCTCGGACCGCGGCCTTGCCGGCGGTTTCAATACGACGGTGGAGCGCACGGCCGAAAAGCTCGCCGCTTCTTGGGCGAACGACGGCATCGAGTGCGAGATCATCGCGTGCGGGCGTAAGCCGGCCACGTATTTCCGTGACCGCGCAAACGTTGTCATGCACTTTGAGGGCAACTCCTCTGAGCCCGATTTCAATCAGGCCCGCATGATCTCCTCTCATATCTGCGATGCGTATCGTGCCGGTGAGCTTGACCGTGTCGAGCTTGTCTACCACCACGCCAAGAACCGCGTGGATCAGGAGCTTCGCGTCGAGCATCTGTTGCCGCTCGACCCCGAGATGATCGCTATGGCCCACGGTCCGCGTAAGAACGAGACCGACGCCCCTAAGCGCATCTCGTCCACGTTCGAGTTCGTGCCCTCTCCCGAGCATGTTCTCGGCAAGCTTGTGCCGTCTTATATCCTGACGGTCATCTACCAGGCCTTGATCGATTCGGCGGCTGCCGAGCAGGGTGCACGCCGCAAGGCCATGCACTCCGCGACGGAAAACGCCACCGCGATCATCTCGACCCTTACCCGCACGTATAGTCGCGTGCGCCAGGCTTCGATCACGACCGAGATTAACGAGATCGTCGGCGGAGCCTCAGCATTGGAGGAACAGTAATGGCTAATAACACCGTAAAGCTTGCGGTCGAGGAAGCCACCAAGAAGACGACTGCCGGTGATGGTCGCATCGTGCGAATCATCGGTCCTGTCGTCGACGTCAAGTTTGACGGTGCGGTGCCCCCGATCTACAACGCGCTCACGGTCGAGGCCGAGACCCCGATCGGTCATCTGAGCACGATCCTCGAGGTCGAGAGCCAGCTTCCGGGCGGCGTCGTCCGCACGGTCGCCATGTCCTCGACCGACGGCCTGCAGCGCGGCCTCATCGCCACCGATACCGGTGAGCCCATGAAGATGCCCGTTGGTCCCAAGACGCTCGGCCGCATTTGGAATGTCATGGGCAGGCCCGTCGACGGCAAGCCCATGCCCGAGGTGGAGGAGTTCTACCCCATCCACCATGCAGCGCCCCGTTTCGACGAGCTCACCACCAAGACCGAGATCTTCGAGACCGGTATCAAGGCCGTCGACCTGCTCGAGCCCTACATCCGCGGCGGCAAGACAGGTCTGTTCGGCGGCGCCGGCGTCGGCAAGACCGTTCTGATCCAGGAGCTCATCAACAACCTCGCTCAGGAGCACGGCGGCACCTCGGTGTTCACCGGCGTCGGCGAGCGTACCCGCGAGGGCACCGACCTGTTCCTCGAGATGAGCGAGTCTGGCGTTATCGACAAGACCTGCTTGGTCTATGGTCAGATGAACGAGCCGCCCGGAGCGCGTCTGCGCATCGGTCTGGCCGGCCTTACCACCGCTGAGTATTTCCGTGATCGTGGCCAGGACGTTCTGCTGTTCATCGACAACATCTTCCGCTTCTCCCAGGCAGGTTCCGAGGTTTCCGCACTGCTGGGCCGTATGCCGTCCGCCGTTGGTTACCAGCCCACGCTGGCAACCGAGATGGGCGACCTCCAGGAGCGCATTACCTCGACCAAGACGGGCTCCATTACCTCCGTCCAGGCTGTTTACGTCCCCGCAGACGACCTAACCGACCCGGCGCCTGCCACGACGTTTACGCACCTCGACGCCACCACGGTTCTTTCGCGTAGCATTTCGTCGCTTGGCCTGTTCCCGGCTATCGACCCGCTCGCGTCTTCCTCCGACGCTCTCGATCCCTCGATCGTCGGCGAGGAGCACTACCGTGTCGCCGTCAAGGTCCAGGAGCTCCTGCAGGAGTACTCCGACCTTCAGGACATCATCGCCATTCTGGGTATGGACGAGCTGTCCGAGGAGCAGCGCCTTACGGTCAACCGCGCCCGTAAGATTCAGCAGTTCCTCTCGCAGTCCTTCCATGTCGCCGAGAAGTTCACCGGCAACCCCGGTGTCTACGTCCGCGTCGAGGATACCGTCCGCTCTTTCGCCGAGATTGTCGACGGCAAGGCCGATGACCTGCCCGAGCAGGCATTCCGCTATGCCTCCACGATTGAGGACGTGCGTGAGCGCGCCCGCAAGATGGAGGAGAAGTAGGTTATGCGTATCCGCATCGTGTGCCCCGTGAGCCTCGCCTATGAGGGTGACGCTGCGTTTGTGTCGATTCCGTCTACGGATGGCGAGTTTGGCGTTCTGCCTGCTCACTCCAGCGAAATCTGCACGATCGACCGCGGTTACGTTCGCGTTTCCGATAAGGCCATGGGCACTGTCGACCACACGTTTGCCGTGGCCGGCGGCTATGCCCAGGTTGCGGACGATGTCGTGACCGTCCTCGCCGAGCGCGCTTGCGATTTGGCGACCGTCGACGCCGACAAGGTTAAAGCTGATATTCAAGGTTTTGAAGAGAAGCTGGGTAATTTGTCGGAGGATGATGCACGCCGCGCCTACCTCTATAATGAAATCGCATGGTGTAAGCTCAAGCTTGCCCAATAGTCAAACGTTTTAGCGTTCGACCATTTGCGAACACATCATGCCCGGGATGGCCCAGCCACCCCGGGCATGCTTTTTGAAAGGGTAGACCTTGGATATTATCCGCGTTGAGGGTGGCCACGCCATCGGAGGCTCCGTGCCCGTCTCGGGTGCAAAGAATTCCGCACTCAAACTCATGGCCGCAACGCTTCTGGCGCCGGGCAAGACAACGCTTCAGAACGTGCCCGATATTTCTGATGTCCACGTTATGGGCAAGGTGCTCAAGGGCATGGGCGCGACGATTGAAGTTCTCGACGAGCACACGCTCGAGATTGATACCTCTCAGGTCGATTCATGGGAGGCCCCCTACGAGCTCGTTGCCAAGATGCGCGCTTCCACCGCCGTCATGGGACCCCTGCTGGGCCGCTTCCATCGCGCCAAAATTGCCATGCCGGGCGGCTGCAACCTGGGTGCTCGCAAGATCGATATGCATATCTTGGGTCTCGAGGCTCTGGGCGTTGAGTTCGACACCGCCCACGGCTACATCAACGCCAGTGCTCCCCAGGGTCTGCACGGCACCACCGTCACGCTCGAGTTCGCGAGCGTGGGCGCTACCGAGAACCTCATCATGGCTGCCGTGCGCGCACAGGGCACCACGGTTATCGACAACGCTGCCCGCGAGCCCGAGATCGTTGACCTTGCCAACATGCTCAACGAGATGGGTGCCAAGATTGTTGGCGCCGGCACGCCCGTCGTGACTATCGAAGGCGTGGAAGAGCTCCATCCTGTTACCCATCGCGTAGTGGGCGACCGCATCGAGGCCGGTACCTTTATCGTTGCCGGTGCGTTGATGGCCGACGATCGCGGTGTCGATGTCACGGGCTTTTGCCCCATTCACTTGGGCATGGTGCTCAAGAAGATGGAGCTCATGGGTATCGACTGCGAGCGCGTCGAGGATGGCGTCCATGTAAACCGTGCCGAGCGTATCAAGCCGGTCGACATCCAGACGCTTCCGTTCCCCGGCTTCCCGACGGACATGCAGGCGCAGATTATGGTACTCTCCGCCCTTGCCGACGGTAGCTCCGTTATCACCGAGAACATCTTCGAGAATCGCTTTATGTTTGCCTCTGAGCTGGTGCGCATGGGTGCCGACATTCGTATCGAGAGTCATCATGCCATGATTCATGGCGTCAAGGGCTTCTCGGGTGCACAGGTTACCTCGCCCGATCTGCGTGGCGGAGCGGCCCTCGTCGTAGCGGGCTTGATCGCCGACGGGACGACCGAGGTTTCGGCTATCCATCACATCAAGCGCGGCTACGAGCAGTTTGTCGAAAAGCTGCAGGCGCTCGGCGCGCATGTCGAGCATGCTACCGTCCCCGATCCCGTCATCTACTAATACAGGTTGCCTATGTTTAATAAAAAGCCCCTCGCGGATACTAGCACCCGAAGACCCTCAACTGGTGCGCAGGCCAAGATCTACAGTCGCGATAACGTGGCTCGCTATTCCGAGCGCGCTCGCCAACGTCGTCGTAGCCACACGATTCGTCACGTCGCGCTCATTGTCGTGCTTGGCGTGCTGCTGAGTGCCACTACCGCTGCCGGCCTGTGGTTTGCCACCATTATGGGCAAGCTCGGCGATTCTAATGTCATTACCGACAATCTGCGTCGGGTTCTGGTTGACACCGATGAGGCAAAGGATCCGTTCTACGTGCTGCTTCTTGGCACCGACGGCCGTCCGGGCGAGGATACGTATCGTGCCGACTCGATTATCTTGGCACGCATCGACCCCACGCAAAAGCAGGCGACGCTCATTTCCGTTCCGCGCGACACCAAGGTCGAGTACAAGGGCGAGACCATGAAGATCAACGCCTGCCATACCGTTGGCGGCGCCGAGGCCATGGTCGAGGCGGTCAACGAGCTGTGCGGTGTTCAGATTTCCCACTATGCCGAGGTCAGCTTCGACGGTATGCAGGCGCTGATTGATTCGGTTGGCGGTATCGACATTAACGCAACCGATGATGTTGACGACCCTGAGCACCTGGATATTAAGATTACCGCTGGCCAGCAGCATATGGACGGTGCCACCGCCCTAACCTATGCCCGCTGCCGCTACACCTATGCCGACGGCGATTACACGCGCATGCGCCACCAGCGTCAGGTGCTTGGCGCCCTTGCCAACCAGATTCTCAATAACTTCGATGCCACGAAGATTTTTGGCCTGGTTAATTCGCTGTCCGATATGCTCGTAACCGATATGAGCGTTCAGGATATCGTGGCTACGGTCAACGCCATGCGCGGTATGGATGTCGACGGTATCTACTCGGCCAACCTGCCCTCGTACGCCGACGACAGCACCATGATCGACGGTGTGAGCTACGTCTTTGTCTACGAGGACGAGCTCAAGGAAATGATGGAGCGCGTCGATGCCGGCAAGGATCCCAAGGGTCCCAACACCATGGGTCTTTCCGATGGTTCCAGCTCTACGATTGGCGACCTGAACAACAACACGTCTGACGATTACGCAAACGGTACCGCAACCTCATCGGTCAGCTCTGACGATTCCGATGACTCAAGCGATTCAAGCGATTCGGACTACTACGAAGAGCCCACCGGCGACGGCAACGGCTACGAAGCCAACTACTAAGTTACGGCGTTTTACCAAACGCCGTAACGGCTCGACGCTGCGCGCCGCCCAAGGCGACAATTTGTCATTCAAAAGGCAGGGCATGACCAGAAGGTCAATGCCCTGCCTTTTTCATGCCAACTTGTTCGCCTTGGACGTCGGTCGCTGACGTTGGCTCAACCTGCGGTGCTGACTACTCCCCTTGCACCAAAAACCGCCCCGTTCTCGGTTTTGAGGACGGGGCGGTTTTGCTTACCTGGATTGTTCGAGTTCCCTATGCAAAGCGGGCGACGAGCTCCTGCAGGACGTCGGTCATCTTGACGAGCGAACTGACCGGGACGAACTCGTTGACGCCGTGGTAGCAATAGCCGCCGGTGGAAAGGTTGGGGCAGGGCAGACCGCGGAACGACAGCTGTGCACCGTCGGTGCCGCCGCGAATCGGCAGCACTTGGGGTTCAACGCCGCAGGCAAGGTAGGCTTCCTTGGCAACATCAATAAGCTCGGGATAGTCACGAACGATTTCGGCCATATTTCGATACTGCTGCTTAATCTCGACCGTCACGCGCTCCTCACCCAGACGCTGGTTGAGCATCGAGGCGGCGGCATCAATAAGGTCGAGTTTCTGCTGGAACTTGGCGGCGTCATGGTCGCGGATGATATAGCGCGCTGTGGCGTGATCGACGGTCGCAGATACACCCTCAAGGTGATAAAAGCCCTCGTAGCCTTCCGTATACTCCGGGCGCTGCACGTAGGGGAGCAACGCGTTGAAGTCGCAGAACAGATTGCCTGCGTTGACCATACGGCCCTTAGCGTCGCCCGGGTGGATGGACTGGCCCTCAAAGCGGACGGTCGCCTCGGCGGCGTTAAAGCACTCCCACTCCAGCTCGCCGATGGGGCCGCCGTCGACCGTGTAGGCGTACTTGCAGCCAAAGGTATCGATATCCAACAGCTCGGCTCCGTGGCCGATTTCCTCGTCAGGGCAGAAGCAAATGCCGAGTGCAGGATGGGGCAGAGAAGGGTCCTGAGCGATACGCGCGACAAGCGACATGATCTCGGCGACGCCTGCCTTGTCGTCCGCGCCCAGCAGCGTGGTGCCATCGCTGCAGACCAGGTCCTCACCCGCGAGGTCATTCAGGGCGGGAAGCTTGGCGGTGCTCATGGCAACGGGCTTACCGTCAACCGTGCCGCAGACCAGGTCGCCGCCTTCGTGGTGTACGATGTGCGGCTTCACGCCGGCGCCCGGTGCAACTTCGGTGGTGTCGAGATGGGCGATCAGGCCCAGGGCGGGCTTGTCCTCAGCGCCCGCACTTGCGGGGATATGCGCGCAGACATAGGCGTGCTCGGTCACGTGGGCATCTTCCGCACCAAGCTCGCGCAGCTCTTCAGCCAGCACGTTGGCAAGGTCAAACTGAACGGCGCTCGAGGGTACCTGGTCGCAGTTTGCATCCTCGGACTGCGTGTTGATCTGGACGTAGCGCAAAAAGCGCTCGAGGACATCGGGGTTCGTGGTGGTGTTTTCCATAAAGACCGCTCCAATCTTGGTCGTCGTGTGCAACAAGAACTCTAGCACGGTATGCCACGGCATACCGCGACGCTTGGATGGGGTAGAATCAGCCATTGAATGCAGAAGGGACGGAAGATCATGGATACGACAAATAGCTCGCGCGAACTACATCTGACGGTGGCGAACGAAGACTACTTGGAGTGCATGGTTCGCATTGAAAGCGAAGAGGGGGAAACCAACGGCGTTCGATCGGTCGACATCGCGCAGCGCCTTGGCGTCTCCAAGGCATCGGTCAATAAAGCGGTTTCGGCGCTCAAGGCATCCGAACTTGTCGAGCAATCGCACTACGGCAAGGTAGTCCTGACCGATCGCGGCCGCGAGGTTGGTACGGCTATCTGGTACCGTCATCGCCTCATCCGCACGTTTTTGGTTCAGGAGCTCGGTGTCGAATTTGAGCGAGCCGATTCCGAGGCCTGCATGATGGAGCATGCGCTTTCCGAGGACACGATGAACCGCTGGCTCGCCTATCTCGAAAAGCAAGGAATCAGCGTCGAGGAATAGCGGGATATATATGGATACGAGTTATTACAACCGCTTTGGTGCCGAGGAACTTGCGCGCCGCTTGTCGAGCGAGACCTTGTTGGCGCAGGGCCCCATGGGCAGTGTTCTGTTGAGTGAGTACGATGCCGCCGACATTCCACCGGCGTTTTGGAATCTGGCAGAGCCGCAGACCGTTTCTCGTATCCATCGCTTGTATGTCGCTGCCGGCGCGCAGGTGCTCATTACCAACACCTTTCAGGCATCAAGCTATGCCCTCAAGCACGACCAGATTGCGCCGTCCGTGGCGGAGGTCAATCGCGGGGCCGTCGACGATGCTCGCCAGGCGCACCCGCAACTGCTGCTGGGCTCGATGGGCCCGATCGGTATTGAGTGGTTTGCCGAGGACTCTGCCGAGTATCGTGAAATCCGAGGCATTGCGCGCGAACAGGCGCACGCCTTGCTCAATGCCGGCGTTGACGGTCTGCTGATCGAGACGGTGACGTCTATCCGTAATTTGCAGCCCATGCTTGCCGGCGCCCGAGATGCCGCCGACGGCATGCCTGTTCTGGTGAGTTTTGTCGTTGACGATAAAGGCGACCTGTTGGGCGATGGCCTCAACATCGAGGCGGCCGTTTTGTACGCCGAAAAACACGGCGCAAACTCGGTTGGTGTTAATTGCTGTTCGCTTGCGGCCGCGAACGCGGCGGTGCCCAGGATGGTTGCATCGGCGACTACTCCCGTCACGGTGCGTCCCAACGTAGGCGATCCGGTCCAGACTCAGGATGGCCCCGTATGGCACGAGAACCCCGAAGCTTTCGCGCGCGCATGCATCGAATGGAGACATGCCGGTGCCGCAATGGTGGGCAGTTGCTGTGGAACCACGGCAATCACTACGGCCGCGATGGCCGAGGCGCTCGATATATAAAGGGCAAAACCGCTCCATACGGGGCGGTTTTTTTTATTGCTTGCATGTCCTCGGCAGCATTTGCCCAAATGGTGAATGCTGGTGCCGGCAGGTTGCCGAGTGCATGTTGCGGGTATACCCCATGCGTACCATGATCCAAACACTGTGAGGTGTCTGCGCGTGTGCGCGATAATTCATTTTGGAACTGACGGTTGGCGCGCTCGCGTCGATGAGGACTTCACTGCCGATAACGTTGCTCGTATCGCCGATGCCGTCGGCGAGTTGTGGCAAAAGACCAATCCGGGCAAAACAGTATATATAGGGTTCGACACCCGGCCCCTGGCGAGCGAGTTCGCTGAACTTGCGGCGGGCGTGCTAGCAGCGCACGGGCTGGACGCCGTGCTCGCTTCGCGACCTGTTCCGACCCCTGCCCTTACGTGGGCGGCGGCTTATGACGGTGAGGCGTGCGGCGCGCTCATGGTGACGGGGTCCCATCATCCGCAGGGTTATCTGTGCCTCAAGATTCGCATGGGTGACGGCTCAACCGCCAACCAGGATGTCATCGAAGAGCTCGAAGAGACCATGGCTCCCGAGCCAATGGGGATCGAGGGGCAATATCGCACCGCGGATATCATTCCTGACTATATGCAGGCGGTGGCATCATTTGTCGATGCCGAAGCCATCCGCGCCGCGCACCTGCGCGTGGTTGTCGATCCCATGGGCGGCGCAGCCCAGGGCTATCTAGCCGACTTGCTGCGCGAGCTTGGCGTTGAGGCGCACGAGATTCACGCCGGGCAGGCGTCTGACCAAGAAGATATCTGCCCCGACCCCGTTGAACCTTGGGTGGACGCTTGCGAGCGCACGGTTATCGAGGACGGAGCTTGCGCTGGCCTGGTGACCGACGGCGACGCCGACCGTATCGGCGCGGTTGACGAGCGCGGCAGATATATACATCCGCATCAGATCATGGCGCTCGTTTTGGGCGACTTGGTTCAATTTCGTAATTTGGAGGGGCGCGTCGTCGTCAATCTTTCATGCTCGACGCTCGTACGTCGCATTGCCGAGGCGCTTGGCTGCCGCGTGACCGTCAAACCAGTCGGTTTCAAATATATAGCGGCGGAGATGAAGAAGGGCGGCGTCCTCATAGGCGGCGAAGAAGCCGGTGGTATCGGCATCGCCGCGCATATGCCCGAGCGCGATGGAATCCTCGCCTGTCTGATTCTGTGTGAGCTTATGGCAAAGACGGACGCGCCTTTGGGCGTTCTGGTCGACCAACTCGAGGACAGTTTTGGTAAGACGAGTTACGGTCGACGCGATTTGCGCCTTGAGGCCGAAGATGCCGAAACGTTACGAACCCTGCTGCCGGGCGTAAACCCCAAGTCGATTTGTGGCAAGGTGCCGCAAAACGTTAGTCATATGGACGGCTTGCGTCTGTCATTCGAGGATGACACGTGGCTGCTGGTCCGTCCTAGCGGGACCGAACCAGTGGTGCGCGTCTACGCCGAGGGGTTCTCGGTGGAAGAACGTGATGAGTTGCTCGATGCTGGCTGTGCTTTAGCTAGGGGGACGTATCCGCTTTAACCATGAGACTGCCTTATATAAAGAGATGCTCGGCGAGCGGTAGTTAACGGCTGGCAAACGTTAGTCGGATCACAAGATGTGTAGGAAATGTGTACGCCCAGATTCCCGCCCCCGGGGCCCCTCCGGTCTGGCAATATATCTCCTTGCCGCGCGGCCCGGTCGAACCGGATCAGCCGCAAAGCGTGCACCTTGAGA
>NZ_JBCPDH010000020.1:0-39286 GCF_040915545.1 Collinsella aerofaciens | reverse complement strand
AGATTCTAGGACGAAGGCCGTTCTTCGTTAAACGGGCGCTAGGGCGTCACCCTTACACCAACATTTTCGACGCGATCGCCGGGGACTTGCACCCCGATTCTCCCAAACGCGCAGGAAAACCGCGCGTTCGTGCGTCTCCGCACCACCATCTAGGCCATCGATTATTACCGTCAAAATGGTATCACGCAAAAGGGCCCCGCACACAGGCGAAGCCCAAGGTAAAAGCTATTGTTTGCGATAGGAAAATGCGGTGACGGTCGCAGCCTCTAATGTTTGCCGCCGTGGCTGTTGAGCCAGATATTGCGGCCCAGCATAAGCGCCAGCACCAGCGCGCTCACGTAGCCCATAAAGCCAATGACCGGGATACCAAACACAACCGGCTCGATGCGTGCGTAGTACACCACCGACGAACCGATAAAAAGGCCGGCGATAACGATAGCCATCGACATGCGGTCGATAATTCCGCCCAGCTGTCGCAGCGCCTTATCGCTGCTCATGATCTGCGTGTTCACCTTAAGCTGGCCGCGCGTGAGCATGCGCGAAGCCAAGCCCAGATACTCGGCCGCCTCGAGCGAGCCTTTTGCCGCGCGATAGCTGCTCGCGGCAAGATCGCGTCCCATATCGCGCACACGCGCATAGGTGCTTTTCTCGTTTTTAATGTGCGTTTGGATGATCTGGATCATGTTGACGTTGGGCATGTACTCGGTCAGCAAACCCTCGAGCGTCACCATGCCGCGCGCGAACATCGTCACCACGCTCGGCAGCTCAACATCGTTTTTGCGCGCCAGGTTTAGCAGCGAGGTCAAAAACTCGCCGATATCCAGGTCTTTAAGGTCGAGGCCCGCAAAGTCAGCCACGATAAAGTCAAGATCGGACAAAAAGGCCGAATGATCGAGCTCAGCCGAGTCGCCACGCGTCACGGCGAAGCGCATGAGCGAATCCTTGAGCTTGGGCACGTCACCCTCGGCCACGGCGAAAATCATGTCCTTAACGATGCCACGATCGTGGCTCGACATGCGTCCGACCATGCCCAAGTCGATAAAGTAAACGATGCCGTCCTTGAGAATGATGTTTCCCGCATGCGGGTCGGCATGGAAAAAGCCGTCATCGAGCACCTGCGTCGAGTAGTCCTCGACAATCGCGGCACCGATCTTTTCCAAGTCATAGCCCTCGGCCACCAAGCGTTCAGGATCGGCGATCGAAATGCCGTCGACGTAATCCATAACCACCACGTGCTCGGTGCACAGGTCCAGATAGGATTTAGGGCACGTCATGCCATGAACGCTCTTATGGAACTCGTAGAAGTCGTTGAGGTTTTTGGCCTCGGCCAAAAAGTTGGTCTCCTCGCGAAACGAGGTCCACAACTCCTCGACTACGCCGTGCAGGTCAACGAATTGATCGGTGTTGACGAACTTGGAAACGATACGCACCACCGAGCGGATGATATCGATGTCCTGTGCCATAACCTGCTGCGCACCGGGGCGCTGCACCTTGACGGCCACGTCCTCGCCCGTCACCAGACGAGCGCGGTGCACCTGCGCGAGCGATGCGCTACCAAGCGGATTGGGGTCGATCGCATCGAACATCTCCCCCAGGCGCAGGCCGTATTCTTCTTCCAGACAGCTGAGTACGACCTCGTACGGCACCGGCTCCACGTCGGAGCGCAGACGACGCAGCTCGTCGCAAAAGCGCTGCGGCAGAATCTCGGACCGGTTGGCCAGAATCTGCCCCATCTTGACGAACATGGGGCCGAGTTCCTCGAGCAGGCGGCGCAAACGAACCGGCGTGAGGTTATCCCACACGCGGTACTTTTTGACCAGGCGAACAATCTGTCCAATGCGTTCGCGACGACCCGCCGGCGTGAGCTGGTATTCCTCGTCCGGCGCCATCGCGTCGGGCTCCTCGGGGACCATATCGACAGCGCGCGGCTTCTTGCGAGCGCCCGAGACGACGGCATCGACCTCATCGACAACCGCCGCCTCGTCACCCAAGGGATCTAGATTGTTGTAATCGGTGGTGGAATCTGCCATCTGCGCTGCTACTCGGCCTCTACGGTATCCTTCGCATCGTCGGGCTCAACGGACTCGACGGGCACCGAGGTCACATTGTCCTCGACTGAATCGACAATGTCGCGCACATGGGCCAGGAAGGCCGTGCGCTCGGGGGCGGTCATAACGCGGACGCGAGCAAGGATGAGCTCGTCGAGCACGCGCTGGGCCGCGGTCTCGCCCTGCATGCCCAAGCGCTCGGTCAGATCGGAGATGGTACCGCCGGCCTGCTCGAACATGTCGGACACGCTGCGGGCGATATCGGGGGTGGCGGTGTCCTTGCGGACCTGCTCGCCCTTGGTGTTAAGGTCGTCGAGGACCTTCTTGCCGCCTTCGACAGCAACGGCGGCAGCGCCAAAGCCCACGTTAATGGCGCCGTTAACAAGCTGATCGAGTTTCATAACCATGGTTATCTCCAATCACAAACAACTGCATTGGCGTTCTTGTACCCAAGATTGAGCGAAAGCGACAAAGCGTTTTAGCGCTATTCGATCGACGGGAAATCCCTACCTCACGTTGTCATTCATCGCGAAAGAGTTCTTCATGGCGCAGCTCGTGGTGTAAAGCACCTTGCCCAGCAGGGCATCGGTCTCCACGCGGACACGCTCGGCAAAGGCCTCGTTGGCGCGTGCAAGTTCGGCAGGCACCTCGGCCTCGGGCAGAGCGGCTACGGCAGCATCGACGTCATGGATCTGCTTGTGGCCCATGCCACCGACCTTCTCCTGATAATCCTCGACCGCGCGACCGCACTCATGGAAGCGGACGTCAGCCAGCGCGCCGATCAAGCGGTTGGCCCAGTAGAAGTTTTCGGACGTCACGCGAGCCTGCGTGTCGGCATAGTACTCGGGCATGGTCTCGACGTTGGCGTACAGCGGAACCAGCGCGTTAAACGAGTTGGAACCAAAGGCCATCCACTGCACGGCGCGATAGGCCGACTGCGCATAGGGACGCAGCTGCAACACGGCGAGCTGGCTGTTGCGGTTGATGCCGATGGGGCGATAAGCGCCGCGCGTGGCGGGCGTGCCCTTGCTACCGTAGCAGTCGTACTCCGTGCCCTGGTAGTGGCTCGAAAGCACGTACTTAATGTCCTCGATGGTCACCTTGCGCTCGGGCACGCGGCTCCAGGGGATATCGTCGCTCTCGGGCGTGTAGTCGGCGTCGGGGCCATCCCACACGTCGCTGGGGTTGAGGCAGCGCTGCATGTACCACGCGCGCGGCGTGTTGTAGACATGGTCGCTGTCGCCGTGCGAGCCAAAGGCCTCGCGCGGGTTAAAGACCGTCGCCGGACCGTCGCCCTCGACGCCCAGCGTCAGGTCCAGATGCCACTCGGCCATCCAGGAGCGCAGGTCGGCCGAGCACATGTGGTCGGTCTGGGCGCCCTCGGCGTCATCCAGGTCAAAGCTGTCGATACCCAGCTGGTTGGGCATGGTCACATAGGCGTCGTCAGGCACGCGCTTGGCAATCCAGTGGTGGCCGCCGATGGTCTCGAGCCACCAGATCTCGTCCACGTCGCTAAAGGCGATACCGTTGTTCTCGTAGGTGCCGTAGCGCTCGAGCAGGTCGCCCAAGATACGCACGCCGTCGCGGGCGGACTTGGCATACGGCAGCACCAGGGTCACCATGTCCTCCTCGCCCAGGCCACCGGGCTGCGCCGGCACATAGCCGTCCTCACCCTCGTTGCCCTTGGCGGGCACGTAGTCCACGAGCGGATCGGCGCCGCGGACGCGCTCGTTGGTGGTAAGCGTCTCGGTTGCGGACATGCCAACATTGAGCTCGTTGAAACCGGCCTCGGCCCAGATACCGTGGCCCGGGACAACATCGGGGACGCTCGTATAGCGCATGGGGTTATCGGGCAGCTCAACGGTCAGGTGGCTCAGGACGCTCGTGTAGACACGCGGCTGCTCGTCGGGATGCACTACGCGCATGCGCTTGGGCTCAAATACCCCGTTGGACGAGTCCTCGTTACGCGCGACCAGGGTCGACCCGTCGTAGCTTGCGTTTTTACCGACCAGAATCGTTGTGCACGGCATGCGCATCCTCCTTGAGCGAAGAAATCAAACGGCAACAGTGTATCGCTTCGGCGCAGAAAGGGCGAAACCACGGCTTCGGCAGCCCCTGTGGGCAAAAACGCCTATTTCGATGCGCGCTCCGCCGCCTCGATCACGTGCTTGGCGAGAATTGCTGTCGTCACGGCGCCCACGCCACCCGGCACGGGGGTGATTGCGCCAACAACCGGCTCCGCGGCATCAAAATCGACGTCGCCGACCAGCTTGCCAGCGGCTTCGTCCCAATTAATGCCAACATCGATAATCGCCTGGTCCTCGCGGACCGCATCTGCGCCAATCGTGCGCGCGCGTCCAACGGCGGCAACCACAATGTCGGCAGCACAGCACTCGGCGGCAAGATCGCGCGTATGCGTATGGCACGTCGTCACGGTTGCGTTGCGCGCCGTAAGCATGGCGGCAACGGGGCGGCCAATTACCAGTGAGCGTCCGACCACAGCAACCTTGGCCCCATCCAGCTCAACGCCGTAATGATCCAGCAAAGCAAGCACGGCTTCGGCTGTGCAGGGGGCAAAACCCTCGCCGCGCCCCGAAAGCGTGGTGAGCAGTGAAGCCGGCGTCATGGAGTCAACGTCCTTGGCGGGATCGAGCGCTGCGGCGACGGCGTTCTCGTCAAGGCCGGCGGGCAGCGGGCGGAACATCAGACAGCCATGAACAGCCGAATCGGTATTGATGTCCTCGACGGCCGTCAACAGCTCGTCCTGCGAAACATCGGCAGGAAGCAAAACGCGGCGAGCCTCAATGCCAACCTTCTCGCAGCGCTTGAGGGCACCGCGCTCGTAGGACAGGTCGTCCTCGCGCTCGCCCACACGAACGATGGCCAGCGTCGGTACAACACCGCGCTCGCGCAGGGCTGCACAGCGAGCAGCAAGTTCCTCGGTCAAAGCGCGAGCAACGGGAGCACCCTTCAGCAGTTCAGCCATGGCTATCCTCTCTTCCTTGCAGCGTCGGAGGCGCGGCGCGCCAGCGCATCGGCGCGCGGCAACCATGTGTCGAGCAACTCATCACACGCCGTCTCGAGCTCCTCAGCACGAACGCGATCTTTCATAGACGTGGTGTTCGCAAAGAGCGTCAAGCTCGCGCCCTGCATAGCGGCACGGCAGAACACGGCGCCGCACGCCACATCGGACAGCAGCTGACGCGAACCCTTGTCGGCCATGTCCTCGAGCAGCGCCAGCGCACGCCCGCAGGCATCCATAATGCGATACGGCGGCATAGCGGCCACATGCAGCGCATCCTGAATCGCGGTCGCTCGAGCCGGATCGTCACGCGGAATACCGTACGCCGTGGACACCTGCCCGTAGGCACGAACGTCCTCGGCGACCAGACCCACAAGTTCCTGCGCCAACTCATCCGCCTGGGCAAACGCGCGCGTCAGATCGTCTGCGCGATCGGCAAGCGCGGGATTAGTCGCCCCATAACGAGCAACCATCCCACAAAGCGAGGCACCCAGCGCGCCCACAAAGGCGCTCGCGCTGCCACCGCCGGGAACCGGCTCGCGCGCGGCCAGCGCCTCGGCAAACCCGCGGCAGGTCTTGTCCATCATCTCTTGGCTCATACGCATGCACCTTCAAGTCATATACATCGGTCGAGCGGAATCGCCGACCAACCGCATCGATCACGTAATGGTGCTAAGTCTAGCCCATAAGTACATGAGCGTCAGCGCACCTGGCCATCGCGGATTTCTATGACGAACGATAGGCGTCGGCACCGCAAACATGGGACACATGGCCCACCTTTCGAGACTTCCGGACGTCAAAAACTGAGGCATATCTATAAACAAGGAACCTGTTGGGGCAACGCCCACGCACGCGCGCCCCATTAAATCAACGGGCACCTCACCCCGGGGAGGGCCGACAGCATCGGCCCTCCCCTCTTTTGCGACCGCACATATTGCCACTTGTCGGCGCAATTCCAGCCCCCAGAATGGGACACATGGCCCACCCTAGCGAGCCGTCCACGCGTACAGTAAAGGCAGGTAATCCGTGGGCGGTTACAGATCGAGGAGGACACGACCATGAAAAAGAAGGCCTTTGCGATTCTCACCCTCTGCATAAGCCTCTTTGCCGCAGTTGCCCTGGTGGGCTGCGGTGGCAGCGGCGGCGCTACCGGAAGTGGCGGTGGCGGCGGAGCAGAAAAGCCCGCCGTGGATATGAGGACCGACTTCATTTGGTTTAAGGTCGAGGTCCCCGAGGGCGTCGAGATCACCGACGTCGCAGGCGACACCGCCGACAGGGCCCAGTTTAAGTTCACCGAGAGCGAGCACGCCAGCGACCGCTTCATCCCTGTCTTCGATCCTGACAAGAACGCCGATGAGTTGTTCGACTACGAGGCAAAGTGGAAGGCCAACTCTGGATGGACCGAGAGCGATCCCGTTAAGTACAATGGCAAGACCTGGCGCAGTGCCTACTTCACGCACTCGGGCGGCGTAACGACCGAATACTTCACCGACGTTGACGGCGGCAGTGTGTACGTGCGTATCGACAACGTCGAGGAACACAAGGACGCCGTCGAGACCATGATGAAGTCTCTGGAATTTGCCGACGACATCGCCGAGGCCAAGACCGAGGCCATGGACGTCAAGCTCGACGATATCGAGATCAAGCGCTAAGCGACTGGCAAGCGCAACGGGAAACACGGTCGCAGTGCAAACAAGCGACGGTACCCCAGCGCTTCGTACCCAGGGAGGGCCGGTAAACCGACCCTCCCTTTCTTATGCCGGTAGCCGACGAACGCGAGGATGCCGGACGCCGGAACCGCCCCAAATGTGGCAACAGTACGAAAACGACAAACACCCCAACACGTCCGCCCACCGATTTATCGCGCCGCGCAGACAATTAAACCAGCATCTTTAAACATCTGGGCAGTATAGTGACCAAAACTATCGCATAACCGCACTCTGCGAATGGAGAAGTTATGACCGAACACCACGCCATCAGCCGCCGAGCATTTACGTTGGGCCTTGGACTCGCGGCGTTGTCGCCACTTGCAAGCCTGCCCGAAACCGCCATGCTGGGCATTAGCCCGCGGGCAGCCTTTGCGGACAGCACGGCCGGGCCAGCAGTCAGCCTCGACAATTTCGTCATTCGCCTTCGCCCCGCGGGCTATTTTCGTACCGCAAGCGTTAACGAAGACGGCAACGTCATCGGCAACGTCTGCCATCTGTTTAATGACGGCACGTCCAGCAAGCTCATCCTTGAGAACGTAACGACCAAGAATGACGATACAAACTGGTATGCTATCCGCACCTTGCTCAATTTCGAAGAGCATAAAAAGACGGGCTACAGCATTTGGTCGGTCGATGGCGACTCGGACAAAGACGGAAAGGTCATCCACGTATGGAGTGGCGAGCATGACGGCAAGCCCAGCCGCTCTTTTGCGTTCGAGCGTCAATCAAACGGAACCTATATCATCCGAGACCGCACGGTCGAGAAAGAAACCGAGAAAAAAGACATTAAGTACCTGGCAATAGAATCGAACGGCGAAGACCAGGACAACAACAAGATCTGCCATAAGAGTAAGAGCATTCCGTGGGAGCTCGAACTTATCGGTTACGACATGAAAAAGAACGATGCCACGGTTAGCAGCCTCGACTGGATCACGTACAGCAGCTACGTCGATGGGCCATGTTGGATGAAATACGTCGACGACAACAAGTTCCTCGACGAGCTGAGCATCCCGGGCACGCACGATTCGGGCACCTGTAGCGTGGACAACGACACCGAGCCCCAATCCTCGCAAGTAAAATGCCAGCAGGATTACATTCCCACGCAGTTGCTCGAAGGCATTCGCTATTTTGATATCCGGCTCGGAAAGGGCGACAACCCCGGTATCGACCACGGGGATTACTACCTGCTCAAAAAAGACGCGTACTTTATGCATCTTTCCGATGTCATAGGCTACTTCAAAACGTTTTTGAACGAAAACCCGACAGAAGCGCTCATCATGCTTGTATCACGAGGCAACGACGAGGCTACCGACGAAAGTGTTACGACGGCTTTCGCCAAGGTTTTGGACGACAACCCCAAACTGTTCTATACGTCGAGCCGAATCCCCACGCTACACGAGGTGCGCGGAAAGATCGTTCTGCTGCGTCGATTTAGGCTCGCCGGCAACAGTGTAAGCGGCCACACGTGGGGCCTCGACCTCACCGAATGGGATAACAAAATCGCAGCGCACACCGACAGCAGTTCCATGTGCCTCGTCCAAGACGCGCAGGGCTTTGAAGCCGCGGGGGAAACAGGCGACAAAGAGCCCTATTGCACCAAGGTATACGCCCAGGACAAGTACAAACTCACGGGAACCGACAAGCTCAACTGGGTCGATAATGCGCTGAAGGAAACGACCGGGCGCACGCGCAACGAGGTAGATGTCGAGGACGATAACGGGGCCAAGGAGAAAGTCCTGGAGCGTTGCTGGTCTATCAACTACACCAGCTGCACGGCTTGTCGCACGGAGGCAATCCTTTTACCTCGGCACGAGTAGTCAACGAGCATCTGTATAAGAGCCCGTACATCAATCCCAGCGGCATCGAGGATACAAAGTCAGATTACCTCAAGCACATTGGCATCATCGCATCCGACTTTGTTGATGCGGCGCTGGCCCGGAGCATCTACCAGCGCAATTACGATACGGAGCACAAGCAGACGGCTTCGTACTATCTCCCGTATTATCTCCCGACCCGCATGCGCATGACGTACGGTGACTCGCTGAGCGATGCCTCATTCCAGGACGGCAAGACCGTTGGCGAGGGTCATTTCCGCCTCGTCGACACCAGCAACGTACTCAACGTGGCAGCTTCGGGCCATGCGTTTGCCATCGAATATGTGGATGTCGACGCCTTGGGCAACGAGACCGTTACGGAGCTGCGGGGCTCCGTGCCCATCGATATCGATCCACGCGAGCTGACGCCCCATTTTGAGGGACTCGAAGGCCTTAAGGCCGGCGAAGACGTGCGCGCCAAGATTGCGGCATCACTCGAGGGCAAGCTCGAAACCGATGCCTGCACGGCCCAGCTCGAGTTTGTGCACGACGCGAACGGCGCTCCGGGAACGGCGATGGCCGAGGGCGAGGCATTTACCGCGGGAACGTACTGGGTGCGCGTGAACGGTCTCTTGGGCGACGCGGCGCAGAGCTACACGCTCGCCAGCGATGGAGCCGCAAGCTTTACCGTAGCGGCCTCGGGCAGTGCAGGCGGCACCGGTAGCGGCACGGGTTCCAACGCAGACGGCGCCGACAAGAACGGCGGCGCCGACAAGAGCAAGGGCTCGACCGGAAAACTCGCCGACACGGGCGACGGCTCTGGCGTTGCCGCCGGGCTCGCTGCCGCCGCCGTGGCGACAACGGTCGCCGGCGCGGCGATGCTTGCCAATGACCGCGAAAACGTTGGGGACGACAGCGAATAGGCAAGCCCGCCTTTTAGACACATCGACTCAATTGGGGGGCGCAGAATACCGTTCTGCGCCCCGATTTTACCTTAGCCCGAACACCGTTATCGGCTACATCACCATGTTCAGCGCATTCACGAACTCCTGAGCTTGGGAGCGGCTGCTCAGACTAAAGACACAGGCAGTCAACAGCCTGTTACGTAGGAAAACGTCGCGACCCTTGATCCTGTTGACCCCCGTGATGTCCTTAAGATAGACAATCTCGGTGTGCTTGCCACCAAAAGTGCCCTTCTTGAGCACCTCAATACGGTTGGGGTAGATCTTGACGTCTTTATACCTACCCGAACCTTTGTCCTGGAATAGCAGCGTGTTGTTGTCCATACGCGTCACTCCCGTGGGGTTCGCTAAAACTGTCACTATGGTCACATTTTAGTCGCCGCAAACCCTTTTCGCGGTCGTGCGCAGAGCACCAAAATCGTGTCCGCACGAGCAAATAAACTAATACAACAAGGAATATAAGCCGTTATCCAAAGATGGCACCACAAAACAAAGGGTTAGTAATAGCTAAGACTTAAGTCTTAAACCCTTAGGAAGTGCTAATATATAGTTATTGAAAGAGGCTACGATGCAGAGACGCGAATTGATCCGCATCCTCGAAGAAGCCGGCTTCATCTCGAAAGGAGGCACTAATCACGAGAAGTTCGTCAAAGGAGATAAACTCGTGCTCGTGAAACGCCACCGAGAGATTGAGGATCAAATTGCCAAAAGAATCCTAAGGCAGGCAGGACTTCGATAGCTCATCCTCATCACATTTCGCATCGCTTTTTAGAGGAGGTCTTACATGGTTTACGTATGGGAATTTGAGTTCTTTGATTCGGACGGCATGGTCGATGCCGTGCCATGTGGCTCGCTGGGCGGAGGAGGAACGTTTGGCTCCGACCTAAACGACGCTGTCGAAAGCGCCGCTGATTTTCTCGCATGCATGGTCGATGACCACCTAATGGGCGGCGTCGACCTGCCTGCGCCGGACTTCGGACATGAGCCGCGACACGGCGGCAAGATTATCGCCGTAGCCGTCAGCCGCGAACTCAACGATATCCCCGCCGTCACCGCAGCGGATGCCGCGCGCATGCTTGGCGTTAGCTCGGCAAGAGTATCGCAACTGATAAATGCTGGACTGTTGGATTCATGGAAGGATGGCACCAAGCGCATGGTGTCCAAAGCTTCCATCGAGGCACGACTCGCCGACGCTCCAAAGGCAGGGCGCCCAAAAGAGGTCCCTATTGCTGTATAAGACGAGACTACTACGCACCTTTATTACACACGATGTTTTCAGCCTGGTATAAACAAGTTCAATAATAGAATGCAAATCCAACCATCGTGTCTGATTACGAAAGGATTTTTGCCTTTTCTGCAGCAAACTCTTCCTCGGTAAGTACTCCACTATCACGCAGCGTTGCAAGCCTCTCAAGTCTTGCAACTACATCGCCACTATCCGCCAGCGTCTCAATAGTCTATGAAACCTGTGGATACCGCTCGAGCTCCTTCGATAGGGCATCGACTATCTCAGCAATATTCTTTGCATTTTTGCCCCCGTTTAGTACGTTTGTCCGGACCTTAGATGACGAGTTGACAGTAACGCCAGATCCGCCTTCAACTGGAACAACCGAAATACTGATATTTTCGCCCCAGGACCAAAGGCTCATACCGATCTCAGCTGCAACTGTTCTTGTTGTGGGCGATGCACTATCAACTTTTACTTTAGGCAGCTTTTCCATAGCTGTCTTCAAGGCATTAAACGTGTCGTCAGGAGAATACGGTACCTGAAGCTGAAGCTGCTGATCCGCAAAACCCATAATCTGGCCTCCGCTTCTTGCTAGATTAAGGCTATCGGTAATGGTAGCACGTTCCCAGCAATTTTAAATTCGTCTCATGACCTTGCGATGCAGCCCGACACCCCGACACCGCTCCCCTACTTCCCAAATAGCGCGCCCAGAAGACCGCGGCGCTTGGGCTTCTCCTCTCGGCAGGAACCCTCGACGGCGGCTGCAACCTGGCGCGGTTGCTCGCCGCCTCCACGGCGCACGATCTGGTACAGGAACGGCGATTTAACGTATTTGACCTCGATGGGCATGGCATGCACGGTGCTTTCTCCGGACAGATGCAGGCTCGGGTTGAGCGGCGCCACCATGTGCGTTTCGCGCTTGTCACTAAACACCACCGCGGCCGCGCGGCCCGTCTGGCCGTTCACGGCGATGCGCACCTGCTCGCCGTCGCGGCTGTCCGTTGCCGGACGGTCGACAAAGTACACCGGCACCATAACTAGGCCGTCCTTATGCTTGCGGGCCTTGCGCGCCCACGTGCGGATACTCTTTTTATTGAGCCCCAGTACAGCCTCGGCGTCGTTGCCCGCAACGTCGAGCGCCAACTTATCAATGACCACCTGGTCCTTGGTAGACGCATCGACTGAGACGACGCGAAAGTCACCTTCCTGCATGGCAGGGTCAAACGGCCCAACCTTGGCAAAGTCCCACGGCTCCAGAATGCCCATAAGGCGAACATCCAGATAGTTTGCCCTCGGATACGCCCAGTCGAGCACCTCGTAGTACACCAGGGTTTCCTTGCTCAGGCCCTTGCCCGGGAAGCTCGCCATCATGCGCAGGTCCGCCAGCGCCATGGGGAAATAGAAAAGCATCATGTCGTTTTGGATCGCATCTTCCACGTCGTGCCCGGCAAAGGCATCCGGGTACTGGCGCACCAGCTGCAGCGCGTTGGCACGTGCCTGCTGTGGCGAGATTTCGCAGGGAATACCCTGCCCAGGTACATACTCCGCACCAACGCCCAAGGTCAGGCGCTTGCTAAACGTCCCCGGCTTGAGCAGGTCGGCAATGCCGATCTTGTTGCCGCAGGACGGGCACTCAAACACACGCTGCGTTGACTCGCCCTCAAAGGACGCTCCGCAGAAGGGGCAAGGAATGCTCACATGCGTGGCCTCTTGGAACTCTTGCGCCGTGCCGCGATCCTCCCACAGCAGATGTTCCAGGACCGACTGATTGCGCCAGTGCGAATTGAAGAAATACCAGTCCGGGTCCTCCGGGCGCTCGAGTTGCGACACATGCGTGAGCTTGAGCAGTCCATCCACTACCGTCAACGGCGTATGGCGAATGCCCAAAGCGCTCTTGGGCTCTCCGGCGTCCGCCTGCCACGGAATGACCGCACCGCAATAGGCGCACTCAAAGCTGCGCTTAGCCTGGTGCGAGTACATAGGGCCGCCGCAGTTTTGACATTTAATGGCAAACATCTCGTCCATGGAAACGTCCTCCTTTGCACAGGGGCTGTCGACATTAAGTATGTCGAGCAAGCAGGCACATGCCCATACCCATGTGGCCCAAAATGGACCACCCAGGCAGACGAGAAGGCTCGCTCGTTAGCACCGGCAGACTATTGCTGCATTTTCTGAGCATCGGTGCACGGCGCCCCCGCGCGAGCTACACTATCCCCTTAAACATGATTGTGAGGACGACCGCTATGCTATTTGTAAATCGGCTGGTACATACGCTTGTTCCCGGCAGCGAGAGCGAGCCGGTCGATGCATCTTGCCGCACCAACGCGGGCTTTTCCGCAAGCCTCGTCTGCATTGGCCTCAACATCACCCTGTGCCTGGCCAAGGGCATCGCGGGCCTGCTCGCCGGCTCCGTCTCCCTCATCGCCGACGCTTTCAACAACCTCTCCGATGCCTCGAGCAACATCGTGAGTCTGCTCGGGTTCCGCCTTGCCAGCCGCCCGGCAGACGAAGGCCACCCCTATGGCCACGGTCGCTATGAGTACCTAGCTGGCCTGTTCGTCGCCGTCCTGGTTTGCGCCGTCGGCATCAATCTGATCCTCGAGTCGGTCACTAAGATCATCAAGCCTTCCCCCACTGCATATTCGGTGCTCTCCTTAGCCGCCCTCGTCTTGTCCATGCTCGTTAAGCTCTGGATGGCAGCGTTCAACCGCACGCTGGGCGATCGCATCGACTCGGAGACGCTCATCGCCACAGCACAGGACTCCAAAAACGACGTCATCACCTCGGGCTCGGTCTTGGTGGCGGCGCTTATTTCGCAGACGACCGGCTTTGACCTCGATGGCTGGGCAGGCCTGGGTGTGGGCATCTTCATCTGCATCAGCGGCATGGGCCTAGTGCGCGACGCCATCAGCCCATTGCTGGGGCAAGCGCCCGACCCCAAGCTCGTCCAGGCAATCCGCGATAAGATCATGTCCTATCCGCAGGTCTTGGGCACACACGACCTGATGGTGCACGACTACGGCCCCGGTCGTCAGTTTGCCAGCGCCCACGTGGAGATGCCCGGCGAGGGCGACGCATTTGAGCACCACGAGATTTTGGACACCATCGAGCACGACATCAAGCGCCAAATGGGCATCGATATCACGCTGCACTGCGACCCCATCGCCACCACCAGCGACGACCTGCGCAGCTGGGTCAAGCGCGGCGTCATGCAGATCGATCCCGCGCTCTCCATCCACGACCTGCACGAGCACGACGGGTTCGTTTCGTTTGACCTGGTGCGTCCCGACGGCTTTGACATATCCGACGAGGAGCTGCTGGAGCTCGTCACGCGCATCGTGCACGAGCGCCGACCCGATGCCTCATGCGTCGTCACGTTTGATTCGGGCTTTAGCTCGCCCGAGCGTCCGGCCGAGCAGTTGTAGCCTGCTTAACAGCTAGTTTCCCTGCGCGCCCGAGATGCCGTTTTGCAGGGCGTTCCAGGCATCCGTCGCCATGTCGCCCAAGTTCTGCGCGGTATCGCCCAGGTTTTGTGCCGTGTCGCCCAGCTCTTGCGCCTTGTCTCCCAACTCCTGCGCCTTGTTGCTCAAGTCCTCCAGCGTATTGGAACTCGAGCTGTCCGCGCCGCCCTGGCCGTCGGACGAGTTGCCCGAACTGTTCTTGTGCGTGAGTTGAATTTCGAGGTTGCCGTTGTCGTTATAGTAGGCAGAAGCAACGACCCAGTTGGCATCGACGACGGGCGTTGAGCCATCATCAGTCAGGACCACGGCATTCGAAAGATCGGCGCCGCGCGACTTGAGGATCTTCTTGGCGTTGGACCAGTACTGCCCCGGGATATCGCTCAGATCGACGGTGCTTGACGAGGCGGACTCGGTTTGCTCGGCAGTGGCATCGGCCGTTGAGCTCCCCCGCTTGTTGAGCATGCCCGACACGATGGCAAACACAACCGACAGCGCAAAGAAAATCGCCAGCACGATGAGGATCTTCTTGATCACGCTCGACGAACGCGACGGCCTCTTCTCCTCGTCTTCGCTATATTGCGGAATCGACTTGGGGTACTCGCGATACGGCTCGTGCGACTCGTAGCGAGGCTGCGCCGTGCGAGGCATATACGTCGTCTGCTGAGGCTGCGGAATGGGATTTTGCGGCAGGTTGTCATAGGGATTCGGCGTCGAGGCAGCATAAGAATCCTGCGGCGTGTAATCAAACGGATCCGGAGCTGCGTTGCCATAGGGGCCTTGCGAAGATGCAGCGTAAGAATCCTGCGCCGTGTCGCCATAGCCCATAACCCGGGTGGGCTCGGCAGAAGGCTGCGTCGCGGCGGGGTCGGCATAACCGGGGTTGGGAACAACGCGGGTCGCATCGGCGCTATCGCCAGCCTGCGCGGAACCGTAGCCTCCCATCACGGTTGTCTTGTCCTGATCCATGCAACGATTCCTTTCCGTCGCGCGTGAGCCTCAAGTTATCCATGCATTCTACCCGCGCAAAAGCCTATGATGGGCAGAGTCCGTCGGTATCTACAAGACATGCGCGGGCCTAAGGATCAAAAAGCCCCGCCGGGCCTTGTGGGCACGGCGGGGCGGACAAGCAGCTATGGACAGCAGACTTAGAACAGGCCGGTGATGTTGCCGTCGTTGTCGACGTCGATGTTCTCGGCCGCGGGCACCTTGGGCAGACCCGGCATGGTCAGAACGCTGCCGGTCAGCGCGACCACAAAGTGGGCACCGGCGGAAACCTTGAGCTCACGCACGGTGATGCGGAAGTTCTCGGGAGCGCCCAGGGCCTTGGCGTTGTCGCTAAAGCTGTACTGCGTCTTGGCGACGCACACCGGCAGGTTGCCAAAGCCGTTCTCGCGCAGCTCGGCGAGCTGGCGCTTGGCGGCCGGCGTAAAGTCAACGCCGTCGGCGCGGTAGACCTTGGTGGCAACGGCCTCGAGGGCATCAGCGACATCAGCGCCGTCCTCATAGGCAAACTTGAGCTCGCTCGGCTGCTCAATCAGACGCATGACCTCATCGGCCAGCTCGAGCGCGCCCTCGCCGCCCTTGGCCCAGACCTCGGAAAGCTTAACGTTGACGCCGAGCTTCTGGCACTCGGACTCGATGAGTGCAAGCTCAGCCTCGGTGTCCGTCGGGAAGCGGTTGATGGCGACCACGCAGGGCAGACCATAAACGTTCTGGATGTTGTCGACATGACGCAGCAAGTTGGGCATGCCAGCCTTGAGTGCCTCGAGGTTCTCCTCGTTGAGGTCGGCCTTGGCGACGCCACCGTTGTACTTAAGCGCACGAGCGGTCGCGACGACCACGACGGCGCTGGGGCGAACGCCCGTCATGCGGCACTTGATGTCGAGGAACTTCTCGGCACCCAGATCGGCACCGAAGCCGGCCTCGGTAATGGCAACATCGCCAAAGCGCATCGCCATACGCGTGGCCATAATAGAGTTGCAGCCGTGGGCAATGTTGGCGAAGGGACCGCCGTGGATAAACGCGGGCGTGCCCTCGAGCGTTTGCACCAGGTTGGGCTTAAGCGCGTCCTTAAGCAACGCGGCCATGGCACCCTGGGCCTTGAGGTCGCGGGCACGGACGGGCTCGCCGGCAAAGCTATAGCCGACGACAATCTCACCCAAGCGTTCCTTGAGGTCGTTGATGCTCGTAGACAGGCACAGGATTGCCATGACCTCGGAGGCAACGGTGATGTCGAAGCCGTCCTCGCGCGGCACACCTTGGGCCTTACCGCCAATGCCATCGATAACATGGCGCAGCTGACGGTCGTTCATGTCGACGACGCGCTTCCAGGTGATGCGCTTAACGTCAATACCGAGCTGATTGCCCTGCTGGATGTGGTTATCGAGCATGGCGGCCAGCAGGTTGTTGGCAGCACCGATGGCATGGAAGTCGCCGGTAAAGTGCAGGTTGATGTCCTCCATGGGAATGACCTGGGCCCAACCGCCGCCAGCGGCACCGCCCTTGACGCCAAAGACGGGACCGAGCGAAGGCTCACGCAGGGCCACGGCGCTCTTGATACCGCGACGACGCAGGCCATCGGCCAGACCGATGGTCGTGGTGGTCTTGCCCTCGCCCGCGGGCGTTGGGTTGATAGCGGTCACGAGGACGAGCTTGGCCTGGTGATCAGTCGGCTCGTTGAGCAGCGAATAGTCGACCTTAGCCTTGTCGAAGCCGTACGGAATAAGGTGCTTAACGTCGACGCCGGCGTTCTTGGCCACCTCGGTAATAGGCAGCGGCGTGACAGAACGTGCGATTTCGATGTCAGTAGGCATGGGCGGTCCTTTCGTTACCGAATGAGAAAAAGACCAATTCAGCATAGCACGGGCGCGCAATAGTAAAACGCCCATAACCGATGAACGGCGATATGTTTACCCGATGCCCAGCGATAGTCCAACAGCCCGCCAAAACAAAACGCCCTAAACGGTAGGTTCAATCCCCAGGTGCTCAAAGGTGCGGAGGGTTGCCTGACGGCCCTGCGGCGTACGAATCATCAATCCGCACTGCAGCAAATAGGGCTCATAGACATCCTCGAGCGTGCCCGGGTCCTCGCCCACCGCGCTGGCAAGGGTCGTAAGTCCCACGGCGCGACCGGAGAACGTCTTGGCGAGCGTCTCCAAAATGCGAATATCCATCCAGTCCAGACCGAGCTCGTCGATCTCGAAGAACTCGAGCGCCTGGCGACAGATATCGAGCTCGATGGGGCCGTTGCCGCGCACCTGTGCGTAATCGCGCACGCGCTTGAGCAGACGGTTGGCAAGACGTGGCGTGCCGCGCGAACGCGAGCCGATCTCGAGTGCACTGGGATGGTCGATCGTCACGCCCAGGATAGTCGCCGAGCGCGTCACAATCTGCGCGAGCTCCTCGACCGTGTAGTAATCCAGGCGATATGAAATGCCAAAGCGGTCGCGCAACGGGCCGGTCAACATGCCTGAGCGGGTCGTTGCCGCCACCAGCGTAAACTTGGGGATATCCAGGCGAATCGAGCGCGCCGCCGGACCCTTGCCAATCACGATATCGAGGGCAAAGTCCTCCATCGCGGGGTACAGGACCTCCTCGACCGAACGGTTGAGGCGGTGGATCTCGTCGATAAACAGCACATCGCCCGGCTGCAAGTTAGTAAGGATGGCCGCCAGGTCGCCCGTGCGCGCGATGGCAGGGCCACTCGTGGTCTTGATCTGAGCGCCCAGCTCGTTGGCGATAACGGTGGCCAGCGTGGTCTTGCCCAGGCCCGGAGGACCCGAGAAGATCACGTGGTCGAGCGTCTCGCCACGGCTCTGCGCCGCTTCGATCAACACGCGCAGGCTCTGCTTGATGTGCTCCTGGCCGCAGTAATCGTCCAGGCGCTGAGGGCGCAAAGTGCGGTCGACATCGAGATCCTCGGCCGTCAGCTCCGAGCCCACCATGCGCTCGCCGTGCGCCATGGATGCCGCCGGCGAGTTACCGGGCGTCGCCCACAAGTCCTGAGAGTCATCGGCTTCCCACATCACGCATCCATTCCGAGTCGCTTAAGCGCCGCGCCGAGCAGATCCTCGACACGCATATTCTGCCCATCATACCCGCTCAGGGCAACATCGGTCTCCTGCGGGCTAAAGCCCATGGAAAGGAGCGCCGCACGGGCATCATCGATCACCGAGGGAGCGGCAGCGGGCACGGGCATCGCAACCTGTCCGGGAATCACGTCGACCGGCACAAAGCCCTTATCCTTGGCAAAGGTGCTCTTGAGTTCCAGGATCAGGCGCTGAGCTGTCTTTTTGCCCACACCGGGTACCTTGGCCATGCCCTTGTCGTCCTCGGCCATCACCAGCGAATACAGCTGCCCCACGGTATAGGTGGAAAGCACGGCAAGCGCCAGGCGCGGGCCAACGCCCGAGACGGACACGAGCCGGTCGAACATCGTGCGCTCATCCTTTGAGGAAAAACCGAAAAGTGTCATGGCGTCCTCGCGCACCTGCATACGCGTGTAGAGACGGACCTCGCCGCCGGGCGTCGGCAACGTGGCCGCAGTGCTGCCCGAGATGCCGAGTTCAAAGCCAACGCCCGACACATCGACGACAGCAGAGCTCATCGTGGACTCGACAAGCGTTCCGTGGAGCTGGGAAATCATCAGTATCCGGTTCCTCTCTGTTGATAGAACTCGCCACCGGTGAGGGCGCGGGTGCGGCTGAGGTTTACGTGGCAGATGGCGCAGGCCAGGGCATCGGCGGCATGGTCGGGATGCGGGTCGTGGTCGAGCTGTGTTAGCGTGCGTACCATGTAGGCGACCTGCCGCTTGTCCGCGGCGCCGGTGCCCACCACAGCCTGTTTGATCTGCATGGGCGTGTACTCGCCAATCTCGAGCGCGCATTCCGAAAGCGCTACGAGTGCAGCACCGCGGGCATGCGCCGTAGGGATGGCCGAGCGAACGTTGGCGCCAAAGTAAATGCTCTCGACAGCAGCCGTGTCGGGTCGATAATGCTCGACGACATCCTTAAGGTCATGGGCGATATGCGACAGGCGCACCGCGAGCGGACTTCCGGCACTGGTCTCGATGCAGCCGTAGGCACGGCAGCGAACCTCGCCACGCCGCTCCTCGATAATCCCCCAACCCGTATGAGCCAAACCGGGGTCAATGCCCAAGATAACCAAGCCGACCTCCCCTCGCCACAAGCACAGCGCAAGACAAGGCCCCGCGCATCATTCACGAACGTCTGTTCTAGAATAACACAACGGGGCCAAGATGCTTAGTTGAAGTGTCGGGGCTGGAAGCGAATCCTATCCCATAGTTAGTTCTGCGAGAAAAAGGGGAACTGCCTCGGATCAACCGGCGGATGCGGCATCGGGCCACCCTGGGGACTACCTTGCGAGCCGCCCTGACCGCCCATCATCTTATCGATGGCGTCCTGAACCTCGCCCTCGAACTTTTTCATTCCCTCGTGCAAACGACGCTGACCGTCCTCAGAGCGCAGCTCCTCCATCTGCTCGGGCGAAATACCCAGAAGCTCGCCCAGCACGTCCATCATCTCGTTTCGCACGCGCTCGCTCGTATCCTCGTCAGCAAAACGGCGCACCTCGGCGCGCGCCAGCGAATCGACCGTCATACGCTCCTTGCCGTTAAGCCCCAGGTCGGACCACGCGAGCATGTACGGCCAGGCACGCTCGGCAAACGAACGGGCCGAGACGATCGGCGCCATCGGCAACATGCGGCGGGCAGCTTCACCCTGTCGAACGAGCATCAGCAGCAGCGAGCAGGCCTCAGGCTTGCCAGCGGCCATCGGGATGTCGTCGAAAGATCGATTGCGGTCCACGTGCGCCTCGAGCGCCCCATCGACCTCACCCGGCTCAAGCCCGCCGAGCAGCTGCGCCGCGCGGTCGAGCATATCGACCGGACCGTCGAGCGTTGAGAGCGCCTGCGCCAGCACTCGCTCCATACAATCTTCCACCGCGTTGAGCGTCACGAGCTCTTGGGGCACCACGGCAGACGTGCGGTTGCGCACACGTGCCACAAACTCAAGCGTCGACAGGTACACATCGCCAAAGGGCGCGTAATCGCCCTGGTAGCCGCCGCAAAGCGCCGGCGCCGCCAGCGCGTACTCGGTTTTGGACAGCGGGCTCAGCGCCATCGCACCCAGCTCGAGCGCCGTGTCCTCCAGCATGAGGCCCAGCGTGCGCGAGCGCAGACGCTCGGCATCACCCGCCGACACGTCGCGATCGAGCACACGCGCCGCATCCGGTGCATCGCGCTCGACGGTGCGAATGTGCAAACGCTCGGCGATGGCGCGGACGGCGGCACAGCGGGCAGCCTCGGCCTCTTCCTGCGCCGGCGTAAAGATACGGTTGCGCCCCAGCACCAGGCCAATCACATTGCGCGGGCCCAGAGCGTCGACGGCCAGCGCCGCTAGCAGGGACGACGGCAAGTCACCCTCGAGTGCCACCACAGCACGCGACGCACCGTGTGCTCGGGCGTTGTCGCGCACGGCGAGCACCAGCGCCTGCCACAGCCACTCCTCGGAACGGAACTCGGGCAGTTCGTGATCTTCCAGGGCATCAAGCATCACGCCGCGCTGAATCTCCTGGACCAGCAGGCTCTCCTCAAAACACGGCGCCTGGGCCACCACGCGACCGCAGTCGTCGAGCACAAACGAACCGCCGGTATACACCGACTCGTCATAGGCGCCGACCGGCGCCATGCAGGCAAACCACACGCTGCGCTTGGATGCGATCTTGCGGTAGGCGCCGCAGCGAACGGCGGCAATGGCGGCAGTCTCGCGGTCGGTCATGTCAAACGCGTTGAATTGGAAATACGCGATGAGGTCGACGCCGGTCGGCAACATCTCGAGCTCGCGGTCCAAGTCAAAAATCACGGCGATGCGCACGCCGTCCACGTCGAACACCGGCGGCGCCCAACGCGTGTCGTTGTTCTCGCCACGCTGCAAGGCAATGCTCGAACGCGCCGGCACCACATGACCGTCCTTGAGCATCATGTAGTCGAGCAGCGGCTGGCCCTCAAACGAAACCGCCGCGGGCACGATGCAGATCATGTCAAGCTCCTGGATACGCTCGGCGACACCAGTCAAACCGGCAAGCACGTCGTGCTCAAAGTCGGCAGCGCCCACCAGGCCACCGGGCATGGCGCCCATAAAGAGCGGAGCCGGAACGCACAGCACGCGCGCCCCGCGCTCGTGGGCCAAACGAGCCTGGTCCTCGATGCGGCCGCAAATGCCCTCAATATCACCCAGGCGCATATCGATCTGTGCAAGCGCGAGCTTCATGGCCCAGCCCTTTCCGTCGTAAACCATCGAAATCGTAGTAAAAGCGCCGGCCGCATAATGCAGCCGGCGCTTGCATGTGCATATGCTAGCTATGATACCCCGAGCGGGGGCGCGCTCCTAGAATGTCGCGGACCACAGCCCGTGCAGGTTGCAGTAGGCATAGACGGTACCGGTCTTGGAGCCGCCCGCAAAAAACGTCGCGGGTTTCATGCCGGGCTCAAGGTAATGAACCTCTAAGCGGCCCTCGGCCTCAAGCGCGATCCACTCAATGTAGTGCTCGGGCAGGCTGGGGTGCTCGACCGAGCCAATGCGTGCGCGAATCACGTGACCGTCACGCTCGGTCTCGACAACAGGCACGTGCTTCTCGTGCGCCGCGTCCTCTGTGTTTGCAGTCAGTTCCGTGCAACCGGCAGGGGTCGCAACGTCGTCGCCAAGGGCGGCGATGAGCTTGCCGTCGGGGTCCTTAAAGAATTTCGCCATGATGTTCTCCTTTGCTGATGTGCCAATGTTCTTGATGGTTCTTATGCCCAAAGGCAGACAAACCATCCACGGCATTGCAAATGAACACATAACGGATTAGGCAAGCGGTCGAGCCAAAATGCGTCGACCGTCCTGCCTACCCCAGCAGCCCCACCCGAGCGGGTTAGCGCCCGTCGCCGCCGAGCAGCGCCAGAACGTCCTCGCTGGTAAACAGCGCCGACGAGATGCCGTCGCCGCCGAGCACGCTGTTGACCAGGTCGCGCTTGGACTCCTGCATCTGCATAATGCGTTCCTCGATCGTGTCCTTGGCGATGAGCTTGTACACGGTCACGGTATGTTGCTGGCCAATACGATGCGCACGGTCGGTCGCTTGGTCCTGCGCCGCCACGTTCCACCACGGGTCGTAGTGAATGACCACGTCGGCCGCCGTCAGGTTCAGGCCCACGCCGCCCGCCTTGAGCGAAATCAAAAAGATCGGAACCTTGCCCGCTTGGAACTGCGCGACCATCTTGGCGCGGCTCTCCTTAGACGAAGCGCCCGTGAGCTTAAGAAAGGCGATGTCCTCCTTGGCCAAGCGCTTACCAATGATATCGAGCATACCCGTAAACTGGCTGAACAGCAGGATGCGATGCCCGCCGTCGAGTGCGCCGTGCACGAGCTCCATGCACGTATCGAGTTTGGCGCTCCCCGCCTTGTAATCCTCGTAGTGCAGACGCGGGTCGCAGCAGATCTGGCGCAGCTTGGTGAGCTCGGCGAGCACCTTGAGCTTGTCTTTCTTAAACTCGGATGACTCGCGGTGCTGCACCTGTTGGGCGATGCGGTCCTGGTTGGCCAGGTAGAGCTTGCGCTGCTCGCCGGTGAGCTGCGCCATGACCGTATCCTCGATCTTCTCGGGCAGGTCTGCCACCACGTCTTCCTTGACGCGGCGCAGCACAAACGGCGACACGAGCGCCTGCAGGCGAGCGGCGCTGTCGCCCTCGGCGTGCTCGACCGGGCTTTCGAAGCGCTTGGCAAACGACTCGCGCGTGCCAAGTAGGCCCGGCATCAAAAAGTCGAAGATGTTCCAGAGCTCGGACAAGCGGTTTTCGATGGGCGTGCCCGTCAAGGCAAAGCGCACGCCGGCAGGCAGGCGCTTGGCGGCACGCGCTACCTGCGTGAGCGGGTTTTTAATGTACTGGGCCTCGTCGAGCACCACACGGGCAAAGTCCTGCTCGACATACTCGTCGATATCGCGCCGCATAAGGTCATACGACGTCACGACCACGTTATGCTCGGCCACGCCGGCGATCTGCACGCGACGCTGCGCCTTGGTGCCCACAATGGCGCACACATCGAGCGAGGGCGCAAAGCGCTCCAGCTCGGCGGTCCAGTTGTACACAAGCGACGCGGGACACACCACAAGCGTGGGTTTAGTGTCCCCCGCCTCCACGCGCGCCAGGATATGCGCGATCATCTGGAGCGTTTTACCCAGGCCCATATCGTCGGCCAAGATGCCGCCAAGGCTCAGGTGTTCGAGCGAGCCGAGCCACTGGTAGCCGTCGACCTGATAGCCGCGCAGTGTGGCCTTGAGCGAGACCGGCACCGTAAAGTCCATCTTGCCGAGCGTATCCAAGCGCTCGACGGTGCGGCGGAACGCGGCGTCACGATCGGCCTCGAGCGCGGGTGTGCGCGCGAGCATGCTATCGACGAACAGGGTGCTCGATGCGGGAAGCAACACGCCGTCGAGCAGGTCGACGGCATCGACGCCCAGGTCCTCGGCGAGGCCAAACGCGGCTCGAGCGCCCTCGTCCAGGCGAATGATGTCGCCGGACGTAAGGCGCGCAAACGTTTGATGGCGCTTGTACGAATCGAGATAGACGGCAAAGTCCGCGGCCGAAAGCCCGCTCGCGCCCAGCTCGACATCGAGCAGATTGCTCTTGACAGTCGCACGAACCGAGAGCTTGGGCGCGGGGCGCACCGAAATCTGGCGCAGGCGGTCGCTGAGCATGACCTCACCCAGCTCGGACAGGGCGGACAGGCCCTCGGTCAGCAGGCAGAACAAGCTCTCGTCATCGCGCTCCTCAAACGCCAGACCGCCCTCGTAAAAGTCGAAATACAGGGCCGCCGTGTCCATAACACGAAACTCTGCCACCTCGTCGCGGGGCGGCACGCCGGGGCGTTGCTCTTCGAAGAGACTGCCCGGAGCGCCTAGACTAAAGAGGTCTGCCGACCAGTCGCCGTAGGTAACCGTAATTTTGCAGGTCACAAGCCCATCGTCGACGCCGATCGCCATAGCAAAGCTCGGCTCGGGCGCCACGGTATCGAGCGCGGCGGGCGCGGTAAGGTCGGTGTAGTCGCGCAAAATGGGCAGCGCCATACGACAGAACTCCCCCACCTGGTCGGCAGCGATATGGACCGGCGTGCGACAGGGCAGCAAGCGCGATAGAAACGGCGCCGCATGCTGGGCAAACGCTACATCGGTGCGGCGCGCACGGCGGGTATCGACCAGATAGGCTACGTCGCCCGAAGCAAAGCAGTATGCATCGGCCGGCAGGCGCAGATCGTAGCTACCACCAGCCGCCGGCGCGATTTTGGCGGCAAGAAGCGGCGGGCGCTTAGCCAGCGCCTCGTCCTCCCCTTCCGGAGACATCTCAACCGCCACGTCATAGGTGCGATGCGTCGTCGTCCCCCGCGACCAGGCGGGCTCAAAGGAGATGGTCTGGCCACGCAGCAGGTCCAGCACATATACGATGCTATGCTCGGACAGCGGCAGCTGACGCTCGGCGACAAAACCGCTGCGGGCAAAGTCGTACGACGCCGAACGCGAGCTTGTGATGTCATCGAGATAGGCAACTGTCGTCACAACAAGGTTGAGCAGCTTTATCGACACGTCTTCGAAGGCTTCGGGCGTATGGACAAACGTAAGCTTCTTGCCGTACGAGAAGGTACCGCCTCGGACATAGGCGTCGGCCATGCCGTCGATATCCTTGACCACGTAGGACACCGAACCGCAGCGAATGCGGAACTCGAGCGCCCAGCTAAAGCGGTCGGCGAACAGCGGATTGTAGTACGGCACCAACGAGGGCTCCAACGCCGCTTTGGGGGCGTCGGGATCAACGGCACCGGCAAGCTTGCGGCGCATGCTCGCCAGCTCATCCATGCGCGCGTCCGAAAGATCGGAGAGCGCCGCCATGAGGCTGGGACTCGTGGGGACGGGCGCCGGAAAGGGAAAGTTGGGATTGACGGCCGGCGCTTTGGGCGCGGTGCGCGCGGGCTGTTTCGGCTGCGCCGTAAACGTGCGGACCGGCGTGCGCAAACCTTCGACGGGCTCGGCGCCGCTGGCATCCAAATACGCCAGAGCCGTAGCAATAGCGTGTTTGCACATACCGGGGTAACGATAGGCGGCGGGGCAATCGCAGTCGTAGTCGATCACCTCGTGCTCGTCCATGTCGAGCGCCACGTGCGTCTTGTACAGGTCGCCGCGCGAACCACGCACCGAGCCCTCAACCGTCACGTTTTTGGAGAAGCGCGAGCCGCTGTCCTCAATCGACAGCACAGCGCCGTTGAGCATGAGCGAACGCCCCTTCATAAAGGTGCCGCTCAGCGCCGCCTCTTTCCGGAGCGCCTGCACAAACGTCCCCTGCGCCATCACTTCCTCCAATCTCACCCGGGGTAGCTAATTTGGGACGGGGCTATTTTAGCTACCCCCATATGTCGGTTGAGATGCATTCCGACCCCGACTCATTCGCCGTCAGTCAAAGGGTAGCTAAAATAGCCCCGTCCCAAATTAGCTACCCCGCCAACGCCGTCCTTAAATTACCGTCACTCTGCCTTGGTTACCCACAATCGCCTTTGCCTCTGCCAGCAGCGGAATCGAGCGTGCATTGACCTTGGCCGGCACCTCAGCACGCAGCACGCGCCCGTCGACTTGCTCAATAAAGATCTCCACGCGGTCGCCGCCCGGGTTGGTGGTGAGCACCGTGGCCAGGCGCGCCATATTGCCCTGGCTAAAGCGGCTGTTGGGCACCATGACTTCAAAGACCTTGGGCTTGTTTTTCTCCTCGCTAAGCTCCAGCGGCACAATCTCCTGCGCGATGATCTGGTCGCCGCGGTCCGAGCGCTCGAGCTTGCCCTTAATGCGCACAAACGCGTCGGACAGCTGCGCGCCGGTCTCGGGATCGATCTCGCCGTACAGATACCCCTCGGCCTCCTTGTAGGTCTTGGGGAACACCACGACCGTGGCCTCGCCTTCCATGTCTTCGAGCTGCACGATGCCCATGGGGTCGCCGTTTTTGGTCACGCGCTTGGACACGCTCGAGACCATGCCGGCCCACCACAGCGCCTTGCCCTCGGGAATCTCCTGGTTGATGGTACCGCCCGTGGGGTTTTGCACTTCGTAGCCGGTGTCGATCTGCGAGAACGAGAAGTCGCGCGCCTTGGCTAGCGCATACTCAAACGGGCGCAGCGGGTGGTCCGAGACATAGATGCCCAGAACCTCCTTCTCTTGGCTCAGCTTAAGGTGGCGGTCCCACTCCTGGCCGTCCGGATCGGGCACGCTCACCTCAAAGCCCGAGCCCTCAACATCGCCGAACATGTCGAAGAACGACGTCTGGCCGCTCGCGCGATCCTTTTGGCGCTTCACGGCGGCATCGATGATGTTCTCGGGGTTGTTCTTGTCCACAAAGTGCATCATCTGGCGGCGCGGATACCCCGTGGAGTCGAAGGCACCTGCCTTGATCAGCGATTCGATCACGCGACGGTTGGCCTGGCTCGAGTCCACGCGCTCGACAAAGTCGTGCAGCGTCTTAAACGGACCGCCCGCCTCGCGCTCGGCGATAATCGCCTGCGCCACGCCGGTACCCACGCCGCGGATGCCGGCCAGACCAAAGCGCACGCCCTCCTTGGTAGCCGTGAACTCGGTACCGGACTCGTTGACATCTGGCGAAAGCACGGGAATGCCGTCGTGACGGCACGCCGAGACGTAGTGCACGATCTTGTCGGTCTTGCCCGTATAGGACGTCAAAACGGCCGCCATGTACTCGTGCGGATAGTGCGCCTTGAGCCACGCCGTCTGCATAACCAGGATGGCGTAGCCGGCGGAGTGCGACTTGTTGAAGGCGTAGGATGCGAACTCGAGAACATCGTCCCAAATCTTCTGGGCGACCTCGCGCGTGTAGTTGTTCTTGATAGCGCCGTTCATCCAGTGGTCGTAGGTGGTCTCGTCCGAGCCATCCTCCCAGTGCAGCACCGTCGACGTGAGCAGCTTAATCTTTTTCTTAGCCACGGGCTTACGGATACGCGAGTCCGATTCGCCCTTGGAGAAGCCGCACATCTCGACGGAGATGAGCATAACCTGTTCCTGGTAGACCATGGTGCCGTAGGTTTCGCCCAGGATGTCGTCCAGGCGGTCGTCGTAGGAGACAGCCGGCTCCTTGCCGTTCATACGGTTGATGTAGGACGAAACCATGCCGGCGCCCAGCGGGCCCGGGCGGTACAGGGCGATCAATGCCACGACGTGTTTGTACTCGGTGGGCTTCATGTTCTTGATCGTGGCCGTCATGCCGGCGGACTCGACCTGGAAGACGCCGGCGGTGTGACCGGAGCCCATGAGCTTAAAGATCTCGGGGTCGTCAAAGGGAATCTCTTCCTCTTTGATGTCGATGCCGAAGTTCTTTTTGATGTTGGCCTTGGCCTTGGAGATAACCGTCAGCGTGCGCAGGCCCAGGAAGTCCATCTTGAGCAGGCCCATGTCGGCAACGGTATGGCCCTCGTACTGGGTAATCTCGACGCCGCCCTTGGTGTCGAGCTTGGTGGGCACGTGCTCGTTGACGGGGTCGCGGCAGATCAGAACGGCGCACGCGTGCACGCCCTCGCCACGGGTGAGGCCCTCGATCGAGAGCGCCGTGTCGATGATGCGGCGGGCGTCGTCATCCTTTTTATAGGCCTCGGCAAAGTCGGGGTTAAACAGATCCTCTTTGCCGGGTTGCTTTTCGAGCACCTGCTTGAGCTTGACCTTGGGGTCGCTCGAGACCATCTTGGACAGGCGCTGGCCCATGTAGACCGGATAGTCCAGCACGCGCGCGGCGTCGTTGATGGCCTGCTTGGCCTTGATGGTCGAGTAGGTGATGACGTGGGTGACCTTCTCGGGGCCGTAGAGCTGGCGAACGTGCTCCACGACCTCGAGGCGCCGCTCATCGTCGAAGTCCATATCGATATCGGGCATCTCGGTACGCTGCGGGGACAGGAACCTCTCGAACATCAGGCCGTTCTCGAGCGGGTCGAACGCGGTGATGTTCATGGCGTAGGCGACGATAGCGCCGGCGGCCGAGCCACGGCCGGGGCCGACGCCGATGCCGTTGTCCTTGGCCCATTGCACGTACTCGGCGACGATCAAGAAGTAGGCGGCAAAGCCCTTGTCGCAGATGACCTTGTATTCGTACTCAAAGCGCTCTTTGATGTTGACGCCGCCGATCTCGCGCGTGGCCCAGTCGTCACCGTAGTGCTGACGCAGGCCTTTCTCGCACTCGCGGCGGAACTGGCTCTCGTGCGTCTCTCCGGGATCGAGCAACGGGAAGCGCGGCAGGATGATAGAGTCCCAGTCCAGCTCAACGTAGCACTTGTCGGCGATCTCGAGCGTGTTGTCGCAGGCCTCGGGGCAATACGGGAACATCGCCCGCATCTCCTCCTCGGTCTTCATGTAAAACTCCGAGCCGGTCATGCGCATGCGGTTGGGGTCATCGACCTTGGCGTTCATGCCAATACACATGATGACGTCCTGCACGGGCGCATCCTCGCGGCGCAGGTAGTGGAAGTCGTTGGTGGCGATGACCTTGACGCCCACCTGCTTGGCGATATCGATGAGCGTGCGGTCCATCTGCTCGTCGGTCAGGCCGTTGTCGGTGGTGATGCCATGTTCCTGGATCTCGATGTAGAAGTCGCCGGGGTCGAAGGTATCGCGGAAGGTCTCGGCCCACTTGATGGCGCCCTCCATGTCACCGCGGTCGATGTATTTGGGGATGATGCCCGCGATGCAGGCGCTCGTGCAGATCATGCCCTTGGCGTGGCGGCGTAGGTTGTCGAGCGTCACGCGCGGCTTGTAGTAAAAGCCCTGCACGGCGGCCTCGGAAACCGTCTGCATCAGGTTGACGTAGCCTTCCTGGTCTTTGGCCAGAAGGATCATGTGGTAGAGCTCGGGCTTGTGGTCGCGGGCAAGGGTCTCGTCCGGCGTAAAGTAGACCTCGCAGCCAAAGATGGGCTTGATGACCAGAGGCGGCTTGAGCTCGTCGATATTGCCCTTCTCGTCCCACATGGCCATGTCCTTCACATACTGGGCATGCTCGCGCGGGTTTTCCTCGGGGTCGGGCTCCACCAGCTCGTCGCGGCGGTCCTTTTCCAAGAAGGCCTTGTCGTGGCTCCAGGTTTTGTACTCGGGCGTGTTGTGATTGACGGCGTCGCAGGCCAGCGCCAGGTCGGGCACGCCATACATGTAGCCGTGGTCGGTAATGGCCACGGCGGGCATGCCAAGTTCAACGGCACGATTGACCATATCCTGGATACGGGTTGCGCCGTCGAGCATGGAGAAAACAGTGTGATTGTGCAGATGGACGAATGCCATGTGATGAGCTCCGATGCGGGTTCGTGTTCTGACTGAACGATTTTACCGCACGGCGCGGACGGCACCCGAACCTAGCCAAACCAACACGGGTAGTCTTTTTGGAACCTTCAAAAAGGGGAATGAGGGCATCCAGATATATCGAGTATTACTGGAACCCCGGCGATGCGCGGAATGATTTGTGACGAATAGTCATGTCCATCAAGAAGGCTCGACGCTTCGGATAGCTCGTCAATCGATATATCAATTCTTGGAGACCTGCATTCCTACCATTTTTAATGAAACGACGGCGGTAATTGCTATCGCGATTCCGCCAATAATACCGAGCGCTATCTGAATGGGATATAATCCTAACACATGTCCAAATATGGAGAAAAACATTGCGGAAAAGAGAGCCCTTACCAGAGATGCGATGGAAAGGATCGTCGCGCGGAGATCGTCCGCTATCGCGTCTTGGATTAAGTTTTCCGAAGTGATGTACACCACTTCTGGGAGAAAACAAAGCACCATGCTAAGGCCAAACAAACACAGCGGATTTGAAGCGAACCACGGAAGAATCATGAAAAGGCCAGCCTCAATTAGCATCGAGCCGCGCATGGTATTTCTTTTCCCGAAACGCGATGAGAAGAAATCTGCTGCAATGTAGGCCGTCGCATTTACTGCATAGGATGCACCGAAAAAGATTCCTATTATGGAGACGGGAGCATCAAATGCGTCGAATACCAACTGATTCAAGTTGTAATAACTCCCGTAGAATCCGTCGAGCATGCTTGTGCCGATGAGGAGAAGCAATACCGCAAAAGCGGATTCTCCAACGCGCCAGGTCTCGCGCCTGAACATCTTGGCTGCGTCAAACCTCCCCTTTTCTGATCTTTCAGAACGGGTCGTTTCCGTCCTCTCAATGGGATACAGAAGGAAAAGCTGCAGGAGATAGAAAACGGAGACACATACGTAGAGGGCACTCCAAGATACTTGGGCAATGAAAGATCCGAGCACAATTGCCATTCCCGTAGCGATTGATTGCGCGGCAAGCAGCCGAGCGTTGATGGTGAGGAAGCGCTCTCCTTGACCGGCATTTCGGGCAATTTCATATAAAAGTGCTTGTTCGGATCCCGATTGAAGGGAGTAGGCGAGTGCCTCAACAAGGGAAAGCACGACAAGAAAGGGGCCTGAGAGCAACAGCATGCCGGCGGTATGGAAGAAAAGCAGCAGCACGCCCACTTGAATCGAAAACTTCTTTCCAAAGAAATCGCCTATCAGCCCTGTTGGCAGCTCGAGGACGACCGTTGCTATGTTGAACAGGGCTTGATAAAGCGCGATTTCCGTAACAGACATTCCTTTCTCCGCAAGGAAAAGTAGAAATACTCCCCGATTTAAAACAAATCCCGTGAGAACGAAAAAGGCGGAATAGACGTGCAGTTGCGTAGTGGCATTCTTATTCATTTGGCACTACCAACAACTATTTTTGTCGGGCCGCTCGCTACTGATTCGAAGCCTGAAGTGTTCACAGTTGATTTGAAGAGCGGTAAAGCTTTTGCACAGGGTATCAATGGAATACATCCGAAGCGTTGGCAGTATCATCGGCGAAGGCGGGATTAGCCTTTACGCGGCGCTCACCCTCGATGTATTTGACGATTTGATCAATCGTCTGGTTGGCGTGGCTCTTGAGCTTGCGCTCATAGAGGAAGAGGCCGAGCTTGCCGCGCGTGCCAGACGTGTTGCCACCCACACCCTGAAAATCCTCGGTATAGGTGAGCTCGCAGGCACCATCGCCAGCAGGTGCAGCCTCATAGCGCATGGTATTGATGCCCGCCGCATACTGAAAACGGACCTCATAGAGGCACGGGTAGTCAAAGTGCTTGATCTTAACCTTGATCGCCGTGCCCTTGGCCTTGCCTTTTGCGGACTGGGCGCGCTTCTCGTACTTATAGCCGTTGAGCTTGTTGCGGCTGGGACGCTTGCCCGTGGCGTTCTCGATATCCTGCATGATGGACCCCGCCAGAGCGTCAAAAAGCTCCTCCGGTGTCACCTTAAGCGTTTTGGTGAGCTGCATGATGGCTCCTTATTCGTTTGAACCGTTCGAGTCATTGTAACGCCCCAGGCTCTCCCATGCGTTGCGGTGCCATTTGGACGATTGAGGGCTTTACAGCCGCAAAACTAACCAAATAGCACCGTAAAGCCTGAGGTGGCTAGAGGTTGTAGGTGACCACTTGAGGTTCGGCGGGTTCGACGAAGATGGCTGGATTCGCCTGCTCCACGCGGACGAACTTGACGGTCACGGCCTCAAAGCCCGCCTTGTGCAACGCATCGGCGTAGACGCGCGCCTGCAGGGCGTGCTTCTCCTGCAGCTGTTCCGGCGTCTCGTCCGGCGTGCCGCCCGTCTTGTAATCGATGACCAATGCGCGCGACGGATCGGCCGGATCGGTGGCCAGTGCATCGATAGCGCCCTCAGCATAGGCACCGTAGCGAGCGATGTCCTCGTCCTCGCAGCCCAGCGAGAAGAACGGCACCTCGGCACGGATGCACGGCCACGCGAACAGCTCGGCACGAACCGACGACTTGAGCCAGCGATCCAGAGCGACATCGAAGCGCTCGCGCTGTTCCGGCGTCAGGCGCCACAGGCGCGCCAGTGCATCGGCACGCTCAGCGGGCAGCGCATCGGCACCCATCTCGATGAGCCACTGGCAGGCAGCGTGGAAGACCGAGCCCAGCGCCATGGGATTACCGGCGGGCTCGACAGCAGCCACGTCCGCATCCGTCATCTCCGAGCCATCCGACTCCGCATCATCGCCAGCCTCGTCCATGGGCACGCGCGTCTCGGCGGCACGGTCCTCGGCCTCGGCATGCAGCGCCGCGGCAATCGACGAATAGCTGTACGAATCACGCGCCGGGAACGGACAGATGCCCATGCGCACGCCCGCCGCCTGGGGATATACGAGTTCAAACGAATCGGGCTTGGGATCGGCAGGACCAGGCACAGTTGAGTGCGCAGCATTACCGGCGACATCGGTATCGCCACGAACGAGCCTGCCCTCGGCATCCAGCGAAGCGTTAGCCTCAAACGCCTGCTCGCCAAAGGTAAAGTCAGAAAGCGAAATGAGCTCGTAGTCGCCCGACTGGGAGTTGTCGAACACCAGGCGGTCGGCATCGAGCTGGGGCATGTCCAGAGCGTCGGTCGGCAAAATACGGCGGAGCACGTCGTAGGTCAGATCCGTCTCGACATCGAAGGTCGGCGCCGTCACCTTGCCACGGCTCACGCCGGCATCCATCGCCAAGATCACCAGCTCGCGCGCACGCGTCATGGCAACGTAGAGCAAGCGGGCCCGCTCCTCGAGCGAAAGCTGCAGATCATCGTTGCGCAGGCGAGCAAATGCCTCGGCAGGAGAACCCGTCGCGCAGACGTCCTCCATGAGCTCCGGCGGCAGCCACGGCGACGCGCCCTTGCCCTTAAACACATGCTCAAACTGCTTTTTGACGTCGTCGCCCTTCACAAAGGTACCGTCGGCGAGCTTAACGCCGTCGAAGCGTGCTGGCAGTGCCACGACCTGCGCTCCGCCCTCGACACGCCCCATCTGAGCCGCACCGGACGGCTTGCGCACGCCAAAACACTCGGCAACCGCTACGACCGGATACTCCAGACCCTTGGACGCATGCACGGTCATGATGCGCACCGCGCCGTCGCCCTCCTCGTTGAGGGCACCCGGGGCTTCCTTGCCCGCCAAGAAGCGGTCGAAGGCCAGCGCGATGGAACGCGGCGAGTTGCCGAACTCGGCCTCCGCCTCGGCCACGGCGTCGAGCGCCTTGAGCACGTTGGCGGCAATAGCCTTGCCCTCGGGACCACACTGTGCCAGACGCACAAACCAGCCGGAGGCATTGACCGCGTCGCGTGCGATGGCGGCGAATGAATCGCGGCCCACGCGACGAAGTGCATACCGCAGTACCTCGCGGGCGCGCGTCACGAGCGGCAAGCCCTGCAAGCCCGGCACATCGGAATCGCTCATGATGCCCGCATCGATGTTGCGGCGCGAGGTCTCCCCCGTCTCGCTATCGAGCTTGGTCGCCAGTGCCAGGAACTCCTGGGCACCGAGCGCAAACATCGGCGAGGCGAGCAGCGGCATAAGGCCCTGCGCCGTATCGGCCGGATTGGCGAGCGCACAAGCCAGGGCGCGCACCGTCTGCACCTCGGCAGCCTGCGCAAAGACTGAGCCGCCCGCGATGACGCAGTCGAGCCCCTGGTCGCGGAAGGCCTGCGCGTAGACGTCGGCGTTGGTCATGCGGCCCAGCAGCAGCACCATGCCGCCCTGGGGCTGGCCGGCATCGGCAAGCGCGCGGAATCGCTCCGCGATCGCGCGGGCCTTGGCCTGTGTGCGCTCCTGCGTACTGCCGCCGGCAACAAAGAGCGCCTGGCGACGCGAGGCGTCCGCCACCAGCGTGTCCTTGCGGCCGTCGCTCGCCTCAAGATCCAAAAAGCCCTGCATCAGGCCGCCGTCGTCGCCATCAAAGACGCGGGCCACATAGCGCAGCACCTCGTCGTGGCTGCGGAAGTTGCGCACGAGCTTGACGAGCTCGCCAGCAGGGGCGTCGGCCACGGCAGTCGCCTCGGGCGCGGCAGACGAGCCCACCTTGCGCTCCTGGCGACGGAACACCTCGACCTCGGCGCCGCGGAAGCGATAGATCGACTGCTGTGCATCGCCCACGGTGCACAGCGCGCGCTCCCCCGCACCCGTCAGGTAACGGATCAGATCGACCTGCATCTGGTCGGTATCCTGGAACTCATCGATCATGACCATCTTAAAGCGGCCCTCGTACGCAGCACGGATGGCAGGGTAATCGCGCAACGCCTCGTAAGCCATACGCAGCAGGTCGTTATTATCGAGGGCGGACTGGGCAGCCTTCAGCGCGCGGTACTCCGCCTCCACAGCACGAGCAAGCCCCACCAGCGCATCGAGCGCCGGGCCACCGCAGGCAAGCACGATATTGATAAACGCATCGGCGGCCTCGGCCTTGAGCAGCTCGACCTGCTCCTTGGGGAATGCCTTGCTCGCGCGCGGCATGGTGCACGACATCATGAGTCGCGCCGCATCCTCCATGGTTTTGCCACTCGCCTCAAACGCGTCGATGGCATCGAGCGCCGTCTGCGCCTTCTCGGTCGCGGCCTTGCTTGCGCCTAGCGCCGCGCGATAGGCATCGGCGAGTGCCGAGGTATCGGCCTGGCCGCGCGCCACGCGCGCGTCGTCCATACCGCCCGGCAACTGGCTCGACAGCTCCAGCAGGTCGCGCACCAGACCCTTGATGGTCGTACCGCCGCCAAAGGAACCGCCCTCGCCCGCCATGGGATACCAGGCATAGAGGGCCTTGAGCGATGCCGCGAGCTCGGGGGCGGCATCGGGTGCCGTCGCGCGACCCAGCACATGCTCAACAGCCTGGTCCATGAGCTCGTCGGTATCGGTGAGCACCGTGAACTCGGGGTCGATGCCCAGCTCCAGCGCGTGCGCGCGCAGGATACGCGAGCACATGCCGTGAATGGTCGAGATCCACGCGTCGTCGACGGTCAGTGCTTCCTCGTCCATGCCCTCGTCGATAAGCGCACGGCGCACGCGGTCGCGAATCTCGGCCGCGGCATCTTTGGTAAAGGTAATGGCGAGCACCTGGTCCAGATGCTCAACGAACGGACCGGATTCGGGCGAGAGCGCATAGACGATGCGGCGCGTGAGGGTAAAGGTCTTACCCGAACCGGCGCCCGCCGAGACAAACAGCGGGCGGTCGAGCGTTTTGACAATCTGCAGCTGTTGCGGCATCAAAGTCGAAAGATCCATGGTCTACACGTCCCTCCTTACAAACGTTCCTTCGTGGTTATACGAGCAGCGCGCATGCGCGGCCTGAGCCGACGCCGGGTCGACGGCGGCAACGTTGCCCGCCTCGAGCTCGCGCAGGCGCTCGGCAATGCCGGCCTCCACGCGATCGAGCAGGGCATCGAAGTCCATGCTGCCGCCCTCGCCCGGGAAGCCCTTCTTGAGGCCCGGGATGCGACCGTCACCGCGCTCTTCCTCGAGCAACTCGGCGCTCGCCGCACCGCGCAGCGCGGGCTTGCCGCCCTTGGTCGAAAAATAGAGCGCTGCACGGGTATCCAAGCCCAGTGCCCGACGCATGGCCTGCGCGTAGATGAGCGTTTGGGTATGGGGCGGCAGCCAGCGCGGGTCGTCGATGGGAGCCTCGCCCGTCTCCTCGTCACGCACCGTGGGGTCGGCAAGCTTAAACTCCTCGACACCCGAACGATGCTTGTAGTCGATTACCACGGCGCGGTTCTCGGCGTCCACGTCCACACGGTCGATGCGCCCGCCGAGCGGCCAACCGGCATACTCGACCTGGAGCTCGTTGAACGCAAACTCCAGGTAGCGCGGGGCAAAGGGGGCAAGTGCCTCGGACTCGTAGGCAAGCACGCCCTCCAGCTGCGGCAAGATCTCGGCCACCTGGCGCTCCTCCACCGCAGAGAGCGGCACCAGCGGGCCCTCCGTGCCGCGCTTGCCGGCGTGCTCGGCCAACGTCTCGTCAAAGACCTCGTGCAGCAGCTCCTGAGCACGCGGCAGATTCTCGGGCGTCACGCGCTCCATGCCTTCTTGGGGCAGACGGGCATGCAGATGCTCCAGCACGTCGTGGACAAAGTTGCCCTTCTCCATGTTGCCAAAGCCAGCGTCGATCGACTGGGGCTTGACGCGATACGAGACGAACCAGCATAGCGGACAGGTCGAATAGGCCTCGATCTGCGAGGCAGACGTCAAGCGCGGCACCAGCGGCGCATCCTCGCCCTCGCCATCGCGACGGCGCAGGACCAAATACGGCACGGCCTCGGCACTCAGATGCTGAGGGGCTTCACAGGTCACGCGCTCGCGCTTGAGGCCTTCACCTGCCGCGGGATCAAAGTCGGCGATGATATCGCCCTCGCCCACGCACGTGGGCTTGGCAGCACCAGCGGCCTCGGCATGTGCCCGCAGCTCGGTCCATACGGCTGCCGGGTAGCACTCGCGCGCCTGGCGATCGTGCGTCACGCGGGCGAGCGCGACCGGACCGCTCGCCGCCTGCATCGCACGGCCAAAGCGCACGCGCAGCAGGGCGGCGGGCTCCAAAGACACGCCGTCGCGGCGCAGCTCGGCCGTCAATGTGGCAAGCGGGCCCTCTTCGTGCGAAAGCGGATAGCTGTCCAGGTCGACATCGGCAAACAGCACGGCATCGTAGCCGCCAGGACGCAAAACCGACGCATCGGCAAGCGACACGAAGCGCACTTGTGCCCGTGGCGTGCGATCGACCTCGTAGGTCGCGTAATCGTAAGCGGTACTGCGCTTGTCCACCTTGGTTCGAACGCCGTCGAGAACCGGCACGGTCGCGGCCTGCGACACGTCGAGTGCGCGAGCATCGTTCATAAGGATGTCGATGGCATGGCGCAGCAAAGCCGTCTCTGCCTGGCGACGGGCCTGGCCGTCAAGGCCGCCTAGAGCGCGATCGGGCAGCGCCTCGGCAACGGCGAGCATGGCCTTGAGCGCCGTCACGGGTTTGTCGCGCCACAGCGCCTGGAACACGTCCGAGACCACACACGGCACGTTCTTAAACCAGTTTTCGTCGCTCGCCGCCTTGCGCGCGCCCCTCACCTGACCCTGGACGCTCTGCAGCAGGCTCTTAACGCCCGCAGTGGTCTTGTTGCGCGACAGGCGTATGTTCTTGTCGAAGCCGCGGGCGCTCGCGGCGTCGGCACCCGAAAGCGGGCTATAAATCCAGTCGGTAAGCTCCGGAGCGGGCCACCACTCGGTCTTGGAAGCGGTGCCCTCGTCGGCGGCTTTCATACGCTCGATCAGGTTGGCGAGCGCCGTAAACTGCCTGCCCGCGATGGACTGGGAAAACGCCGTGAACTCAGTCGTCTCGGCCGCAATGTGACGCGCCGCCAGACGAGAGGCGAGCTCAACGAACAGCTGGGGTGCCCGGGCAGAAACAACGAGCACGCGCACAGGGTCGGCAGGCGTCGCGACGCCGTCGACCTCGGAACCCCGGCACGTTTTTACCAGATCATCAATTGCGTCCGCATAAGCATGAGCACGGGCATGGGGGCCAGCGACCTCAATAAAGGCAGGCTGAGCGGCGGTCCCGCAAGCGGCATCAGACGCGCCGACACCCTCCCCTAGCGGCGCGATCTCAAACAACACATCGCGGGCATCAAATGCCGCGGCAAGCTCCTCGCGCATCGCCGCCTGCTCGCGGGCAAGCAGCACGACGACCTCTCCCCCATTGTTCGCCACGGCAGACAGCAGCTCGAGCAGACCGTGCGTAAACGACGTGATACCGCGCACGCATACGGCGCGAGTGCACGCCGGCAGGCTATCGGCCAGGACACTGGTCATAATGTCAGCTGCCTCGCAGGGCTCAACCATATCTCGACGGTCCAAACCGCCCGCGTAGGCGCGCAAAAGCTCGAACACACGAGCCTCGGCATCGCTTTTTGGCTCAGGCCGGCAGTTGTCGCCACGGCATCGTTCGGCACCCGTCCCCGCAACGCCCGGCAACACGTCGCGGGCCATGCGCGCGAGCATGCGCACTGTGCCCTGGCTGCGCGAAAGCGGCTGCAGAGCGGCGTCGTCGCGGCGGTCGATCATGTCCGAGAACAGCATCTGGCGCTGAAGGTTGTCCACAAAGCTGCGGCCATCGCCCATAAGCTCCCACAGCGAGCTGAGCCACGATGTGGGCGTCTTGTAGTCGACACCCAGTGAAACCCCGGCTTCCGCCGCATCATGGCGGCACAGGTCGAGCTCGGCAAATGTTGGCGCCAACAGAACAGCGCGCCCGTGGCGGGCAACCAGGTCGGCCAGTAGCGCCGCCTCGGCATCGCTCAAATCCGTGCCGGCATTGGTGGTATAGATTCGAACAGGCATGGTCCTCCGCTCAAACTGTTCGCAATAATCAATGCATCCATCCTACCCGCCCAAGCGGACAGATTTGCCCCACGCCAACAGATTTGATCCCTTGGGGACGGAGGAAAACGAATCACCGGGTTAGACTGACCCCCTCTGTGATCCATTTTCCTCCGTCCCCAAGGGATCAAAAAACCGCCCCCGGAGGGACGGTTCTTCGTAATTCAATGTTGTCGCTGGCCTACTCGCCATCCTCCAACTTAATGAGGATCTTGCGGTAGCCACCGTACTCGCCGTTCAGCGCCTTTGAAACGCGGCTCACCGTGGTGGACGAAGCGCCGGTACGGGCCTGAACCTCAACATAAGGCTCGCCCTCGTCCAAATAGCGCGCAACCTGCAAACGCTGAGAAAGGTCGCAAATCTCGCGCGGCGTGCAGATATCGGTCAAAAACGCTTGGATATCCTTCTCGTCGTCCAAAAGGCTAAATGCGTGGACCAGCTGCTTGACATCAGGCTTGTCAAACATGTTCTCGATATTCATCGATCACCGCCAAACCCGCCAAAAGGCATCGAAGTTGATACTGACATCGGGCATCGTTCACCCGTTCTATGCAATAGGGCAACGCCTGTGGCTTTTGCCCGTAGCAGTGTAGCACACCACCAAACTAAAGCGACAAGACTCTCTGCCAGCGGCGCGTTTTTCAGGACGAACCTTGATTCTCATTTTCATTGCAACAGCCTCAGGACTCAGCGCAACGCGTTGCGCTGAGTCCTGAGGCGCGAATCCG
>NZ_JBCPDH010000019.1:0-42306 GCF_040915545.1 Collinsella aerofaciens | reverse complement strand
CCGCCGAGTACGCCGAGAGGGCCAGGGCGCGGGGAAAGAGCGACAGGGAGGTCATGAGGTGCCTCAAGCGCTACGTGGCCAGGGAGGCGTACCGGGCGCTGATGCGCCCGCACGAGGTCAGGAGGCCCGAGGACGCCTCGGAGCTCGTGGCGGCCAGGCGCGCGGCGAGGGTCAGCCAGGTGAGGGCGGCGTCCATACTGGGCACCAGCGAGAAGTACATCTCGATGCTGGAGAGGGGCCAAAGGGAGCTCAAGCCCATAAGGAGGGCCTACGAGGCATGGGTCGAGGCCGGACTTCCGCTCGATTGGGACAGGCAGGCCTTCGAGGCCGAGCGCAAAATGGATTCTAAAAGACACCTTGCCAAATAGGAGCGTCAGGACGGAGGAAGCCCCGCAGCGCGTAGCGCGCAGCGGGGCTTCCGACATGTCCGAGGACGTTCTGAAAAGTAACACCAGCACGGGCCCGGACAAACAACCTACTACAGGTCGATGTGCGATTCCTTGATCGGGAACGGCTCCGCGAAGTGGCACGCGCAGCAGTGACCAGGTGCAACTTCCTTAAACTCGGGAAGCTTCTCAGAGCAGATACCCTGAGCGATCGGGCAGCGAGTGTGGAAACGGCAACCGGTCGGCGGATCCAGCGGCGACGGCGGATCGCCAGCGAGGATGATGCGCTTGCGGGTCTTCTGGATATCAGGATCGGGAACCGGCACGGCAGACAGCAGCGACTGCGTGTACGGATGGTGAGGCTCGCTGTAGAGCGTCTTCCAGTCCGAAACCTCAACCATCTTACCCAGATACATAACGGCAACGCGATCGGAAATGTGCTGCACGACGGACAGGTCGTGAGCGATAAACAGATACGCGGTACCGAACTTGTCCTGGAGCTCCTTAAGAAGGTTCAGAACCTGGGCCTGAATGGATACGTCAAGTGCAGAGACAGGCTCGTCGCAGATAATCAGCTTGGGCTTCAGAGCGAACGCGCGGGCGATGCCGACACGCTGGCGCTGGCCGCCCGAGAACTCGTGCGGATAGCGGTTGATGTGCTCGGGATTCAGACCGACGACGTCCAGCAGCTCGCGGACGCGCTCGATACGCTCCTCCTTGGTACCCACGCCATGAATGGTCATGGGCTCGGAGACGATCTCGCCGATGGTCATACGGGGATTGAGCGAAGCATAGGGATCCTGGAAGATGAACTGCATCTCGCGACGCATGTCCTTGATCTCATGCTTGCTCATCTCGGCAACATCTTTACCCTGGAAGAACACCTTACCGGCGGTCGGCTTGGTCAGGCGCATGATGGTGCGACCCGTCGTGGACTTACCGCAACCAGACTCACCAACCAGACCAAAGGTCTCGCCCGGATAAATCTCGAACGAAATGTCATTTACTGCAGAGACAACACGCTTGGAGAAGCGCTTGGCGAACATGCCGGACTCAGCGGGGAACTCCTTAGAGAGGTGCTCGACCTTCAGCAGCGGAGTACGCTCGTTGGTATCTGCCATTACGCCTCGCCTCCCTTCTTGGAATCCTTGCGCGTACGGGACGTCTCAGGAGCGTTCTTGAGGAACTCGGGGTCACCGGAGTAGTGGCACGCAGAGTAATGACCAGACTCGGTGACAACGCGCTCGGGGCGCTGCTTGCGGCACTTGTCCGTCGCATAGGGACAACGAGGCGAGAACACGCAGCCCTCAGGCAGGTTCATGAGCGAAGGCGGGTTGCCGTGAATCGGCGTAAGCGGCTTCTTCTCTTCGATGGCCTGCTCCGGGATGGAGCGGATAAGGCCCCAGGTGTAGGGGTGGCGACTCTCGTAGAAGATTTCCTCAGCAGTACCGAACTCGACGGGACGGCCGGCGTACATAACCATGATCTTATCGGCCATATCGGCAACGACGCCCAGGTCATGGGTAATCATGATGATGGCGTTGCCGTTCTTCTCCTGCATTTCCTGCATGAGCTCGATAATCTGAGCCTGAATGGTAACGTCCAGAGCCGTCGTGGGCTCGTCGGCAATCAGGATATCGGGATCGCAGGCAAGAGCCATAGCGATCATGACACGCTGACGCATACCGCCGGAGAACTGGTGCGGATACTCATTGACGCGCTTCTCGGGCTCGGGGATACCCACGAGGTCCAAAAGCTCGGTAGCGCGCTTGAGCGCCTCCTGCTTGGAGTAGCCACGGTGCAGACGAAGGCCCTCGCCCACCTGCTTGCCGATCTTATAGACCGGGTTCAAGGAGGTCATAGGATCCTGGAAGATCATCGCGATGTCGTTTCCGCGAATGTGCTGCATCTCTTCCTCGGTCATCTCGAGGATAGAACGACCGCGATAGCGAACGTCGCCGCCCTCGATCTTTCCCGGAGGCATCGAGATGAGGCCCATGATGGTCATGGCGGTCACGGACTTACCGGAGCCGGACTCACCGACGACACCCAGGGTCTCGCCGCGATCGAGCGTGTAGGACACACCGTCGACAGCGCGAACGACACCATCCTCGGTATGGAAATACATCTTAAGGTCATCGACCTCGAGCAGATGCTGGCCCTCGGGAACCGGCTGGTCCTTCAGGTCCACATAGTTCTTGTTCTTCTTCATCCTTATGCGTCCTTCATCTTGACGTCGAGGGCGTCGCGCAGACCGTCACCCAGCAGGGTGAAGGCGAGCACCGTCGAGAGAATTGCCAGACCGGGCATGATCATCATCCAGGGGGCGGTCAGAAGATACTGCTGGCCGTCCTGAATCATGGAACCCCACGAAGGCGTAGGCGGGATAACGCCCATGCCGAGGAAGGACAGAGCGGACTCGGTCAAAATAGCGCCACCAATGTTCATGGTCGCGTAGACCACGATGGAAGCAACGGAGTTCGGGAAGATGTGGCGCATAACGATACGGGCATCGGATGCACCCATAGCGCGAGCGGCATCAACATAGTCGTTCTCTTTGACCGTTAGGATCGCAGATCGAAAGACGCGCGCAATCGAAGGCCAGCCAAGAATACCGATAGCGAAAAAGACGTTCTGGAGGCCACGGCCGATAACGGCGATCATAGCGACAACGAACAGCACGTACGGAAACGCCAGGAAGATATCCGCGCAGCGCATGATGATCGTATCCCAAATGCCGCCATAGAAACCGGCGAGGGCGCCCATGACCAGACCGATCACCGTGGAGATGGCAGTGGCCATGATGCCGACGGAAAGCGAAACGCGTGCACCGTAGATAACGCGGACGAGAATATCGCGACCAAGGGCGTCGGTGCCAAACGGGTGCTCTGCACACGGAGCCAACAGCGACGTCTCGGCCATGGTGGTCGAGTCGGAAGCCGTCGGCGAACCGAGCCAGGGCTTAGCCCACAGATCGGCGGTCAGGGCAACCAAAACGACGATGATGATCCAGCAGACACCGATAACGGCGAGCTTGTTCTTGCGAAGACGCTTAAAAGCGTCACCCCACAGCGTGCGGGACTTGGCGGGAGCAGATGCGGCCTTGGTGGCGGTAGCCTGCTCCTGAGACTGAGAATCAGTTTCCTGCATGAGACGTACCTCCCTTAGGCCTTATCCGACGGACCGCCAAGGCGGATGCGCGGGTCGAGGAATGCATAGCTAATGTCGACGAGCAGGTTAATCACCATGACGACGACGACGATGAGCGTAACGCCGCCCATAACGATGGGCCAGTCACGCATGCTAATGGCGCGATAGACCTCATAGCCGATACCGGGCCAGTTAAAAACCGTCTCGGTCAGGATGGCGCCCGAAAGCATGCCACCAAAGTCGACACCAATATAGGTAACGACGGGGATGAGTGCATTCTTAAGCGCATGCTTGACGATGATCGCGCGATTGGAGAGACCCTTGGCCTTTGCCGTACGGATGTAATCCTGGTTCATGACGTCAAGCAGCTGCGAGCGCATAATGCGGGCGGCATAAGCGGTCGAAACCGAAGCCAGCGTAATGGTCGGAAGCACATAGTGCATCCAATCCTGATACTGAGAGCTGGAACCGCCGGCACCCGAGATCGGCATGGAGATTGCACCGCCCGTAGCGTCCTTGAGGATGACGCCAAAGAACAGCTGCAGCAACATACCGAGCCAGAAGGCCGGGACCGCAACGAGGATCGACGTGGTGAGCGTTACCAAAATATCCCAGAAGGAATAACGCTTTACCGCCGAAATGATACCCGCACCGATACCCATGATTGCCTCGAGCACGATGGCGCACGCGGCAAGTTTGACCGTATACGGATACTTCTGGGCAAAAATTTCCGTAACCGGCAGCTTGCGCTGATACGAATTGCCCAGATCGCCATGAAGCAGGCCGTTCATGTAATACAAGTAACGGTCCACGAGCGACGTTTGAACGGGGTCGCCGTTCTCGTCAAGGATCGCGTTGCCGTCCTCGTCCGTCTGGACCAGGTGATAGCGAACACGAAGCTGAAGCTCCACCTCGGGGGACAGAGCCTTGTCTCCACCGATCAGCTTGATCGGATCTCCCGGCACGATATTCTGGAGGGCGAACAGAATCAGCGTAACGCCCAAAAACACCGGGATGAACTGAAGCACACGTTTAACGATGTACTTACCCATACCACTCCCCTATCTAGGGATTAACCTAAATGGGATGCCGATCGCCAGACCGGCATCCCAAAATTACCATCAGCCAGTTTACCCCAGGTTAGGGAGAACTGTATGTTTCCCATGAGGTCTACGTAAATACTTGACCCTCACGGAAGCTGCAAACTCTTAAGCGAGCTCAGCGGTACCCAGATCGGCGTGCTTCTGCGGATCGACATAGAGGTGCTTGATGCGATCGGAGCCGGCGATGGTGTGCGTGTAGAACATCACCGGGATGACCGGGCAGTCGGCAGCGACCATTGCATCGGCCTCCTGCATCTTAGCGACGCGCTCCTTGTCGTCAACCGTAGTGCGAGCCTCGTCGACCTTGGCGTCGAACTCGGGGTTGTTGTAACCAGAGCGGTTGTCGCCACCGAGGGAGTCGGAGTGGAACAGCGGATACAGGAAGTTGTCCATGATCGGGTAGTCGGCAATCCAGCCCAGACGACCGAACTGATAGTTGAAGTTCTGATACTGCTCGAGCAGGGCAGACCACTCGGGGGTATCGGAGACAGCGGTAACGCCAACCTTGGCGAGGTCGCCGATGATGGACTCCATGATCTCCTTGTGGCCACCGTCCTGGTTGTAGGAAAGGGTCACACTAATGCCACGGTCACCGTTGGCACCGGCAGGAGCAACCTTGTCGAGGTACTCGTTAGCCTTGTCGACGTCGTAGGCGCAGAACTCCCATGCGCCCTCCTTGTAGCCATCGATGCCCGGAGGAACAATGCCGTCGGCGGGGGTACGGGTACCCTTGTAGATGGTCTTGCAGATGGCCTCACGGTTAATGGCCAGGGAGATACCCCTACGCAGGTCAGCGTTGTTGAACGGCTCGGCCGTGTTGTTGCAGGTCAGGTAGTAGGTGGAAGGCTCGGCGCCGAGCAGCATGCGCTCGCCGTCACCCATGGTGTAGCCGTCCTTGGACACGCCGCGATCCTTCTTGGCGGCATCGATCTGAGCGACGGGAACGTCGCAGACATCGAGGTTACCGGCCTGGAACTCCTTGTAAGCGGTCTCCATGTCCTTGATGACCTGGAAGTGGATGCCATCGATCTTGGCCTTGTCGCCATAGTAATCGTCGAACTTCTTGACGTTGATCTCCTGGCCATCCTCCCACTTGCCGTCCATCATGAACGGGCCGTTACCGACCGGGGCAAGGTAGAAGCTCTTGACATCGGACTCGGCGCACTCGGGAACCGGGGCCAGAGCCGGGTGAGAGGCGACGAAGGGGAAGTCGGCGTAAGCGGAAGACAGCTTGACGACGAGGGTCTCATCGTCAGGGCACGTAACACCGCTGAGCTCGGTGGCGTTACCGGCAAGCAGATCGTCATAGCCCTCGACCATGGAAAGGTGATAGGAGACCTCGGAAGGGCCATACTCGGTAGCGATGGCCGACTTGGTGTTGACCAGACGCTCCCAACCGAGCTTGAAGGACTTAGAGGTAACGTCGTCACCGTTGTGGAACTTGGCCTTCTTGATCTTGAAGGTAAACTCGGTGGCGTCGTCGTTGGACTCAAAGGACTCGCAAGCCAGCGGAACGATCTCGCCCTTCTCGGCGTCGTAAGAGGTCAGAGCGTCAAAGAGCTGATACTCGACCTGAGTACCCTGGTCCTCCTGGACGTTGTAGGGGTCGATGCAGACCGGGTTGTTGATGTAGAAGTTCAGCGTCGAACCGGACTCAGAACCGGAAGCGTCGCCGCCCTTCTTGCCACATGCGGCAAGAAAAGCCATGGAGCTCGCAGCAAGGGTGCCGCCAACAAAGGCGCGACGACCCATAACGGGCTGGTGGAACATAGAATCAGCCATGCCATCCTCCTTATGAGATAGGACAAAGAAATGTTCAGTCGGACACATGTCGAGACAATCCGATCCGAACCATCAAAACGCTGCCCGCTGCTATGGCTGGTTATGCACAACAGGCCAACGTTTTGCAATACAGTAGCGCATATTATGCACGATTTGGGGCTAATTCCGGTTAACGGTCAAGAATTTCTTTAGTTGGGCGCAGTATGTGGTGATATTTTTGACTCTGTTACGAATATGTAAACAAAAAAGGGTCCCGCACTTGCGGAACCCTTTACAAGTACTTATGCGGCTCGTGATTAGTAGCCCACGATGCCCTGCGGGAAGAAGAACATGCACAGCACGACGCACACGGCAAACACGACACCCATGATGACGGTCAGGCGGTCGAGGTTCTGCTCCATAACACCTGTGGCAGAGCTGGAGTTATACAGCGAGCTAGCGATCATATCCGAAACGCCGGTACCCTTACCGGAATGCATCAGGACGAGAATCGTCAGCGCCACGGCAGAAACAGCCCAAACGACAAACAGAAGAATCTGGAACGGACCCATAGATAAGCTCCTTAATAGAACAATTCAAACTCCAGTACTGTACCACAATCCCCCGCTCTCCCCTACCTGCCACTCGGGGACGGTGCGGAAATGGCAGAAATACCAAAAAGGGGGTTGCCCGAATATGGGCAACCCCCTGCAAGAAAACGCTTGGAGTTTTCTCTTAGGCCTCGGTGGCGAGCACGCGACCCGTCATCTCGGCGGAAGGCTCAATACCAGCCATGGTGAGCATGGTCGGAGCGATATCGGAAAGACGACCGTCCTCGATACCGGTGAGCTGCGCCTTCTCATCAACGATGATGAACGGCACACGGTTGGTGGTGTGAGCCGTGAACGGATGCTTGGAACCGTCAGAAGCAACGTCAAACATGTGATCGGCGTTGCCGTGGTCGGCGGTAATCAGCGCAAAGCCGCCCTTGGCGAGAATCGCCGGGACAACCTTGGACAGGGCATCGTCAACAGCCTCGACGGCCTTAACGGCGGCGTCGAAGACACCGGTGTGACCAACCATGTCGCAGTTTGCGAAGTTCACGATGTAGAAATCAGCGCGATCCTCGTTGATGGCAGCGACGAGCTTCTCGGTAACCTCGGGAGCGCTCATCTCAGGCTGCAGATCGTAGGTAGAGACCTTGGGGGAAGCGACGAGCACGCGCTCCTCGCCCTCCTTGGGCTCCTCGATGCCGCCGTTGAGGAAGAACGTCACGTGGGCGTACTTCTCGGTCTCGGCGGTGTGCAGCTGCTTCAGGCCGTTGGCGGCGATAACGTCGGCCAGGACGTTCTCGGGGAACGTCTTGGGGAAGGCGACCTCGACGTCAAACGTCGGATCGTACTCGGTCATCGTCACAAAGTGCGAAAGCTTGATCTGCTCGCGCTCAAAGCCGTCGAACTCCTTGTCCGTGAACACGCGGGTCATCTGACGAGCGCGGTCGGGACGGAAGTTGAAGAAGATGGCCGCGTCGCCCTCGTGAATGCCCTCGTTGTGGGCAGCGAAGGGCTCGACGAACTCGTCGCCGCGCGGGTCCTTCTCGTAGTAGGCCTTGATACCGGCAACGGGGTCGGTATCAGCATCGGACGCGTTGACCATGACGTCGTAGGCGCGCTGGATGCGCTCCCAACGATTATCGCGGTCCATGGCCCAATAACGGCCCGAGACGGTGGCAACGCGAGCGTCGCAACCGGTCTCCTCGGAGATCTTAGCCAGGAAGGCGCAGAACTCACTCATGTAGCCGGCACCGGACTGCGGGTCAACGTCGCGGCCATCCATGAAGGCGTGGACGCGAACGGTCTTGACACCGTGCTCGGCAGCCATCTTGACCAGAGCCTCGACGTGGTTCATGTGGGAGTGAACGCCGCCAGGGCTCATAAGGCCCATGAGGTGGAGAGTCTTGCCGTCAGCCTTGACATCGTCCATGGCCTTGACGAAAACCTCGTTCTTGGCGATGGAGCCGTCCTTGATGGCATTGTTGATGCGCGAAAGCTCCTGGAACACGATGCGACCGGCACCGATGTTGAGGTGACCCACCTCGGAGTTGCCCATCTGGCCGTCGGGAAGGCCCACGTCCTCGCCCGAAGCACCGAGCGTGGTGTGAGGATACTTCTCGTACAGGCCATCAAGGAAGGGCGTCTTGGCAGCGGCGACGGCGTTCTCGCCATCAGCCGGAGCCAGGCCGCAGCCGTCCATGATAATCAGGAGTGCAGGAAGATGACGTTGTGCCATATGTCCTACTCGCCTGCCTTGACGACCATAGAGGCGAAGTCGGCAGCCTTGAGCGAAGCGCCGCCCACGAGGGCGCCGTCAACGTCGGGCTTGGCGACGAGCTCGGCGATGTTACCGGGCTTGGCGGAACCACCGTAGAGAACGCGGATGCCGTTGGCGAGCTCCTCGCCGAACATCTCCTTGAGGGTCTCACGGATAGCGCTGCAGACCTCCTGAGCATCCTCGGCGGTAGCGGTCTTGCCGGTGCCGATGGCCCAGATGGGCTCATAGGCGACGACGACCTGCTTGGGGCAGGTGATCTCAAGACCAGCAAGGCCAGCCTTGACCTGGTTCACGACGTGCTCGACATAGGTGCCGGCCTCGCGGACCTCAAGGGACTCGCCGCAGCAGAAGACGGGAACAAGGCCGGCGGCAACGAGAGCCTTGGCCTTCTTGTTCTGGTCCTCGTCGGTCTCGTGGAAGTAGTCGCGACGCTCGGAGTGACCGATGATGCAGTAGGTGCAGCCAGCGGACTTGAGCATGTCGCAAGAGGACTCACCCGTGAAGGCACCCTTGGCCTCCCAGTACACGTTCTGTGCACCGAGGGCGATGGGGGCAGCCTGAATGCGGTCATGAACCGTGGTGATGTCGATGGTCGGAGGGCAGACGAGCACCTCGACGCCAGCCGGAACCTCGGGCAGAGCCTGAGCCAGCTCGTCGGCGAGCTTGGCGGCCTCGGCGACGTCGTTGTTCATCTTCCAGTTACCAGCGATAAGAAGGGTGCGATTAGGCATCGAGAAGCGCCTCCACTCCGGGCAGGGCCTTACCCTCGACGAGCTCCATGGAAGCGCCACCACCGGTGGAGATCCAGCTCATCTTGTCGGCCAGGTTGAACTTGTTGACAGCTGCGACAGAGTCACCACCGCCGATGATCGAGGTGCAGTCAGCCTCGGCGAGAGCCTCGGCGATAGCCTGGGTGCCGTGAGCAAAGTTGTCAAACTCGAAGACGCCCATGGGGCCGTTCCAGAACACGGTCTTGGCGCCCTTGACAGCCTCGGCATAGAGCTCCTCGGTCTTGGGACCGATGTCCATACCCTCACGATCGTCGGGGATAGCGTCGGAAGCAACAACCTCGGGGACAGCGTCCTCGCCAAAGTGATCGGCAACACGGTTGTCGATGGGGAGTAGGATCTTGACACCCTTCTCCTCGGCCTTCTTGAGCATCTCGCCGGCGCGCTCGACCCAGTCCTCTTCCTTGAGGGACTGACCAACGGACAGGCCCTGAGCCAGGAAGAAGGTGTAGGCCATGCCGCCACCGATGATCAGGGTGTCAGCGGAGTCGATGAGGTGATCGAGAACGCCGATCTTGGAGGAAACCTTGGAACCGCCGACGATGGCGACGAAGGGGCGCTCGGGCTCGGCGAAGATGCCGGTCAGCGTGTCGACCTCCTTCTCGAGCAAGAAGCCGGCGACGGCAGGCAGGTAAGCGGCGGGGCCCACGACGGAACCCTGGGCGCGGTGAGCGGTGCCGAAGGCATCGAGAACGAAGACGTCACCATAGGAAGCGAGCTTCTTGGCGATCTCGGGATCGTTCTTCTTCTCACGCTTGTCAAAACGGACGTTCTCGAGAACGAGGACCTTACCCGGCTCGACGGCGGCGACAGCCTCAGCAGCCTTCTCGCCGTAGGTGTCAGCGACAAAGGCAACGTCGAGACCAGAGAGCTCAGCGAGCTTCTTGGCGACGGGCTCGAGGGACAGCTCGGGCTGGAAGCCGGTGCCCTCGGGACGGCCGAGGTGGCTCATGAGGATGACGCGAGCGTTGTGCTCAACGAGGTAGTTGATGGTGGGCAGGGCAGCCTTGATACGGGTGGTGTCGCCAACGACGCCATCCTTGATAGGCACGTTAAAGTCAACGCGGACGAGAACGCGCTTTCCGTCGACATCGATGTCGCGGACGGTCTTCTTGGTAAAGGCCATGTTTGCTTCTACCTTTCGTACGTGTCTGCCTCCCATTACGGCAGACGATTTCTTATAAAAAGGGCGCGACCCTAGGGTGTAAGCCCTATAAGGCCGCGCCCTTCTTTAGACGCTCAACGAGCTATTCGCTAAAAGCTAAATTAAGCAACGAACTTCTCGAAGTACTTGATGGTGCGGACCATCTGAGAGGTGTAGGAGTTCTCGTTGTCGTACCAAGAGGTGACCTGAACGAGGGTCTGGCCGTTGCCGAGGTCAGAGCACATGGTCTGAGTGGCGTCGAAGATGGAGCCGTGGGTCTCGCCGACGATGTCGCGGGAGACGATCTGGTCCTCGTTGTAGGCGAAGGTCTCGGGGATGGTCTCGGCGTAGGCCTTCATGGCAGCGTTGACCTCGTCGACGGTGACCTTCTTGTCAACGACGGCGTAGAGGTTGGTCAGCGAGCCGGTCGGCGTCGGGACGCGCTGGGCGGCACCGATGAGCTTGCCGTTGAGCTCGGGGAGAACCAGGCCGATGGCCTTGGCAGCGCCCGTGGTGTTCGGGACGATGTTCTCGGAGCAGGCGCGGGAGCGACGGAAGTTGCCCTTGCGCTGCGGGCCGTCGAGCGGCATCTGGTCGCCGGTGAAGGCGTGGATGGTGGTCATGATGCCGGACACGATGGGAGCGAAGTCGTTCAGACCCTTGGCCATCGGGGCGAGGCAGTTGGTGGTGCAGGAAGCAGCGGAGATGATGTTGTCCTCAGCGGTCAGCGTCTCATGGTTGACGTTGTACACGATGGTGGGCAGATCGCTGCCGGCCGGAGCGGAGATGACGACCTTCTTGGCGCCAGCGTTGATGTGGGCCTGAGCCTTAGCCTTGCTGGTGTAGAAGCCGGTGCACTCGAGAACGACGTCGACGTCAAGGTCGCCCCAAGGCAGGTTGTTAGCGTCGGCCTCCTTGTAGATCTTGATCTCCTTGCCGTCAACGGTGATGGAATCCTCGCCAGCAACGACCTCGTGATCGCGAGCGTAGTTGCCCTGCGTGGAGTCGTACTTCAGCAGGTAAGCGAGCATATCGGGAGAGGTGAGGTCGTTGATAGCGACGATCTCGGAGCCCTCATGACCGAACATCTGACGGAAAGCCAGACGACCGATGCGACCGAAGCCGTTAATAGCAACCTTTACTGCCATTGTGTCTCCTTTCGTAAGGCCCCCGCGAGCTACAGCGCCCGCCGTTGAGGCCCACAAACTAACCACTCGCCTAATATACCTTTTTTTTGACTTGAATTTCACGAGAATGCTCGAAATTGAAAATCAAATTTAAGTTAAAACGTTTTAAATACTAAAATAGCAGCTAAATCCATATATAAGTCGTTACTTCAAACTACCTGTTTGCTTCAATGAGCTTTTCAAGCCGTAAAACACGATGGTAGAGGGCTGACTTCGACAAGGGAGGGTCAGCCATCTCCCCCAAATCACGCAGCGACAGATCGGGATAGCGCTCGCGCAGGTCGCAAAAGACCGCCAAGGCATCCGGAAGCGCATCACGAAGGCCACGCTGCTCGAGCTCATCGATAAGCGCAAGCTGATGTTGGGCGGCACCGGCGCTTCTGGTCTGGTTGGCGAGCTCGGCGTTCACGCGACGGTTCACATCGTTCTTAACCAACTTGACCGCGCGCGCCTCCTCAATCTCGGCAACGCTGCGCTTGGCGCCAATCAGCTTTAATAGATGCTCGATTTCCTCGGCGCTCTTAATGTACACGGCATATGACCCCCGCCGTGCATTAACACGAGCATGGACCCCAATCTGCTCCAACAGATCGCAAAGCCCCTTGGCATATTGCTCGCCCTGCACAGCAATCTCCAAATGAAAATCGCCGCGTGGATCGGCCACGAAGCCGCCCGCGATGAGCGCGCCGCGGATATAGGCAAGTCTACAGCAAGGACGGGCAACGATATGTCGGGGTACGCCGGCGACAAGTCCTCCCCTACGTTCGAGGATACCCAGCAGAACCAAGGCCTTATCCAGGTCTGGCTGATCAGGCAAGGTGATGAGGTAGTTTCGAACCTTATGCAATACAGATTTACGGACGGTGAACTCCGTTTTGAGCTTAAGGATACGATGCGTCAGCGTGATCATCGTGCGCGCGACGGCTCCCGTCTCAGTCGCAACCGTCAAACGATACCGCCCAGAGCCGGTAAGCGAGAGCGTACCGCTCACGCGCGTGAGGGCGGCAAGCGTCGACAAGTCGCAGTATTCACATTCGGGTTCGCAGCGCGCAAGCTCGTCGCGCACCTCAGCGGTAAACGACATGCAGGCCTATGCCTTCGTGTTGGCGCGCGACAGGTCGCGGTGGGAGATGCTCACATGATACTGAGCGCCTTCCAGGTAACGGGCCGTGGCCTCGGCAATGGCAACGCTGCGGTGCTGGCCGCCCGTGCAGCCGATGGCGATAGAAAGCTGCGGCTTACCCTCCGCGATATAACCGGGCATGACCGTATCGAGCAGCTGTGTCCAAGCCTTCCAAAACTCCTGCGTCTTGGGATGGTCCAGAACAAAATCGGAGACCTTTTTATCGAGACCGGTCATCGTGCGCATCTCGGGATCGTAGAACGGATTGGGCAGGAAGCGGACGTCGATCATAATATCCGCTTCGACGGGCATGCCGTGCTTAAAGCCAAACGAGAACACGTGGACATCCATAAGCTGCTGGTCGGACAGCTCGGAAAATGCCATACGCAGCTTGTTGCGCAGCGCAGAGGTGCGCAGACGGCTCGTGTCGATAATCATATCGGCTCGGTCGCGCACGCCCTGCAGCTGAAGGCGCTCGCGCTGAATGGCATCGGCCGTAGTCTCCCCCGGCTTGGCAATGGGATGACGGCGGCGATTTTCGCTGTAGCGACGAATCAGCACCTCGTCAGAAGCCTCCAGGAACACGATGTCGCAGCTCATCTCGCGCTCTTCGAGAGCGGCGACCGCATCGAGCAACTCGTCAAACAGTCCCTGGCTACGCAAATCGCAGGTGACGGCGAGATGCCTGCCCACGCCCGTATTGATGCCGACGAGCTCGGCAAGCTGGGCGATGAGACGCGGAGGCAGGTTATCGATGCAAAAATAGCCCATGTCCTCGAACACGTGCATGGCCTGTGTGCGGCCTGATCCGGACATTCCGGTGATGATGACGATATCGGGGATGCGCTCCGAGCGCTCCGCCGCATCCATGGCATCTCCCTTTTGCATGTGTTGCCTCCCGAAAACAAGCGCGGGACCCAGCAACCCGGATCCCGCGCGGTCAATTGCCTATATTGAGTATACCGCCCCGAGCGGATACGAGGCCTGTCTTACGCCTCAAGCGCAGCCTTGAACCAACTCGTAATACTCGTGGGGTGCGTGATGGCGGTGCCGACGACAACGGCCCAGGCGCCAGCATCGATCGCGGCGCGAGCCTCCTCGGGCGTATGCACGCGACCCTCGCAAATGATGGGAAGGCCGGGGAATTCCTCGGTCGCCTGACGCAGGAGCGGCAGATCGGGGCCATCGGCCATGGTGCAGTCGATGGCGGCAACACCATGAGACAGCGTGGTGGACACCAGGTCGAAGCCCATGTCGACAGCACGACGAATATCCTCGATGGTGGCACAGTCGGCCATCAGGAGCACGCCCTCCTCGTGCAGCGGACGGAAAGTATCTTCGACGGTCTTGCCATCGGGACGCGGACGATCGGTGGCGTCGATCGCCACGATATCGGCACCCGCAGCAACGCAGGCGCGAGCGTGGCGCAGCGTCGGCGTGATGTAAACGCCCTCGTGCCCATCCTTCCACAGGCCGATAACAGGAACCTCACAGCGACCCTTAATGGCGGCAATGTCGGCAAGGCCCTGGCAGCGAATGGCGGCGGCGCCGCCGAGCTCGCAAGCGCGAGACATTTGAGCCATGGTCTCAGGCGTACGAAGCGGCTCGCCCATATACGCCTGAACGCTCACGACGAGCTTGCCCTTCAGGGATTGAATCAAAGGATCGACGGTCATAAGGCTGTAACCTTTCTCAGAACAGCCTCCCGAGGCGTGTTGTCTCGGGAGGCTCCTACAGAAGATACGTTTACTTCAACGAGGCAAGAAGATGCTCAGCGGCACCGATGAGCGGAGCATCGCCCTCCAGAGAACCGATGAGGATCGGCGTGTCCTGAAGCGGATCGAGCGCCTGGCTGGCATAGCCCTCGTGTACCGAATCCTTCCACGTCTGTGAACGCCAATCGGGACCTTGGTGAATCACGCCACCCGAAAGCACGATGACCTCAGGGTCCAGGATGTTAGCGAGCGAGCCCAAGCTGGCACCCAGCGCAAAGCCGGCGTCATGGATGACCTCGGTCGCCTTTGCGTCGCCCGCACGGCACAGGTCGTTCACATCGCGACCGACCGAAGGACGGCTGGGGTCGACGCGACCAAAGCGCTCATCGTACATACGACCAATGGAAGTGCCCGAAGCAACCGACTCCAGATGGCCGGAACGCCCGCAGGCGCAGGGAATACCGGCGGCAGCCGAGCACTCGATGTGGCCCATATGGCCAGCAGCACCATGGAAACCCTGCATCACGCGGCCGTTCTCGACATATGCGCCACCGATGCCCGTACCGATGCCAAGACACAAGACGGAGAACTTGCCCTTGCCGACGCCCCAGTGGGCCTCGCCCAGAGCATGAGCCTGCACGTCGCCTACAACGGCAACGGGAAGACCGAGGTCCTCGCGCAGGCGCGGCCCCAACTGAACACCGGACCAGCCGGGCATGATCTCGTTGGCATACGCGATGGCGCCCGTCTTGGGATCGACGACGCCGGCGGCACCGATACCGACGCCAAGGACCTCGACATCGGGATTCGCCTCGAGAGCAGCCTTGATGGACGCCTCGATACGTTGGAAGACGGCCTCGCCGCCCTCTTGGGCCTCGGTGGGAACCTCGGCCTCAAAAACAGGATGGGGCACACTACCGTCAGCCGGGTACTCCATGATGGCAGTCGCGATCTTAGTTCCGCCGATATCGACAGAGCAGACGTACTTGTTCTCCATGTCGCTCTCCTTAGGAGATAAAAAACAACTACAGGAAATGCGCCGTCAGGCTAGCCGTCACAGCGCGGAAAAGGTTTTCCAGGTGCCCGAGATCGCCAAGAAACCGTGTGACCATTGATCTAATGGGTCATGGCCGCACGGTTGAACGGCGAGGTCGGGTGCCCGGGGAAGCTTTACAGGAGACCGTTGTCCTGGAGGACCTTCTTAATCGCCTCGACGTTCTCGCCGGTCATGGCCTTCACCGGGCGCGGCATGGTCGGGCTGTCGAAGATACCCATGAGGTTCATAGCGGTCTTGAAGGCGCCGACGCCACCGGCATAGCCCTGGACGCCCGAGGTGACATCCCAGATGTGCGAAATCTCATTGAGGCGATCCTGCTCGGCCTTGACGGTAGCCCAGTCACCAGCCTGAGCGGCCTTCCACTGACGCACGTAGCCCTCGGGCTCAACGTTGGCGAGACCCGGGACGGAACCGTCGGCGCCACCGAGGTAGGCGCCGTCGACAACAACCTCGTGGCCGGTGAGAATGCTCATCGGATGGCCGTTCTTTTCGTTCTCCTGAACGAGGTAGCGGAACGAGATGTCATCACCCGAGGAATCCTTGACGCCGGCCAGAACGCCCTCGGCGCCGAGCTTGGCAAGGAGCTTCCAGGGGAGCTTGGTGTGAACGCAGACGGGAATGTCATAGGCAAAGATGGGCAGGTCGAGCTCCTCGTGCAGGATGCGGAAGTGCTCCTCGACCTCGGTCATGCCCTGCAGGGCATAGAACGGGCAGGTGGCGACGAGAGCATCGGCGCCCAGCTCCTGGGCGACCTTGCCGTGCTCGATCATGCGCTCGGTCTCGGTATCGATGATGCCGACCAGAACAGGCACACGGTGGTCGACGATACGAACGGCCTCGGCGATAATCTGGCGACGGCGCTCGTCGGTGGAGAAGACGACCTCGCCCGAGGATCCCAAGAAGAACAGGCCATCGACGCCGGCGTCGATCATGCGGTTGATGCTGCGCTCAAAGGAGGCAACGTCGAGCTGGTGATCTTCGGTATCGGGAACAACGACGGGAGGGATAACGCCGGTGAATTTCTGAGTTGCCACAAGAATCTCCTTAGCTGTCTGGCGGGCGACCCTATGCCACCCACTCTTGTTGGCAGTGTCCAGGCCGTCTAGGCCAAAGAACACGAGTAGAACGTTTGGTTAAAAAAGTCGACGACTTCGTTTTCGAACGCATTAATGCGCTCGTGAGCGTATTTTGCATAGATGATATGCCTCCGGTCACACTCAAGACCGTTGAATACGGCAAACTGATCCTTGGGATCGCTCACGGTATCCATAAGCGATGTGCCCATGAGCACCGATCCGCGCACCCGAGACGACAGCGCCTCGAGGCCGCCAGGAAGCGGATTGGCAACCGCCGTGCAGGCGAGGCCCCGCTCGTCCAGAGCAGAAACCGCCAGCGCGACTCCGCCGCCAAGACCCTCGCCCCATGCAAAGATGCGGTCGGGGTCCATGCCATCAAGATTGCGCGCCACCTTCGCCAGCGCGCAACCCCAACGGACGCGCTCGACAAAAGCGGGCGAAGAAATCTCCCGCTGCAGGTCGTCCGCACCAGCAACATCGTCATCCAGCGCGAGGACGGCATACCCCATGGCGGCAAATCTCGTCATGTGATGCCAGCCGCGCACAGGCCGATCGATGTCGTGGAACATCAGGCACAACGGCACGCGCTCAGATACTCGGGCACGACCGACAGGCTCGATCAAACGAGCGTGAATCGCATCGTCACCGCGCTCAAAGGACACCTCCGAGTAACGGGCGCAGGGGTTAACAAAGTCAATCGCCGTAATGGCCAGGCCTTTAATCTTAAGATTCGAAGCGCATGTCTCTAAATCAGAAACATCTGCTTGGACATCACCGCGCCAGTCCCGATATTCTGCGAGCCTTGACGAAACCGTTCCAGGAATTCCCACGAGTCCGGGGACAATCAGCTCGTCAACATTGCTCTCGCACTTAGACATGAGTCTCCCCTCCCTTGCAGAAAAACGGAATGATCAGATCGTCAAAATCCTGAATCTCCTCGTGGCCAAAGCCTTCAAAGAACTCATGACGCTTTTCGCAGGTCAGATTGTTATAGACCGCAAACTGCGTCGCTGGCGGACAGACGATATCGGCTGTGCCGGTGCCAAACAGCACGGGGCATTTGACCATAGGGGCAAAGTTCTTGGAATCGAAGTACGCCAGCTTGGCATAGGCTTCGTCAATACGAGTCGAGTCCTCGTCAAACCAGCGAGACCAATAGCGCAGGCCCTCGTAGGCAATGTCGTCGGCATCCAAATCCCAGACCAGGCGGAAATCTGACAGGAAGGGATAGAGGATGGCGGCGCGATTGATAAGCTCGCTGTTAAGTGCACAGGTCGCAATGCCCAAACCGCCGCCCTGCGACGCGCCGTTCACAAACACACGGGCAAGATCGATGCCCTCGAGCTCGCGAACGATACGGCACAGGATGCGAATATCTTGGTGCAAGCGGACATAGTAGAGGTTGGCCGGGTCGCCGTCGATACCGGCGACGATATGCCCGGCAACCGTTGTGCCCTCAAATCCACCAATGTCCTCGGAGGGACCTCCTTGGCCGGGGCAGTCGAGGGCGATGAGTGCCATGCCCATGCCCGCAAACGACGCCTGCTCAAACCAGCTGCGGCTTGCACCCGGATACCCATGGAACTGAAGTACCAATGGCACGGGCTCGTCCGAGACGGGTTTAAGGTACTTGGCATGCAGGCGAGCGCCACACATACCGGTATACCAGAGGTCGAAAAGCTGGCAGGTCGCGGCATCGGTGACCGATGCCGTCTCGATCGCGTAGTCAAGCCCGACAGCGTCGGCCTCGGCCATGCGATCCTTCCAAAAGAGATCGAAATCTGATGGACGGGGCATGGCGCCTCGATATTCACCAAATTGATGTTGTAGCTCCTGAGCACTTGGCATGGCTCGTGAACCCAACCTTTCGAAATCGCAACGGAGGTGCGCCCGGCAAGGGGGCCGGGCGCACGGGAGGGAAAGCGAGGCTACTCGCCGAGCTTGGGATGCAGCAGCGACGGCGCAGCGCCGAGCAGCATCTTGGTGTAGGGGTCCTGGGGGTGCTGGAAGACCTGCTTGGCCTCGCCCTGCTCGACGATCTTGCCGCCATTCATAACGATGATGTCGTCAGAGATATAGCGGACCGTCTGGATGTCATGGCTGATGAACACCATGGCCAGGCCGAGCTCCTTCTTAAGGTCGGTCAGCAGGTTCAGAATCTGCGCGCGGACCGAAACGTCCAGAGCCGAGGTGGGCTCGTCGGCGATGATGGCATCGGGGTTCAGCGACAGAGCACGGGCAATTGCGACGCGCTGACGCTGGCCGCCCGAAAGCTGGCCGGGAAGAACCTCGGCAGCGGAGCTGGGCAGACCGGTGAGCTCCAAGAGTTCCTTGACGCGCTTCTCCTGCTCGGCCTCGGTACCCAGGTTGTGGACGCGCATGGGGTCGAGCAGCTGCTCGCGAACGACCATGCGGGGGTTGAGCGCCGTGGCCGGGTTCTGGAACACGACCGAGATGACGCGACCCATGTGGCGACGGTCCTCGGCGGTACGTTTGGTAACGTCCTTGCCCTTAAAGTAGACCTTGCCGCTCGTGGGGGCCTGCAGGCCGCACATGACGTTAGCGGTGGTGGACTTACCGCAACCGGACTCGCCGACGATGCCAATCGTCTGACCGGGCATGAGCTTAATCGTTACACCCTGGACGGCGTGAACCAGGTTGGGGTGCAGAATCGAGCCGGTACGGGTCCTAAAGGTGACGTGGACGTCATCAAGGAAGATGATCGGCTCGACGCCGTTTACTGCGGTCTCGCTCATCTACATCACCTCCGCGTGAGGGGTCAAACCATTTGCCTTGAGCACCTCGTCGGGGAGCTCGGAATAGAAGTGCTCGGTGCCGGGCACGCGCTTGAAGACCGGACGGGTGTCCAGGCCAATACGCGGGTGGCTCGAGCGGGGCGCGAAGCGATCGCCCTTGGGGAAATCGCGCGGGCTCGGAACGGCGCCGGGCACCTGGTGCAGGCGGCCCGAACCGCTCTCGATGGACAGAACGGAACCCAGAAGACCGCGGGTGTACTCGTGGATCGGGTTAGTGAGCAGCTCCTTGGTGGGCGCCTGCTCGATAACCTGGCCAGCGTACATAACCGTGATGTTATGGGCGACCTCGGCGACCAGAGCCAGGTCATGCGAAACGAAGATCATGGCAAAGCCGAGCTTGGCCTGAAGATCGTTGAGCAGCTTGATGACCTGCTTCTGGACGGTAACGTCCAGAGCGGTCGTGGGCTCGTCGCAGATGACCAGCTTGGGGTCGCGGGTAAGGGCCATAGCGATCAGGACACGCTGACGCTGGCCGCCGGAAAGCTCGTGTGGATAGCTCTCGAGCGTGCGCTTGGGATCGAGGCCGACGAGCTCCAGGAGCTCCTCGGCGCTGCGGGTTCCGCCGCGCTTGGTGAGCTGCTTCATCTGGGCAGAGATGAGCATGGAGGGGTTGAGCGAGGACAGGGCATCCTGATAGACCATAGCGATATCGGTACCACGCAGGCCGAACCACTCCTTCTTGCTCATCTTGAGCAGGTCACGGCCCTCCCAGAGGACCTCGCCGGAAAGGTGCTCGTCCTCATCGGTCAGGCCCATGATGGCCAGCGTGGTGATGGACTTACCGCAACCGGACTCGCCCACCAGGCCCATGGTCTGACCAGGACGGACGTCAAAGTTGACATGGTCGACAACGTTGATATCACCGTGATGCTCAAACTGAATGCAGAAGTCACGGACCGAGAGAATCGGCTCAACGGACTCGTCGGGCACGTGGCGATCGTCACGCTTGAGCTCGACATCGCGCAGGGCGCCAAGGCGAGCGGAGAGGGACTGGGCCTGCTCCTTGTAGGCGCGAACGGGGTCGGAGACCAGCAGATCGGCCTCGCGACGCTTGGAGGAATCGGTAGGATCCAGGGCGGCGGAGGGAGCAGCGGCCATGGCGTCGGTAATGCCCTCGGAGAGGATGTTGAGCGCCAGGCAGGTGATCATGATGGCCAGGCCCGGGAACAGCGCCTGCCACCAACGACCGGCGAGCACGCCGCCGCGGGCGTCGGCGAGGATGTTGCCCCAGGTAGCGGTGGGCTCCTGGATACCAGCGCCGATGAAGGTCAGCGAGGCCTCGAAGATGATGGCGTCGGCGACCAGGGTAACGGTGAAGACCATGATCGGAGCGATGCAGTTACGCAGAACATGCTTGATCAAAATCCACGGAGCCTTGGCGCCGGAAACGATGACCGCGCGGACATAGTCCTCGCCGTACTCGGACACGATATTGGCGCGCACGATACGGGCAATCTGCGGAGTGTACATAAAGCCGATGGCGAAGATGATCGACGGCACGGAGTTGCCCAGGATGGAGACGAAGACGGCCGCGAGGGCGATGCCCGGGATGGACATGATGATGTCCAAGATACGCATGATCGTCTCGGAGACGGCCTTGCGCGAAACCGCTGCAAGGGCGCCCACGACCGAGCCGCAGACCAGAGCCATGGCAGTGGCGCCAAAGCCGATAATCAGCGAGTAACGACCACCGTAGAGCATACGCGACAGAATGTCGCGACCCTTATCGTCGGTACCGAAGATAAATCCGTTGCCGGGAGCCTGGCGAGCCGTAAAGATCTCGACCGGGCTATAGGGGGCAAGAAGGGGCGCCAGAATCGCAGTCAGGGCGACCAGCACCAGCACGACGGCGGCAATCTTAGAAGACAGCGTCATCTTCTTCCAGCCACCGAGCTTGAGCCCCTTGGAGGCAGCCTTCTCGAGCTGCTCGGTTTGCTTCTCTCGAATCTTTACCATAATCTACACCGTCCTGATGCGCGGGTTGATGAGCAGGTAGAGCATGTCAACCACGATGTTGATGATGATGAAGGCAAGAGCAACGACGATGACGACGCCCTGAACCAGGTTCGCCTCGTTGCCCTGAACGCCCTGCAGAATCGCGGTGCCCATGCCGGGGAGGTTGAAGATAACCTCGATGACGACGGCGCCGCCCATGAGGTAACCGATCTTAAGACCGAGGGTGGTGACCGGGGTGATCAGCGCATTGCGAAGAACGTTGATGCCGACGACGACCTTCTCGGGAACGCCGGCGCCGCGAGCCATACGGACATAATCCTTGTCGAGCTCCTCGACCATGGCGGTACGCACGATACGAGTCATCTGGCCCGTCAGCGGAAATGCCAAGGCGATAGCGGGCATGATCATACGTCCCAGATAGCCAACCGGATTCGTGGTGAAGTGAGGCAGAGCACCCGATGCCGGGAGCACCTTAAGATAGGAAGAGAACAGCAGGATCAACAGAACGGCAAGCCAGAACGACGGGGTTGCCAAGCCGGCGATGGAAAAGACGCGGATCACTTGGTCCGGCCATTTGTCGCGATACAGTGCCGCGATGACGCCGAGCAAAAACGAAACGACCGCACCGATAGCAAGACCGATAAAGGTCAGCTGCATCGTGACGGGCAGGGCCGTGGAGATGCGCTTGGCAACGGAGTTGCGAGCAGCACCATAGGTGCCCATGTCGCCATGGATCAGATCGCCCATATAGCGCACGTAGCGCACGGGCCAGGGGTCGTCCAGACCATACTTCTCATGGTACTCGGCAACCGCCTCGGGCGAGGCACCGTCACCCAACGCCGTGTAGGCGGGGTCGGTCTTGGAGAACGACATAAGGAAGAACACCAGGACGGTGACGCCCAATGCCATGATCGGCAGCGCCACAAGACGCCTTCCAATCAAACGTAGCAAGTTGTTCACGTTCTCTCCCCTTTCTTTTGTCGGTAGGACCAACTGGTATATGAGTACGGATACTCATTACAAGACCCGAGCGACATCGTTGCCGCCCGGGTCTTTGTTTCAACTATGAGGATACGGTCCCAACGGCCGACATCCTGCATACAGACTCAAGCGAGTCTTACGCCTTGACGGTCGCAACGCCCCTGAAGGACATGCTCGTCGTGCCGATGCCCTTGAAGCCATCGAGGGCCTCGCCGTTGGGCGCAGTAGACGGATCGTCCCAGAAAGCGGAGACGGTCTTGACGTGAACAACAGGGTACAGAACGGCGTTGTCGGCAATGATGTCGAAGCACTCGTTCCACTTCTTCTGCTGCTCGTCGCCCTCAGCGGCAAGAGCCTCGTCCATGAGACCGTGGAGCTTCTGCCACTCAGCGGACTCCTTCCACGGGCAACGGGTCTGCATCCAGACGTTGTCGCCGTACCACCAGTTGAGCAGCAGGTCGGGGTCGGCGCCGAAGCAGGAAGGATCGCCAGGGGCAAGAAGGATATCGTAGGCCTCGCCGCCGTCGATGGCAGCGTAGGTAGCCGGCGAGGTATCGGTCTGGATGGTCACATCGAAGCCGAGAGCATCGAGGTCGTTCTTGACCTGGGCGGCCATGCCCTTAATCTGCTCGTTGTCGGTGGTGCGCAGGGTGATGGCACCCGGGGTGATACCAGACTCCTCGATGAGCTTCTTAGCCTTCTTGGCGTCGGTCTTGTACACCGTGGAAGCCTCATGATAGTTGGTGAAGCTCTTGGGCAGGTAGCAGCTGGCAGCGGTGGCAAGGCCGGCGAAGGTGTTGCTGACCATCTTCTCGGTGTCGAGCGCATACATGACAGCCTGACGGACCTTGACGTTGTTCCAAGGCTCCTTGGCGACGTTGAACATGATGAAGCGGGTGCCGAAACCCTGAACGTTATCGATCTTGCAGCCGGCGCTCTCGAGCTGGTCGACGGCGTCAGCGGTAACGAGCTCCATAACGAGCGTGGAGCCCTCCTGCTGAGCGGTAACGCGAGCGGTGGGGTCGGTCAGGATGCTGTACTGGATCTTCTTATCCTCGGCAGCATACTCACCGTTGTACTCGGGGTTGGGAACCAAGGTGATCTCGGTATCGGAGATAGAGTCGTACATCCAGGGGCCGGAACCGATCGGCTGCTTGGCGCGATCCTCCTCGGTCTGGGTGGCCGGGGTAACGCGGACGATGGCCAGACGATCCTTGAGCAGGGAGAAGTTGGGGACCTTAGTCTTGACCGTCACGGTGCTGGCGTCCTTGGCCTCGATGGACTCGAAGGGCTGGAAGAACGGAGCATAGGTAGCGGAAGCGGCGCAAGCGGTGTAGGAGGCAACGACATCGTCAGCGGTGACCTCGGTGCCATCGGAGAACTTGGCGCCCTTGCGGATGGTGACCTCGAAAGTGGTGTCGTCCACAGACTTGGGATCGTCGGTGGCGAGCTCGTTGAAGGTGCTGTAGTCGTGGTAATCGATGCCGTAGAGGCCCTCGACGACGTGCCAGTTAGCACCCAGGCCCACAGCGGAGCCGGTGCTGGCGGGATCGAAGCTGGACGGAGCGTAAGCGGAACCAGCGGTGATCACGCCGCCGCCACGGTTGGCGGAATCGGTGGAGCCGGAAGCGGAACCCTCGTCGCTAGAGCTGCCACCGCAGCCAGTGAGACCAAGGCCGGCGACAGCAGCGACGCTGCCGGTGAGGCCGAGGAACGAACGCCTGGACATACCCTTGTTGATGATGGCCATGTCTTCTCCTATCAATAGAGAATCTTACTCGGGAGCACCTAGACGTGCCCCCGCGCAACTTGCGGACGATATATACCTTACCTACCGACGAACCCAACTGAGGTGCCGCGCTCGGCGACCGATACATACATACGCTTGAACGGTATTTACTACCGTTCACCGAATTCATTGACAAATGATTCGCCAGACAGTATGTATCGGCGAGGTGAGATATCAGTCTTCGTCAACCCGCAGGATAGCAGGGTTTTCGCTTGGGTTAGTCAAACGTTTTAGCGTTAATAAAACCCGAAACCAGCAGGCAATCATGGCGAAATAAATGGTTGAAAATCGCGCAATCATGTATATCAGTTGTTTAGGCTCGTGTTTAGCTATCGGAATGGCCAGCCGCCGCCTCGGCGCGCTCGGCATTCCATGCAACGAGCGCCTCGTGGACCGCCTTGGCAACATCGGCAGGTATGCCGCGAACTTCCGCGATCTCTTGCTCGCTCGCCGCGCGCAAACGCTTCATCGAGCCAAAATGGCGCATAAGGGCACGTTTTCTGGTGGGTCCCACGCCTGGAACGTCATCGAGTACCGAAACCGTCATGGCTTTATCGCGCAACTCACGGTGGAACGTGATGGCAAATCGGTGGGACTCATCGCGTACCTGTTTAATTAGATAGAGCGAAGCAGACCCGGTCGGCAGCACGACAGGAGTCTCGTCCCAAGGCACAAAAACTTCCTCGTCGGCCTTCGCCAAGCCACAAACTGGTATATCGAGCCCAAGAGCCTCAAGTTGCTTGATCGCAGCGGTCAATTGCGGCTTACCGCCATCGACAACGAGCAAATCGGGGCGCGAGCCAAAGCGCTCGTCGGCCATGCGCTCGGGAGCATAGCGTCGTCCCAAAACCTCGGACATCGACACGAAGTCGTTTGCCTCGTCCAATTCGGCCTGAATTTTAAAACGACGGTACTGGCTCTTGTCGGCGCGCCCGTTGGTAAACACCACCATCGAGGCGACCGTAAAGGTGCCATGCAGTGTAGAGATATCGAAGCACTCGATACGCAACGGCGGCGATGGCAGCGCCAACGCACTTTCGAGCTCCAGGAGCGCTTGATTGGTGCGGTCGTCAGCGTACCCCGTTCGCATCATGTAGCGCATGAGGGCATGGCGCGCATTTTTGGATGCCATATCGAGCAGACGGTGCTTTTCGCCACGCTGCGGCCTATGGAGATGGCAGGAACGCTCACGCTTGCCCGCAAGCCACTCCCCCAGCGCCTCCGCATCCTCAAGCTCGACGGAAAGGTTGACCTCAGCTGGAATATCAGCCGTCTCGTCGTAATAGCGCTTAAGAAAGCCCGACTGGAGCTCTTCCTCGTCAACATCAAGACCCTTGTCGAGAATGAACTCGCAGGTGCGAACTGTTCGGCCCTCGCGAACGACGAAGACGCAAGCGGCGGAGATGGTCTCCTCGCGATAGAACCCGATGACATCGATATCGACACTGGAGGGAAAAACGACTTGCTGACGATCGTCCAGACCCCTGATGACCTCCAAACGACGTTTGACGCGTGCCGCGCGCTCAAAGTCGAGCGCCTCGGCGGCATCCGTCATCTCGGAGGTCAGCTCATCGACGACATCCTTGCGATGGCCCGACAAAAAGCGCTCGACACGCTTGACGTTCTTGGCATAGTCTGCCGGGGAAATCGCGCCGACACACGCACCCGGGCCGCGCCCGACATGGTAGTCAAAGCAGGGACGCCCGTTTTGTGCGCAAATCATATTGACGATGTCTTCCTCGCCCTTGTGGGACTCGATGGTACGGCGACAACGACGCCACTCCGCACAGGATGCAGAGCAGATGGGGATAACCTTGCGCAGCGTATCTATCGTCTCACGTGCCGCACGGCTATCGGTATAGGGTCCAAAATAGCGCGTTCCCGGCTTATGACGCTCACGCGTGTATTTGATCGCGGGATACAGGTCGCCCTTTGTAATGGCGATAAAGGGGTAGCTCTTGTCATCCTTGAGGTCGACGTTAAAGTACGGATGGTACTGGCCGATCAGGTTGCGCTCGAGTACAAGCGCCTCATGCTCGGTTTCGACAACGATGTAGTCAAAGCTCGCCACCAGCTGCATCATCAGCGGGATCTTTTGACGCTCATCCTGCAGTGTCACGTATTGACGCATGCGGGCGCGCAGGTTTTTCGCCTTGCCCACGTAGATGACATCGCCCTTGGCATCCTTCCAAAGGTAGCATCCGGGCTGTGTGGGAACGCGCGAAACCTGCTCGGCAAGCGTTGGTATGTTGTCGTGACCGGCCACGCGCACCTACTTGCGACGAAGCAGCGCCGAGACCTCGGGCATCTTAAGGACGACGGCAAGGCCAAAGGTAACAACAAGCGAGGCGACACCCGCAACGCAAACGTAGCCAAGAGTAATCAGAATCGAGCCGCCAAGTGCCCCGACAAAGTGTTCAAGCGCCCACATGACGCCGGCGCCTGCGGCAGCACCTAGGCCACCGAGCAAAAGGCCAAAGAAACCGCCATGTAGGATAGATTTGACCTGAAGGCCACGCAGGCGACGACGCAGCCACCACAGCGAACAGCCGACCAAGATCACGTAGTCGACGACATACGAAAGCGCGATTGCCGGCATACCGAAGCCCAGCACAACGCCAAACAGCAGAACCGAGCCGGCCTGGCCGATGGCGGAATACAGGCAATAGCGGCTATAGGGCTTCATGTCGAGCAAGGCAGAGAAGCTCTTCTGCATCAACACGACCACGCCGTAGAGCGGCAGCGAGAGCGCCAGGTAGACAAGGTACTCGGACACCAGAGCCACGCCGGATTCATCGAACTTGCCAGCACAGTAGATCATATTGAGCGGACGTGCGAAGACAATCAGGTACAGTGCGAACGGAATCAGGAAGAACAGCATCTGGGCGACGCCACGCGAAATGCCCGTGCGAACGCTGTCGTAATCCTTCTCCTGTGCGTCATGAGAGAGCTCGGTATAGAGCGCCGTCGAAAGCGAGGCGGCAATCAGCGCGTAGGGCAGCGTGTACCACAGGCGCGCATAGGCGATGACGGAAGGACCCGTCTCGGGCTGGACCACCAGCGCGGCAGCGTTGGTGATAGAAGTCGAGACAAACATGCACACCGTGGCGAGCAGCGTCGGGATACCGAGCGCAATCGTCTGGCGCAGCGCGGGGTCCTTAAAGTCGATATGGATATGGGGATGCACGCCGTGCTTGCCAAGCGCGGGAATCTGACATGCCATCTGAACAAAGACACCGAGGGTCGTACCGGCCGCAATCAAGATGATGCCGGCACGTTCGCCAAACTGTGCGGACACGGGCGCAAAACCCATAAAGCTCGCAATGACGATCACATTGTTGAGGACCGGGGCAAACGTCGACCAGAAGTAGTCGCGGTGTGCGTTGAGAACGCCCGAGAACACCGAGCCCAAACCATAAAACAGAATCTGGATGGCAAAGAAACGGAACATGAACGCAGCGGTATCCATGCTGCCACCGTCACCCGAAAGGAACGATTGCGTCCAGATAAAGCCCGGGGCGAACACGGTCCCCAGCAACGAAATGCCACCCAGCACTAAAAGCAGAATGCCGAGCAGGTTGCCCACGTACTCGTTCGAGGCCTCGCGACCCTGCTCACGCCTCACGCCCATGTACACGGGCAAAAACGCCGTCACGAGCATGCCGCCCATCACGAGTTCGTAGAGCATATTGGGCAGGTTGTTGGCGACCTGATAGGAGGACGAGAGCAGCGACATGCCGATAGCGGCCGCCATTGCCCACGTGCGGATAAAACCGGTGACGCGAGACACGATAGTCAGGATGGTCATAAGCCCGGCAGAACGACCAACCGTGGAGTAGTCCGACGAGCCCATGTCGTCAGTGTCATCTCGCGACGAAGAAGCTTCGGATGAGGGTGTCTGAGGCGCAGATTCTTTTGCAAAATGAGCTCCGCGCTTCAATTCTTCCTGCGGCATCGCTCAGTCCTCTCTCGTAATCGCGGCAACCGTCGCCCCGCAAAATGCAATTAAATCATCGGGTGCAAGCTCGAGCTGATAACCACGCTTGCCTCCCGAAATAAAAATGGTATCCCAAATGACGCATGTCTCATCAATGAGCGTCCGGTAGCGTTTTTTCATACCGACCGGGCTGCAGCCGCCGCGAACGTAGCCAGTCGCCGCAAGCAAATCCTTCACATGCATCATGGCCAAGGACTTCTCCCCCGCGGCACGCGCGGCGGACTTTAGATCGAGCTCGTCGGCAACAGGGATGCAGCACACGACATAGTCGTTGGACGGTGTCACGCAGACCAAAGTCTTAAATCCTTGACCGGGCTCCTCGCCAAGCTGCTCCGAAATCGCGACCCCCAGGCCCACCGACTCATCACCATCGTCTTCGTACGTATGTAGAACATAGGAAATGCCGGCGCTTTCCAGCTCGCGCATCGCATTGGTTTTTGGCGTCTTTACAGCCTTTGCCATGACATATCCTTTCCCTCGCATTCGGACGTAAAGATTAAGTATATGTCCAATTCGGCTGCATACGTCACTTCGACACAGCAAGCGCCATCGAATCACAAGGAGTCGATGGCGCCCATAAACTGAATCGCCTATTTATTGAGCATCAAGTTGAGCCTGACGCTCCCGGTCACGCCTGAGCAACGGCGCCAAAAACTTGCCCGTATAACTCTGCGGACAGTCCGCAACCTGCTCCGGTGTGCCCGAAACCACAACGGTTCCGCCGCCGTTACCGCCCTCGGGACCCATATCGATCAGACGATCGGCAACCTTGATGACATCAAGGTTGTGTTCAATCACCAGCACCGTGTTGCCCGCATCGACCAAGCGCTGCAGCACATCGAGCAGCTGGCGGACGTCCTCAAAATGAAGGCCGGTCGTCGGCTCGTCCAAAATATAGAACGTCTTGCCCGTCTGGCGTCGATGAAGCTCCTTGGCGAGTTTCACACGCTGCGCCTCGCCACCCGAAAGCGTCGTGGCGGGCTGGCCCAGGCTCACGTAGCCCAAGCCTACATCGTACAGCGTCTGAAGCTTGCGCTTAATCTGCGGGATATTCCCAAAGAAAGCCAGTGCCTCGGCCACGCTCATGTCAAGTACGTCCGAGATGGTCTTGCCACGGTAGGTGACCTCGAGTGTCTCGCGGTTGTAGCGTTTACCGCCGCAAACTTCGCAGGGAACGTAGATATCGGGAAGGAAGTGCATCTCGATCTTGATCTGTCCGTCGCCCTTGCACGCTTCACAGCGCCCGCCACTCACATTAAAGGAGAAACGACCCGGCGAGTAGCCGCGCGCCTTCGACTCCGGCGTACTCGCAAACAGCGCGCGAAGATCATCCCACAGGCCGATATAGGTAGCAGGGTTGGAACGCGGCGTGCGGCCAATCGGCGACTGGTCAATATCGATAACCTTATCGATACACTCGATGCCCTCGATTTTCTTATATGGACCCACAGGGCGCGTCGAACGGTGAATGGCATTCGTAAGGGCAGGCGCAATGGTATCGGTAACCAGGGAGCTCTTGCCCGATCCCGACACGCCGGTAACAACCGTAAGCGTACCAAACTCGATCTTGGCAGTAACGTTTTTGAGGTTGTTGGCTCGAGCGCCCGTAATTTTAAGGCAGCCGCGACCGGGCTTGCGCCGTTCATCAGGCACCCGGATCATTCGTTTGCCGGTCAGATAAGCGCCCGTCATCGACTCAGGACACGCCATGATATCGGCAGGCGTTCCCGCCGCGACTACGTGTCCGCCGTTGACGCCGGCGCCGGGCCCCATGTCGATCACGTAATCGGCGGCACGGATTGTATCCTCGTCGTGTTCGACGACGATAACGGTATTGCCGATATCGCGCAGGCGCTCGAGCGTCTTAATCAAGCGCTCGTTGTCACGCTGATGAAGACCGATCGAGGGCTCGTCCAGAATATAGAGCACGCCCATGAGACCCGCGCCGATCTGCGTTGCCAGGCGAATACGCTGCGCCTCGCCACCGGAAAGCGTCGCCGAGGCACGATCGAGCGTCAGATAGTCGAGTCCAACATCGACCAGAAAACGCAAGCGCTCCAGGATTTCCTTGACGATGCGCCCGCCGATAAACTGTTGGCGCTCGGTGAGCTCCAGGCCCTCAAAAAACTCGAGCGACTCACGGCACGACAGGCAACAAACCTCGTAAATGGACTTGCCGCCCACGGTGACGGCGAGCATCTCAGGGCGCAAACGAGCGCCGTGGCAGCTCGAGCACGGTTCCTCGCGAATGTACTTCTCCAAGCGCGCCTTGGTGTTCTCGTTCGTCGTCTCGGTATAGCGTTCGTACAGGATGTTGCGAACGCCCGAAAACTTGGTATCCCACTGGCTGCGACGTCCGTCGAGCTTTTGGTAGTCGACCGAGATCTTCGTATCGCCCAGGCCATCCAAGAATGCACGACGCACGCGAGGGGGCAAGTCCTCCCACGGCGTATCGGTGCTCACCTTAATGTGTTTGCAGACCGCAGCAAAAATCTGCGGATAGTAGTTCGAATTGCCAAACAGGCTACCAAAGACTCCGTCGGCAATGGACTTCGAGGGGTCCTCGATCAGCGCCTCGGCATCAACGGTTTTCTTAAAGCCCAGGCCGTCGCACTCAGGACATGCGCCATAGGGAGCGTTGAACGAAAAATCACGCGGCTGAAGATCGTCAATGGAGTGACCATGCTCCGGGCACGCCAAGGCCAACGAATACTCCAGCAGCTCGCCCTCGGTCCCCTCGGGAGCATCACGATTGGGCAGCATGTACACGTTTACATTGCCGTGAGCCAGCGCGGTCGCCTGCTCAACAGACTCGGCGATACGGCCCAGAGAGTTCTCACGGATCACGATGCGATCGACCACGACCTCGATATCGTGCTTGAACTTCTTGTCCAGATCGATCGGATCGTCGAGCGAGCGCACTTCACCGTCGACACGCACGCGGCTAAAGCCCTCGGCACGAAGGTCCTCAAACAGTTTGGTGAACTCGCCTTTTCGCCCGCGCACCACCGGTGCCAGCACAAACGCGCGGCGGCCCTCCCCCGCCGCCAAGACCTTGTCGGCAACCTGGTCGGTCGTCTGGCGCTCAATGACGCGGCCGCATTCGGGACAGTGCGGGGTGCCCACACGGGCGAACAGCAGGCGCAGATAGTCATAAATCTCGGTTACGGTGCCAACCGTCGAGCGAGGGTTTTTAGACGTCGTCTTTTGGTCGATCGACACCGCCGGCGAAAGGCCGTCGATTGAATCCAAGTCGGGTTTGTCCATCTGGCCCAAGAACTGGCGCGCATAGCTCGAAAGGCTCTCGACGTATCGACGCTGGCCCTCGGCATAGATAGTGTCAAATGCCAGCGAGCTCTTGCCCGAGCCAGAAAGACCGGTAATGACCACGAGTTGGTCACGCGGAATGGAAACATCGATATCACGGAGGTTGTGCTCACGAGCGCCGCGAATAACGATAGAAGAATCAGACATGGAAGCTCCTTGCCTCCTATTGCATCGAATCATACTGCCGATGAGTTTAGCGCACTCGACGCGCACAGATGTTCGTAATACAAGATTCGCAGACCTTTAGCTTTGCGTATCGGGTGCTTCGTTTCTCGAAATGCCGTGGAAAGGTTACAGTAACCTAATACTGAACTTAATTTGCTGTAACAGAGGAACGTCCATGACCGAAGATATCCCCCTTGAAATCACTTCGAGCGACATGGCCAATCTGCCCATATTCATCGCCGTCCTTATCGTGGCCACCGTCGTCGTGCGCGTGTATTTTTCAATCAAACACAATGAAAAGCCGCCCATTGCCCGCGTCTTTTGGTGCGCGACGCTCCTCATCCCGCTCGGCGTGGTAGCTGCATGGATTACGAATCAATTGCTCGTAAATGAGGACAGTTCCCTATGGGTCCTTTCTTATTCGGCGCTCGGTGCTGCCGCCGTCATACTTCTTGTCGAACCCTTGGTTTCGGGACTTATCGACCAAACCGATCTTGCGACGGGAACGGTTGCCTGTATTTGCCGTGACATCCTTGTCATCGCCGCTGTTTCAGCGCTCTCGTTCGTTTCACTCGAAATTGCCTGTAACGAAACGTTCTATCGCATTCCCGCCAACTCATTCGGGTTTTCCGTCGGGCTGCTCGCGACGGTTCTGCTCTCCCTTTATTTGCTGGGACAGCGTCATGGAGGCGTCATGGCCCTCGTGCCCGTCGCCTGTTGCATCCTTGGCATTGCCGAGCACTTCGTCATAACGTTTAAAGGCGAGGCCATCCTGCCAAGCGATATCTTGGCCCTTGGCACCGCAATGGAGGTGAGCGAGGGATACGAGTTTACCTTTACCGCCGGAATCGTAACCTCTCTCGCCCTGCTGGAGATTTCCCTGGGGCTTCTTTCGCTTATCCGACCGAGAAAGCTCCGTACGCCCACCCATGTCTTCCCCGCAATCGCCGCCAACCTCTGCGCTTTTCTGCTAGTGACCGTTGTGGGGCTCTCGGGCTTTTCCAGCATCGACTTGGAGCAGGCGCTGAATTTTGGATTTGACCGTTGGCAGCCCATCACCACGTATGCGTCTCAGGGTTTTATCACTTCGTTCACCGAAATGGTCAACGAGTTGCCCATTGAGAAACCCGAAGACTATACGCCCGATGAGGCGCAGAGCATCGAGCAGGAGCTCGCCGCCACCTACGACAGCACGTATGGCTCGAGCGAGCAGCGCGCGGCGGCCGTTGCCCAGTTCAATGAAATCAAGCCGACGATTGTTGCCGTCATGAACGAGAGTTTTAGCGACCTTTCGTGCTTTGAGCAGCTCCAGGCGGCCGGGTACACCGGCCCCGCATTCTACAACTCGCTTCCCGACACACTTGTTCGCGGCACCATGCTCGCTTCGGTCGCCGGTGGCGGAACGGCGAACTCCGAATTCGAATTTTTAACCGGAGCGACAACGGCCTTTGTCGGATTGGGCAAAATCCCCTATCAGCTGTATCAGATGAATGGCGTCAACAGCCTGGCAAAGGACCTTAAAGAGCTTGGGTATACCGTTACGGCTATGCACCCGCAAAACCCCGTCAACTACCATCGAGATAAAATCTATCAGCAGCTGGGCTTTGGAGACTTTCTTTCAATCGGCAATTTCGAAGGTGCGCCCTGTTACCATGCCGGCGTATGCGACTACGCCACCTACGACAAGATACTCGACCTGCTTAGAACCGACGAAGCCCCACAGTTCATCTTTGACGTCACGATGCAAAATCACGGCGGCTACGACTATGGCACCGTTCCCGCCGAGGAGCTGACAAACTATTGGGTCGAGGGAGCCAGCGAGGGTGCCAATAGCGCGCTCAACACCTATCTTACCTGCATCAACGCATCCGACCGGGACCTCGAGTACTTTATCAACGAGCTCCGCAATATCGGCAGACCGGTTGTCCTTGTCTTTTTTGGCGACCATCAGCCGAGCGCCGCAACGACTCTCAACGACGAGCTGTACCCTCAGGAAGATACGGCAAGCCACGCTTTCCGTATCTATCAGTCGACATATTTCGTCTGGGCTAACTATGAAATCGCCGGCAATACCGAGCTCAACGTCTACGACACCGTCGGGGCAAACGAGATTGCAGCCATTACCCTTAATAAGATCGGCGCCCCGCTCACCGACTATCAAAAGGCTCTGCTTGCAACAAGGTCAGATGTGCCCACCATCAATGTCGCCGGCTACCTTGGTGCCGACGGGCTGCGCTACGACTTGGAATCTGAAGACAGCCCATACGCCTCGACGATCGACAAGCTGCAGCGCATGCAATACCTCGAGTTCGCCAGCAAAGTTCAGTAAGCCCGCCCATTCGCTTGGACCCATCGTATTGCAAGCACGCTCGGCCCAAATGCATCGCAAATGACTCCCGCTCGCAAACGAGGGTACAATGACGCTCGTGTCACACCACGGGGCCCCGGCCCCAACATATACAAAGGAGTCATACATGGGTTGCGAGCACGCACAGGCCGCCGGCGGACAAACGTCGCCGTCGCAATTTGAGGAGAACACGCTGTCCGAGGTCAAACGCGTCATCGCCGTGCTTTCCGGCAAGGGCGGTGTCGGCAAGTCGTTTGTCACCGGTGCCATCGCCACCGAGCTTGCCCGTCACGGCCACAAGGTCGGCGTCCTCGATGCCGACATTACCGGTCCCTCTATCCCCAAGATGTTCGGTATGAGTGGACGCCACGTCCATGCCCTTGGCAACCTTATGCTGCCCGAAATCTCCGAGCACGGCGTCAAGGTCATGAGCTCCAACCTGCTGCTCCAAAACGAGACCGACCCCGTCCTTTGGCGCGGTCCGGTCATCGCAGGCGCCATTAGGCAGTTCTGGAGCGAGACCTCGTGGGGCCCCATCGACTACCTGTTGGTCGACATGCCTCCGGGAACAGGCGACGTCGCTCTCACCGTCTTCCAGTCACTGCCCGTCGACGGCATCGTCATCGTCACGAGCCCGCAGGATCTGGTCTCGATGATCGTCGCCAAGGCGGTCAACATGGCCGAGAAGATGAACGTCCCCATTCTGGGCATTGTCGAGAACATGAGCTATATTGAGTGCCCCGACTGCGGCAAGAAGATTGAGGTCTTTGGCAAGAGCAAGCTCCCCGAGGTCGCAGATCGCTATAACCTTGACATCTTGGGCCAGCTTCCCATTAATCCGGCACTCGCCGAGGCCTGCGATAAGGGCGAGGTCGAGACCGCGCTGCCCGATGACATGTTGCCCAAGGCAGTCTCTGCCGTCGAGGCCATTACCCCGCACGAGACCGACGAGGCCTAAGTGAACGCGAGCGCCTTCTATGACGTCCTGGTAATCGGCGGCGGGGCTTCAGGCCTCGCCGCTGCCATTACGGCCGCACGCGCTGGCAAAAGCGTCTGCATCGTTGAGCGCGATGTCGCCTGTGGCCTTAAGCTCCTTGCGACCGGTAACGGCCGCTGCAACCTCTCCAACGAATCGATTGATCCTCAGCGGTATAACCACCCCGCATTCGTCGAATCCGTCATGGGCCCCCAACCCGAACAAGAGCTTATGGGTTTCTTCTCCTCGCTGGGCATCATGACAACCTCCGAGGAAGGCCGGCTGTACCCGCGCTCCCTTCGCGCAGAATCGGTGCGCGACGCGCTTCTCAACGTTTGCGACCGCCTAGGTATCACCTTAATCTGCGGAGCCAACGTTGCCTCGGCGCACAAAGTTTCCGAAGGCTGGGCACTCCAAATAGACCGTCCTGCGCGGGCGCTCAAGGCAAAAAAGCACGACGACCGAAAATCGGAGCTCCGCTCGCTTCGGAAGGCACTCGCCGATGTCCCTCGCAAGAACGAGGCCCTGCAGGCGCATGCCGTAATTATCGCCACGGGCGGCAACCCCACCGGTATCGCCGATACGTTTCGCCTCCCCCTCACTTCGCTGCGCCCCATCCTCTGCCCCGTATCGGCAACGGTCGTCGGCGATCGGGCAGCACTCAAGACGTTGGATGGTCTGCGCGTCCGCGCCCGCTTGACGCTCACCCGTAACCATAGTGAGCTCTGGCACGAAGACGGTGAAGTACTGTTTCGAACCTTCGGCATCTCGGGCGTCGCTGTCTTCAACCTCTCCCGTCGTATCCAGCGCGGCGATACGATCCTGCTCGACGTTTTCCCCGACCTCTCTAAAGACGAGTTGCTCGATATGCTCAACCGGCGCGTTAAGCTGCTCGGCGGCTTTTCGCCCCGCGATCCCCGTTGGCTCGACGGCATGCTCGCCCCGCAACTCTCCCGCGTCGTCTGTACGGCGTTCGAGCAGTGCCATCCAGGCTCCAACGATGTCATCCACCTGGTCTCGATTCTCAAGCACTTTAAGTTGCTCGTCGAGGGAACAGCCGAGGAGCGCTCGGCGCAAGTCACGCGTGGTGGCGTATCTGTCGAGAGCATCTCAACACCCAGTCTACGCGCGCGCTGCGTTGTCGACGCCCCGCTTTACGTCTGCGGCGAAGCACTCGACATCGACGCCGATTGCGGAGGCTTTAACCTTGCGTGGGCCTGGCTCTCGGGCATTCGCGCTGCAAGCAGCTTGTAGCCGCGCAGTCTATAATCAAAAACGCATTCGGGCCGTCTGGAATACCGGACGGCCTCTTTCTTGCCTCTAAGGAGACCTCGATGATCGAAATCACCCAAGTCAACGCGTCGCTCGATGAAGCCGGCGATGAAAATGCCTGCCTCATTGTTGGCAAGCGAGTCGCCAAGCGCATCCTACGTTGCAAGGACTCCGAGATCAAGTCCATCGAACTCCACCGCAAGTCAATCGACGCTCGCAAAAAACGAGACGTCCATTTTATCCTGAGCTTTCGTGTTGAGCTGACTAGTCCCCACCTCGAGCGAGAAGCGGTCGACAGCGTTGCCGAGCGTGACCGCTCGCGCGTACGCGCGATAGAAGACGATGAGCCTTCATTCCCCTCCCCCGTCTCCGACGCACCTCAAGAACGCCCTGTCGTTGTCGGCGCCGGATGCGCCGGCCTTTTCGCTGCGCTCACGCTCGCCAAAGCAGGTCTTAAGCCCTTGCTTATCGAGCGCGGCGACCCAGCATTTCGCCGCTCGCATGCGATCGATCTCTTTCTAAAGGAGCGCATTCTCGACCCCGAGAGCAATATCCAGTTTGGCCTAGGCGGCGCGGGGACCTTCTCGGACGGCAAGCTCAATACGGGAACCAAAAATCCCGCCCATCGCCTTATCCTCGAAACCTTCGTCGAGGCGGGCGCGCCCCGCGATATTCTGTGGGATGCCAAGCCGCACATTGGCTCCGACATCCTTCCCACGGTTGTCACCGCTATATCCCAGCGCATCGAGCAGCTCGGAGGTGTCGTCCGTTATCGAACAAAGCTCGTCGACATTCACATCGACGCGTCTGGCGCCATTACCGGTATTGATGTCCAATCGTCCCAAGACGCCGCTTGCGAGCCAATCGAGACAAAGCACCTCATCCTCGCCTGCGGGCATTCTGCTCGCGATATTTTTGAGCTCCTTAAGGACCACAACGTGGCCCTCGCACAAAAGACCTTTGCCATGGGCGTTCGCATCGAGCATCCGCAGCGCGACATCGACCGAGCCCAATATGGAGCCTTGGCGGGACATCCTGCCCTCGGAGCAGCCCCCTACAAGCTCGTCGCCCATCTTCCCAACGGCCGCAGCGTGTTCTCGTTTTGCATGTGCCCCGGCGGACAGGTTGTCGCCGCCTCTTCCGAGCAGGGCCACCTGTGCGTCAACGGCGCTAGCCTCAATGCCCGCGACGGACGCAACGCAAATGCCGCCTTGCTCGTTAACGTCACGCCTGAGGACCTTCCCAACGATGACCCGCTCGCCGGCATCGAGCTCCAGCGTGCCTGCGAGGCGGCCGCCTATCGCCTGGGCGGTTCCAACTGGAACGCACCGGCACAACTCGTCGGAGATTTCCTCGCAGGACGCGCCAGCAAGGCGCCCGGAAAGGTAAAGCCCACCTATCCGCTCGGTGTGACCTGGACGGCAATTGACGAAGCCCTGCCGCAGCATATCGTCGAGTCGCTCCGCCTGGGACTTCCCCTACTCGGAAAAAAGCTACGAGGCTACGACCGTCCCGATGCCGTTCTTACCGGCGTGGAGACTCGTTCGAGCTCACCTGTCACTGTCACCCGAGACCGAACGTGCCATGCCGTGTCGACCCCGGGCCTCTACCCTTGTGGTGAGGGAGCTGGATATGCTGGCGGCATCATGAGCGCGGCCACCGACGGCATCCGTTGTGCCGAAGCCCTGATCGCAGACCTCTAGCGCACGAATTCCAGCGCGCAAAAGACACAGGCCCCGAGCTCCACAGGGAACTCGGGGCCTGTTCGCTATTTCTTAAACCGTGCACCCTGGCGTTTTCTGCCCGATGCGAACGTGGAACCCTTGCGGGCCTGCGAACGTAAGCGCTCGATCGTCTCGTCCTCAGACGCGCCCTCGAGCATCGCCCGAATCTGAACGACGGCATCGCGCAGGCGCGCCGCCTCCTCAAAGTCCATGGCGGCAGAAGCGTTGCGCATATCCTCTTCCATGGTTTCGACGATCCGCACAAGCTCGTCATGCGGCAGTTCTTCCAACTGCTCCGCAAGTGTCTGCTCGGGTGCCACCGTTTCCGGCACGCCGCCCTCGCCCGACTCATCGGGCGTATAGAATGCGCCATGGCCAAGGGAGTCGCCCTTCGAGCGCCCCTTGGAACCCACGGTTTTTTCGGCCTCGGCAATAAAACTTGAGATGTCGTTGATGGCCTTGCGCACTGTCTTGGGCACAATGCCATGCTCTTCGTTATATGCCATCTGAATCTCGCGACGGCGCTGCGTCTCCTCGATGGCCTCTTTCATCGAATCGGTCACAACGTCTGCATACATGATGACTTCGCCATCGGCGTTACGGGCCGCACGGCCAATCGTCTGAATCAGCGAACGGCGGTTGCGCAAGAAGCCTTCCTTATCGGCATCGAGAATTGCCACCAGTGAGACCTCGGGAAGATCCAAGCCCTCGCGAAGCAGGTTGATGCCAACGAGAACATCGATCTTGCCCTCGCGCAGCGTTCGCAGGATCTCGACACGGTCCATTGTCGCCGTATCAGAATGCATGTAATTGACCTTAATGCCCGCATCAAGCAGATGGTCGGTCAGGTCCTCGGCCATGCGCTTGGTCAACGTGGTCACCAGCACGCGCTCCTTGCGGGCAACGCGCTCGCGAATCTCGTCCTCAAGATCGTCAATCTGACCGCGAACCGGACGCACATCGATCTTGGGATCGAGCAGACCGGTCGGACGAATAATCTGCTCCACGTCGTTTTGGCTCACCCGCAGCTCGTAATCGCCCGGCGTGGCCGAAACATAGATAAACTGGGGTATCCTTGCCTCAAACTCATCGAAACGAAGCGGGCGGTTATCGAGCGCCGAGGGCAGGCGAAAACCGTGTTCCACCAGCGTCACCTTACGCGAGCGGTCACCTTCGTGCATGCCGCGAATCTGCGGCACCGTCACATGGCTCTCATCGATGATGCAGAGCATATCCTTGGGAAAGTAATCGATTAGGGTAAACGGCGGCTCACCCGGCTTGCGACCGTCCAGATGACGCGAGTAGTTCTCGATGCCGTTGCAAAAGCCCATCGTCTCGAGCATCTCAAGATCATAATCGGTGCGCTGCTGCAGACGCTGCGCCTCGAGCAACTTGTCGGTCGCCTTGAGCTCCGCCACGCGCTTCTCGCACTCTTCGCTGATCGATTTCAGAGCCGCCTTGACCTTCGGCTTCTCGGTCACGTAGTGCGATGCCGGCCATACGGGGATGGCCTCGTACTCACGCAGCATTTCACCGGTGACCTCATCGATCTCGGCAATCAGCTCGACCTCGTCGCCAAAGAACTCAAACCGCAACGGATGCTCGGCATAAGGCGGATACACGTCGACAACATCGCCGCGCACGCGGAACGTGCCGCGTGCAAGGTCATAGTCATTGCGATCATATTGAATGTCGATAAGTGCATGGATAAAGTCATCGCGCTCGAGCGGCACCTTCTTGTCGACGTTTGGAGCCAGACCCGCATAGTCCTCAGGAGAGCCAATGCCATAGATACACGAGACCGATGCGACAACGATCACATCGCGTCGAGAGAGCAGCGATGCGGTCGCCTGATGTCGCAGCATCTCAACCTCTTCGTTAATCGAGGAGTCTTTCTCGATATATGTATCGCTTTGCGGCACATACGCCTCGGGCTGATAGTAGTCGTAGTACGAGACGAAGTAGACCACAGCGTTGTTGGGAAAGAACTCTTTGAGCTCGCTCGCAAGCTGAGCGGCGAGCGTTTTATTCGGAGCCATGACCAGCGTCGGCTTTCCCAGGGCCTCAATAGTCTTTGCCATCGTGAAGGTCTTGCCCGAACCAGTCACGCCCAACAAAACCTGATAGCGGTCTCCGTCCCTCACGCCCTGAACAAGCGACTCAATGGCCTTAGGCTGGGAACCGGCAGGCTCATAGGGAGACACGACCTTAAACGGCACGTCAGAGCCTTCAACGCCAAAGCGCTTAAGTTCACCACCAACGCGTTCTACTTCAAATTCCGCCATGGATACTCCTAACTCATATATCTGCAGTATACGCAGGCGGCAGGCATAGTCCTATACGAACCGATCGGGATAGAGGGTCTTGTAGCGAACCCAGGCATTATTGACACGAATCAGATACGCCTGCGTCTCGGGAAAGGTGATTGCATTATGAAGCGACGTACTCTGCTGCGCCCATCCGTCGACATTGCCCATGCCGGCGTTATAGGCGGCAATGGCACTGTCAGTCGACCCGTTAAAATACGCTAGAAGATACGAGAGATACGCACAGCCAAACTCGATATTCGTAGCCGGATCGTTAAGGTTGTCGGCCGAATACTCGCCACCGTCGACAAGGCCCTTGGCGATCATATCCTGGGCAGTCTCGGGCATCAGCTGCATCAATCCCTGAGCACCCTGATTCGACTCGGCCTCGGGATCCCAATTCGATTCAGACTTAATGACAGCGCACACCAGATACGGATCCAGATTATGCGAAATACTGGATTGCTTTACATACGCCTCGTAGTCAATCGGATACAGCGGCTTAAAGAAAGCGGCAGGAGCATACGAGTAAACGAATGAGATGAGGCCGAAGGCAAAAACGGCAGCCAGCGGTATAAGGCGATACCACGTAAGGAAACGTGTCTTAGGCATCGGCCTCCTCCTTATCCACTACATCCCCGAACCCATGGCGCGAAAGCCATGCGTCCAGTTGTTCAAAGAGCGAGTTATCGTCTGCCGCATTGTCAATCACAGTTGTAGCGAGATTGCACAGCGCAGACTCTTCGGGCTGGCAAGCAGAACGGGCATCGAAATCAGATGGCTCCATGCCACGTTGAATAGCGCGCTCGCGACGAACTGACAAAGGGGCGCTGATGACCAAAATTTCATCAGCCAAGCCAAATGCATCCTCAAAACCAGTCGGAGCAGAAACCTCGACCACTGCAAAGCGATAACGAGGAGATGAAACCGTACAACAAACCGGATCGAGAATCCTAAGCGAAAGCTGTTCAATCAGAACGGGATGCACAATGCCATTGAGCCGTGCGACCGAATCAGGAGAAGCAAAAGCTCGAGAAGCGAGGATGTTGCGGCGAATGCCGCCATCCTCATCCAAAATGTCCCAACCGAATTCATCCGCGAGAGCATTGACGATATCAGAGCCCGGAACATACAGCGATTTTGCAAGCTCATCCAGATCGATTAGCATAGCGCCACGAGATTCGAAATAGCGGCAGGCAGTCGACTTACCCGAAGCAATATTGCCCAAGACAAATACGGTAAACATCAAGCCCTCCCTAACGCCAATGCGAGTAATTATCGCTCAAATACACTAGAAGGACTCAAAATACAGCCAAACAGTAAGAGCGCATACGGGGGAACTAGGTCTCAAAGTACAACGTGTATATAACGTAAAAAGGGGGAGGCCGCGAGGCCTCCCCCTTCTCCAGTTTCGGATGACGGCTCGGTGCCGTCCACCGGTCAGCGGCGCCCTGGCCTCCCACGGGCTGACCCCGCAGTACTCTCGGCGCGATGGGGCTTAGCTTCCGGGTTCGGAACGGGACCGGGCGTGCCCCCCATGCTCTGGCCGCTGACCGGTGGGCGGCGCCCACCGTTACGGTGTCCGGTATCGCATACACGTGCCCTGGGGGCCGCATGGCGTATAGGAAAGGGAACTGACTCGGGGGCATCCTCGTGCCCGGACCGCGCGTGAGCGCTGGGTCCCGCGGGCCGCGAGGTGCGGTTCCGGAAGAGCTCGGGCGATTAGTGCGGCTCGGCTGAGGCTGTCGCCAGCCTTGCACCTGCCGTCTATCGACCAGGTAGTCTACCTGGGCCCTTACCGGAAGGAGAACTAATCCCTGGAACGGCTT
>NZ_JBCPDH010000018.1:0-42582 GCF_040915545.1 Collinsella aerofaciens | reverse complement strand
GAAAGGGCGCTGACCTTCTGGTCGCGCCCTTGAAGTTGAACGTCAGATTGTCCAAATGCGGCCCGCGCAGCGTCGAGTCGTTACGCGGTTTGGTAAAACCGCGTAACTAAACCAACTTAAAGCCCTTGCGCTTGCCCACGGAGAGGGTGTCACCCAGTTTGAGGGCGCTGGGATCGATGTTATAGCTCTTGGGAGCCACGGCCTTGCCGTTGATTTTGACGCCGCCGCCGTCGATATCGCGGCGGGCCTGGCCGGCGCTGGCCGAAAGACCCAGGTCCTTGAGCAGGCCGGCGAGGTAAATCTGGCCCTCGTCATTGACAGTCAGCTCGGCATGCTTCTCGGGGAAGTCGGCGAGCTGGCCCTCCTTGAACACGCGGTCGAACTCGGCCTGAGCCTCGTCGCCGGCGCCGGCACCGTGGTAGGTGTCGCACAGGTCGCGGCCCAGAGCGCGCTTGAGCTCGTAGGGGTCGGCGGAGCCATCGGCCAGGGCGGCGTCGATCTTGTCGACCTCGGCAGGGGTGAGCGAGCTGGCCAGACGATAGTACTTGCCGATCATCTCGTCGGGGATGGACATGGTCTTGCCGAACATGTCCTTGGGAGCGTCGGTCAGGCCGATGTAGTTACCATAGGACTTGGACATCTTGCGCACGCCGTCGGTGCCCTCGAGCAGCGGCATGGTGAGCGCGATCTGGGGCTCCATGCCCATCTTCTCCATGAGCTCACGGCCGGCGAGCAGGTTGAAGAGCTGATCGGTGCCGCCCATCTCCACGTCGGCCTTGATCTGCACGGAGTCGAAAGCCTGCATCACGGGATACAGGAACTCATGCAGGGCGATCGGCGTCTGAGACTGGTAGCGCTTGGTAAAGTCATCGCGCTCAAGAATGCGGGCGACGGTGAACTTGGAGCACACCTGCAGCAGACCGGCCAGATCCATCGAAAGGATCCAGTCGCCGTTGTGCACGATGGTGGTCTTCTCGGGATCCAGGATCTTCATGGCCTGGCTCACGTAGGTCTCGGCATTGGCCTCGATCTGCTCCTGCGAAAGCTGCGGACGCGTGGAGTTCTTGCCCGAGGGGTCGCCGATCAGCGCGGTGCCGTTGCCGATGATGAGGGTAACGTTGTGGCCCAGGTCCTGGAACTGACGCATCTTGCGCAGCGGCACGGCGTGGCCCAGGTGCAGGTCGGGGCTGGTGGGGTCGACGCCGAGCTTGATGTTGAGGGGCTCGCCCTTCTCAAGCTTCTTGCGAAGGTCGGCCTCGGGAACGATCTGCGCGGCGCCCGAGGTGATGATACGCATTTGCTCGTCAACAGACAGCATTGGGTATCCTCCTTTTGCTATAGCACCCTCGCCGAAAACGGCGGTGCTGGAAGTCCATAAACTCTCTTATGATAACAAACTAACGCGACGCGGCACCTACGACAGGAAAATCCTCGTCCTGCCGCATGCGTCAATGGCAACTGGCAGACGTGTACCGTCACGCTCGACCAGATAGCGTGCCTGCCGACGACGCAAGCAGTCGCGGCAACGGACCTGTCCCGTCGCATCGGTGGCGCAGACGCCCTCGGCGGTCAGCAGGCAGTGCTCGCACACCATAAGCTCGGGACGGTCGGCGTCGACCGGACCCAAGACGCCGGGTTCAGCAGCCAGTTCGGCAATACGTTCCGCATCATTGCCGAGCAACTCGGCCGGCAAGTACACCCGCCCCGCACCGAGCCCGCGCAGCCAGGTAAGCGTGGCCCGATTCGCGCAGAACACCGGCGCCGCCACGTCAAACGTCACGCCCAGCTCGCGAGCGATCACCACCTGTCCCAGGTTGCGGCAGACGACGCGCCCGGCACGCTGCATCAGTGAGCGGGTCCGGCCAGCGTCACCCGTGCGGCACACCTCGTCAAGCACCACAGCGGCGTCGGACAAATCGAGTTCTCCGCGCGGGTCGGCATCCATCAACTGCCAAGCAAAAACCATGCGAGCGGGAACCGCGCACTCCACCAACTCCGTCGACGCACCGCCATCCACCGCAACGTCCTCAAAGGGCAGCACCTCAACGGCACGCGCAACGGGCGCAATCGCATCCGCCTCGGCCCGCATGCGCTCCAACACCGCCGCCGTCTGATCCAACACGCCGGCGCTGCGAATCAGGTACACCTCGCAGCCCGTGTCAATCTTACGCTTGCAATGCACGACGACGCGCTCCCCCGCTGCGGCATCCACCGGACAGGGCACCTGCGGCCAGCGCTTGGGCACATCGGGACGCGCGTCGGCACCCGGATAGAACCGAATCTCGAGCGTGTCACCCGCCGCCACGGCGGCGTCGAGCTCAACGGTCACTTCCTCGTGGCCTACAGCGACCAAGCGCCCCACGCGCACGCCCTGGTTAATTGCGCGCTCAAAGCTCATCAGTTCGGCACCCGAACGCCCTCGCAGGTATGCATCGGTAAGCCCACGGTTAAACGACCTTCCCAGCTCGCGTTCAAGCTCTTCCACGGCACCGGGGTCCCACGCGCCGTCGCACAGCATATCGAGCGCCCGGCGCCACACCCGCACCACATTGAATACGTAATCTGGGTTCTTCATGCGCCCCTCGATCTTGAGCGACGCCACGCCGACATCTGCAAGCTCGGGCAGATGCGCAATACCCAGATAGTCGCGCGGGCACAACAGGCGATCTCCCTCGACGTCGACAACGCTCTGTCCTGCCTCGTCCACCAGGTCGTACGCCAGACGGCACGGCTGTGTGCAATCACCGCGCATCGCCGAGCGGCCACGCCGCAGGGCCGAGAACCCGCACGCACCCGAGTATCCAATGCAAATAGCGCCGTGGCAAAATACCTCGATAGGCACGCCCGTGGCACATAGCGCCGCAATCTCGTCGACCGTCAGCTCGCGTGCCGTCGTCACGCGCTCGACCCCCAGCTCATCGGCGGCAAGCCGCACGGCGCCTTCGCTATGAGCGCCCGCCTGCGTGGACAGGTGAATCTCGACCCCGGGAATCGCCGTACGCAGTACACAAGCCAGCCCGGCATCGGCGACAATCAGAGCATCGGCGCCCAGCTCCAGTGCATGAGCTCCCAACGCCACCGCGTCGGACAACTCATCGTCAAACACGAACACGTTGAGCGTTACGTACACACGCACGCCATGGGCATGCGCCACGGCGCAGCCGCGCGCAAACTCGTTATCCGTAAAGCCATGGGCGCTCACACGGGCGTTAAAGCCGCCCAACCCCGCATAGATGGCATCGGCACCCGCGGCGATGGCCGCAAGCATCTGGTCGAGTCCGCCCGCCGGCGCCAGCAGCTCGGGCAGCGCCGCACCGACAGCATCCAATCCAGTCTCGTATTGTCCGCTCGGCCCCATCGTCCGAATCGCCATCGACAAACTCCTTACCAAGGTATGCATTCACTCTGAAAAATGCCGTCTTCCAGCATACACGAGGCCTCGCGCGCCCTGTTTGGTTTATCGTGTAATAACTTATGTCCATCCTGCCCCGACGGCACATCCGCCGTCCGGCACGACATACCTGGAGGTCAATATATGGGTCCTCGCCAACGACAGGGACGCAGCCGTTCAAAGACGCATGCTCTGCCCATAATCCTGCTCTCGTTTTTGGGCTTTTTGCTTATCGCGGGCGTGGCGTTTGGCATCGGCATGGTCGGCAACGTCAACCGCTGGCTGTCCGATCTGCCCGACTACACCGACGCCAACGCGTATCTGGTGAGCGAGCCCACCGAGATCGTCGACTGCAACGGCAACAAGATCGCGAGCTTCTACACGCAAAACCGCAAGTCCATCACCAAGGACGAGGTCTCCCCCTACGTGCTGCAGGGCACCGTTGACGTCGAGGACGAGCGCTTCTACGAGCACGGCGGTATCGACCTGTGGGGTATCGCGCGTGCTGCGGTGGCAACCCTCGGCGGCGGGCACGAAGGCGCCTCGACTATCACCCAGCAGCTGGTGCGCAACACCATTCTGCAGGAGGAGCAGTTCGACTCGACCATCGAGCGTAAGGTGCGCGAGGCCTACATCGCCGTCAAGATGGAGGACATGTACTCCAAAGACGAGATCCTCATGATGTACCTCAACACCATCTACTACGGTCACGGCGCCTACGGCATCGAGGCCGCAGCCGAAACCTATCTGTCCAAGAGCGCCGCCGACCTCACCCTGAGCGAGGCCGCACTGCTCATCGGCCTTCCCAACTCGCCCTCGCAGTACGACCCCACGGTCAACCCCGACCTGGCGCTGTCCCGTCGCAACAAGGTCCTTGACAACATGTTGCGCCTGGGCCACATCACGCAGGAGGAGCACGATGCCGCGCAGGCCGAGCCCATCACCCTCAACGTGACCGAGATTTCGGGCAGCGGCGTCGACGTATACTCGCAGCCCTACTTTGTCGCCTATGTTAAGCAGCTGCTGGAGCAGGAGTTCTCGACCGACGTGCTCTTTAAGGGCGGCCTGACCGTCAAGACCACCATCGACCCCACGATGCAGCAGGTGGCAGAGAATGCCGTCCGAGAGCAGCTCGACACGCTCTCGCTCGACGGCCTGGACATGGGCATGGTCGTCGTCGACCCCAAGACCGGCTACATCAAGTGCATGGTGGGCGGCTACGACTACAACGCCGACGAGAACCACGTAAACCATGCCACGGCCAAGCGTCCCGTCGGCTCCACCTTTAAGGCCTTTACGCTGGCAACTGCCATCCAAAACGGCATGAACCCCAACGTCACCCTCAACTGCAACTCGCCACTCAAGGCCAAGGGCACCACGACCGAGGTCCAAAACTACGCCAACCATAGCTATGGCAACATCACGCTTAAGCAGGCAACGGCATACTCCTCCAACACCGGCTACATCCAGGTGGCGGAAGCCGTCGGCAACAGCAAGATCATCTCACTCGTCAAAAAGCTCGGCATCGATCCCGCCAAGGACAACATCGAGGACGTTCCCGTCATGACCCTCGGCACCGGCTCGATCTCGCCGCTCGAGATGGCCGCCGCCTACGCGACGTTTGCCAACGGCGGCTACTATCGCCAGCCGATCGCCATCACCGAGATTGACTCTCGTACCGGTTCGGTGCTGTACCAGCACACCGACAATCCCTCACAGGTACTTACCGAGGGCGAGGCCGCCGCGGTCACCGATGTTCTGTCCGGCGTCATGAAGGGCGGCGGTACGGGTGCTGCCGGCGCCCTGAGCGTCAACCAGCCCTATGCCGGCAAGACGGGCACCACCGACAACACCACCAACCTGTGGTTCTGCGGCTATACCCCGCAGCTGGCGTGCGCCCTGTGGACCGGCTATTCCGCGGGCGAGATTCCCATCCAAAAATACGGCACAGACCTGCTGGGCGACAGCACCAACCTGCCTGTCTTTAAGCGGTTTATGAACACCGTTCTGACCGGTACCGAGCGCGAGGAGTTTGCGACCGGAACGGCGCCCACCTACAAGAACAACAGCGTCTGGAAGTTCTACGGCACCAACAACACCAAGAAGACGGAGAACGACGACAAGGACGAGAACGAGGACGAAGAGGAAACCACCACAACGACTACCACGACGACCACGACCACCGAGACCACGGGCGGCGACACCACCGGCGGCACCGGTACGACCGGTGGCTCGACGGGCGGCTCCACTGGTGGTTCGACCGGCGGCGATGGCGGCACGCCTACGCCTACGCCTACGCCTACACCCACTCCCGACCCCTCTCCCACGCCTGACGATACGGTTGGCTAGAAATTCATCCGGCCATTAGCAACAAGGCCCCCGAGCAGCTTATTAAAGTGCTCGGGGGCCTTTTAGTTTAAAGCGACCTGGTGGACGGCCTTTATACCGGCAAACAATATAGGGGGTACCGACCAACGTCGATACCCCCTTACAAGCCACCATGTCACGCACACAGTGCCGAGCGCACGACCCGCACGCCTACTTGCGAGAATTGCTCAGCTTATTGATCAGCGCCTCGAGACGCTCGCCGTCCTCGGCCGTCTGGGCAATAACCAAAATCGTATCGTTGCCGGCAAGCGAGCCAAGCACATCGGGCAACTCTGCCGCATCAACGGCGGCGGCGATGCCGGAAGCCGTACCAGGCTGAGCCTTGATCATAACCAGATTATCGGTGCGCAGAACGCCCGTTACGAGCTCGGAAACCATACGCTGCAGGTGCAGGTCCTCTGCCAGAACATAGATACCCTCGGGGAGCTTACGCAGCCCCATATCGGCAATATCGCGAGAGACAGTCGCCTGCGTGCAATCAAAGCCCATAGCGCGGAGCTCATCGACCAGCACGCGCTGCGTGCGGACGTCCTTATTGCGCACAATATCTCTAATGGCATCCTGGCGCCCATTGCGTTTTTTAGCCATACAAACCCTCTCTCCAAAAGATGGCGGAGACAATCAATCAGTGATTGAATAGTTTAACGCTATTTGAAGGCTTTTGTGTATAAGAACGCATTTCGAAACAATTCTATGCAAATTTGTTTCGAAATGAGCCGTTTAGGCGGTTTTTGCGCCCGTCCGGTTAAGAAAAGCTGCCAGATGCGTACACATCACGCAGCGCGCGGGCTTGGCGCTGGCGATCGGCCCAAACAACAGACCGACTCCCCGATGGTTATCCTTGAGCGCAGCGACCATCTGACGGGTTCGAGGCGCCTCGAGCATATCACGCATGCGGGCGGAACGCTCGATTGACGACACCCCATGCGGGCTCAGACACAAATTCTCGATGCAGGCGACTAGTCCGGCAAAGTAGAACTTCTGGCTTGCCAGCTTAAGCCGACCACCGCTATCTGCTTCCGAGAGTGAGTCCGCAAGCTCGTCGAGCGCTCGGGCATCATCGGATACCTTGGCATACATGGTGGGATCAAAGGCATCTGTAAGCTTAGGTGCCGCCGCGTGGAAACAAGCATCGCCGCAGCCGGACACGCATCGTGCCTGCGAAAGCGCGCATGCCATAAACCCAACTGTGCGAAACACCTTGTCGCACAAAAGGCATGCCTCAAACAGCGAGCGGCTGTACATCACGCCAGAGGTCTGAACGACAAGGCCGCCTAAAATCAACTGAGGCAGCCCGGCCACCATCGAAGATTTGCCATCAATGGAAATATGAGCAGCATCCAAGACGCGCGAATGGCGCTCTCGATGTGCATCATAGCGGTCGAGCGACACCGTGGGGAACACTATGTCTGCTGCGGTATCGCACGCGATATCGACCATCTTGGAAAGGGACTGCGGAGCAAACCACTCATCGGCGTTCATAGCGATGATTTGAGAGCCACGCGAGGCAGCAAAACCGGCACGAAGGCAAGCACCGCGCTTCGCGTCCTCGACGTCAATCAAATCAATATGGATGTCCCTGTCGGCAGCAACTTGAAGCGAATGGCGCACACCGGGCGCAGCATCGCGGCAGACAACGACAATCTGCAAATCGTAGAGGTCTTGGTTCTGGATACTCTCGAGCGCACGCATCGCATAGCTGGGCGAACCTTCTACCACAAGGATCACCGAAAGTCGCGGATGCGAGCCACGTCGAACCAAGTTATCCGTCCTCTCGACAGCAATGAATCAAATCGTGGTTCATGGTACACCCCGGCAATAAAAGCAATGAGACACCGGTTGTATTGCACGCCAAGAACAGATGTTGCACACGCGCAGCCCACAGATAATGGGTGTCGACGCACGACGCGTCGAGCCCTCCCCTAGTCGAGCACGACGAGCTCGGCGGGATCGTAATCCACGCCCATAAACGTAAGGCCGCAGGCAGGAGCCGTGGGGCCCGCAGCGGTACGGTCGCAAGCATCGATGACCTCGCGCATCCACTCGGGTTCACGGCGATGCATGCCAATCGCGACAAGCGTGCCAACGATCGTACGGACCATCGAATGCAGAAACGCATTGCCCTCGATGGTAAACGTCAGGATGTCCTCGCCAAACGCAACCTCATGGCCAAACTCGGCGCGCATTACGCAGCGGTGCGTAGGTTTGCCCACGGCAGAAGCAACCTTGCAAAAGCTTTTAAAGTCCTGCTCGCCCAGCAGCGCGGGGCAGGCAGCAGACATAGCCTCAACATCCAAGGGATAGCGATGCCACCACACCGCACCGCGGGACAGCACGGGGCGCGCATCTCGATCGGCAATACGGTACGTATACGTACGGGAACGCGCGTCAAAACGTGCAGAAAAGCCTTTACGGGCCTTGTAGACCTCGTTGATGGCGATATCTTTGGGCAGCAGGGCATCCATAGCCCGCAGCCACCTACGGCGCGTTAGGGCGAGCTCAGCGTCCGTTACGGGCACGCTGATGTACTGAGCCACGGCATGCACGCCGGCATCGGTGCGACCCGCGCACGTCAGATCGATCGGACGGCGAAGCAGCGTCTCGATGGCTCGACGCAGCTCACCCGCAACCGTCGTCTGTCCCGGCTGCTCGGCAAAGCCGCTATAGGACGAGCCATCGTATGCCACGCGGAAAACGAGCGTGGCATCGAGCTCTGGAATCGAATTGAAATCAGACGGCGCGGTCATGGGCGCTCCCAACAAACAGGCAATGGCATTTCGACAAAAAAAGAGGGGTACGCGAACGTACCCCTCGAATATAGCCTATGCAGACGGATTGTCTACTCAGCGGTCTCCTCAGCAGGAGCCTCCTCGGCAGCCTCGACCTTCTTGGGAGCAGCGGCCTTCTTGGGGGCCGGAGCAGCCTTCTTGGCCTTAGGCGTGCAAGGCTCGGTGACGAGCTCCATGATAACGATGGGAGCGTTGTCGCCCTTGCGGTTACCGAGCTTCATGATGCGGGTATAACCGCCGTTGCGATCCTGCCACATACCCTGGGCAGCCTTGTCGAAGATCTCGGCAACGAGCTGCTTATCGCCGAGCTTGGCGATAGCCAGACGACGAGAGTGCAGGTCGCCCTTCTTGGCCCAAGTGATGATCGGATCGACGACCGAACGCAGCGCCTTAGCGCGGGTCTCGGTGGTCTTGATGCGGTCGTTCTCGAAGAGGGCCTTAGCAAGGCTCTTCTTCATGGCCTTGGTGTGGCTCGCATCGGTGCCGAGCTTCAGGCCCTTCTTAACGTTGTGACGCATGGTCTAGTTTCTCCTCAAATATGCGAAGCATTAAGCCTTCAGGCTCAGGCCCATGGACTCAAGCTTGTCCTTCACTTCCTCGATCGACTTAACACCGAAGTTACGGATGTTGAGCAGATCGTTCTCCGAGAACTCAACGAGCTGACGGACCGAGTGAATGCTGGCGCGCTTAAGGCAGTTGTAGGAACGGACGGAAAGGTCCAGATCCTCGATCTGCTTGTCCAGCTCGGCGTTGTCGTTGGTGACCTCGGGAGCGAAGATCGAAGCCTCCTCCTCGACCTCGGGGGTCTCGGCAAGGTTCATAAAGGCGGCCATATGCTGGTTGATGATATTGGCAGCCTGGACCACGGCGTCGCGCGGGGCGATGGAGCCGTTGGTCTCGATCTCGAGGACAAGGCGGTCGTAGTCGGTGTGCTGACCGACACGGCAAGCCTCAACGAGCTTGGCGCAACGGGAAACCGGCGAGTACAGCGAGTCGACGTGGATCACACCGATGGGATCGTTGTCGCGCTTGTTGGCCTCGCCAGAAACATAGCCGCGGCCATAGCCGATGCGCATGCTCATGGTGAGATGGCCACCCTCGGTGAGCGTAGCAATGTGCTGCTCGAGGTTGACCAGCTCAAACTCGGACGGAATAAAGAAGTCCGCACCGGTGACCTCGCAGGGGCCGTCAACCGAGATGGTGGCGGTCGCCTCGTCGGTCGTGCCGAGAGCCCTGAAGACAAGACCCTTGACATTCAGGACGATGTCGGTGACATCCTCGACCATGTTAGGGATGGTCATGAACTCGTGCTGCGCACCATCGATCTGAATAGCCTCGACGGCGGCACCCTCGAGCGAGGACAGAAGAACGCGACGAAGGGAGTTACCCAGCGTATCGCCGTAACCACGCTCGAGCGGCTCGACGGAGACACGAGCAGACGTCTCGTTGATCTCTTCGACCTGAACCTGAGGCCTAATGAATTCTGACATGTATTACCTCCAGCCTCAGCAGCCCGGATGGACTACTTAGAGTAGAGCTCGACGATGAGCTGCTCGTTGATATCACCGCTGATCTGCTCACGCGTCGGCAGAGCGAGCACGTTACCAGACAGCTTCTCGATATCGACCTCGAGCCAGCCAGGGACCTCAAAGCGCTCGGAGGAAATCAGGGCCTCCTTGATGGGGAGGAGGTCACGGAACTTCTCGCCGACAGCGACGACGTCGCCGGCCTTGACGCGGTAGGACGGGATGTCCACGCGCTTACCGTTCACGGTGAAGTGACCGTGACGGACGGACTGACGAGCCTCTTTGCGGGTGCGGGCGAAGCCAAGACGGAAGACGACGTTGTCGAGGCGAGACTCAAGAATGATCATGAGGTTCTCACCGGTGACGCCGTTCATCTTACGGGCCTTGTTGAAGTAGCCGTGGAACTGCTTCTCCAGAACGCCATAGATGAACTTGACCTTCTGCTTCTCGCGCAGCTGCATGCCGTACTCAGATTCCTTGCGACGGCGCTTGGGCTGACGGATAGATTCCTTCTTGCTGCTGTAACCGAGCTCAGCGGGATCGATCCCGAGCTGACGGCAGCGCTTAAGAACAGGAGTCCTGTCGATTGCCATATTGATACGATCCTTTCAGTTACACGCGGCGACGCTTCTTGGGGCGGCAGCCGTTGTGCGGAATGGGGGTCTTGTCCTGGATGCTCGAGACCTCGAGGCCAGCAGCCTGGAGGGAGCGGATGGCGGTCTCACGACCGGAGCCGGGGCCCTTGACGAAGACGGAAACCTTCTTCATACCGTGCTCCATGGCCTGCTTGGCAGCAGCCTCGGCAGCCATCTGGGCAGCGAACGGCGTGGACTTACGGGAGCCCTTGAAGCCCACCTGGCCAGCCGACTTCCAGGAAATGACGTTGCCCTGGGGATCGGTGATCGAAACGATCGTGTTGTTGAACGTAGAACGAATGTGAGCCTGGCCCACGGAAATGTTCTTACGGTCCGCGCGCTTCAGACGGGCAGCGCGAACGTTCTTCTTAGCAGTAGCCATCTATCTAGCGCTCCTTATTTCTTCTTCTTAGCACCGATCTGACGCTTCGGGCCCTTGCGGGTACGAGCGTTAGTGTGGGTGCGCTGGCCGCGGACCGGGAGGCCCTTGCGGTGACGAAGGCCGCGGTTGCAGCCGATGTCCATAAGGCGCTTGACGTTCTGGTTGCGCTCACGGCGGAGGTCGCCCTCAACCATGATCTGGTTCTTATCGATATAATCGCGGATGGCGTTAACCTCATCCTCGGTGAGGTCCTTAACGCGCGTATCCACGTTAACGTTGCACTCGACGCAAATCTTCGTCGCAGTGGTGCGGCCGATGCCGTAAATGTAGGTCAGACCGATCTCAACGCGCTTCTCACGCGGGAGGTCGACACCATTAATACGGGCCAACGTAGTCTCCTCTCTTAACCCTGACGCTGCTTATGACGGGGGTTCTCGCAAATGACGAGGACCTTGCCATGGCGCCTAATGATTTTGCACTTATCGCACATCTTCTTGACCGAAGGACGTACCTTCATCGTTCTTCCTTTCGGTAGCGCTCAAACTACTTCCCTACTATCTACTCGCCCAGCCGCAGGCGTTTAAAACTATGGCTGGTCTTCACACACAATCCGACCGTAGGTTGAGCTAAGCCTGCAGTCGGAAATGGAGTGCGTGTATGCGTGCCGCTATTTGTAGCGATAGGTGATGCGGCCGCGGGTCAGGTCGTACGGGGAAAGCTCCACGACAACCCTGTCACCGGGGAGAATACGGATGTAATTCATTCGGATCTTGCCAGAAATGTTGCACAGAACCGAATGACCGTTCTCGAGCTCAACCTTAAACATGGCGTTGGGCAGCGGCTCCTTTACCGTACCCTCGAGCTCAATTGCGTCTTCCTTCTTCACAAGCAATCATCTTTCTCTAGAAAACGACAGCGATTGAGTATTCTACAACACGTATGCACGCATCGTAATAACTTCGTAATGGCTCCACAACTAAGTGGAACTTGTTACATTTGAAATGTAAAACAAAGCCGTTCCCTGATGCCCAAGATCGCCTTGAAATGAGAAGGCATAGACCTTGGGGTCATGCCTTCGAAATTGAAAGGCGAGGTTGGGCATCAGGGGGCGGCGACTTTTACATTTCTCCGCCTTGGAGCGAACACCAAGCACCTTGCGCATCCGTGGTAAGAATCACCGGACCGTCATTGGTAATGGCGACGGTGTTCTCGTAGTGCGCGGCGGGCAGGTGGTCGTTGGTCGTAACAATCCAACCGTCGGAGCCCGTGCTCACATGGTTGGAACCCATCGTAACCATCGGCTCGATGGCAATGACCATGCCGGCCTGGAGTCGAACGCCCCTCCCCTTCTTTCCATAGTTAGGAACGTTGGGGTCCTCGTGCATCACGCGGCCAATGCCATGGCCCACATAATCACGAAGCACGCCGTAACCGTGAGACTCGGCGAGAAACTGAACGGCATAACCGACGTCCCCGATATGGTTACCGGGAACGGCCTGCTCGATAGCAGCCTTAAGGCAATCGCGCGTGACCTCGCACAAAGCCTTGGCTTCAGGCGTGGGGGTGCCGACGAAAAACGTCCAAGCGTTATCGCCGACCCAACCGTCGACAACGGCTCCCGTATCGATGGAGATGATATCGCCATCGCGCAGGATCATGTCGGGGTTGGGAATACCGTGGACCACGGCATCGTTGATCGATGCGCAAATGGTCCCCGGGAACCCGCCGTAACCCTTAAAGGCCGGGGTGCCGCCATGCATGCGGATAATCTGCTCCGCGAGCTGATCGAGCTCAAAAGTCGAAACGCCGGGGCGCACCATGGCTCCAACGTGGCGGAGCGCCATCTTAGATAGCGCTCCTGCCTTCTTCATCTGCTCGATTTGCGTTGCAGACTTAATCTTGATCATAGACCGAGAGCCTCTTTGACATCCCCGTACACGGTCTCGCGAGCCTGGTCACCGTTGACCGACTTGAGCAGACCCTGGCCACGATAGTAGTCGACGAGCGGGCTCGTGGACTTCTCGTAGACGTCGAGACGGTTCTTGATGGTCTCGGGCTTGTCGTCGTCGCGCTGATACATCTCGCCTGCGCACTTGGGGCAGGTAGCATCGGCAGCGGTGCCGGTGTAACCGCAGGCGCGGCAGGTGCGACGCGAAGACAGACGATCGATGATGACCTCGGGGGCCACATCGACCAGAAGGGCGCAGTCGATCTCGCGACCCATGGCGGAGAGCTCGGAATCGAGCGTCACAGCCTGGGCGGTGTTGCGCGGGAAGCCGTCGAGGATGAAGCCCTGCTGGGCGTCATCGGCGGCAAGGCGCTCCTTGACAAGGTCGATCACGAGCTGGTCGGGGACGAGCTCGCCAGCATCCATGTACTTCTTAGCCTGAATACCAAGCTCGGTGCCACCCTTGACGGCAGCACGCAGCAGGTCGCCCGTGGAAATGTGGGCGACGCCAAACTCGGCGACGAGCTCCTGTGCGACGGTGCCCTTACCGGCACCCGGAGCTCCGAGCAATACGAGGTTCATGAGCAATCCTCCTCTAGCCTATTTAAAGAATCCATCGTAATCATACATCTTGATCTGGCCTTCGAGCTTATCGACCGTGTCGAGCACGACGCCGACCATGATGAGGATGGACGTGCCACCAAAAGCCTGGATCAGATGGTTACCCGTGAAGGAGAAGATGATCGAAGGCACGATGGCGATGAGCGCCAAAAAGACAGCGCTGGGAAGCGTGATCTTGTTGAGCGCGTTCTTGATGTAGGCCGCGGTAGCCCTACCCGGACGCACGCCCGGAATAAAGCCGCCCTGTTTCTTAAGGTTGTCGGCCGTGTCATCGGGGTTGAACACCATAGAGGTGTAGAAGTACGCGAAAAACACGATGAGGACAACATTAAGCACCCAGTTGAGCCAACCGGTCGAAAGCGCAGAGGCAACTGCCTGAATCCAGCCGATGCCGGGGAAGAACACGGCAATCTGAGCCGGGAAGTACAGCAGCGCCGAAGCGAAGATGATCGGCACGACACCCGCGGTGTTGACCTTGATGGGCAGGTAGGTGGTCTGGCCACCCATCATGCGACGGCCCACGACGCGCTTAGCGTAGGAGACCGGGATGCGGCGCTGGCCGCGCTCAAGGAAAACAATCAGCGGGATAACCAGCAGGATGATGGCACAGATGATCACCATGGTGATGATGCCACCGGCATTGCCCTCGGTGCTGGAGAAGATAGCCTGCGGAAGGCCGGCCATGATGTTCGCGAAGATGATCAGCGACATGCCATTGCCGATACCGCGCTGGGTGATGAGCTCACCAATCCACATGATCAGCATGGCGCCCGCGGTGAGCGTACCGACGATCATGAGGTCGAAGATGATCTCGGGAGCGCCGGCGCCATTAAAGCTGATGCCGAAGCTCTTAAAGAGGAAGAGGTAACCCACGGAGTTGAGGATTGCCAGAGCCAGGGTGAGGTAACGCGAATACTGTGTAATCTTGGTCTGACCGACCTCGCCCTCGCGGGCAAGCTCATGCAGGGAAGGCACGACGGCCTGGAGCATCTGGAGGATGATCGAGCTGGTGATGTAAGGCATGATGCCCAGCGAAAACACCGAAACATAGCTCAAAGCGCCGCCAGAGAAAAGATTCAGGAGGGCCATAGCACCTGCGGCGACCGAATTGTTATCGGTCGAGAAAAGGCCCAGCATCCCCTGGAAGGGAATGCCGGGCACAGGAACGTGCGCACCAATGCGGTACACGACGAGCATAGCTATGGTAAAAAGAATCTTTTCGCGCAATTCTTTGATGCGGAAAGCATTCTTAAGACCATTTAGCACGGCAGCTCGACCTTTCCGCCGGCGGCCTCGATCTTGGCCTGCGCAGAAGCGCTGACCTTGTCGACCTTGACCGTGAACTTCTTGGTGAGCTCACCATTGCCGAGCACCTTGACGGGCTCGAACTCGCTCTTGGTGATGCGAGCGGCCTTAAGAGCGGCACCGTCGATCACAGCGCCGTCCTCGAACTTGCGCTCGAGACGCTCAACGTTAACAGCGGTGTACTCGATACGACGGGGGTTGCGGAAGCCCGGAAGCTTGGGCAGGCGCATAGCCAGCGGAGTCTGGCCACCCTCGAAGCCGGCACCCTTGGTGCCGCCAGAGCGGGAACCCTGGCCCTTCTGACCGCGGCCAGAAGTGGTGCCGTGACCCGAAGAATTGCCACGGCCGACGCGCTTGCGGTTCTTGGTGGAACCGGGCGCGGGAGTAAGATCGTGAAGCTGCATTTGCTACTCCTCTACAATCTCGACAAGGTGCTTGACCTTGAAGATCATGCCGCGGACGGACTCGTTGTCAGCAATCTCGCGAACCTCGCGGATCCTGTGGAGACCGAGGGCACGGACAGTACGGACCTGGTCCTGCTTGCAACCGTTGGTGCTGCGGACCTGCTTGATCTTGATGGTGTCAGCCATGCTTAGTTCTCCTTACCGACGAACATCTCGGAGACCGTCAGGCCACGGCGAGCCGCGACGTCCTCAGGGCTGGAGAGCTCCTTGAGGCCCTCGACGGCAGCCTTGATGATGTTGAGGCCGTTGTCGGTACCGAGGGACTTGGACAGGACGTTCTTGATGCCAGCAAGCTCGAAGAGGGGACGCACAGCGCCGCCGGCGATAACGCCGGTACCCTCGACAGCGGGCTTGATGATGATGCGGCCGGCACCAAAGTGACCGAGAACCTCGTGCGGAATGGTGCCCTGATCGGTCACCGGCACGTGGAACATGTTCTTCTTGGCATCGAGAGACGCCTTGGAGATGGCCATGGGCACCTCAGCGGACTTGCCCATGCCAACGCCGACGTTGCCCTTGCCGTCGCCAACGACGACGAGAGCGACGAGGCTCATGCGACGACCGCCCTTGACGGTCTTCGACACGCGGTTGATGTAAACGACGCGCTCCTCGAACTCGGAGGCCTCGCGCTGCTGCTTCTGATTACGAGCCATGTGCTACATACCTCCTAGAACTCGAGACCGGCGGCACGAGCACCGTCGGCGAGGGCCTTGACGCGGCCATGGTAGATACGGCCACCGCGATCGAAGGCGACCTTGGTGATGCCGGCCTCGATGGCGCGCTTGCCAACGAGCTGACCGACCTTCTCCGCAGCCTCCTTGTTCGAGGTGTGGGTGCCCTTGAACTCGGCCTCGAGGGTCGAGGCAGAGACGAGCGTCAGGCTGGAGCCCTTGCTGTCGTCGATGATCTGGGCATAGATGTTGGCGTTAGTACGGGTCACGCGAAGACGCGGACGCTCGGAGGTACCCGAGACCTTGCCGCGAACACGACGCTGACGACGCTTGAGGCCTTCCAGCTTCGCCTTATGCTTGTTCATACGTAAACTCCTAAAAAGGTTGATCTTGCCAGCACCTGACGGGGTGCTGGTCTTATGCGAGTGAGTCGGTTACGACTACTTGGCGGCCTTACCCAGCTTGCGGCGGATGTGCTCGCCAACGTAGTGGATACCCTTGCCCTTGTAAGGCTCGGGAGGACGATGGCCGCGGATCTCAGCGGCGATCTGACCGACCTGCTGCTTGTTGATACCCTTGACGTTCACGTGGGTGTTGTCGGGAACCTCGAAGGTGATGCCCTCGGGAGCCTCGACGATCACGGGGTGCGAGAAGCCCAGGGAGAACTCGAGGTTCTTGCCCTTCTGCTGCACGCGGTAACCGACGCCGGCGAGCTCGAGCTTCTTCTCGAAGCCCTCGGAAACGCCAACAACCATGTTGTGGATGAGGGCACGGGTGAGGCCGTGGCGGGCACGGGTCTCACGCTCGTCGTCGGGACGGGAAACGGTGAGGACGTTGTCCTCGACGTTGATAGCGAGCTTCTCAAAGACATCGAGCTCGAGCTGGCCCTTGGGGCCCTTGACGACAACGTTGTTGCCGTTGACTGCCACTTCGACTCCGGCGGGAATCTGGACAGGCTTATTACCGATACGAGACACGGTGATCTCCTTTCCTTCTACCTACCGAGCGAATTACCAGACGTAAGCGATGATCTCGCCGCCGACGTTGTGCTTGCGAGCATCGCGGTCGGTCATAACGCCATGGCTGGTGGAAATAATGGCGGTACCAAGGCCACCGCGGACGCGGGGCATGTCGGCAACGCCGGTGTACTTACGCAGGCCCGGCTTGGAAATGCGGCGGATGCCGTTGATGACCTTAGCCTTCTTGGGACCATACTTAAGCGTGATGTGCAGAGTCTTCTGGGGAACGGTGTCCTCGACATCGTAGCCCTCGATGTAGCCCTCCTCGTGCAGAACACGAGCGATCTCGACGAGCTTCTTGCTGCTCGGCATGGAGACCGTGGCCTTGTTCACAGAGTTAGCGTTACGGATGCGCGTAAGCATATCTGCGATCGGGTCTGTAAGGTTCATACAGATTCTCCTTCGTTCTTGATGAACACGTGCTCTTGGTTCTTCGCCGCCCTTAACGGCAAAGCCTTTTTAGCGCGTTTTCCCTGTTCCAAACTGATGCTTGAAACGCTGGTAGTGACTTACCAGCTGGCCTTCTTAACGCCGGGAAGCTCGCCCTTGAGTGCAAGCTCGCGGAAGCAGACACGGCACAGGCCGAACTTGCGGTACACAGAGTGCGGACGGCCGCAGCGCTGGCAGCGCGTGTACTCACGAGTAGAGAACTTCTGCTTGCGATTGCACTTGACGATCATCGATGTCTTAGCCACTTATATCCTCCTCACATAGAGTATTGTTCGCCCCAAGCGCCGCCCCCTTGTGGGAACGGCGCTTATAGGGCAGGTGAACCTATTTCTTGAACGGGAAACCGAAGGCGTCCAGAAGGGCCTTGGCCTCCTCATCGGTATTGGCGGTGGTCACGAAAGTGATGTCCATACCGCGCTGGTGATCGACGGAGTCGAAGTCGATCTCGGGGAAGATGAGCTGCTCGGTGACGCCCATGGAGAAGTTACCACGGCCGTCGAAGCTCTTGGCGGAGATGCCGCGGAAGTCGCGGATACGGGGGATCGCGACGGAGGTCAGACGATCGAAGAACTCCCACATACGGTCGCCACGCAGGGTAACCTTGCAGCCGATCGGCATACCAGCGCGCAGGCGGAAGGTAGCGATGGACTTGCGGGCACGGGTGATCATCGGCTGCTGGCCGGTGATGGCGCGCAGGTCGCGCACGGCACCGTCGATGGCCTTGGAATCGGTAGCGGCCTCGCCGACACCCATGTTCACGACGATCTTCTCAAACTTGGGGATCATCATGACGTTCTCGTACTGGAACTTGTCCTGAAGCTGCTGCTTGACCTCGTTGTTGTACTTGGTCTTCAGACGCGGCACATACTTCTCTTCTGCCATTGTTCACTCCTTCTTGGGGTTTTAAGCACGGGGCGTGGCCACGATGGGTTGTCCTCGTGCCTCCTGACTGCATCCGCGCCGCTCATGGCATTTCGCGGTTTGGACTCGACGCAGCAGGAGCCGACAAAACAATCGGTACTATACGCGCATTGGGTGCGTATTTCCAGAAAAACCTCGTCTGCCTGCACAACTCCACAACTCCCCCGCACAAATGGATCCCAAAAAGCAGTTGCGGTGAAATATGGACTGTTTGGCGGCCTAACAGGCTTAAACAGTCCGTATTTCACCGCAACTTATTGGTGGGGATGCGATTAGCGCTTGCGGGGGACGAGTTTGGTGCGGCGCAGGTGGATCATCTCGGCTGCGATGGAGACGGCGATCTCCTCGGGGTCCTCTGCCTCGATGGCGACGCCGATCGGCAGGTGCAGCTCGTCGATCTGGTCCTGTGTAAAGCCTTCCTGCTCCAGGCGGGCACGCACAAAGGCCGTCTTGCGGCGCGAACCCAGACAGCCCAGATAGGCAGGCTTGGCACGCATGGCCTGAATCACCACGTCGATATCGGACTTGTGACCCGCCGTGGCGACGACCACCAAGTCGCGCGGACCGATGGGACACAGCTCGCTCAGGTTCTTGTAATCGACCAGGCGACGATCGTAGACACCGGGCACCCATTCGGGCGTCAACGTGCCGGGGCGGTCATCGCAGACCACGACGGCAAAGCCCGCCGCCGTGAGCACGCGCGCCGTCGCGGCGCCCACGTGTCCGCAGCCAAAGATGTAGGTCAGGCCCTCGGGGCAGAGCGTCTCGATGTGCGCCGCGGGAATCTCAGAGGCAGCGTTGGTGTAGGTGACGTTACTCCCCTCCTCCACCAGTGAAAGCCCGGGGCAGCCCGCAATGGTATGGCGCGATGCCTCGCCATGGTACTCGGCCACATCGCCCTCGAGCGCGCTCGCGATAAACGGCTCAAAGTCGATGACGAAGTCGCCGATGCGCCGATAGACCAAGACGTCGGCAATTTCCTGGAACAACGGTGCCTGGGTCGCATCCAGATGCAGATAGCACAGGCAAATGGCTCCGCCGCAGATCATGCCGGTATCGGAGTTCTCGCCGCCCATGGTGTAGCGGACCAGACGCGACTGTCCCGCGCTCAGGAGTTCGCGCGCCTCATCCAGCGCAAAGAGCTCAATCTTGCCGCCGCCGATAGTGCCCGCCTGGCTGCCGTCGGCAAAGACGGCCATCCAGGCGCCCACGCCGCGCGGCGACGACCCCGCCGTGCCGGCCACGACCACGAGCTCGCACGTCTCGCCAGCACGCAGGGCGGCAAGCGCCGCATTCACAACATCGAGCTTTTCCATTGCCGCCTTCTATCCTCTAAAGATATCGGTGAGCATAGCGAGTGCCTCGAGCACGCCGCCGCCGACCGACGTCGCCTTGTCCGAAATGTAGTTGATATAGCTGGCATCGCCGCGCGGATCGACATCGGCGCATTTAAAGCCCTCGGTCACCTGCACGCCGTTCGCCAAAAGCCCGCGCAGACAGCCATCGATCTGCGTGCGTATGGGCGTATCGCCCGCGTAGCCAATCACGTCTCCGGCGCGCACGATGTCGCCGATTGCGCGGTCGGACCGAAACACGCCGGCGGCGGGGCTGTGGATAACACGCTCTTTGCCATAGCCAGCGATAATGCCCGGCACGCCCGTGTTGGGCTGGGGTGAACCTTGGGTAATGACACGGCCCAGGAAATGCCCGCGCATGGTCTCGACCACGGCGTCGCAATCGACCGGCGCGGTAAAGCCCGGCCCCACGGCGATGACGGTAGGCGCCATGTCGCGCGTGGTGCCCAGGTTGCGCTTGGCCAGAATCGCGTCGACCACAGCCGCGGGTTTAAGCTCATCGAGCATCTTGGCCTGAGGGTCCACCACGACGGCAACATCCCCCGCTTGGGTAATCTCGAGCGCCTCTGCCGGCGTCTGCGCCAAGCGAGCGCGAATGCCCTCGACCTGGACCTCGCCCAGGCGAATAGCCTCGCAAAAACTGATTGTGCGGCGGATGCACGTGGGAACCGCGATATCGGCCATAACGACCGACACGCCGGCGCGCACCAAGCGAGCGGCGACACCCGTGGCGATATCGCCGGCGCCGCGAACATAAACGAGCATTCCCGGGGCACCTCCCTGTGCTACGGTTTGAGCAGAGCAAAAGCGGTTCGACCGCTACTCTGATGATTATTTATTATCACAGTATTATACGGCGGTGAACAGATGGAAACGGTTAGCGGCAATCTTGCCTCGGCGCTCAAGATCGAGCCGGGCATTACCGCGATTATCGGCAGCGGCGGCAAGTCGACGTTGCTCAAAACGCTGGGTCTTGAGCTCATGCGCGCTGGCGGCCGCGTGCTCCTCTGCACCACCACGCATATGCTTCCCGTTGCCGGCGTGCCATGGGACGGGTCGAATCGTCGCCTGGACGCCGCGCCTTGGAAGCCAGGTGCCCCACACGCCCCAGGCTGCACCTGCGAGGCCTGCGCGGGGCTTGCACGCGGAGGCATCTGCCAGGCAGGCATCTTGGACCCGGAGACAGGCAAGCTCTCCGCCCCCGCCGAGCCACTCGGCGAGCTGGCACAGCGCTTTGACTATGTGTTGGCCGAGGCAGACGGTAGCAAGCGACTCCCGCTCAAGGCGCATGCCGCCTGGGAGCCGGTAATTCCCGCCGCCACGGCAAACGTTGTCTGGGTCGTCGGCGCCTCGGGACTGGGCAAACCCGTCGCCGAGGTTGTCCACCGCCCCGAGCTCTTTTGCGAGCGTTGCGGCTGCGAGCTCACCGACACTGCCACCCCAGAGCGCGTCGCCCAGGTGCTCAATGCCGAGCTGCGGATGCTGAACCTCAACAATGCCCGCATCATGCTCAACCAAGTCGACACGCTCAGCGACCCCACGATGGCCGACCGCTTCGAGGCAGCTCTCGACCGCCCCGTCGTCGCCAGCAGCCTCAAGTAGCCGGCCCCATCTCCTCAGTTGCGGTGAAATACGGACTGTTTGGCCGCCCGACGGCCGCAAACAGTCCGTATTTCACCGCAACTGAGGAGGGGACACGGCATCTTTGCTGCTAGCGGGGCACGTAGCGGCCGGGTTGGGCTCCGGTGGGCTCGCCATCGCGCGCCACCAGCACGCCGTTCACAAACACGGCCTTGGCGCGGCCATGTGCCTCAAAGCCCTCGAGCGGCGTGTAGTCCACGGCCTGATGCTGTGTCGCGGCGCTGATTGTCCAGCGCGCTTTGGGATCCCACACGCACACATCGGCATCGGCGCCCTCGGCAAGACAGCCCTTGCGCGGGTACATGCCAAACACGCGCGCCGGGTTCTCGCTCATCAAGCGGCACAGATCCTCGGGTCCCAGCTGTCCCTCAAAGCTCGTGGCAATCGCGACGGGACGATGCTCCACGCCGGGCCCGCCGTTGGGAATCGCGCGGAAATCGTCGCGCCCGCGGTCCTTTTGCCCGTGCAGGTTAAAGCTGCAATGATCGGTCGCAATCGTATCGATCTCGCCGGCCACAAGCGCCTCGCGCAGCGCGGCACGGTCGCCGGCATGGCGCAGCGGCGGGCTCATCACGTACTTGGCGCCCGCAAAGCCGTCCTCGCCCTGCTCCAGATAGCAGGTGTCGTCGAGCATCAGATACTGAGGGCAGGTCTCGACATAGATATTCTTCTGCCCGCGCGCCTTGGCCGCACGAATGGCCTCGAGCCCCAACTTGGTCGAAAGGTGCACCACGTTGACTGGGGCGTCGCCGGCCAGGTGCGCCAGATACAGCAGGCGGCTCACGGCTTCGGCCTCACACACGTCCGGGCGGCTGAGCGCATGTCCCTCGGGCCCATGAATCCCCTGCTCGTACACGCGCTTCTGCAGTTCATTCACCAACGTGCCGTTCTCGCAATGCACGCACAGGATACCGCCCAGGCGCTTGAGCTCCTCCAGCACCTCGAGCGTCTCGGCGTCGTCCAGGCGCAGATGATCGTAGGCAAAGTAGGTCTTGAACGACGATACGCCCGCCTCGCGCATGGCCGAAAGATCGGCGCGGTTGCGCTCGTTCCACTCGGCGAGTGCCATATGAAAGGCGTAGTTGGCCGTGCAGGTTCCGTCGGCGCGGCGATGCCACTCGGCCAAGGCATCGGGCATGGTCACGCCGCGATCGGCCGTCGCGTAGTCCACGATGGTCGTCGTACCGCCGCAGGCAGCCGCACGCGTACCGGTCTCAAAGCTATCGGCCGTCCAATCCATGCCAGTCCAGCACTGCATGTGCGTGTGGCCGTCGATAAAGCCGGGGAACACCCAACAGTCGGTGGCGTCCTGGACGGTATCGCCCTCGACAGGCTCAATCGCCGCGGCAATCCGCACAATCTTATCGCCATCCATGGCAAGATCAGCGCGGCGAAGCCCCTGGGGCGTCACGAGGGCGCCGTTTTTGATGATGATCATAATTGCTCCTTATTGATTGATGCAGTTGGCCACGCGATCAAAATACGAGCAGGCGGCGATATGCTCCGTTATGCGTTGCTGTCCCTTGGCGGTATCGACGTCCCACAGCTCGTAGGCACGCGCCTCGACCAGCACCACATCGGTACGGTCCTTGAGGATCGAACCGCCGCCGTCCTTGCCCTCAAGACGTATGAGCGCATCGAACAATTCCGCCGGAAAGAGCACCGGACTCGAAGGCTCACCGTTGCACGCAAGACGCACCGGATGCCTGCGGCCACGCTCGTCAAATGCACGAACCATAGCCTCAAAAGAATCCGAACTCACGAGAGGCTGGTCGCCCGGCAAAAAGAGGCAACCTTTCCAGTTGCGTTCGACTCCCCACGAAAGGCCCGCACGGACGCTATCGCTGCGCAGCTCGCCATCGTGCAGCACGCACGGGCAATGCTTGTCCTCGCAAATCTGGGCGACCTCGGGCCAACGCGTCGAAACCACGACGTCAAAGCCCCGGGGAACCGAATCGATGGTCCGGGCAATCAGCGGCTCGCCATAGATATCGGCAAGCATCTTGTTAGAGCCAAACCGCTTGCCCTCGCCCGAAGCCATAATGACGCATCCAAGTTTCATGGTGATACCTCCCCTGAAACCATCGTACCCATAACTGGCGCCGCGGGCATCCACATCGAGAGCGCTTATCCCGCACGCCCGCGATGCAAAAAGGGGCACCCCGCCGGTTGGCAGAGCGCCCCCTTTACATGGCTTACCTCAACCCGGCTTTAGGCCTGGAGCCAACGGGCGGTGTTGCGCTCGTCGAGGGCCTTGAGGGTAGCGGCGGGATCGGCAACCTTCTGCAGGAACATCATGGCAGCGATGGCGTACGGCTTGTAGCTGGCCTCCTTGTACATGCCCACGCGGTGCATGTCGAAGACGTCGGCATTAACCTCGCCGTGCTCGCAGGAGACACCGGAGATGTCGGCGGGCAGCGGGTGCATAAAGATGGTGTCCTGGCCGTTGGCAGTCTTCTCCATGAGCTCGGTCGTGGAGCACCAGTCCTGATGGGTGGCGTTCTGGGCGAGCAGCTCCTTCTCGAGCGCTGCGATGCCGGCGTCGTCGCCCTCGGCGTACAGGTTGGTACGCTTCTCCATGGCGGCAAACGGAGCCCAGCTCTTGGGGATCACGATGTCGGCGCCCTCGAAGGCCTCGGCCATGGTGTTGACCTGCTTAAAGGTGGTGCCGGACTCGGCGGCATAGCCCTTGGCGCGCTCGACGACCTCGGGCATGAGGTCGTAGCCCTCGGGGTGGGCCAGGGTGACGTCCATGCCAAAGCGGGGCAGCAGGCTGATCAGCGACTGCGGGCAGGACAGCGGCTTGCCGTAAGAGGGCGAATAGGCCCAGGTGACGGCAACCTTCTTGCCCTTGAGGTTCTCGAGGCCGCCAAACTCGTTGATGAGGTAGAGCATGTCGGCAGAGGACTGCGTGGGGTGGTCGGAATCGGACTGCAGGGAGATGAGCGTGGGACGGTGATCCAGAACGCCGTCCTCGTAAGCCTGCTGCACGGACTCGGAGACCTCGGCCATGTAGGCGTCGCCCTTGCCGATGTACATGTCGTCGCGGATGCCGATGACATCGGCCATGAAGGAGATCATGGTAGCGGTCTCGCGGACGGTCTCGCCGTGAGCAATCTGGGACTTCTTCTCGTCCAGGTCCTGCAGCTCGAGGCCGAGCAGGTTGGCGGCCTTAGAGAAGGAGAAGCGCGTACGGGTGGAGTTGTCACGGAACAGGGAGACGGCCAGGCCCGAGTCGAAGATCTTGGACGAAACGTTGTTCTCACGCAGCTCGCGCAGTGCGTCGGCGACGATGTAGAGAGCCTTGAGTTCATCGGTGGTCTTGTCCCAGGTGTGCAGGAAGTCGCTGCCGTACATACCCTTAAAATCGAGGCCGTTCAGCTGCTCGACGAGCTCGGTAAACTTAGCGTCCATGGAAATGTCCTTTCTAAAGATGAAACGATCGCAGTGAGTAGATGTGCTCCGGCATGCGCGTGTGGCTAGAACATGCAGAGCACCATGACGAGGACCCGCCACCGTTGAGGAAGCATGGGAGATAACGACCGCGGGCCCCAAGTCAACAGGAGGCGCCGGAGGCATAAACTGTCCCCGGCTCAACAAAATCGAGGAATGGGACTAGTCGATCTTGTTGTTGGTCAGACCGGCGCGGAACACGGTGGCGTCGCCATCGGCCTGGCTCGGATCGTAGAGGTTCAGGGCAGCCACATACATGGCGGCAGCGGTGACCAAGTCGTCCTTGTAGGTGACCTCGTTGGGAGCATGAGCCTGAGACTCGGCACCCGGGCCAAAGCCCACGCAGGGGATGCCGTAGCGGCCCTGGATGGAAACGCAGTTCGTGGAGAAGGTCCACTTGTCGCACAGCGGGCGACCGGTGCGCTTGTCCATGCTGGGCTCGCAGCCGATGCGCTCGTCACCGAACATGGCCTTGTGGGCGTCGACGAGGGCCTTGACGTGCGGAGCGGTCTCCTTGTTGATCCACGTGGGGAAGTAAGCCTCGGTCTCGTAGACCTCGCCGGTCCAGGACGGACGGTCGTACATGTACATGGAGACCTTCACGTCGTCGCCGTACTTCTTGGCGGCCGGCAGGTTGCGGATCTCGTCCAGGCAGGACTCCCAGGTCTCGCCGGCGGTCATGCGACGGTCGATGGAGATGGCGCAGGAATCGGCCACGGCGCAGCGGCTGGGGCTGGTGTAGAAGATCTGGCTGACGGTGCAGGTGCCGCGGCCCAGGAAGCGGGCGTCCTCGAAGTGCTCGGGATTGTACTTGGGGTCGAGCATCTTGACGAGACCCTTGATGTCGGTCGACTCGTCGCAGCCGTTGTTGTTGAGGGCGCGGACGTCGGCGATGATGTCGGCCATCTTGTAGATGGCGTTGTCGCCGCGGTCGGGAGCGGAGCCGTGGCAGGAGGTACCGTGAACGTCGACGCGGATCTCCATGCGGCCGCGGTGACCGCGATAGATGCCGCCGTCGGTGGGCTCGGTGGAAATGACGAACTCGGGCTTAATGCCGTCCTTGTTGTAGATGTACTGCCAGCACATGCCGTCGCAGTCCTCTTCCTGGACGGTGCCGACGACCATGATCTTGTAGCCCTCGGGGATGAGGCCCATGTCCTTCATCATCTTGGCTGCGTAGGTAGCGGAAGCCATGCCACCCTCCTGGTCGGAGCCGCCGCGGCCGTAGATGATCTCGTCGGTCTCGTAGCCCTCATAGGGATCGGCGTCCCAGTTCTCGATGTTGCCGATGCCGACGGTGTCGATGTGAGAGTCGATGGCGATGATCTTGTCGCCCTCGCCCATAAAGCCCATGACGTTGCCCAGGCCGTCGACCTTGACCTCGTCATAACCAAGGCTCTCCATCTCGGCCTTGATGCAGGCAACAACCTCACCCTCCTCGCAAGACTCAGAGGGATGGGAGATCATAGCGCGCAGGAAGCGAGTCATATCAGCACGATGGGACTCAGCAGCAGCCTTGATAGCGTCGAAATCGAGTTCTTTAGCCATTGTTCATAACCTTTCAAACGAAGGAATCTACCTGTGAGATGGCGGAGCGATACCTATTTACTCCGCCCCAACGATTAGCAAGTGGGATATTCGCCTTCCCAAACAATGCGGCGATACTGGTCGGGATCGGTGTCGCCCTCGGTGGAGAAGCAGAGCACGGAGCTCGTCTTGTCCAGGCCGATGAGTTCCTTGAGCTCGGCGTACTCGGGATCGAGCATGAGGGTCTCGACCAGGCCGGTGGTCACAGCGCCGGACTCGCCGGAGATGACGCGCGGGTCGCCCTTCTCGGGAGCGCCCAGGGTGCGCATGCCGCGAGCGGTGACCCAGTCGGGGCAGGACACGAAGGCGGTGACGTGGTTGCGCAGGATATCCCAGCCCAGAATGTTGGGCTCGCCGCAGCACAGACCGGCCATGATGGAGGGCATGTCGCCGTCCACGATGCGCGGATCGCCGTCGCCGGCGGCAGCGCCCTTGTACAGACAGGCGGCAGGCGCGCACTCAGCCACGACGAAGGTGGGCGGGTTATCGGGATACAGGTTGGTGAAGTAGCCCACCACGGCGCCGGCGAGCGAACCCACGCCAGCCTGGACAAACACGTGCGTCGGGCGGTTGATGGCCATCTCGCGCAGCTGCTCGGCAGCCTCGGAAGCCATGGTGCCGTAACCCTCCATGATCCAGGACGGGATCTTCTCGTAGCCCTCCCAGGCGGTGTCCTGAACGATGACGCCGCGCTCGCAGGCGTCGGCCTCGGCAGCGGCCATGCGCACGCACTCGTCGTAGTTGACCTCTTCGATGGTCACCGTTGCGCCCTCGGCGGCGATGTTATCAAAGCGGGGCTTGGTGGAACCCTTGGGCATGTGCACGACGGCCTTCTGGCCCAGCTTGTTGGCAGCCCATGCCACACCGCGGCCATGGTTGCCGTCGGTGGCGGTAAAGAAGGTAGCCTGGCCAAAGTCCTTGACCAGCTGATCGGAAGTCAGGTAATCGAAGGTGCACTCGGCAACGTCCTTGCCGGTCTCGTCGGCAATGTAGTTGGCCATGGCAAACGAACCGCCCAGAACCTTAAAGGCGTTGAGGCCAAAGCGATAGCTCTCGTCCTTAACGCACAGGTTGGACAGACCCAGGCGCGCAGCCTGGCCGTCCAGGCGGGCAAGCGGAGTGACGGTGTACTGGGGGAACGACTGGTGGAAGGCGCGGGCCTTCTTCACGTGGTCGAGACTCATGATTCCCAAGTGCTTGTCATCGCTCTTGGGCATCGTGTTGCCCGCCCACTGGATCTTATCGGCCATACGGTGAACTCCTTAAGTCCTCTCTTGCCGGCTCCCGCATACGCGTTTCAGCCCATTCCCATTCATGCGACTGAACTTTTATGTGGATGCCAAACAAAAAGTTTGTTAGCACTGTTCTATCACACTTTTTGATTGGCAAACCTAACAAATTGTTTGTTGCCGTAATCGGTACTTTTTCGCCGCCGAACGGTCATGAATTGCCTTGTTGATGGATTTGTTTGCGAACAGATGTGGTTTATGGCAAAGTGTGCCCAAACTAATTTTTAGGAAGGCACCCATGACCCCCGCACAGATTGAGTTTTACAAGCGCCTCGCACACGGCCTGGCGCTCCAATTTGGCCCCAACTGCGAAGTCGTCGTCCACGATCTGGAGACCGAGGACGTGGACCACTCCATCGTAGTGATCGAAAACGGCCACGTCAGCGGGCGCAAACTGGGTGACGGCCCCAGCCATATTGTGTTTGAGTCCATGCACGAGGGCAGCACCGACGTACACGACCGCGAGCCGTACCTCACTAAAACCACCGATGGCAAGCTGCTCAAGTCCTCGACCATCTTTATCCGCAACGACGAAGGCAAGCCCGTCGGCATTTTGGGCATCAACTTTGACATTACGCTTATGAAGGCTTTTGAGCGTTCGCTCGACGCCTTTACCGGCACCGGCGGCACGGGCTATACCGAGCCCGAGCCCATTACCAAGAACATCGGCGACCTGCTCGAGGACCTGCTGCACGAGTGCGAGCAGTTTGTGGGCAAGCCCGCGGCACTCATGACCAAAGACGAGCGCATTCGTGCCATTGGCTACCTCGACCGTCGCGGCGCCTTCCTCATTTCCAAGTCGAGCGAGCGCGCCTGCGAGTTCTTTGGCATCTCCAAGTACAGCTTCTATAGCTACCTCAATGAGGCCAAGGCGGCGGCCGGCGACAAGTAGGCACTCGCCTGGATTGCCCCTCCCCTTTTGGGTGCGAGTTCTGGAAAGCACGAATCCAAGACCGGGCCGCTTGGGAAGTTCCATATAATCGATGTCATTAGTATTTCGAAAGGATGGAACAGAATGGCGTTGAGCAAGGCATCATGCACCGGTCGCGGATTGATTCCGGCAATTGGTGGACATGTGCACCGCATGTTCGATGAGGGTGAAGACGACCTGTTTTCGCTAAGCCTTGACGACGTGATGGATGATCGCCCGTGGACCGCCGACGAACTCATGGGCGGCGGGGCTCGCCCGTCAAACCCCAATCCCGCACTTGCGCCTAAGCCCGCATCTGCGCCGACTCCTGCGCAGTCGCCCGTTTCGACGCCCGCGCCTACGCCCGCACCCACTTCGGCGCCCACGCCCGCTCCCCGCCCCGCAAGCGACCCGTCCGAGACGGCGGCATTTCTCGCTGCAGCGACGCAGGGCAAATCGGCCGACAGCACCGTTATGTACAACGCCCAGCAGTTACCTGTTCCTGCGGCACGCAAGCTTCCGGTCACAAGGCTCGATGAGCCCGTTGCCCATCAGGTTGCCCACGATTCCTGGGCTGCAGCCGATCTGGATGAGACCTCTACCGGCATGCCGGCGCTCGATGTTCCAGTTAACCCGCTTTTTGCCGCCAACACGGGCGCCGCGGACTATGAGGGCGGTGCGGCATATTCCGATTATTCCGATGACTATGCTGGCAACGGTCGCATCGAGACAGAGGATTATGGCACCGCATCGAGCGATTATCTCAACGATCCGTACGCTGCCACGCCTGCACCGGAATATGACCCGGAGGCCGCGTCCGCACCGGCGTATACCAAAAGCACGGGCGAAGAGCGCTTCGCCGATTATTACGCCAAGGAAAAGGCGCTGCGTTTCTCGGAATTTCCGCAGGCAGTCAAGGTTGCCTTTATCGCCATTGTCATTGCCCTGCTCGGCGTCATTGCGTTTGAGGGATTCCAGCTGTTCCGCGGCCCCACCCAAGCGGAGTCGGAGACCCAGCAAAAAGAGGACGATAACCAGTACCTGGACATCAACACCCTCAAGGGCGACCCCAACGACGAGGACGACGAGTAGCGAGGGTTAAGGGAGGGCCGGAAGAGCCGGCGGCACATTACGGCTCCAAAAGCCCTGTCATAAAGATGGGTAGATACAGCACGTCACCATCGCGGTGAAGATTACATTCCGCAAGTACCAGGGCGCGATCGATTCCGTAGCCCTTCGTTGCCAGTGCGTTATCGAGCGCCGCGTGGGACTTAAAGCTCTTGCCCGATTTGACCTCGATAGCAAGCACTTCCCCATCGAGCGTCTCCTCAACAAAATCGAGCTCGCCGACCTTTTTAGACGTAAAGTAGCGCAATCTGAATCCGTGGGCCTTGAGCTCTTGCGCGACAAAGCCCTCGAATGCCGCCCCCATATTCATGCCAAAGGGGCCTTCTGCCTCTCCATCAAAAACTCCTTGGGCAACCTTCTTGGAATATGAGGACATGAGCATTCCGGTGTCCAAGTAAAACAGCTTAAACAGATTTCGCTGCTCCCCCATTAAAAGAGGCGCTACCGGAGCTGTCACGTTATACACGGGAAGCGCAACACCCGCCTCCGAAAGCCAAAGAAAATGGTCTGTCACCTGCGAAAAACGCTTAACACCGCTAATCGACGACAGCTTGAATCGCTTGTTTTTTGAACCGGCCTCGCTGGGAATCAAATCATAGATATCGCGAATAACCAAGCGTAGCTCGGGCGGAGCGTACTTTGCGATGTCATCGCGATACAGGGCGTGAAGATCGCGGTGGATGTTTCGAACCTCGTCGACATTGCGCGTCGCCAAGAAGGAATTGACCGCGTCGGGCATGCCTCCCACCACCACATACTGATGGAACAGATCGAGCAAGCGGTCATACAGGTAGCCGGGGAGCTCCTCCTCATCCTTTAGACAGCCCCTGAGCATGTCAAACACGCTGGCACCAACGCCATTTGCCCAGCAAAACTCTTCAAAGTCGAGCGGGTACATCTGGACCTGCTCGACATACCCCACCGGCAGGGAATCGATGCCCTCGAGCTCAACGCCAAGGAGCGATCCGGTAAGGATGTATCGAAAGTCGCCGCGCTGGACCAGGTATTTGATAAACGTCACCACGTTGGGGCATCGCTGCACCTCGTCGATAACCACGACGGTCTTGTTCGCAACCATCGGCTGCGTCGCAGCGATAGACATGCGCATAAGCAGGTCATCCGCACTTTTCGCCGCCAAAAACGAATCACGCACGGACGCGTCGGCGATAAGGTCGAACGTCACGACATTTTCGAACGATTCGTTTGCAAAGACGTTGACCAGATATGACTTTCCTACCTGTCGGGCGCCCTTGACCAAAAGAGCCTTGTTAGGCGACGAGGCAAGCCAAGATTCAAACTGTGCTTTCGCTTTTCTCTGCAGCATAAGTGCATCCCTTATTACGTGCTGTTTTAGCACTAGGATACACTTTTCCGCGGTTGTTAGGTGCTCATTTCGACACTTTTTCGAAGTTCTAAAGTGTGCATTACGACACTTTTCCGTACTTTTACACGGGATATTTCGACACTTTTTCGAATTTAAGCCTAACAGCAGCCGGCGAAATCAAGCGCCGCTTGCACGTCATTTCGCAGGCGGCGCTTGATTTCTGTCCGTACACGTTGATAGACTTTCTCTTGCCCGCAAGGAGCGGGCGCGTTTTATCCAGAGTCGGGGTAGAGAGTTGGCTCCACGATCCCGACGCCAACCGGCCAAGAGGCACGGTGGCCCTGCCAACATCGATGAAAGGAGTCCGTATGGACAATTTCTCCGTGCGCAGTGAGCGCAACTTCCACAACCTGGCAACCAAGCCAAAACGAATGCATCTTCTGGACGAGCCGAGCGGCTATGCCTCGGCCATGGTCAAGAGCAGCCTCTCCCACCAGATGCGCTTTACGGTGCAGGTGCTCGAGGAAGAGCTCTGTGCTGCTGGCGGCCCGCACGTACTACAGATTAAGCTGCCCAGAAACGACTCGCGTGAGCCGTCCAGCTGGAAACTCTTCGCCGACGGCGTGTGCGTTGCGGACGGATCCGGCACCTTTGTTATGGATGCTATCGACCAGGGCATGATACAAGCCTGTAAGACATGGGGAGATCACGACGTATTTGCCGACATCGCAGAGGCAATCGTTCTAAGCAAAGCTGCATTTGATATCAAGGAGCGCGCTTGTCAGACGCTTTCATAAATCGCATGGACAGTTGGTCGGTTCCACGCCCAGCACCTGATCGAGGGCATGGTCGCCGCCGGGGTAGACCCGATGCTGGAAGATCTTCTCAGCGCTCCCGCGTAGATTAATCGAGCGCTCTATCGACAAAGATGCATCTACCATAACGGCATGGGGCGTGCTCGCCTTGTACCGACCCCAACCAATCCCGTCGGCGCGACTGCAGTCTCAAACAACCACCGGCACCATCCATCCGCACACGAGAGGCGATGGGCACAGGCGAACCCCTCAACCTCGCTATTCGTAAACTTCATCAGTGTTTCCACATCCCCATCAAAAGAATCCGAAAGACATCCCCCGCTAAGAAAACGCTTCTGAACATCTCGCTTTGCAGGCAAAGCCGCACCGGAGTGATGCAGAGGCCTGCGCAGGGTTTCACGGGTCCCCTTGACGCTGCCTAGCGGAAGTGCCACCCGGCATCCCTTCCATAACGCACGGGTAAACAAAGGGAAATAGCGCCACCCACCGCGCAAGGAAGGACGCCACCATGGATCTCACGAAAACGGCTAGAGAAATTACCCGCCTCATGCTCCCCTACCTGACCACGCAGCAGAACCGCCAGCTCAAAAAGGTTTTATCGCACTGCCTTTTCGATGAAAACCAGTTAGCTGAGAACAGCGGCGACAGTGACAACAAATCATTCCTCGATCTTTTTCTGTCCGAGAAACGCCTCGAAGGTTGCTCGGATAGGACTGTCGCCTACTACGAAGCAACCATTAATAAACTGCTTGAATCGTTCGACACGCCAGCCTGCGACCTGGGAACCGAAGAGATTAGGTCCTATCTTTCCGACTATCAGCAAAAAGCCGGCGTCAGTCGCGTCACCGTCGACAATGTCCGAAGAATCATCTCAAGCTTCTACTCATGGCTCGAAGATGAAGACCATATCATCAAGAGTCCGGTTAGACGCATTAAAAGGGTCAAGGCCCCACAACCCATTAAGGAAACGTATAGCGATGAAGTCGTTGAGATTCTTTGTGATAACTGCGGGTCGCCCCGAAACCTTGCCCTGATCGACCTGTTGCGCTCCACGGGCATGCGTGTGGGCGAACTTGTCTCGTTGGACAGGAGCTCTGTCGACACCATCAATCGTGAGTGCATCGTACACGGCAAGGGAAATAAGGACCGCATCGTCTATTTTGACGCAAAGACTAAAGTCCATATCGAGAATTACCTGTCAACCCGAATGGACAGCTCGGAAGCACTCTTCGTGTCGAGCAAGGCGCCACACGAGAGGCTACAAATTGGCGGCGTCGAGGCGCTGCTTAGAAAACTGGGGCGCGAGCTTGATTTAGGAAGGGTCCACCCTCATAAGTTCAGAAGAACGCTTGCCACAAAGGCAATCGACAAAGGAATGCCCATCGAACAAGTCCAGGTGCTCCTTGGCCATAAAAAAATAGACACCACATTAAGGTACGCAATGGTCGACCAGCGCAATGTCAAAGCATCCCACCGCAGGTACCTAACTTAAATTTCGATTTGTCGATCGAAGTGGCGAAGTCAGCGAATTCTCTCTGGAGGGAAAACGGAGGCACAGGAATCTCAATTGATCGAATTTTCCTGGTACTTAAGGTGTGTAAACCTGAGGTATTGACCGCTTTAGCCATGATTTGTCTCCTTCCTTCGGAGGACGACAAGAAAGTTTGAACATAAAGCGGGAGGGCCTCGTCTCTTAGGCGAACTCGGATTAGGTGATTCTGATGGACGCAAGGATCAATTTGACCATTCCAAATTGCCGATCTTCCTATTTGTGTATCGCTGCCATTACCCTCAACAATTAACAAGTCGCCGGATATTAGCCTAACGGCTTCATACTCCTGTTCCGTCAGTCCAATGGTCTTCACTTCCGTTAGGTCAAGTTCATTGGGGAGAATATTGGCGACACGAAGGTATGGAAGCTGCAACTTCATGGCTTCTCGTTTTTTGTTCTTTGTAATCCCGCCCTGAATATCAGCTATGTCTTCAAGATGTTTTATCGGAATGCCAGGCTTATCGAACATCTCGACAAATTGTGATTTACAGACGCAGGATGTCTGAATGGGCGGCGATGCTCAGCTCATTTATCTCGGCAAATATGACGGTATAATCACAAGGGCTGTAATTTGTATTTTTGAGCTCATAGGTACCTGAATGACTGAAGAACCGATAAGTAAATCCGAGCTGGGAAACCACTTACTCGGAGCCTGCGATATCCTGCGTGGCCCCATCAACCAGGACGAGTACAAGAGCTACATCACACCGTTGCTCTTCTTCAAGCGCATCTCCGACGTCTACGACGAGGAGACCACCGAAGCTCTAGAGATGTCGGACGGAGACGAAGACTACGCCGCCCTGCCCGAAAACCACAGCTTCGCGGTGCCGGACGGCTGCCATTGGCAGGACGTGCGCAACACCGGCGCAAACGTCGGCAAGGCAATCGTAGACGCCATGGTAGGAATCGAACGAGCCAACCCCGATACCCTCAGCGGCCTCTTCAGTAGCTTCGACGATGCGAGCTGGACAGACAAAGGCAAGCTCTCCGACGAGCGCCTGAAGGACCTCGTCGAGCACTTCTCAGCAAAGAAGTTCGGCAACAGAAACTACAGCGCCGACATGATGGGCGACGCCTACGAATACCTGATCAAGAAGTTCGCCGACATGCAGAAGAAGAACGCCGGCGAGTTCTACACCCCGCGCGAAATCGTCAAGATGATGGTCTCCCTGCTTGAGCCGAAACCTGGCGAGACCGTCTATGACCCCGCCTGCGGCACGGGCGGTATGCTCATCGAAGCCGTGCGGCAGATGGACAACTCCAAGCTAGCTTACGGAAAGCTCTATGGCCAAGAGAAGAACCTCAGCACGTCCGCCATAGCGCGAATGAACCTGTATCTCCACGGCGCGAAGGACTTCCGCATCGCCCAGGGCGACACCCTGCGCGAGCCCGCCTTCCTTGCCGGGAACACCCTCAGGTCGTTCGACTGCGTCCTCGCCAATCCACCCTTCTCCCTTAAGAACTGGGGATCCGCAGAGTTCTCCTCAGACCCATGGGGCCGCAACATCTGGGGTGTCCCCACCGACAAGTCGGCGGACTTCGCATGGGTGCAGCATATGGTCTGCTCCATGGACGAGAAGAGCGGTCGCTGCGCCGTAGTGCTGCCCCAGGGCGCACTGTTCCACGGCGGCAAGGAGGGTGCCATCCGCAAGGAGTTGCTCAAGTCAGACAAGGTCGAGGCAGTGATCTCGCTCGCGAGCGGCGTCTTCTACAGCACCGGCGTCTCCGCCTGCGTGCTGTTCCTCCGGAATGACAAGCCTCCGGCGCATCGGGGCCGCGTCTGCATCATCGACGGTACCGAGATCTTCACCGCCCAGCGCGCGCAGAACATGATCACGGAGGAGAACGCTCAGGAGATGCTCTCCCTCTATCAATCCTACGAACCCGTCGTAGAGAAGTGCGCCATCGCGACGCTCGATGATATAGAGCGCGAGGGTTACGTGCTCTCGGCGAACAATTACGTCGAAAGAAGGCGCGAGGAGATCGAGCCGCCGGCGGAAACCAGGAAACGTTTCTACGACCTCCTTCGCCAGACGAGGAAGTCCGAGGAGAAGCTCCTTGAGCTGCTCTCAAAGGGAGGCTATGTCGATGGAGAGTAGAATCCCCCAGGAAGAGCTGAACAACCATCTATGGAACGCGGCGGTTCTGCTGCGCACCTACATCGATGCCGGCTCGTACAAGCAGTACATATTCCCGCTGCTATTCTTCAAGCGCCTCTCAGATGTTTACGACGAGGAGACCGCCGAGGCATTGGAAGCCTCTGACGGAGATGCGGAGTTCGCCGCCCTTCCCGAGAATCACAGCTTCGCAATCCCGGACGGCGCCCACTGGTGCGATGTCCGCGAGGCCACGGAAAACATCGGTAAGGCCATCGTGGGCGCCTTCCGCGCCATCGAGACGGCCAACGGTTCCAAGCTGCGTGGTATCTTCGGCGACGCCGCCTGGACTAACAAGAAACGACTTCCCGACCGCCTGCTCAAGGACCTCATCGAGCACTTCAGCGCTATAACGCTCTCCATCGCCAATTGCCCCGAGGACGAGCTCGGCCAGGGCTACGAGTACCTCATCAAGAAGTTTGCGGACGATTCTGGACACACCGCTCAAGAGTTCTACACCAATCGCACGGTCGTCCACCTAATGACCGAAATCCTCCAGCCCAGGCCCGGCGAGTCCATCTACGACCCCACCTGCGGCAGCGCCGGCATGCTCATCTCCTCCATTGCCCACCTCAAACAGCACGGAGAGGAATGGCGCAATGTTCACGCCTACGGACAGGAGATCAACCAGCTATCCTCCGCCATCGGACGCATGAACCTATTCCTGCACGGCGTCGAGGACTTCGAAATCGCAAACGACGACACGCTACGGCACCCAGCCTTCCTCGAGGCGGGAAAGCTGCGCACCTTCGATATGGTACTCGCTAACCCTCCCTACTCGATCAAACAATGGGACCGCGAGGCGTTCGCGTCGGACCCCTACGGCCGCAACTTCCTCGGCACCCCGCCGCAGGGACGAGCAGACTACGCCTTCATACAGCACATCCTCAAGAGTATGGACCCACACACAGGCAGGTGCTCCATTCTCCTCCCCCATGGCGTACTCTTCCGCAACGAGGAATCGGAGATGCGCGAAAGGCTCGTGAGAAGCGATCTCGTTGAGGCGGTCATCGGACTCGGCGCAAACCTCTTCTTCAACTCGCCCATGGAGGCCTGCATCCTCATCTGCCGCAGCGAGAAAGCGCCGAATCGAAGCAAGAAAATACTGTTCGTAGATGCCTCTGCCGAGGTAACCCGCAAGAACGCGCAAAGCTACCTTGAGCCTCAACACATCAAGAGAATCGTCGATGCCTACCGATCTGACGAGGACATCGAAGGGTTCTCATCCCACGCATCGTTTAGTGAGCTCGAGGGCAACGCCTTCTCGCTCTCCATCCCTCTGTACGTGAAGCCCTCCAATGATGAAAATGCTGACGACAGAAGCATCGAGGAGACGGTAGAAAGCTGGAGAGCCGCCTCCACAGAGGCCGCGTCCCTGCTCGATATTATTGCTGCGAAATTGCATGAAAACGATGGTGAGTAACATGACCCACGTTTGCCTGGGCGATGTGGCCCGCGAAATCAAACAGAAGGTCCCTGTAGACCAAGAACTGCCGACGGTCGGCCTTGAGCATCTGGACCCCGGCGAAGTCGAACTCGCCCATTGGGACGAAGGTGTCGAGACCACCTTCACTAAGGCTTTCTCAAAGGGGCAGGTGCTGTTCGGGCGTCGCAGGGCCTACCTGCGCAAAGCGGCCGTCGCCCCATTCGACGGAATCTGCTCTGGAGACATCACCGTCATCGCCCCCAAGGACAACCTCTCTCCGAGGCTGCTCCCGTTCATCATCCAGAACGACGCCCTATTCGAGCACGCCGTCACCAATTCGGCAGGCTCCCTCTCGCCAAGAGTCAAGTGGCAGAGCCTTTCGCAATTTGAATTCGAGCTTCCCAGCATCGCTAAGCAAGAAGATCTTGCCGACATACTCTGGACCGCACAAGAAACGAGGTCTCACTACAGGCAGCTGCTCACAGCCTGCGATGACGTCGTCAAATCACAATTTGTCGAAATGTTTGGGGATGAGAAATGGGGTTTCAAGCCCCTATCGGAGTGCGTTGATTCCATTGATACCGGTAAAAGTATGAATTGCGGAGAAGGCCCACGAGGAGTTGGTGGTTTTGGGGTCCTTAAGCTGAGCGCGCTATCTTCAGGTACTTTTGTCGCCTCCGAAAACAAAGTGATTTCTAAAGACAACTTCATGTCTATAAAAGAGGTCGAAAAGGGTGACCTCTTGTTTGCACGCAAAAATACGCCTGAGCTAGTTGGCACAACCGTTTATGTTCCAAACGAAGTGAGGGGCCTTATGTTTCCCGATCTCGTCTTTCGTATGAAACCGAAGGATGTCAACGCGCTGTATTTACTTGCGTACATGAGAAGTGACCGTGGCCTCGATTTAATTCAAGGCATGGCCCACGGATCGGCAAAATCCATGGTCAACATCCCTAAAACTCAGCTGGCAAGGCTGCCGGTTCCGGTTCCTCCGCTCGAGCTCCAACAGGAGTTCGCCGACTTCGTCGCCCAGGTCGACAAATCGAAATTTGCCGTACAAAAGGCCCTCGATGAGCTAAACGCCACGACGAAGAAAATCTTGAACCAGGAGTTAGGGCTCGGAAATGTTTAACGAGGACAACACCATCGAGCAAATGAGCGTCGAGGCGCTTGCCAGCCTTGGCTGGAGATACGTGGCTGCCGAAGACCTCCCACGCCGCCATGCCGACGTCATGGTCGAGCCCATGGTCAAGGACGCCCTCATCAGGCTTAACCCGGAGATTGCAGAAGACCCCGATCGCGCCGACGAGATCATCTACCGACTCAGGGCCCTCATTCAGTCCACAAGTCCGCAGAACCTGGTCTCCACCAACGAGCGGTTCAAAAAGCTCGTCATCGAGGAGAACTCATTCCCCTACGGCAAAGACGGCCGCATGGTCCCCATCCGCTTCTTTGGCACGGCGGCGGACGGCGATCTTGACAAAAACGAGTACATCGTCACCAACCAGTGGGTCTACCCCCAGGAACAGGGCGGCAAGCGCCTCGACCTCGTCCTTCTTGTCAATGGATTTCCGCTCGTCATCGGCGAGCTCAAGACGCCGGTGCGCGATTCGATAACCTGGCTCGACGGCGCTGGCGACATCGCTAAATATGAGAAGAGCATCCCGCAGATGTTCGTCTGTAGCGCCATCAACTTCGCCAGCGAAGGAAAATGCTATCGCTACGGGTCGGTGAACATGCCTCCCGAGATGTGGGGACCCTGGCATGAGGGCGACAAGAAGAGCGAGGGCACACTTGCCGACGTCAAGAGAAGCATGGCATCCATGCTCACCCCCTCGAACGTCATGGACATCTTCCAGTTCTTCACGCTCTTCGCCACCGACAAGAAGCATCGACGCATCAAGCTGATCTGTCGCTACCAACAGTTCGAGGGCGCGAACCTCATCGTGGACCGCGTCCGCGCAGGATACCCGAAGTGTGGCCTCATTTGGCATTTCCAGGGCTCAGGAAAGTCACTGCTCATGGTATTCGCCGCCCAGAAGCTGCGCATGGTCCCCGAACTCAAGAACCCGACCGTCGTCATCGTGGATGACCGAATCGACCTCGAGACCCAGATCACAGGGACCTTCAACGCATCCGATATCCCCAACCTCGCAAGCGCCGGCAGCAAGGAGGAGCTTGAGTCCTTCTTCAAGCAGGACATGAGAAAGGTCCTCATCACCACCATCTTCAAATTCGGCGAGGTTGCGGGGACGCTCAACGAGCGCGAGAACATCATCCTCATGGTCGACGAGGCGCACCGCACCCAAGAGGGCGACCTCGGCGAGAAGATGCGACTCGCCTTGCCAAACGCCTTCTTCTTCGGCTTGACCGGCACGCCCATCAACCGAACCGACAAGAACACGTTCCACACCTTCGGTGCCAAAGAGGACAAGTCCGGCTACATGAGCCGCTATTCCTTCGCCGACTCCATCCGCGACCACGCCACATTGCCGCTCCATTTTGAAACCGTTCCCGTCGAGCTCCACGTCAACCAAGAGGTCGTGAACGCCGCCTTTGACGAAATGACCCGAGACCTCAGCAAAGAGGACAAGGCGGAACTCACCAGGCGCGTCAAGATCGAAGCCGTCATGAAGGCCCCCGACCGCATTCACAAGGTGTGTGAACACATTGCCAAACACTTCAAATCGAAGGTTGAGCCCGACGGCTTCAAGGCGCAGGTAGTCTGCTACGACCGAGAGTGCTGCCTGCTGTATAAGGAGGAGCTCGACAAGCTCTTGGGCGCTGATGCAGTCACCATCGTCATGGACACGAACAACGACAAGGAGGACCGGTACAAGGCATATCGTCGCGATCGCGATGCCGAAGAAAAGCTCCTTGACCGTTTCCGCGACCCGGACGATCCACTCAAGATTCTCATCGTCACTGCAAAGCTGCTCACGGGGTTCGATGCGCCCATCCTGCAAACTCAGTACCTTGACAAGCCCTTGCGCGACCACACGCTGTTGCAGGCAATCTGTCGAACCAACCGCGTCTACAACGACAAGAAGACATTCGGTCTCATTGTCGACTATATCGGCCTCTTCGACAACGTCGCCAAGTCTCTGCACTTCGACGAGGCCGAGGTGCAGAAGGTTATAACCAACATCGACGAGGTAAAGGCCGAGCTACCCGGGCTTATGCATTGCTGTCTTGAGTACTTCTCAACGGTCAGAGACCGCCGCAGCGCGGATTGGGAGTCCCTTCTCGAAGCTCAACAATGCCTGCCAACGACAAAGGTGAAAGACCAGTTTGGGGCCGACTTCTCGGTCTTGAACAGAGCGTGGGAAGCCCTTTCGCCCGACGCATGTCTCAATCCCTACAAGCCCGATTTCATCTGGCTCTCGCAGGTCTACGATTCCGTGAGACCGGTAGACAATCGCGGGAAGCTCATCTGGGCAGCGCTCGGGCCCAAGACAATCGAGCTCGTGCACGAGAACATCACCGTCGAGAGAGTCCGAGACGATGACGACATCCTTGAGCTCGACGAGGACATGATCGAGCACTTCATCAACGACAAGAGCAATACCGAGAAGATCACGCGTAAGCTGGAGATAGATCTCGTCGCCCGAATCCGCAGGCACGATAAGAATGGCAAGTTCCAGAAGCTCGGCGAGCGCCTGGAGGACCTGAGGGAACGTCACGAGCAAGGTCTCATCAACAGCGTCGAGTTCCTCAAGATGCTCATCGACCTCGCCAAAGAAGCACGAGCCGCCGAAAAGGAAGTCGTGCCCGAGGAAGAGGAGGACAAGGGAAAGGCTGCTCTCACTGAGCTCTTTAACGGCATCAAGAACGGCGACACGCCTATCATCGTCGAGAACATCGTCAATGACATTGACGAGATCGTTAAGATAACTCGCTTCGACGGCTGGCAAGCTACCACGGCTGGCGTGAAAGAGGTTAAAAAACAGCTCCGTGCCATTCTGTGGATGCGCTATAAGCTCAAAGACCAGGCTCTTTTTGATAAGGCGTATTCGTATATCGAACTCTACTATTAGGTAACAGAAGACAGAGTTCTAGGGACGCTCCGCATTAACCATTTCATAGGATGTGGAGCGTCCCAATTTGAACGAGTAACGTCTTGCGATGGGCGAATGCTGCAGTCCCAATGGCTCGATAACCTTTTCTTAGTCTGGTGTTTAAGTCTTCACTAGAAGCCATCCACACTTTGTAGTTAATTGGTTCCTTCTTCACAGGCGAAACGACAATATTGTCTGCCCCGCCTACCTCCCCTCCGCCTTCAGCCTCAGCAGCAGGTCTCTCAGCTCGGGGCACTTGCTGGAAAGGCGCGTCTGGGGTCGCTCGCCCATCCCCCAACGCTGGCGGACTTCCTGGGCGTGCGGACTCACGCGGTAGTCCCCATCCATCATCTGCTTGAGCAGCTTGGCGGTCACGCGCGCATCGGCTAGGGCGCTGTGGGCGTGGCCCGTCGACTCGTCGAACTCGATACCAAACCACGTCGCCGCGTCACTCAAAGAGACGCACCCGTGGCTGCCCACGTCCATGATCGAGGTGTAAAACGCCTGCAGGTCGGCCCAGTCCGTAGGAAATGCGGCAAGGTCGATGTGTTTTGCCTGGCACTCGGTCAAAAGCTGTCGACGATCCGCCCCGCTCCAACGACCACCTGGGCGGAGTAGCGACCGATCCAATCGCTGAGCCTTTTGATCACCGCATAGAGCGGGTCGGCCATCGCGGTGTCCACGGCCGATATCCCCGTGAGCTCGCGGACGGGAAACGCAACGCCTTCGGTAAATTCTGTCTGCACAAACTGCGAGAACTCGCCTATAACGTTGCCGCGGTTATCGAGCTTGACGGCGTCGACCTCGATAATCTCATTGCGCAGTCCACGGCGCTGGCGCTGCTTTGGCACCGGCGCAAACTCAAAGTCCAGCACAATCTGGCGCGCAAAGTTCGTCGTATCGATAGCCGAGATACGCGGCGTCTTTTCAGCTGACACGGTTATGGCCTTTCTCCGTCAAATGCCGCTTACTACATAGGCGGCTACATTGCCGTAAGGACAGGCGCCCGTGCGGACATGAAATCGCACAGCATGGCTTTCCGGCATCCTTGCGTAAAGCCACACTTTGAGAGAATCACGTCACTGTTATTATCGAACATATATTCGTATTTATAGCAGTACTTTGATAGAGTTGCAGTTGTTGACGGCAGTTCCATGTGCCGGGCAACGCCCTCCATCTGATGGGAGGTGATGCCCATGACCGATCTGACTGATTTCGTGAAGCTCCTGACCGCTTTGGTCTCGCTCCTCACGGCGCTTATCGGACTTACCGAGGCACTCGAGCAGCGTACGAAGCAGAAAAAGACGATATGAGAAAGCCATTTGGGTCGCCTCCCCCGCGGCGCAGCTTCTTTCCGCGGGCTCGGGATGCCACAATG
>NZ_JBCPDH010000017.1:0-45594 GCF_040915545.1 Collinsella aerofaciens | reverse complement strand
AGATTCTAGGACGAAGGCCGTTCTTCGTTAAACGGGCGCTAGGGCGTCACCCTTACACCAACATTTTCGACGCGATCCAAGGACGTAGTCGTAGCAGGATCTGAGGGCTGACCTTCGCGGACACTCCGCAGGACGAAAGAACCCCCGCCGCACGTAGTGCGCAGCGGGGGTTCTTTCATGTCCGAGGACGTCCGCGAAGGTCAGCCCTCAGATCCTGCGGTGAGAGACCTAGGCCTCGTTGTACACCGCCTTGAGCTTCAGCAGGTGAGCATAGCGGTCCATAGCGGCCTGCTCGTTCTCCTTGAAGAGCTCCTCGGCGCGCTCGGGGAAGGAACGCGTCAGCGAAGCGTAACGGGCCTCGTTCATCAGGAACTCCTGATAACCGCCCGCGGGCTCCTTGGAATCGAGCGAGAACTTCTTGCCGGCAGCAGCCTCGGGGTTGAAGCGGAAGAGGTTCCAGTAACCGCACTCGACAGCCTTCTTCATCTCGGCCTGGCAGTTCTGCATGCCGCCCTTCTTGATGGAGTGCATCTCGCAGGGGCTGTAGCCGATGATGAGGGACGGGCCGTCGTAGGCCTCGGCCTCGTGGATGGCCTTGAGGGTCTGAGCCGGGTTGGCGCCCATGGCGACCTGCGCCACGTAGACGTAGCCGTAGCTCATGGCAATCTCGGCCAGGGACTTCTTCTTGGTCACCTTACCGGCAGCGGCGAACTGAGCGACCTGGCCCAGGTTCGAGGCCTTGGAGGCCTGACCACCGGTGTTGGAGTAAACCTCGGTGTCGAAGACGAAGACGTTAACGTTGTGGCCGGAAGCCAGGACGTGGTCCAGGCCACCGAAGCCGATGTCGTAGGCCCAACCGTCGCCGCCGAAGATCCAGAAGGACTTCTTGGTGAGGTAAGCCTTGTCGGCGAGGATCGCCTTGGAAGCGTCGCAGCCGCACTTCTCGAGCTCGGCAACGTAGGCAGCGGCAGCGGTCTTGGAAGCCTCGGCGTCGTTGACGGAGTCGATCCAAGCCTGGCCGGCAGCCTTGAGCTCATCGGACGGGCCATCGGCAGCGATGATGTCCTGGGTAGCGGCGATCAGCTTCTTCTGGACGGCCTCGTAACCGACGGCCATGCCCAGACCGTGCTCGGCATTGTCCTCGAACAGGGAGTTATTCCACGCCGGGCCGTGACCGTCCTTGTCCTTGCAGTAAGGAGCGGTGGCAGCGGGGTTGCCCCAAATGGAGGAGCAGCCGGTGGCGTTGGAGATGAACATGCGGTCGCCGGCAACCTGGGTCACCAGACGTGCATAGGCGGTCTCGGCGCAGCCGGCGCAGGAGCCGGAGAACTCCAGGTAGGGCTGCTTAAACTGGCTGCCCTTGACGTTGGCCGCGATGAGCTCCTTCTTCTCGGAGACGTTCTCGACCATATAGTCCCAAACGGGCTGCTGATCCATCTCCTGCTCGGTGGGAACCATCTCGAGGGCGCCCTTGGGGCAGACCTTGACGCAGTTGGTGCAGCCCATGCAGTCGAGCGGGGACACGGCCATGGTGAACTTCATGCCCTTGGCCTTGGGGCCCATGGCGTCGAGCGTGCGGGTAGCCTCGGGCGCGGCGGCAGCCTCGTCCTCGGTCATCGCGAACGGACGGATGGTGGCATGCGGGCACACATAGGCGCACTGGTTGCACTGGATGCACTTGGTCTCGTCCCAGTGAGGAACGACCACGGCGACGCCGCGCTTCTCGTATGCGGAGGCGCCCAGCTCAAACTGGCCGTCGGCACAATCGACGAAGGCGGAAACGGGCAGGCTGTCGCCATCCATGCGATCGATGGGCTCGAGCAGGTTCTTGACCTGCTGGGCGATGGCGGACTTGGTCTCCTCGGAGAGCTCGACGGGAGCGGCGTCCTCGGCGGTAGCCCAGTCGGCCGGAACCTCGAACTTACGGAAGGCGGTAGCGCCGGCATCGATGGCCTTGTGGTTGGCGTCGACGATGGCCTGGCCCTTCTTCATGTAGGACTTGGTGGCCGCGTCCTTCATGTACTGCAGGGCGTCCTCGGCGGGCAGAACCTTGGCCAGCGCGAAGAAGGCGGACTGAAGCACCGTGTTGGTGCGCTTGCCCATGCCGACCTTGGCGGCCAGGTCGATAGCGTCGATCAGGTAGACGTTGACGTTGTTGTTCGCGATATAGCGCTTGGCCACGGCGGGCATGTGCTCGGCGAACTCCTCGTCGCTCCACTGGCAGTTGACCAGGAAGGTGCCGCCCGGCTTGACGTCGCGGACCATCTTGAAGCCCTTGACGATGTAGCTGGGGTTGTGGCAGGCGACAAAGTCGGCCTTGGTCACGTAGTACGGCGAGCGAATCGGGGAATCACCAAAGCGCAGGTGCGAGACGGTGACTCCGCCGGTCTTCTTGGAGTCGTACTGGAAGTAGGCCTGGACGTACTTGTCGGTGTGGTCGCCGATAATCTTGATCGAGTTCTTGTTGGCGCCGACGGTACCGTCGCCACCCAGACCCCAGAACTTGCACTCGATGGTGCCGGGGGCTGCGGTGTTGGGCGCATCCTCGGCCTCGGGCAGGCTCAGGTTGGTCACGTCATCGACGATGCCGATGGTGAACTCGCGCTTGGGCTCGTCCTTCTTGAGCTCCTCGAAGACAGCGAACGCGGACGCGGGAGGCGTGTCCTTGCTGCCCAGGCCGTAACGGCCGCCGACGACCTTGATGCCCGTCTTGCCGGCCTCGTAGAGAGCGGAGACAACGTCCTGGTAGAGCGGCTCGCCGATGGAACCCGGCTCCTTGGTGCGGTCCATGACGGCAATCTTCTTGACGGTCTCGGGGAGAACGTCGACGAAGTGCTTGATGGAGAACGGACGGAACAGGCGAACCTTGACCAGGCCGACCTTCTCGCCGTGAGCGTTGAGGTAGTCGATGACTTCCTCGAGCACGTCGCAGAAGGAGCCCATGCACACGACGACACGATCGGCATCGGGAGCGCCGTAGTAGTTGAACAGGCCGTAATCGGTGCCGAGCTTCTCGTTGATCTTCTTCATGTAGCCCTCGACGACGGCGGGAAGCTCGTCGTAGACCTTGTTGCAGGCCTCGCGGTTCTGGAAGAAGATGTCGCCGTTCTCGTGGCTACCGCGGGTATGCGGGTGCTCAGGGTTGAGCGCGTGATCGCGGAAAGCCTGGACAGCGTCCATGTCGCACATCTCGGCCAGATCCTTGTAGTCCCACATGGCGACCTTCTGGATCTCGTGGCTGGTGCGGAAACCGTCGAAGAAGTTAAGGAACGGGGTCTTACCCTCGATGGCGGCAAGGTGAGCCACCGGCGAGAGGTCCATGACCTCCTGGACGTTGCCCTCGGCGAGCATGGCGAAACCGGTCTGGCGACAGGCCATGACGTCGGAGTGATCACCGAAGATGTTCAGGGCGTGCGAAGCGACGCAACGCGCGGAGACGTGGAAAACGCCCGGGAGCTGCTCGCCTGCGATCTTGTACATGTTCGGGATCATCAGGAGCAGACCCTGAGAAGCCGTGTAGGTGGTGGTCAGAGCACCGGCACCCAGCGAACCGTGAACGGTACCGGCTGCACCTGCCTCGGACTCCATCTCGACGACCTTGACCGGGGTGCCGAAGATGTTCTTGCGACCCTGGGCCGCCCACTGGTCGACATGGTCGGCCATCGGGCTGGACGGCGTAATGGGATAAATTCCCGCTACCTCGGTGTACGCATACGAAACATATGCGGCCGCCTCGTTGCCGTCCATAGACTTAAACTTACGCGCCATATACCCCTCTCCTCTCATATAGGTATACAGGCCCCGGCGATCGCCGGGATATTGGCGTGATGGGATTTTCGTTGTTGCTTCCAATCATCTGGCAGGCGGACTCAGCAGCAGGTACATGGCGTGGAGAGAAGGCATGCCGAGGCAAGGAGGGCTGCACGCGCTCCACAGGCCCAGCTACCCGTCTTGCACATGACCGAGCGCCGCAAAGGCCGCATGTCGGATGCTCCCGGGCACGCCCCGGCGATGGGAAGCGCCCGCAACGGAAATCCGCATGCGGGTTTATTGTACCCCGCCGTCAGGCCATATTTCGGCAAATATAGGTGGCCGGTAAAGGTTTACCTCGGGTGACTATTGTGCGCCCGGCACCGACGGGCACAGTCCCCTGGAACCCCACAGCAGTTGCGGTGAAATAGGGAGTGTTTTTGCTGTTAACGGCCTTAATCAGTCCCTATTTCACCGCAACTCATTGGGGGGGGATGAGCTAGAGGGCGCCGAGGAGGATGGCGTAGGTGGTGGATTCGCCGAGTTTGAGCTCGTCACCGGGGCTGAGCCGGGCGGAGCGGCCGGGCTCTACTTGAATACACACGCTCGTGGCCCCGTTTACCACCACGGTGCCGTTCGTGGACGACAGGTCCTCGACAAACCATGTGCCAGAATCGTCGCACCAGATATGGGCATGGCGGGCCGAGACGTCGTCACCGACGTCGGTGATGTCGCCCTCCCCCGTTGCCAGGGCGCCGATCTCGACACCTTCCTCACTCGGCTGAATCCAGCGCGGGGCGCTCACCACGTAGCCGTTTTGCACGCGCAGCAGTCCCAGCGGATGCGCCGGCGCGACCTCGTGCTCGCCCGCGACCGAAGATGTGCTCAGCGAGCGCGGCGTCGACGTGGCGCCGCCACAGGTCGCATGAGCGTAGTCGATGGCATAGTTCACCGAGGACCGCACATCCGCCGAACAGCCGACGGCGACAAACAGCACCAGCACGGCCTCGGCGCGCTCGGCAGGCATGAGTTCTGCCGCCTGGGACAGGCGATCGAGCGCGTTGCGATAGAGATTCGTGTCCTGGTGGCACTCTTCGAGTGCGCGTACCATCGGTTCACCTGCAGGACCGCACACCATATTGATCACAGCCGTGGAGTCCATGGGATTTCGCTGGCGCAGGGCCAGTTGCGACATAATACGCGCAGCCGAGGTACCGTATTCGGCAAAGTAGCGCTGCTGAAGCGTGCCGACCGGCGCGCGAACGATAAAGCGGGAAACCCAAGAGCGATCGGCGGCCCGGCTCTGCGGGCTGCGGCCGTCGGCGAGCGGACGGGACGAAAGCACCAAGCCGCACAGCTCGATATGGCTCAGATGCGCCGCGCGCTTAAAGATGTCAAACATGGCCCCGCATGGGGTGAGCTCAACTTGAGATGCCATGACCTAGGCCTCCTTGGTCGTAGAAATAGAATCGGACGATACCTCGACAGGTCTGCCAAAAGTACGGGCAGCTGCGGCTCCACCGGCAAGCGGAGTCGCCATCTGGGCTTTTGTGCGTCGCGGTGCCGAAACGGGGAGTTCAAAGGCAAAGCCCATCGCAAGCAAAAACCACGTAAGCGCATAGGTTGCAACCAGGGCGGCAATAAGGCCGCCCATCACGGCGCGTTGGGAAAATACGCTACATGCAGCCACAACCAGCACCGGAACCTCGCAGGCAGAAAGCGCAAGCACACCCTGCAGGAGCCCCGAGCGCCGATCGCGCGCAAGTGCCCCCGCGGCAACGCCGGCTATGCCTGGCAGCGCCAACGCCAGTGCGGCAATAATACCCGGTAGCGACCCAGACCACACGAGCGATCCCAAAGTCGCTGTCACGCGAGCGCCCGACGCCAGCAGCGCGGCCGAAACCACGACCACAGCCCAAACCACGCCACAGACGACCGTCGCGCCGACCATCAGCGCGCGACGAACCGCGCGGCCAGACGCATCCATGGGGCACGGCGTGAGCGGCTCGCCGCGGAGCGAACGACCGACATTTTGCGTATAGTGGTCACAAAACGCCGAGAGCGCCGCCTCGACCGCCGCCGGCTCGGGACGATCTTTTTGATGGCTGGACAGACAGGCCATCACCACGTCGAACAGCTGGGCATCGACAAACGCCAGCGCATCGCGTAGCTCTTCGGAATCCGGCTCAAGCCCTAGCTGCTGGGCCTGCTCGGCCGCGGCGAGCGCCACATCGGGCTCACGACGAAGCAGCTGAGTCAAATTGCAACCGGGCGCATGGGCACCAATGGGATAGTCGGGCCGCGTGTCCATCTTGAGACGATAGGGGCTGGCGATGTCGCGCGTCTTTTTGCGCGAGCCCGAGGTGCCCGAAGTGCCCGGCGCGGCTTCGTATGGCGCGACGCCGGCAATGAGCTCGTAAACCGTGCTTGCCGCGGCATAGACGTCGATCGCCGGCGACATACGCAAAGCGCGCAGGTCGGGAATATCGTCGGTGAGCATCTCGGGCGGGGCATAGGCAACCGTCGCGCGACGCAGCGTGGCATAACGCTCCGTAAACGACGCCTTGCCGCCGGTACCGGCCACGGCCGACGCAGGCTCAAGCGCCAGCGACGAGCCAAAGTCGATCAGGCACAGGTCAAAGGTGCCCTCGGCAAGCTGCCGGTCAAGCGGCAGGCGCGCCGTGCGCACCATAATATTAGCGGGCGAGATATCGCGATGGACAAAGCCCTCGCCCACCAGGCTCATACGGCAGAGCAGATCGAACAGGTCGCGACCCAGACGCGCCGCCACAAGCGGCGACAGGCGTCCGGCATCGTCCACGGCGAGTCGCGAACGCAAGCGGGCAAGCGTCTCGCCCTCGACCCATTCCATGACAATTGCAGGCACACCATCGACCTCGCCCCAGCCATAGAGACGGGGAAAGCCCTTAAGGCCCGAAAGGGCGCGATGGCATTCGTATTCCTCGCGAAACGCCGCCTTGAACTTGGCGACCAGCGCCTCGTGAGCGGCATCGTCGTCGAACTCATCGCGCGCCGGCAAGATGAGCTGCTTGAGCGCCACGGCCTCGCCTTGGGCGTTGACGGCACGCGTCACGCGGCCGATACCGCCACGGCGCATGGTGGCATCGTCGGCAAACAGCATCGTGAAACGACGCAGATAGGCAGGCAGTTCGTCCTGACCGAGCGCAATAGCCGGCTCAAACCCGTCGACACGCGCCAGGCGCAGGCCGACCATGGGATCGCGACCGAGCGATTGTGGTGTGGTGGATGCAAGATCGGTCATCATAGGGCAAGCGCCGCCACGTTATTGTTGAAGTTACCGAGCGCGACGTCATCATCGCCGTAATGGCCGACCCATTGACATAGGTTGGTGTAACAGCCCCACAGATTGGCATACTGCTGATACCACTTTGACCGGGGCGAAAATGTCTGACGACCGAACTCGGCTCGAATGACAAACATCTCCCCGACCAGGCTGTCGCACGGTCTGGGATCTCCCGTAGAGTTATAGGTCGAGACCACGTCATTGGCACGAGAAACATAGCCGTCGAGCATGTTGTACTTGGTCACAAGCCAACTGTGAATGCTCTCTTCCTCAGCAGCGGAAAGGCCACCGGAGTTTGCATCGTTGTCAGTGTTGCCGCCCGTCGAGCCGCCGTTTCCAGACCCTCCGGTAGAGGAACCCGCCCCAGAGCCGCCGCCCGAACTCGATGAATCCGAGCCGGAGCCAGGAGTATCCGAGCTACCGGGCTTTCCGGACTGCTGGGCGTCCTGCTCCTTCTGCTGCTCGACCTTATTCACCGTTGCCGCCACGCTATTGTTGGACAACCGATCGATGATCTTGGTGTTGGTGAGCACGATGGTTTTGCCATTGGCAAGCGTGACTTCGTTGTCCGGGGCCTCGGCGCCGTCCGCATCGTCGGTGCCAAACACAATATGCGCGACCACACTTGCCCAAGCATATCCAGTCGTGGTACCCAGGTCACTTTTGACCTCATGCCCCACGCGCGGTTCGCGTGCGGCATGCGCCTGCATCATGGACGGCACGGTCATGCCATAGGCAGAAACGCCAGCTATGACCAGCACCAGCGAGCACGATAGCAGTGCGTACGCCCGCGGCGCCAAGCCCAGTCGGCGTCGCATGCGCACCGCGGCGCCGCGCTTTGTCTGAGTGCCACCGGGCCGCATGCGTTCTCCTCCAAGAAAAACACGCCGCTCAGAAGCGGCGCATTCATTCAAATCCATATTTGAGTGTATCAGCGAACCCAAAAGGTTGCGCAACGAATGGGCAAATTAAGGATGCGAGCGGAAGCATCCATGCGATAAGCGGATACGAAGCATCTTTGTTGCACAACAAACCCACAGTCGCTCGGGGAAATTATGACTACCCCGTGCGTCGTGAGGAAAACATACGGCAGGAGCAGGCTCGCCACCTAAATCGCGCGACGGGCCTCGATGGCGCGGCCAAGCGTAAGCTCGTCGGCATACTCCAGGTCGCCGCCCACGGGCAGGCCGCTCGCCAGACGCGACACCTCGACGCCCAGCGGCTTGATAGTGCGGGCCAGGTAGCTCGCCGTGGTCTCGCCCTCGATGTTGGGGTTGGTGGCGATGATGACCTCATGGATATCCTCGTGGCCCAGACGCGCCAGCAGCTCGCGGATGTGCAACTGCTCGGGGCCAATCTTGTCCATGGGGCTGATCACGCCGCCCAATACGTGGTAGAGACCGTGGTAGCTGCCCGTGCGCTCGATCGCCTGGACGTCGCGCGGCTCGCCCACCACGCAAATGCGAGTGGTATCGCGCATCGGGTCCTGGCAGATGGAGCACTCGTCGGCCGTGGCGTAGTTAAAGCAGCGGCTGCAAAAGTGGACCTCCTGCTTGACCTCCAGGATGGCCTCGGCCAGGCGGCGGGCCTCCTCGGCATCGGCCTCGAGCAGGTAATAGGCGATGCGCTGGGCCGACTTGGGACCAATGCCCGGCAGACGGCCCAGCTCATCGAGCAGTTTTTGCAGACTGTGATTCGCACTCATATATATGTGTGTCTTAGAACGGCATGCCCGGGATGTTGAGGCCGCCGGTGATGGCGCCCATCTGCTTGTTGGCGAGCTCGTTGACGCCGCGGACGGCCTCGTTGACGGCAGCCATGATCATATCCTGCAGCATATCGACGTCCTCGGGATCGAGGGCATCGGGATCGATGGTGAGGTTGACGAGCTCCATCTCGCCGTTAACGGTCACCTTGACCATGCCGCCGCCGGCAGAGGCGTCGACGGTCTGGGACTTGAGGTTCTCCTGCGCGGCGGCAAGCTGTTCCTGCATCTTGCGAGCCTGCTTCATCATCTGCTGCATGTTCATACCGGCCATGATGGCTCCTTTACGTGCGGCCGCACGCCGAGCTGCAAGGGCAGCCGGAGCACGGCGGGACTTTCAAACTCAAAAATCGTACCACGGCGCGCGGCCAGCGAGCGGGGCGGACGTGTTCCCTCAGTCGATATACATGTCCTGGAGTGCAAGCCGCACCCAAAGATTATGCAAAGTTGAATAATTCGCATCTGCATAATATTGAAAGCTAAATCTTGTAGAGCCGGAATCCGACATTTTATGCGTCCCACTAAATGGCTAAATGCCGAGCCACTACTCGAGGCGGCGCACATGGCAGCAGGGTATAATTTGATTGCCATAGATAGCAATTTGGAGGTGCCCCATGAATGCCCCCGACGCGCTCCAAAACATCCGCTCAAAACACCCCGTCGCATATGTGGTTCTCTATCTCTTTGTCGGCTGGGCATTGCTGGTTGTCATCACCCATGCTATAGCCTTTGGAGCAGAACTGCTGATAGCCAACTCGGACCAGCCCACCGTCAAATGGGAAGCGACCGATGAGTGCACCGATGGAACCCGAACCATTTACTACAACAGCCCGTCCCTCTACCAAGAGTTCAAGGTCAAGATAAAGGACTCCAAGATTGTCAATGCCGAACCAGGCGCTTTCTTGACAATCGGAGCAACCCTCAACGCCGAGCAAGTCGAGAACACGGACAGCTATGCGGCGTATCGTATCGACCTCAGCATCCTAGGCCGACCGTCGCGTACCTGCCTGCTCGAATGCGAGATACGCGGCACCACACTACACATGTCCGAAATACAAATGCGCCCGGGCAAGGGGTTCTCTTCTTGAGCAGTATACCCGCCCGTACGGCTACTCCACCGGTTTGAAGATGGTGGCCTGACCGAAGACGCTGCGGATGAGGTCTTTGGCCTCGTCCTCGGTCTGCGGGATGCTCGGGGCTGCGCCCTGGTGGCCGAAGGGGCTGCCGGCGCCGGGGTTGGACTCCCAGGGAGCTGCAGGAGCGTCCTCCTCTTTGGGGGCAGCTACAGCGGACTTGGGCGCGGGCGTCGCACCCGGCACGTCGAACGGAGGCAGATCGTCCCCGCTCGCATCGCCAGCGAAGCCGCCGACTATAGCGTCGTCGTAGGGCACCTGTTCGGATTCCCACGGCGCGGACTGCGCGACAGGCTGGGCCTTGGGGGCAGCCGAGCGCTCGGGCACGCGGGGCGCGGGCTCGGTCGGGAGCTTGCCCGTGGCAGGAGCGCCGGCAGGGTTGTCGGAGCGCAGCCAAGGGGCCTTAGCCAGGTCGGATGACTTGGGCGCAGGCGCGGCAGCGGGCTTGGGCGCGGGAGCCGGAGCAGCCGGTTTGGGCGCCGCGGGCTTAGGCGCCGACAGGGTCGGTGCCGCTACCGGTGCCGCTTTTGGCTGCGTCGCGCTGGCGCTCGAGGATACAGGGGCCGCCGAGGACACGGGTTGCGGGTCCGCAGATGCCGCAGCCCGTGCAGATGGAGAATGCTCCTCATGTTGAGGAGCCGGCGTGCCACCCCCATCCAGGACATAGTCGACGGTACGACGACCGAAGACTGCGCAGACCGTCGGCAGGACCACCGATTGCGTGTCAGCGCGGCCGAGCATCTTGATGGCAAAGGTCGAGCCCGCAGGGAACGAGACGGTGAGCTTGGAGCCGTCGTCGGCCGTGGCGCGGGCGTTGAGCAAAAGCCCCGCGTAGGAAGCCTGACGCGCCTTGACGCGCTCGACAACCTCGACCCATTTGCGCTGGAGCTCACCGGCGTCCTCAACCGCGGGGGTCTCGGCAGCACCGGCGGCGGCAACCTGGGCGGCATTGTTGGACTGGGGCTTAGGTGCCGGAGCGGTGGCAGGCGCGGGGGCCGCAACGGGCTGAGGCGTCGGAGCCGGCGCAGGCTGAGGCGCAGGCGCCGCAGGCTTGGAAGCTGACACGGACGCAGAACGGGGCACAGGCTGAGCCGCCGGAGCGGCAGTACCACGGTCCCAAGGCATACCGCCCTGGCGCGCGGACGTAGCAGCGGGGGCAGCGGATGCCGCCGGAGCGGCAGCACGGGCGCCCGAAATTAGCGTCGGCTGTTGGGCAGCAGCGGGTACGGATGCTACAGGCGCGGCGGCCTGAGCAGCAGCCACGCTCGCCGGCACGGCGCCGTTGGCAACCATGGCCTCCAGACGCGCCACGCGCTCGGCCAATGCCTCAATCGTTAAATCAGCCTCGGGACGTGCCAGACGCGTGCAGGCAATCTCGAGCACCAGGCGCACGTCACTCGCGCCCCTCATCTCCAGTGCGGCATCGTCGAGCACTGTCAGCACACGGGCCAGGCGGTCGGCAGGATGCTCGCCAAAGGCAGCGGCCTCGGCAGCAAGCGCCTCGGCCTGCTCGGAGCCGCCCTCAAACAGCTCGGCACGGGCACCGGCAACGCAGGCAACGTACACGTCACGCACATGCGCCACTAGGTCGCGCGTCAGCTCCAGCAGGTCGTTTCCTTCCTCGACCTGCGCACGGATCAGTCCATAGAGCTCGGCAACATCGCGATCGGCAATGGCGCGGGAAAACTCGCCCAGAATCTGGTCCGAAACCTCGCCTAAAAGCGAGCGGGCGTCGTCCGCATGCACAGAACCGTTGCCAAAGACGCTCAGCTGCTCCAGCGTGGACAACGCGTCGCGCATGCCGCCCTTGGCATGGCGCGCCACGATAGCCAGCGCCTCGTCGTCGTAATCGAAGCCCTCCTGCTCGCACACGTATGCCAGGCGATGCTCAATATCCTCGTTGCCGATGCGATGGAAATCGAAACGCTGGCAGCGCGAGAGGATGGTCTCCAGAATCTTTTGCGGGTCGGTGGTGCACAGCACAAAGATCACGTGCGCCGGCGGCTCCTCAAGCGTCTTGAGCAGCGCGTTGAACGCCGCCGTCGTGAGCATGTGGACCTCGTCGATGATATAAATTTTGTACTTGCCGCGCACCGGGGCAAAGTTGACGGAGTTGATAATTTCCTCGCGCACATTGTCCACGCCCGTGCGGGAGGCGGCATCGAGCTCGTAAACATCGGGGTGGTTACCCTCGGCAATGAGCTCGCACTCCTCGCAAGTACCGTCGGGCATGCAGCCGCTTGCACCCTCGGCGCGCGCCGCCTCGGCATTGCGGCACAGCAGCGCCTTGGCCAGAATGCGCGCCATGGTGGTCTTGCCCGTGCCGCGCGGTCCGCAGAACAGGTAGGCGTGGGACAGGCGCCCCTCGGTGATGGCGTGCTCGAGCGTCGAGACGATATGCTGCTGGCCCACCACGGAGTCAAAGGTGAGCGGGCGATACTTTCGGTACAACGATTCCATGGGTGCTCCCCCGGGTATACTGAGTCTTGTTGCCGCGGCGGCCATGCGGTCGCACGGCATACTGCATTCATAATAACCCGTACGGCGAGCCCGCCGCGATAGGAGTCCAAAGAGCATGGCAGACGCAGAAAGCAACCTCGTTCCCTCCGAAGCAGCCGACCAGGTCGAGGTCGCGCTCGAGGAGCAGGCCGCAGCCGACGACGGCATCCTGTACCTCAACGAGTACCAGTACGAAAACGACCTGGTCACCGACTTCGCCCGCCTGGTCGCCTCGCCCAGGCGTCGCGGCTCGCTGTATGTCGCCGCCGCGATTGCCGCGCTCATCGGCATCGGCATGCTGGTGGCCGGCGGCAACTGGATCAAGTTTGGCGTCGTCTTGATCGTATTCGGCGCCTTTTTGGCCTGGTGGAGCAAAAACCTGCACCACACCCTCGCCCGCGACTTTATCGACGCCGTCGAGGCCGACGAGTCCATGGGTGGCCGTTATCGCCGCGTCGCCGCCAACGAGGACGGCCTGATGGTTTGGGGCAAGAGCGGCAAGTCGCAGTTCTTCCCGTTTGAAAAGCTCGACCACGTGCTCGACGGCGAGCGCATCTTTGTGGCCATGTTCGCCGACCAGGGCGTGACGATCCCTAAGGACACCTTTGTTCACGGCGATGCCGAGCAGTTTGGCACCTTCCTTAAGGCACGCATCAACAAAAAACTCCGCATCGAGACCAAACGCAAGAAGATGAAGGCAGAAAAGGCCGCCGCCGAAGCCAAACAGGGCGACAAGCCCCAGGAGACCAAGGGCAAGCAGCGCAAGCAGAAGAAGAACAAGAAGAAGCGCTAACCCGAGCCGGGGTCCAAACTCCGGCCGCCTGCTTAGGCGTAACTTAGATTGACAGCGGAAACCGCATCCCGTTTTGGCGCTCCAAAGTGGGATGCGGTTTCCTTTTGAGCGCCCATCCGGAAAGCGCATCCCGCTCTACGCCAATATTCTGGGACGCAGTTTCCGCAGACCACCCCATTCGGAAAGTGCATCCCTTAATTTGGTCGCAAAGTGGGGTGCGCTTTCCGAGCGAGCCAAAACAGAGCCAAGCCAGACAGGCAACCTCGCATCCCGCTATCCTCCCCATGCACCCGAGCGTGCTACACTAGCAGCATCTATGCCACCGCGAACGGCTCGGCTCCGCGCCCGCCACTCGCAAACGAACTTTAAACGCACGAGGGTTGGCCATGCCGCTTTTCTCGCAACATACCGCCCGGTTCTCGCCGGACGTTCCTCTGGAGGGCACCAGCTCTCGCGAGCTGCTTAAGCGGTACCAGCCGCTCGAGACACTTGCGACCGGCGGTTTTGGCTCCATCGAGATCTGCCGCGACACGCATCTGCGCCGCCGCGTCGCCATTAAGCGCATCCCCCTTATCAACGGTGCCGGCATGCCCGCCAGCGACATCATGGATGTCCTGCGCGAGGCGCACACTGCCGCTATGCTTCAACATCCCAACATCGTGCAGGTCATCGACTTTACGCACGACACAGCCTATGCCTACCTGGTTATGGAATATGTCGATGGCATGTCGCTGGCCGAGTTTTTGCACCGCGTGGACGGCCACTCACTTACCTTTGACGAGGCCGCGGCCATTGCCGATGCCCTGGGCCAGGCGCTCACCTTCGCTCATAGTAATGGCGTACTCCACCTGGACATTAAGCCCGCCAACGTGCTCATCGACCACTCGGGCAATGTAAAGCTCACCGACTTTGGCATGGCGCGACTGTCGTCCGCCGGTGGCTTTGGCGGCTCACGCGGCGGCACCATCGGCTACATGCCGCCCGAGCAGCTCGATATCGAGACCGGCACGGTCGACGAGCGCGCCGATGTCTTTGCCCTCGCCTGTGTGATCTACGAGGGCCTGTGCGGCAGCGCTCCCTTTATGGCGGCCACGCCCGCCGACTCGCTCGACCGCATCATCGGCGGCGCCACCTATCCCAGCGAGCTGATACCACACTTTCCCCCGGGAGCCGAGGCCGCGCTCATGAGCGCGCTCTCCCCCATGCCGCAGGACCGCCCCAACAGCATCGAGGCATTTTGCGACCAGCTCCTTGCCGGTCTGGGCAGCGTGCGCGAGGGCCGTCGCAGCCTGGAGCAAATGGTTGGCGAGCTTTCGGATGACGAGCAGGAACTCGACGATATCGAGCCGTCGCACTACGAGGACGACGCCATCGAGGTCGACCCCGCACTCGGCTGGGCGGGCACGCGCTGGAGCCATGCGCGCGACTACACCATGCGCACTATCTCGGCGCTAACGTGCGGCACCTTTAGCTTTTTACTGATGCAAACGGCCGGGGTCGCGGCGCTTCCCGGCCTGGTCATTGCGGCCATCGCGATCGGAGCGGCGGCTGGCCTGGCCCCCCAGATTGGCTCGGCCATCTCGGCTGTGGGCTTTTTGGTGCTCATGGCCAACGCCACCATGCAGGCACAAGGCATCCTGTCGATGCTGCCCGTCGCGGTGATCTTTGCCGCCGCCATGTCCGGTTGGTGGATCGCCTGGGGTCGCACCGAGACTGCCGCGAGCGCCACGCTCACCTGTGCACTCGCGCTTGGCTGTCTGACCGGCAATACCTTCCTGGCAGCTGGGGTCGCCGCCGGCGTCGCGTCATTTTGGCTCGGCCCGGCAAGCGCCGCCGCGGCAACGGGCATGGGCGCGCTTTTTGCCCGTCTGGCCACGGTCGCGCTTTCAGCCGGAGGCGTGCTGGGGCTCGGTAACGTTGCCGCAGCGCTGGGAGACCCGCTCCTTTGGGCTGCCTTTGTGCTGGTCGCGGCAACTGCCGCAGCGTCATCCGCGCTGCTCAATGCCCATGCCAAGCGTGCCGATCAGGGCTCAAACCTTGCCGCAATCGCCGCCATCGCTGTCACCGGCATCGGCTGCGCAGCGGCGTCCTGTCTTGCACACCATATGGAAATTGCCAGCCTTGCAGCCGCGGTCGTCGCCAAGGCGGCGGTTGCGGGAACCCTATCCTCTATAATCGTTGGGATATGCCTATATTTGCTCGGATACCAAAGAACCTATACGGAGAGTGATCTTTCGTGAACTTCCTGAACATCTTCGAGGACCACGTGGCCGGCATCTTCGGTGCCACCCGTGCCCCGTTCTCCTTTAAGAAGCTTGCCAAGCAGGCCGCTCGCGACATGGAGGATCAGACTCTGGTGATTAACGGCGTCAACACGGCGCCGGCACTCTATACCATCCTTATCGCCGCCGACGACGATCCCATGCTCGCCCCGTTCTACCCCGAGCTTTCGCGCGAGGTCCGCGAGTTTGTGAAGGCGCAGGCCGAAAAGCGCCGCTATGTCTTTGTCGGCGAGCCCCTCGTGCGCTTTATGATCGATCCGCAGCTGCGCGCCGGCAAGTTCTCGGTCTTTGCCGAGAACGTCGATGCCCCCACGCTCGGCCGCCTGTACGAAGAAGAGCGCGCCTATCAAAACGGCCTGGGCCAGAACAACTCCGCGGCAAGCCGTGCCGCCAGCGCCCCGCGCGCCGGCCAGCAGCAGTTTGCTGCCCCGCAGCAGCAGCGCCCCGCCGCCATGCCCCAGCAGCAGCCGACGCCTCGCGCCGCCGCTCCCGACCCGCTTGCCGTGGCAGATCCCTTCGCGCCTAGCGTCCCCGACCCCGCCGCTCCTATCCCGGTGCCGCAGACCGTCTCGCGCGACGCGCTTGCCGGCATGGGCGGAGCCGCCGCGACCGGTGCCGCCGTGGGCCTAGGTGCCGCAGCCGGCATCGCCTCCAACATGGCGAGCACTCGTGCCCCGCAGCGCCCGCTCGCCCAGCTCGTCGACGTCGTGAGCGGCGAGAGCCATAGCATCACCTCCGCACAGGTGACCATCGGTCGCGAGCGCTCAGTTTCCGACATTGCCCTGCGCGACCCCAACGTGTCGCGCCGCCACGCCCAGCTCACCTTTACGGGCTCGGATTGGTCGATCGAGGACCTCAATTCCACCAACGGCACGCTCGTCAACAACCGCCGCATTACGCGCTGCCCGCTGCGCAACGGCGATCTGCTGACGTTTGGCCTGAGCACCTTTGAATTTAGGGGATAGTCGCTTATGAACATCGATATCGTCCTTTTTGCAGGCCGCATCGTCCTGGTCGCCCTGCTCTATATCTTCCTGTTCGCCGTCATGAAGACCGGCGTGGGACTTGTGCGCGGGCAGCGCCGCGACTCGGCTATCTGGACGATTGATGTGGACAAGGGTCCGCGCGGTATCCGCGGCATCCACGTAGACATGCTCGGCCCCGTCATCGTCGGTCGCTCGCCATCTTCGGACATCTGCATCAACGAACCGTTCGTCTCGGCCTCACATGCGCGCTTTTCGCTGCAGGGCCCGGCGCTCATCATCGAGGACCTCAACTCGCTTAACGGCACGCTCGTCAACGGCCGCCAGCTTGTTGAGCCCGCAACGCTGCGCGAGGGCGACGAAGTCCAGATTGGCGACGTGGTCATGAAGGTGAACCGTCGATGATCGACGAGGAGAACAAGTCCGCAACTATGACCGAGGCACCGGCCGCCGCCACAGCTGCGCCGGCCCACGCCGCTCCGGCGGGCTCCGCACCCGTGGAGCCCGAGGACACCGTGTTCTCCCTGCCTCTTTCGCATGTAACGCATGATATTTCGGATCTCGCCGATAACGAGGACGAAGAGGATGCCGTAGCGGCGCCCATCGGCGCACATGCTGCGGAACAGCCCACAGCGCCCGAAGCAACCCCGGCGCCGGCTCACTTTGCAGAGCCCGTCGCCGCGGCAATCAACGAGAGCGCTGCGGTGTTTGCGGCACCCGAGCCCGCCGCGCCGGCGTTTCCCATAGCCCCGGCATCCGAGGTTGCGCCCGCGTCTACGCCGGCGCCCGAGCCTATAGACGTCAGCCCGCAAGACGACGAGTCGACCGCCCGCGTGTCCGAGGAGCCCGACTCCCCGGACACCGACAATTCCGAATCAAACGCCGAGACCGACACCGTCTCTCCCGGTGACACCGCCGAGATCGACGTTGCTGCCGTTGAGGCCAAGCTCAAAGACCCCGGCTCGACCATGAGCTTTGAGCCCCTGACCGAGGAGCGCATCGAGACCGACTCGACCTATGATGCCGGTACCACCACGCAACTCATGTGGGGCGCCCGCTCCGACGTTGGCTGTGTGCGCCCGCACAATGAGGATTCCTACCTGGTGCAGTCGCCGCTCTTTTGCGTATGCGACGGCATGGGTGGTCACGCCGCCGGCGAGGTAGCCTCTTCTATCGCTGTCGAGACTATAGCCAAGACGGCCCCACAGTCCGCCGACGCAGCACGCCTGGCCGCAGCCGTCGAGGCAGCCAACGCCGCCGTAATCGAGGCGGCCCTGAACGGCCTGGGCAAGCCCGGCATGGGCTGCACAGCCACCTGCGCCTATATCGAAAACGATACGCTCGCCATCGCCCACGTGGGCGACTCGCGCGCCTACCTGCTCCACGAGGGCACGCTCATCCGCGTGACCCGCGACCACTCCTACGTGGAGGAGCTCGTGGACGCCGGCGAGATCACGGCAGACGAGGCTCGCGTCCACCCCAACCGTTCGGTCATCACCCGCGCACTGGGCTCGGACCCCGCCATGTATGCCGACCACTTCACTCTGCATATCGAGGAAGGCGACCGCCTGATCCTGTGCTCCGACGGCCTTTCGAGCATGATTCCCGATAGCGATATCGAGAACATCGCCACGCAGTCCTCAACCGCGCAAATCTGCGTCGACAACCTAGTGGACGCGGCGCTTGCCGCCGGCGGCCACGACAACGTGACCGTAGTAGTCGTTGACCTGGTTGACGATGGCGTCATGCGCGAGGCGCAACGCGTGCGTCGCCGCAACGTTACTATCGCCGCCATCCTGGCCCTCGTCTTTGTGCTGGCAGCTGGCATCTGGGCCTACACGGGTGTCACCGGCTCGTACTACCTGGGTACCTACCAGGGCAATGTCGCCGTCTGGCGCGGCCTGCCCGGCAAGCCACTCGGACTCAAGCTCCACTGGCTCGAAAGCGAAACCAGCATCAAGCTGTCCGACCTGCCCGAAGACACGCAAAACCGCCTCAAGGCGGGCATTCCGCAAACAAGTGTCGACGATGCGCAGGACACGATATCCAAGTACCGCCACCAGATCGACGAGGAGCAGACCCGCCAGGTGATCGACGCGCAAACGATTCGCGACAACACCAATCAGGGATCGACCTCCGAATCAGATTCCGAGAAAACCGCCGAACAGTCCGCCGAGGCCGAAGCCTCCGATAAGAATTAGAAAGGGAGTGCCGCTTATGAGTCGCCGCAACACCGAGCTGCTCTTGCTCATCGCCTCGGCGTTCCCCGTCATCCTGCTGTATGCGATGTACGTCCTCACCGCGGGCGCTGCCATCTCCTTTGAGACGCTCGCCGTACCGATCGGCCTCTTTGCCGCCTTTGCCGCGGCCCACATTGCCGTGCGCATCTTGGCGCCCGGTGCCGACCCCGCCATCCTGCCCATCGTATTTATACTTTCGGGCATCGGCATCACGTTCGTGACGCGTCTCGCCCCCGCTCTCGCCATCTCACAGCTCATCATCCTGTTTGTCTCGGTGGCGCTCATGGTGGGAACGCTTGCACTAGTCAAAAACCTCGACGTGGTCATGCGCTACAAGTACACCTTTGGCATCATCGGCATCATTCTGCTGATGCTGCCTATCTTTATCGGCACCACGATCTCGGGCTCCAAGCTGTGGATTCGCATCGCGGGCTTTACCATCCAGCCTGGCGAGTTCGCCAAGGTCTTTATCGTGCTGTTCCTGGCCGGGTACCTGGCCGAGAACCGCGAGCTACTCTCCATCTCCAACCGCAAGATCCTGGGCTTTAAGATCCCTCGCCTGCGACTGCTGCTGCCGCTGTTTGCCGTGTGGGGTGTGTGCCTGCTCGTCGTCGTCTTCGAACGCGACCTGGGTTCGGCCGTGCTGTTCTACACCATCTTCTTGCTGATGCTCTACGTTGCCACGGGGCGCTTTTCGTATGTCGTTATCGGCCTTGCGCTCTTAGCCGTTGGAGCCGTGGGCGCCTACAAGTTCCTGTCGCACGTTCAGGTGCGTTTCCAGGTTTGGGTCGATCCGTTTAAGGACGCCCAGGGCCAGGGCTACCAGATCGTCCAGTCGCTCTTCTCGCTTGCCGACGGCGGTCTGGTCGGCGTTGGCATCGGCAACGGGATGGCCAACAACATCCCCGTCGTCGAGTCCGACTTTATCTTCTCGGCCATCGGCGAGGAGATGGGTCTTTTGGGCGGCGGCGCCGTGCTCATCCTGTTTATGCTCTTTGCCGTGCGTGGCCTCACCACGGCTGCCCGCGCTAAATCCGACCTCGCCGCCTTTAGCGCCACGGGCCTTACGGCCGCCATCAGCTTCCAGGCCTTCTTGATCGTTGGCGGCGTTACCCGCCTGATCCCGCTGACCGGCGTCACCTTGCCCTTTATGAGCCAGGGCGGCTCCTCGCTGCTGGCGAGCTTTATCATCGTCGCGCTCCTGCTGCGCGCCGGTGACGAGGCGACCGGACGCGAGGCCGAGCTTACCGGCACCGGCACCATGGCCGCCATCACCGATGATCAGGTCGCATCTGCCGCCGCCCCGACGGGCACGCGCTTTGCCACCTCGTCTTCCTACGGCAGCGGCAGCCATTCCGTCGGCTCGCGCATGCGCCGTCGCCTGCTCGACACACCTGAATCCGGTGTGCTCGGCCGCGTGGCGCTCGCCAACCGTCTAACCCGCGCGGTGCTCGCCTTTACGGCGCTGTTCGCCATCCTTATCGGCAACCTCACCTATGTCCAGGTCATCAAGGCCAAGGACTATCAGGACATGCCGACCAACAACCACACCATCGCCCGCTCCAAGTACATCCAGCGCGGTTCCATCATCACGTCCGACGGCGTGACGCTGGCCGAGTCGCTGCAACAGGAGGACGGCACCTACGTACGCTCCTACCCCAACGGTAACCTGGCAGCGCACGTGGTTGGCTACGTGAGCCAGCAGTATGGCACCACCGCCATCGAGAGCGTCATGAACGACACGCTCACCGGCTCTAAGGATTACTCCAGCTGGAACAACGCCATCGCGTCGCTCGCGGGCCAGACCCAGCCGGGCAACACCGCCAAGCTCACCATCGACTCGCGCATCCAGACGGCTGCCGAGCAGGCACTCAAGGGCTTTAAGGGCGCTGTAGTGGTCATCGACCCGCGTACCGGCGCGGTGCTCGCATGTGCCAGCTCGCCCACCTACGACAACACCAACATCGATGCCCTGCTGCAGACGGGCGGCGGCGAGGACGGCTCCATGTACAATCGCGCCATGGACGCGCTGTACACGCCGGGCTCAACGTTTAAGGTCGTTACGCTTTCCGCGGCACTCGAGACCGGTGCCGCCAGCCTTACCAGCACCTACCAGGCGCCCGGCTCCATGGACATCGGCAACGCACCGGTCACCAACTATGCCAACGAGAGCTACGGCACCATCAGCCTGCAGCAGGCCTTTGCCGTGTCCTCCAACGTCGTCTTTGGCCAGGTGGCAAACGAAGTTGGCGCAAACACGCTCGTACAGTTTGCCAACGCCTTTGGCTACGGCCAAAAGCTCGGCCAGGACCTGACCTCCGCGGCCTCCATCATGGCCGACCCGTCGCTCATGACCGAGTGGGAGACCGCCTGGGCCGGCGCCGGCCAGCCTGTCGGCATGGACCACACGCCCGGCCCGCAGACCACCGTCATGCAAAACGCCGTGATTGCCGCCGCCATCGCTAACAGCGGCGTGGTCATGGACCCGTACTTTGTAGCCCAGGTACTCGCCCCGGACGGAACCGTGGTCAAGACCACGCAGTCCCGCTCGCTGGGTCAGGCCGTCAGCTCCGCCACGGCCGACCAGGTCAAGCAGGCCATGCTTGCCGTCGTCCAGTCCGGCACCGGCACCGATGCCCAGATCCCCGGCGTCAAGGTCGCCGGCAAGACCGGCTCGGCCGAGATCGGCGGCACCAACGTCAACTCGATGTTCGTTGGCTTTGCACCTTACGATTCACCCACGGTCGCCATCTCGGTGGCCTTGGAGGATTTCGACAAGCATGACGTCAAGGCCGCCAAGATCGCCGGTATCGTCCTGACCGCGGCGCTTGCCGCACAGGGAGCGTGATGCCCATGATCGAATCGGACACCCGAGGCGCGCCGCGGCCGAAGAGTTAGCGGCAACGCGCCACACGGCCCCAGCGGCCACATCGTAGGTACTACACACATCGTTGAGCGAATAGTTATGTTAGGAGCAGGAATGGAACAGAGGGTCCTCGGGGGAAGATACCTCCTCAAGGATAAGGTGGGAACAGGCGGCATGGCGACCGTCTACCGTGCACAGGACCAGGTCCTCGACCGCACGGTTGCCGTCAAGATCATGCTGCCGCAGTATGCTGGCGACGCAACCTTCGCCGCACGCTTTAAGCAGGAGGCCCAGGCAGCAGCCGGTCTCTCCTCCCCCTATATCGTGGGCGTCTACGATTGGGGCAAGGACGGCGACACCTATTACATCGTCATGGAGTACCTGCGCGGCACCGACCTTAAGAGCGGCATCAAGAGCCACGGCGCCCTCGACCCCAAGAAGGTCGCCCAGATCGGCTCGCAGATCAGCTCCGCGCTTTCGGTCGCCCACAAGCACGAGATCATCCACCGCGACATTAAGCCGCAGAACATCATGGTGCTGCCCGACGGCAACATCAAGGTGATGGACTTTGGCATCGCGCGCGCCAAGAACAGCCACCTCACGCAAGACAACAACGTGCTGGGAACCGCCCACTACGTCAGCCCCGAGCAGACCCGCGGTCAGGACCTCGGCCCCACCTCGGATATCTACTCGCTGGGCGTCGTGATGTACGAGTGCGCCACCGGCCGCGTTCCCTTTGACGGTGACGACGCCATCTCGGTCGCACTCAAGCAAGTCAACGAGCTGCCTATTCCGCCGAGCCAGATCAACTCCGGTGTCGACGCCGACCTTGAGCGCATCATCCTCAAGTGCATGGAGAAGGACCCGGCAAACCGCTTCCAGACCGCCGACGAGCTTCGTCAGGTGCTCAACAGCTACCTGTCGGGCCGTGCCGTCAACGTCTCGGAGCCCACGCGCATCATCGGTGCCCCCGGTGAGCTGGGCGCCACCAAGACTCGCGAGCTTTCCGATCAGACGCGCGCCATGGTGCGTCCCGTCTCGGGCGTGAGCGGCCAGAATACCGCCCGTAGCTCGGTTTCGGGCTCCACCGGCTCCTACGAGGTCGAAAAGCCCAAATCCAACAAGAACAAGATCATCGCCGCCGTGGTGGCAGCCGTTGCCGTCATCGGCATCGTGGTGGCCTTTGCCACAGGACTCTTTGGCGGCGAGCAGGTCACCGTGCCCGATGTGCTGGGCAAGGACCAGCAGACTGCCGTCGAGCTGATCAAGGAAGCCGGCCTCGAGGTCGGCACCATCGACCAAAGCTACAACGACGATGTCGACGAGGGCAAGGTCGCCGAGCAGACGCCCAACGGCAACACCAAGAAGGCCAAGGGCACCAAGGTGAACCTGGTAATCTCCAAGGGTCCCAAGCCCTCCGAGAAGGTTGAGGTTCCCCGGCTTGTCGGCCTGACCAAGGACCAGGCCGAGGCCGCGCTGGCAAGCGTTGGCCTGAAGGGCAACGCCTCCGAGGAGGCCAACGAGGCCGATGAGGGCCAGGTCTTTGAGCAGGGCACCGAAGCCGGTAAGGAAGTCGCGAAGGGCACGACCATCTCGTACAAGGTCTCGAGCGGCCCGGATACCACGTCCGTCCCCGATCTGACCGACATGACCGAGGCCCAGGCGCGCAACGCCCTCGATATGGCAGGCTTTGGCGTCGACGTTAGCTACCAGGAGAACGACTCGGTTACCGAGGGCACCGTGATCAGCTGGAACCCCAGTGGCAAGCAGAAGCCCGGCGCCACGATTACCGTCGTCATTGCCAAGAAGTCCGGCAAGGCCAGTGTTCCGGGCAACCTGTACGGCAAGAGCATCTCCGCCGCCGTCACCGCGCTCAACAACGCCGGTTTCTATAACATCGGCTTCTGTGACCAGAACGGCAATCCCGTAAGCGGTAACGAGGATGCCACCGTTACGGGCGTCTCCCCCACTGGCAAGCAGTCCACCGACAGCACGATTACGCTGACGGTCGCACTTTCTGGTTCGGGCTCGGGCTCGGGCACGAGCACGGGCGACGATTCCGGTACGACCAACTAGTCGCCACCCCACCGCTTATCGCGGCTTTCGCCGCAAACATATTCGCTCACAGGCGCCCGCTTGCTCCCCCAGCAAGCGGGCGCTTCGTTTTTGACATGGCATTGAACCAGAAGAGCCCGGCACCGTAGCGGTACCGGGCTCGACAAATCTCTGGTGCTCCGGGCGGATTCGACCCCCCCCGCGGGGAAATTGCTGACGCGGGTGTCGACGGCTCGAATCCTGCCGGCGGTCCCCACAAATCAGAACCACCCTTAAAAAGGGTGGTTTGCTCTTAGGGTATAACCCACGGGCCCCGGGCTCGCGTCTAAAGGCGCGGGCCCGGACTTCGTCCAGGCCTAGTGCATCTTGACCCGTGGCGCGCCGGTCGAACCGGCAGGATCACCCCCTCTTGAAGGGGTCCTCGTACTCCTTCACGCTCAGCTTGTCCAGCGCGATGTCGTGGGACTCCTGCTCCCTGATGTACTTGGCGATCGTCGCCTCGTTCAGGCCGACGGTGGACACGTAGTAGCCCTCCGCCCAGAACTTCCTGTTGCCGAACTTGTACTTGAGGTTGGCGTGCCTGTCGAATATCATCAGCGAGCTCTTCCCCTTCAGGTAGCCCATGACGCTCGCGACGCTGTACTTCGGCGGGATCGCCAGCAGCACGTGCACGTGGTCGGGCATCAGGTGCCCCTCGATTATCTCGATCCCCTTGTACTCGCACAGCTTCCTGAGGATCTCCCCTATGTCGCTCCTGATTTGGTTGTAGATCACTTTGCGCCTATACTTCGGCGTGAACACGATGTGGTACTTGCACATCCACTTCGTGTGGGAAAGGCTGTAGGCCTTCTGGGCCATGGCGACCACCCCTTCGACTCGAATTCTTGACGGCCTGAACAATCGTCAATATCGGTCGGAGGGGTGGCTTTGTAAAGCCGTTCGTCTCCACCCGCGTAGCGGGTGGTTTAAAGCTGGCCGCTGCGCGGCCAGCAGACTAAAGTCTTGAACAACCAGAAACGGCGCCGCTCTCGCGACGCCGTCATAATCTTCTGGTGCCCCCGGGCGGATTCGAACCGTCGACACCCGCTTTAGGAGAGCGGTGCTCTATCCCCTGAGCTACGGAGGCATGTTGTACTAGTGTAGCAGATTTACGCCGTTGTAATACAGCGTATAGCCACTCTTCGAAGTTGCGGTGGAACAGCCCTCCGGAAAGTGTGTCCCACTATCCAGGCAAATTCTGGGTCAAACTTTCCCAATGGGACCTCGCTGGAAACTGTGTCCCAGAATTTCGGCTCGAAACGGGACACGGTTTCCCAAACGACCCCGTTCCGGAAACTACATCCCGGAATCGGCGCTCGAACTGGGATGCACTTTCCCAATCGAGCCCCATGGGAAACTGCGTCCCACTTTGGGGGGCGCTCTTTAATGACTAGTTACCTTTGTGGAAGAGGTTTTTGATAACGGAGGGGATGCTCTTGGCGCCCTTGGCCGTCACATCGATAAAGTCGGGCGAACGCACAAGCTTATCCTCGTCGACGTACTTGCGGACAGCACGAAGCGTCTCTTTGTCGTCGCGCGTCGAAAACGTAAAGTGACCGTTGTCCTTGGTGAAGATGGCAAAACGCGTGATCTTCTTGGTGCCGCGTAAAACCTCGGCGGCAATATAGTCGACCTCATCCCACGGGATTTGAATATAATCCTCGGGATTGCGCTCGTTGTAATACTCGAACGCCTTATTGCCCACCATCACGTTGCCGTGGCTGGTAAGCCCCATCAGGCAGGTTGCCGGCGTTGCCAGATCGACCGTGCTGTTCTGAGATTGCGCCATGCGCGCCTCGCCCTCCAAATAAAACAATCGGACCGCATCCAGTGTACCCACCGGGTGCGGTCCGTTTCAATGGCTCAAAAGCCCTTGCCTAGCAATTCTCGGTCTTAAGCCGAAACGTGCTTACATGAAGCCGCAGACGCGACCGATGATGCCGATGGCGAAGAGAGCCAGGATGATGACGATCGGGCTGACCTTCTTCTTGAGGAGCTTGCAGACCAGCAGGGTCAGGCACACGGCGGCAAGGCCGGGGATGAGCTGATCGAGGTTGGCCTGAAGCGTGGTGACCTTCACCTGATCAAGGGCGTTAGCACCGATGGAGTTATACATCGTCAGTGCTTCCTTGACACCCTCAGAACCGGAGGGCAGGTTAGCCCAGTCGATAAAGGCGCCAGCAGACTGCGTGACCTTGGAGACGACCGGGGTGAAGGAGATGGACACCCAGCGCTCGACCAGGGCGCCGATGATGAACATACCCAGGATGGATGCACCCTCGGTGACCTTGCCCATCAGACCGCCGGAGAGGTCCTTGGCGATGGAGGAGCCGACCTTGTAGCCAAACTCCTGCGTGTACCACAGGAAGGCGTAACGGATGATGTTCCACGCGAAGAAGAACAGCAGCGGACCGGCGATGCTACCGGACAGGGCCAGGGAAGCGCCCAGAGCGCCCAGAATCGGGCGAAGGGTGAACCAGAAGGCGGGGTCGCCGACGCCGGCGAGCGGGCCCATCATACCGACCTTGACGCCCTGAATGGCGACGTCGTCAATCGGAGCACCGTTGGCGCGCTCCTCCTCGAGAGCGAGGGTAACGCCAATGACGGGGGCGGAAACATAGGGGTGGGTGTTATAGAACTCCAGGTGGCGCTTAAGAGCGGCAATCTGGTCATCCTTGCTGGTGTAGAGCTTCTTGATCGCAGGGATCATTGCGAAGCACCAGCCGCCGTTCTGCATACGCTCGTAGTTCCACGAGCCCTGAAGGAACTGATGACGGAAGCAAACCTTCTTGCGGTCAGCCTTGGTGAGCTGAATCTTGTTCTCTGCCATATGTATCACTCCCCTCCTACTCGTAATCGTTCAGAATGTCGCCGAGCGGGTCACCGGAGCCGCCGCCCATGCCGCCACCCTGCTTGGCCAGATCCTTAAGGCCAAGGTAGATGAGGGCAAGGGAGATGCCGATGAGACCAAGGGCGATCAGCGTGAGCTGAGGGATGGCAGCAAGGACAAAGCCGAGGATGAAGAACGGCCAGGTCTCCTTGGTGGCCATCATGTTGATGACCATGGCGTAACCGACGGAAGCGACCATGCCGCCGCCGACAGCCATGCCGCCGGACAGCCAGTCGGGCATAGCGTTAAGCGCGTTGGTAACAGCCTCAGCCGGGATGATGCACAGAAGTACTGCCGGGATGGCGATACGAAGGCCCTGCATGAGGATGGCAGCGTACTGCCAGCGCTCGATGCCGGAGAAGTCGCCCTTCTCGGCGCAACCGTCCATGGCGTGAGCGATAGCGGTGGCCAGGGTACGGCAGATCATGGTCAGGAACAGACCAGCGACCGACAGCGGGACGGCGACGGCGATAGCGGCGGTAACGGCCTTGGCCGAGTCGGTGGCGCCACCGTTGAGGGCGAGCACCATGATGATCGAAGAAGCGACCGAGGCCAGAGCGGCGTCAGGCGCGACGGCGGCGCCGACGTTAGCCCAGCCAAGGGCCATCATCTGGAGCGAACCGCCCAGGAGGATGCCCTCCTGAAGGTGACCGGTTACGAGACCGATAAGCGTGCATGCCACGAGCGGCTGATGGAACTGGAACTCATCCAGAATGCCTTCCATACCGGCAAGCAACGCGACAATCGCAACAAGCAGAATAGTGATTGCAGACATGTATCGGACCCTCCTTTACTATGCTTGAGCGGCCAGTTCGGCCTTAGCTTTCTTCAACATGGCGTCGAGATCCTCGGAGGAATCAGAAGGAACCTTGCGGACCTCGAACTTGACGCCCTTGGCCTTAAGGGCCTCGAGAGTCTTGACGTCGTCATCGCCCATAGCGACGGCATTGGTGACGACGACCTTGCCCTTGGAGTGAGCCATGGAACCGATGTTGACTTCCTTGATGTCGACGCCGGCCTCGATGGCCTTGAGCAGATCCTGCGGATTCTCAAAGAGCAGCATGGCCTTGGTGTCACCAAAGCGCGTGTCCTTGACGACCTCGGCCATCTTCTTGATGGGCACGACGTTGGCATGGACTCCCGGAGGGGCAGCCTGCTCGATCATGGTCTTGCGGAGCTCGTCGTGAGCAACGCCGTCGGAAACCACGATGATGCGGTTGGGGTTGATCTGCTTGGTCCACGTGGTGGCCACCTGGCCATGAAGCAGACGGGTGTCGATACGGACGTGGGCGATCTTGATGTGCCCATCGCCGATGACCGTTCCCGGAGGGATGGCGCCTGCAGGAGCAGCGGCGGCCGCAGCCGGCTTCTTCTCCTCGGGCTCCAGAGACTCGGGCTTGACACGCACGCCAGCCTTAGCCTCAGTCACGAGATGTTTTGCGATCGCATGTGCAGTGTTCTTTGCGTCAAAGCGCTGCGAATATGCCTCGATGAGCATAGGCAGGTTGACACCGGTGACGATAGCCCAGGAATCGTGGCCCTCGATGAGCCCGCTGATCTGGTTGAACGGCGTGCCGCCCCACAGATCAACGAGGAAGAGCACCTGCTCCTGGTCTTCGAAGGAAGCGATTGCTTCCTCGACCTTGGCACGGAAGTCGTCGGGGCCCATGCTCGGCTCGAGCGAGACCACGGCAACAGACGGCTGATCGCCAAAGACCATCGAGCCCGTCTGCTTGATTCCAGCTGCCAAGTCCCCGTGGCTAGCAAGAACAATACTTACCATCACATAACCTCCTTTTTGTCTACGTATTTCCTACATGACATGAAAGGAGTATACCTGTTTGGATTGTGGAATTATAGCTAAATTCGCAAATGGTTGGATTATTTGTTTAAACGTCTAAATTTGTTACAAATTGATTACGTTGCCGGTTTACAGCTTATTGCCTGCTAAAACATGATTTGCTGATTGCTTTCAAAGACATATAAAGGTGCACTGTTCGTTAAGACCTCTTTTAGGTGGATCCCAATGCGTCTGCGTGCCACCATTTTGTTTAAACAGACATGACTTGACTAACCGAAGCAAATATGTTTAGAACTCTAGCCCATGTAGTCATTGGATGTTAGGCGATGTGGAGGGGGTTGGCGGCGTCGACGGCGTCGGGGACGTCGGAGAGGCCGTCAGGAGCAGCGTCTGCCGGGTCCTCGTCGGGGGTCTCGATCTGTTTGATCATGACCTCTTGGCCCTGCAGCAGGTATGTCTCGCCGCTACCGCAATGGGGACAGGTCTTGCCGTGCTCGACCGTCGCGTAGTCGCGGCCGCACGCCTCGCAATGTGTCACGGCCTCGACGGGCTCCACGATAAGCTCCGCGCCCTGCGCGATAGGCTTTTTATCTGCTGCCCAGCGCCAAGCGTCGAGTAGCAAGTCGGGAACGACGCCCGAGACCTCGCCCAGCAGCAGCGTGACGCTCGAAACGCGACGCACGCCATTGGCGCGCGCCACGTTCTCGACATCGCGAATGATGTGATAGACGATCCCCAATTCATGCACTTTTTCTTCCGCCGTTCCCGTTATGGCTACTTACTTGCGACCGAACTTAATCTTGATGGCGCGCTTGAGCGCGTACTTGCCCAGGCTTGGGAGCTTTTGCTCGTATTTGACCATCGTGGAGCACTCGGGGCGGTCGCGATACAGATGGATAGCGTCAAACGCGCACTTGGTGGTGCACAGGCCGCAGCCGATGCACTTGTTAGGGTCGACGATCGAGGCGCCGCAGCCCAGGCAGCGGGCGGTCTCGGCGCGCACCTGCTCCTCGGTAAAGGTCTCAACATACTCGCTAAACGGCGCAGCCTTCTCGCGTTCGCGGTCCACATGCGCAACCTCGCGGCTCGCGTTGTCGTAGCTCTCGAGCACAACGTCGTCGCGGTCGAGCGCGGTGTAGTGGCGCTGGTTGCGGCCGATGGTGAGCGTGGAGCCTGGCTGCACAAAGCGATGGATGGACACGGCGGCCTCGTGACCGGCGGCAATGGCGTCGATGGCAAAGCTCGGACCGGTGTAGACGTCGCCGCCTACAAAGATGTCGGGCTCGGCGGTCTGATAGGTCTGAGGATCGGCAAGGGCACCCTGGCCGCGGCCGAGCTCCACCTTGGAGCCAGCTAGCAAGTCGCCCCACACAATGGACTGGCCAATCGACATGACGACACGGTCGGCATCGACACGGCGCAGATCGTTCTCGTCGTACTCGGGCGCAAAACGGCCCTCGTCGTCAAAGACACGCGTGCAGCGCTTGAAGGTGATACCGCACACACGACCGGTCTCGTCCAGGTGAACCTCCTTGGGACCCCAGCCGCAGCTGATGTGGGCGCCGTCCTCAACGGCCTCGCGACGCTCCTCCTCGCTGGCGGGCATCTGGGCCTCGCTCTCCAGGCAGAACACCTCAACGTGCTCGGAGCCCAGACGGCAGGCGTTGCGCGCGACGTCGATAGCCACGTTGCCGCCGCCCACCACGATGGTGCGGCCGGGCAGCGCGTCGATCTTGCCACTGTTGACCTCGCGCAAAAAGTCGACGGCCACGGCCACGTCCTCGGCATCCTCACCCGGAATACCGGCGAGGCGGCCGCCCTGGCAGCCAATGGCAACGTAGAAGGCCTTAAAGCCCTGTGCGCGCAGCTCGTCGAGCGTCACGTCGCGACCGACTTCCACGCCATAGCGGAACTCGGCACCCATCAGGCGAATGATCTCGACCTCGGCCTCGATAACATCCTTCTGCAGCTTAAAGCTGGGAATGCCGTAGGTGAGCATGCCGCCCGGGCACTCATTCTTCTCGAACACGACAGGTTTGTAGCCCTTCTCGGCCAGGTAGAAAGCGCAGGACAGGCCGGCCGGACCGGCACCGATGATGGCGATCTTCTGGTCGAAGCCGCCGGCACGCGTCGGGGTCACCACGGGCGGGACGTAGCGGGTCGCGGCATCCAGATCGCGCTGGGCGATGAACTTCTTGACCTCGTCGATGGCCACGGCGGCGTCCACACGGCCGCGGGTGCAGGCATCCTCACAGCGGCGGTTGCACACACGGCCGCAGATAGCGGGCAGCGGGTTCTCGCGCTTAATGAGTGCCAGCGCCTCGTCATAGCGACCCTGAGCCGCGAGCTTCAAATAGCCCTGAACGGCAACGTGCGCGGGGCAGGCCGTCTTGCAGGGAGCGGTGCCGGACTCATGCGTCTCGATGCGGTTGTCGTTGCGGTAGTTGGGCGACCACTTGGTGTGGTCCCACTTGGTGGCATCGGGCAGCTCCTGGCGCGGATACTCGGGCACCTGTCCGCCGGCCTTTTTGCTGCAGAGCTTCTGGCCCAGCTTGGCGGCGCCGGCCGGACACACCTCGACGCAGCGACCGCAGGCCACGCACTTGTCCTTCTCGACCTTAGCGACATAGGCCGAGCGCGACAGGTTGGGCGTGTTGAACAGCTGCGAGGTGCGCAGGGCGTAGCACACGTTGACGTTGCAGTTGCAGATGGCGAAGATCTTGTTCTCGCCGTCGATATTAGTGATCTGGTGCACAAAGCCGTTGTCCTCGGCCTGGCGCAAGATGTCGTAAACCTCGTCGCGGGTCACGTAATGGCCACGATCGGTCTCAACCACGTAGTCGGCCATATCGCCCACGGCGATGCACCAATCGGCCGGGTCGTCGGCGCAGCCCTCACCCATCACGTGACGGCTCGCGCGGCAGCTGCAGGTGCTGGCGGCATATTTGCCATCGTATTTGTCGAGCCAATGCTCGATATGCTCGATCGGCACCGAGGTACTCGCGGCGTCGATGGCCTTCTCGACCGGAATGACGTGCATGCCGATGCCGGCGCCTCCGGGCGGCACCATCGGCGTGGCCTTGGACAGCGGTCCCTTGGACGCCTGCTCAAAGAACTTGGCATAGACCGGGTGCTCCTCGAGCTGGCTCACGCGCATGTTGAGGAACTCGGCAGAACCCGGCACCAGCATGGGCAACACCCATTGCTTGGCGCGCTCGGGGTTTTCCCAGTTGTACTCGAGCAGACCCGTGTAGCTCATGTCGTCGAGCATCTTCTCGATCTGGGTCTCGGGCATGCCGGTGAGCTTGGCCATCTCGGGCAGCGTATAGGGACGGCGCATCTTCATCTTGCAGAGCACTTCGGCCTGCTCGTCGGTCGCGGCCTCGGCAAACGACCAGTACTCGTAGCCCAACAGCTCGTCGCGATGCAGCAGACGGTTGGTGCAGTGCTCGCACAGCTTGACGATGGCCTCGCGCGGATGCTCCGGCAGCGGCGGCACGAACTCCGAACCGATGTCGGGCTCGGTGTAGCTAATCCCCGGTCCGTTGAGAATCATGGTTGTCCCTTCTCTTGCCACAGCCCGACGAGGCCGCAGCGCCCCTCTTTTTTTGCAGGCCGGGCATGCCCCATGCCGTTCACCCGCCATTGTTGACATTGTGTCAAAAATAGTATTGACGAACCGTCAACAATATTCAAGACTGTTAGGCGAACGGTCAGGCAAAAGAGGATGAAAGGCGGCAAAACATGGGCAACAACACAGCAGGTACCTCTGTAGTCGATGCCGTCCCCGCATCCGATAGCGCGGCAAAGCGCCTGACGGGCGACGAACGCCGTCGCGAGATCCTCGATGCCGTGCGCACCGTAAGCTCCGAGCTGGGCGTGTCCCACCTATCGGTATCGGCCGTGACCAAGCGAGCCGGCTGCACGCGTTCATTGTTCTACCATTACTTCGCCGACATGGACGCCGCCGTCACCTCTGTTATGGACGAGGCGATCGACGGCTTTATCTCCGAACTCGAGCAGTGGAACGCCGACCGCACCGTCGGTGATATCGAGGGCGCGCTCGACACCGTCGCCCCGCTCTTTAAGCGCCTGGTCGCCAGCGGCCACGAGCTGCCGAGTACGCTCACCTCAAGCAGCGGCGCGCTCTACGGCGGCTTTTTGCACAACGTGGTCCAGCGTGTGGCGCAATATATCTGCGACACCACCGTGGTGTATTTTGTCGCCCATCATGAGCTACGCATCGACCATGTCTACGAGACGTTCTACACCCTCATCATGGGGTTGTTGATGTATATCCGCACGCACCCCGATGTGCCCGACGAGACAGTCAAGGAAATCATCGCCTCGACACTCCACATCGAGGGCTATACCGCCAAGTATCCGGAGCGCAAGCCCCAGGACTGACGACATTTGGCCAAACTGCCCGCGATCAGAAGAGGGGCCGCGGGCGTGTGAAAGGAGAGCAGCATGCTGTTCGATGTTTGGGGTAGCGATACCCTTATCCACTGGGCCGGCTGGGCCATGGTCTTTATTGGCCTGATCGTGCTCAACGAGGTCGGCCGCCGCACCAAGCTGGGCGCGGCCATCATCTTTGGCGTGGCTCCGCTGGCCATGACCATCTACTGCGTCGCCATCGCCGTGGGCGTCTCACAAGGCGCCGAGTGGGCGCTCACCAACCCCACCCATGTGTACCAGAACAGCTGGTTCCACTACGCCAAGGTATACGCGGCGCTGGCCGGTTGCTGGGGCTTCATTGCCATTAAGTACCAGTGGGGCAAGATCGGCAAGGCGCATTGGTTCCGCGCATGGCCGTTTGTGATCGTCGCCATCAACATCATGATCGCTGTCGTGTCCGACTTTGAGAGCGCCTATCACTTCTTTGTCCTGGGCCAGTCCACCTGGGTCACCTCCGAAGGTGCCACGCAGCTGGCCGGCTGGAACAACGTGTTCAACGGCATCGCCGGTATCATCAACATCTTCTGCATGACCGGTTGGTGGAGCGTCTACGCCTCCGAGGACAAGACCGATATGCTGTGGCCCGACATGACCTGGGTCTACATCATCGCCTACGATATCTGGAACTTCTGCTACACCTACAACTGCCTGCCCACCCACTCCTGGTTCTGCGGCTTTGCGCTGCTGCTGGCGCCCACCGTCGCTGCCTTTATCTGGAACAAGGGCGGCTGGATCCAGAACCGCGCCTTTACGCTGGCCATTTGGTGCATGTTTGCCCAGGTGTTCCCCTACTTCCAGGAGGAGTCCATCTTTGTGACCCACTCCACGCTCGACCCCGGCGCCGCCACCGCGGTCTCGATTGCCGCGCTGGTCGCCAACGTCGCCGCGATCATCTACATCGCCTACCGCGCCAAGAAGCTCGGCCGCAATCCCTACAAGCAGGATGTCTTTGAGGGCACCAGCGATTGGGAGAAGGCCACCGCTCGTCGCGCCAAGGTCGATTACGCTCACGCCGAGTAACATGTTGGTCGCTGTTGGCGCCTGGGCATAGGCCCGCCCGCCAGGTTTTTCATCCAATGCCTCGCAGAGCCCCCGGAAAGCGTTTCGCTCGCTTTTCGGGGGCTTTTGTCGTTGCGTCTCTATTCATCTATTCAAAAACATGCGCATATATAAAATCGGATTTCAAATCATGAGGCGGCTCTATGGGGTCCCGTTTTTGGGTACAGTGTTGTCCCGATATTGAGCTTGGGGGATGTATGAATGATGAGACGATGGGCCAAGAGGATGCGGCCCAAGATGCAGAAGCGTGTGCCGAGGCCCTGGAGAGCCTAGACCGGATTTCGCTTGACGATGTTGCGTTTGACGATTCGAGCGTTGATGTGCAGGATGAGCCGGAAATCGAGGCGCAGCCCGATGATCAGGATACAGGCGACGTTGAGCCTGCCGAGGATGAGGCAGATCACGAAGACACCGAAAGCGAGGCCGACGACCAGCCCGGATCCGACACGAGCGAGGAAACCATCTTGCTCGACAACTTGCCGGCCGAAGATTCGCTGACCCGCGAGCTCCCTGGCTTAGGCTCTGCGCCTGCCGTGGACGAGACCATCGCCATGGGCGATATTCCCCTACCGTCCGTTCCTTCGGCACGCGAAGCCGAGGTTCGTCACCGTAAGATGTCGCCCAAGCGCCGCAACCTGATGGTGGCAGGCGTCGTAGCCGTCGCGCTTGTTGCCGGCGGCGCAGGCTATGCTGCCTGGAACGGATATCAACAAGAGCAGGCTGCCGTGCTTGCCGCAAACGCCCATACCATGATGTCGGTGCAGATTGGCGTGCATGCCGCGGGCCTCGACTGCTCAACTGGCTCCAAGATTCCCGTGCAGGTGAGCGGACAAGATTCCGACGGTTCTTCCGTGAGCGAAACGCTCTACGTTGACGAGCGCGGCCGCGGCATCAAACTGCTGCCCGGCGATTACACGCTCTCCATCGCCGCCTCCCCCATCGCGGCCGACGGCACCATCTATACCGTCCCGACCACCAAGACGCAGGTCGCCGTTAAGAGCGATGGACAGGATTTAAGTGCCCAGGCCACCTTTAAGCTCAAGGTGCCTTCGGCCGACACGGTGACTGACGACCAGATCGATGCCGCCGCCAAGTATGCCGAGGAAGGCGGTGCGAGCTCCGCCGCGGCCGCCAAGATACTTCAGCAGGCGGCAACCGCGCGGCGCGACGCCGCCGTCAATGCCGTGAGCGCGAGCGAAGCGCAGGCCGCGCGCGATGCCGATGCTCGGCATAAGGCAACGGACCTGTATCAGCTCGATATTCCGGTTGAGTGGTATGGCAAGGTCGCAACCTGGCAAAACGGCAACACGCTGTGCATTTATCTGGACGGCGACAGCGATACGCCGATCGTGACGCTCGTCGCGGTGCGCGAGGGCGAGAGCTTTACGCCCGATGAGGGCGATACGGTTTTGGGTGCGGCCAATCTGGGCAACGGTTATACCGTCTATGCCAGCGGCCCCGTCTATCCGTACGTGGTGCCCCAGACTATCAACGGGCGCACCCAGGATCCAGTGTCGACCTACCCCATGGACACGGCCATTGAGCTTGTCGAGCTTACGACCGGCAACCGCTATACGTATAGCCAGATCAAGAACGACCTGGTGGGTAAAGACGGCAAGGCCGATGGTGCCACTAAGCTCGAAACCGACTACCTCGCGCAGATCCTGCTGCCGAGTATCAAAACCCAGGACTAGCCTGGCGCAGCAAGGTGCTCCCCAACCGTGATGAGGGAGCCAGGAGGTCCTGACCCCACAGGTCCATAGATGATTAGGCAAGGAGCCACTTCCATGCGGGCACAACGTGGACCACACCGTGCTCGCATGAAATATCGGTCTGTTCATCCATGGTAACGATTGCCGACTCGCCAAGATCGAACTGGGCCATCGAGGCATCAAGCGCGGCAATTTCGCGCTCGCGCGTTTTCTCACGTGCCATATCCGCACTCACCTGAATCAGGCTATAAGCCCGCATGAGAAGCGCGTCCCCAGCCACAAAGTCCACCTCATGGCTTTTGCTCTTCTCTTTGATCAGCAGGCGGCAGACCGAGCCGGTCCTCACCGCGGGAGTCTTTCTTCTTAGCGCATTGAACACTGCGGTCTCGAGCCTCTGGCCCTGGTCCAATGCTGATGCGGGAGAGAATGCTCCAAACATCGCAGGGTCGACAGCGTAGACCTTAGACGCAGACCGCATGTTATTTGCCAGTGAACGCGTGAACTCCGGCACAGAAAATAACAGGTAGGCGTCCTCATAATACTCAAGTAAATCGCTAAGCGAATTACGACTGACGGGTATCTGTCTGCTCTTGAACTCGTTGTACACTTTGTTCACTGACAGCTCTCGTCCCGAAGATGCCATACACCGCGTCAAGAACAGCGATGCCAGGCGAGGGTTCTTGACGTCGTAACGTTCAACGACGTCCATGGCGACCGTTCGCGAAGCATATTCCTGTAGCAGCTGAATCGCGTCTGCAGGCGTCTGCTCAAGTGTCGCAATGAATCCCCCTCGTTCAAGATACCCGATCAGATGATGTCGAAGCAGCGCTGCATCGCTCGGGGAAAAGGTCGCATCTGGCTCGAGAACGCTCCCCGTCTTATATCGAACGTATTCCGAAAAACTCAACGGAAAAAGCTCTCGCACAAGAGAACGACCCCTGAACTCGCTCTTAAGTTCTGAGGACAGCATCTTAGAAGAAGATCCCGTCACATAGACGGTCGCTTTCTCCGTATCGACTACACGCCGCAGAAACGCACCCCATTCGGGAATTTCCTGGATCTCGTCAAAGAAAATGTAAGCGCCCTCGGTTCGAGCAACAGGATACAGCGCATAGAACGTGTCGAGCACGTCCGCCAGCAGCGATGGCTCATACGGGCGCAAGCGCTCATCCTCAAAATTGAAGTAAAGCATCCGGTCAAGCTCGACGCCCCGGCTCTGAAGCCGCCGCATCTCCTGATACAGGCGATACGTCTTTCCACAACGGCGGGCCCCCACAATCACATTTACGATGTTGTCGCGCTTTGGCTCCTGTGGGTTTCCTAGATCAAGGTCTCGCTCAAAGACCTGCGGAACCCCCTGCTGTTCAAAGTCCTTTATTTTCTGGGCGATCAAGTCGTTGAATGCCATTATTCTCCAATCTTGCTCTCTAGCTAATCAAAATTATAGTGATTCTTGATTAATTAGAGAGCAAGATTATATCTGACTTGATTAACACTTAAGCAAGTTTTTTCACTATTACTGCTCGAAGGATGCCGAGTGGCTGAGAGGACAACCAAGCTCGAATGCGACTCCCTGGACAGTCGATTTGGGACGGGACTTTTTTGACTACCCCGTCCCAGAAAATCATCGCCAAATTAGCTACTTGATGCAATTAGCGCCACGGGTCAGCTTCGAACATCGGCTCACGCTCGGGGCGTCGGTCGCTGTAGGGGTCGTAACCGTCATCGTCCTCGTTCTCGGCACGAATGTAGGGGTCGCACGGCTTGGGCGCCGGTTTCGGTGCGGGCTTTGGTGCGGCGGACGCGGCGTTAGTCGCCGGCGTGTTCGTCTTGATCTCGACGTTCATCTGCATATCTCCTTGCCATGTACTCATGCTCAACATCATCGATTGTCGCACGAAAAAGGGCGGCGGACCCAATTGGATCCGCCGCCCTTGGCGTTTTGCGATGAGGGGCGGTTTTAAAGCCGGCCCCAAAAATCTACTCAGCGTCGGGGACCTCGTAGGTGGCCGCCGGCGTGTTGTCGCACACGACGGTAAAGCCGCCGTCCTTGTCGGCATCGACCGTCACCTGATCGCCCTCGCGCACCGTGCCGTCGATGATAGCGGCGGCGATGGCATCCACGACCTCGCGCTGAACCAGACGCTTGAGCGGACGGGCGCCAAAGACCGGGTCCAGGCCGCCCACGGCGAGCATCTGCTTGGCCGCCGGGGTGATGGCAAGCGTCATGCGCTCCTTGGCCAGACGCGCGCGGACGTCGGCGAGCTGGATGTCGACGATCTTCTCGATCTGCGCCATACCGAGCGGATGGAACACCACGATATCGTCGATACGGTTGAGGAACTCGGGGCGGAAGGTCTGAGCCATGGCAGCGTCGACCTGATGGCGCATCTCCTCCTCGTCCTTACCGGACAGATCGGCGATGGCCTTGGAGCCCACGTTGGACGTCATGATGATAATCGTGTTCTTGAAGGACACCTGGCGACCCTGGCCATCGGTCAGACGACCGTCATCAAGCACCTGCAACAGCACGTTAAAGACATCCGGATGAGCCTTCTCCATCTCGTCGAGCAAGATCACGGAGTACGGACGACGGCGCACGGCCTCGGTGAGCTGGCCGCCCTCGTCGTATCCCACGTATCCCGGGGGCGCACCGATCAGACGCTGGACGCTGAACTTCTCCATGTACTCGGACATGTCGATACGCACGAGCGCACGCTCGTCATCGAACAGGCACTCGGCCAGCGCCTTGGCGAGCTCGGTCTTACCCACGCCGGTGGGGCCCAGGAAGAAGAAGCTGCCAATGGGCTTGTCCGGATCGGAGAGGCCCGCACGGCTGCGACGCACGGCCGCGGCGACAGCGGAGACCGCCTCGTCCTGGCCGATGACACGCTTATGCAGCTCGCCCTCCAAGCCCTTCAGCTTGTCGAGCTCGCCCTGCATCATCTTGGAGACGGGCACGCCGGTCCAGGCGCTCACGACCTCGGCGATCTCGTCGGAGGTCACCTGCTCGTTGAGGCCCTCGCCGTCCTGCTGCTTTTGCGCCTCGAGCGCGGCCTCGGAATCCTGAATCTGCTGCTGCAGACCCGGGATCACGGAATAGCGCAGCTCGGACGCACGACCCAAATCGCCGTTGCGCGTCGCACGCTCCTCTTCGCTCTTGGCCTCGTCGAGCTGTCCCTTGAGCTCCTGCACGTGGTCGATGGCGTTCTTTTGGTTGAGCCAGCCGGCCTTTTGCACGTTGAGTTTTTCCTGGACCTCGGCGATTTCCTGGCGCAGAGCTTCCAGGCGCTCCTTGGAGGCGTCGTCGGTCTCCTTCATGAGCGCCTGCTCCTCGATCTGAAGCTGGGTGAGCTGACGCGTGGTGGCGTCGATCTCGACCGGCATGCTGTCGAGCTCCATGCGTAGGCGGCTTGCCGCCTCATCGACCAGGTCGATGGCCTTGTCGGGCAGGAAGCGGTCGGCGATGTAGCGATCGGAGAGGTCGGCAGCTGCCACGAGCGCGCTATCGGTGATATGCACGCCGTGGAAGATCTCGTACTTCTCTTTCAGGCCACGCAGGATCGAAATGGTGTCCTCGACGGTAGGCTCGCTCACCATCACGGTCTGGAAACGACGGGCGAGCGCCGCGTCCTTCTCGATGTACTTGCGGTATTCGTCGAGCGTGGTCGCGCCGATCGCGTGCAGGTCGCCACGGGCGAGCGCCGGCTTGAGGATGTTGCCGGCGTCCATGGAGCCCTCGGTGGCACCCGCGCCCACAATGGTGTGGAGCTCATCGATGAACAGGATGACCTTGCCCTCGGACTTCTGGACTTCCTTGAGTACGGCCTTCAAGCGGTCCTCGAACTCGCCACGGTACTTGGCGCCGGCGACCAGCGCGCTCATGTCGAGCTCGATGAGGTCGCGGTCGCGCAGGGTGCTCGGCACGTCGCCGGCCACGATACGCTGGGCGATGCCCTCGACGATGGCCGTCTTGCCGACGCCCGGCTCGCCGATGAGCACGGGGTTGTTCTTGGTGCGACGGGACAGGACCTGGATGGTACGGCGGATCTCGTCGGTACGGCCGATGACCGGGTCGAGCTTGCCGGCGCGGGCGAGGTCGCAGATGTTGCGGCCGTACTGCTCCAAGGCCTCAAACTGGGTTTTGTCTTCGGCAGACGTCACGCGGTCATCGCCACGCAGCTCCTCGTAGACCTGCTCGATGCGCTCCTTTGTGACGCCGGCGTCGCGCAGCACGCGGCCCGCCTCGCCCTTGTCCTCGGCAAGTGCCATCAGCAGATGCTCGGTCACCACAAAGCTGTCGCCCATCTTGGTGGCCTTCTTCTCGGCCTTTTCGATGACGCGAACGAGCTCGTTGGACAGGCCCATCTGCTGACCCTCGCCCGAAACCTTGGGCGCGTGGTCGATGGCATCCTGCGTGGAACGCGCGAGCTGGGCCGGGTCGGCACCGATGCGCTCGATGATCACGGAGATATTGCGCTCGCCGGCACCGAGTAAGGCGGACAGCAGGTGAATCGGCTCCACCGCGCCGGCCTGCGCGTCGGCAGCCGTGCTCATGGCGGTCTGCAACGCCTCGCGCGACGTCATTGCTAGCTTATCGATTCTCATGGAATCACCTCTCTTGGGGCGGCCGCCCTACGGGGCGGCTTCACGTTGTTCGAGAAGTATTGTTGCCAGCTTTGTACAATCTTATACACAAATCTAAGTCTCTATATATAAGATTTTCTGAGTGATTAAGTGATAGGGGGCAGGCACGCTCGCCCGCTGCGGCCTCGTCCCCTAACTATCTCAATCTGTAACATCTATCGACCGTTTCCGGCTCCAGATGTTATAGATCGAGACGAATTGTTCAGCGGCGCCCGTTTGTCTCAATCTGTAACATCTAATCGGCAAATAGGGCTCTATCTGTTACAAATCGAGACGAACAGAAGACACCTGAATCGAAAATCTAAATCTGTAACACCAGGCCCACTTTTAGCGGCCAAGATGTTACAGATCGAGACAGACCGAAAACCACCACAAAGAGGACAGGCACCTTTGTGGTGGTCGCGGTCTCTACTCCTTCGCCGAACCCATACTTCCCGATTCGACGGTCCAGAGCATCTCATCCTCGAACAGCCATGTACGGGCAGACCCACTATCGCGTGCAGTCTGCGGGTCAGGCAAGCAGGTCTGTTTATAGGCATCTTGGATACACTGACCCATAAAATCGTTGAGCTCGGTCTGGTCGCCCTCCATGACATAGGCGACATCGCCGTCCATGATGTAGATGCCCGGACCCTCATTGCCCTCGTAGCCCGGATCGTACGAGACATCACACAACTTTGCGCCGTTTGCAGTGTCCAGCTCGATGGAAGAGTGGCATCCGCCAACCATGTCGTTCGCTTTTGCCCGATAGGACGCATATCCGTACCAGCGCTTAAAGGTTTTGCCCTTGAGTAGCTCGGACGCCCTATCGATCAGGCTTGTATCCGTGGTATAGCGCATGGCCCCAAGCTGAATACGCGGATAATTGCTAATACCCAGCACAGCCGGCTGCTCATCAAAATCAACGGTAATGGCCTCGGGCTTGTCGTCGCCGGTCAGAAGTTCGACAGATTGAGTCACAGGCTTGACTACCGGCTCCGTCACCGCAGCAGGTAGAAATGCCATACCGACAGCGCCCGCGCCAACCACAGCGATCGCAAGCGCCAAGACAATCAATCCAATACGGGCAGAACGGCTCACGGCAAAACACCCCACAATGCAAACCTTCGCCACCTTCACTAATGATACCGCCAGCTAACACTATTACCAAAAGAAGCCGCGCGCTCCTCACCACCACAAAGGGGACAGGCACCTTTGTGGTGGTTTTCGACGCTAACGGTCGACTATCTCGCGCCATGAGATTAAACTTGAATTGTTCTCTGAACATATCCATTTCTGCCTATCCTCAACAGATCTTTGTCTCGAGGAGCGCATATGAAGCCGCCTCATTCCACCGGTCGCAACGTCATCGCCATTCTCGCCATACCCATCGTGATGCTCTTCCTTATCGTCATCACGCCCTTTTCTTTTGGTATCGCCTCGCCCTTCGATCTTTGCGGGATGATCGACGCCGGCTCGCGTGCCACCTCGCTCTCCTTTGTCTGCCGTGGCGTGTTCTACGAATATGCAATTCCCACCGGACTTTGGCAGTCCAAGTTACCGTTGCTCGGTCAGATCGACGGATGCTCCCCCTATTTCTGCCTTGGACCTCAGGCGCTAAACTATCTAATCGACGACCAGCCACTCGACTCCATCGGCCTTGCCTACGACTACGCACCAAACACCGATGAGCGCCACATGAACCAAGTCCTCGACAAGATGCTTGGACAGTGCGGGCTCACCGAGGAGGCCGGTCGAACCATCTATAGCAACCAGAAATTAAAGCGAACAGAACTCCGCCGTGTCGGAAAAATCAAAGGGCGAAACAGGGCCGCCTACTGGGATGCCTGGGCAACACGCGACAAGGGCGAATTCGGACACAGCACCTATATGGTCACCGTCTACACCAAAGACGGAATTAAGGACAATGTTGACGATTTCGCGTCATCCAAACTCGGCATCCCCAAAACAACCAAACCCGCCAGCCCAGATGAAATTCTGTAGAGACGCTCATTAGAATGTCGTTCAACGAGCACGGCAGCATCGAGCTCGCCCCACCACCACGAAAGGGACAGGCCCCTTTGTAGTGGTTTTCGACTCTGGCACTCGACTGTCTCGATCTGTAACATCTAGCGGCTCTTTTCGATCTTAGATGTTACAGATTGAGATGAAATGATCAGCGGCGATCGTTTGTCTCAATCTGTAACAACCGCTCGTCAAATAGGGGCCCAGATGTTACAGGTCGAGACAAACGGGACCGCCACAAAGGTGCCTGTCCCCTTCGTGGTGGTTTTCGACAAAAAGAAACCGCCCCGATAACAGAGGCGGCATCAAGCAAGTCTATTTATTAGCGTCCCTCAAGACCCAACGAGAACGTCGCGGTAGCCCCGGCCATACCTTTCCCTCGGGCGACCCTCGCGAAGCGCGTGAGCACGAGGGAAAGGTGTGGCAGGGGCGTACAGCAGAGTTACTCGGCAGCGGCCTTGAACTTGTTGTAGTTGATCAGGCAGCCGGCCTTGACGATAGCACGCTCCTCTGCCGTCATGTCGGCAATGTAGAGCTCAATCTGCTCGACCGCACCATCGGCGCGGACCACGTAAGCGGCGATGTCCTTCAGGTCGCCGTCGAGCGCGGCGCGGATACCCGGCACAAAGACGTAGTCGCCCACCTCAAAGCTGGGCTCGGCCTCCATCTGGAAGGGCACCATGCCCCAGTTCATCACGTTGGAGCGATAGCGCTTGGTGGCGTACTCGTGGACGATGTTGGCCAGGCCGCCAATTACGCGCTGGCAGCTCGCGGCCTGCTCGCGGGCAGAACCGTCACCGGGCTTCTTGGCATAGAGCATGGAGCCGTACTCGGTCGCCCTGGCGTCGGCAGCGACACCCGCGCCGGCCAGTGCCTCAAACACGCCGGCAAGCTCGGCATCGAGTGCCGCCAGGTCGCCTGCTGCCTCGCCGGCAACGCGGCGCTTCTCTACGGCGTCGACCTCCTTCGAACGGCCCACGTAGGCCGGGTCGCGGCGGCTCAGCGTAAACTCTGCCAGGCCCAGTGGATTGGAGCGGAAGGAGCTCGTCTCGCCCGAAGGAATGAGCTCGTCAGTCGTGGTGACCGGGTCCATGATCTTGGAGCACACCTTGAGCAGGATATCGTCGCCGAGAGGCTCCATCGCGGGCCACGGCTTGATGTTGGGGCCTTCGACCAGCTCGTCGGCCGGCTCAGCCTTGCCAAAGCCCCAGTACACGCGCTTCTTGTACGGCGCGTCGTCAAAGGTGTACTCGCAGGCCTCGTCCCAGGTCTCCTCGGGCAGGTCGGTCGCCGGCGTCAGGACGCCGCCGTTGGCAGCCGTCGCCGCAATGGAGCGGGCGTCCATCAGGGCCACCGCGCTCAGCTGGCCATTGCCCGGCTTGGAACCCTCACGGTTGGGGAAGTTGCGCGTGGTGTGGCGGATGGACAGGCCGTTGTTAGCGGGCGTGTCGCCGGCACCGAAACACGGGCCGCAGAACGCCGTGCGCACGATCGCGCCAGCCTCCATAAGGTCGTAGATGTAGCCGCGACGCGTGAGCTCGAGTGCCACGGGCTGGCTCGTGGGATAGACCGACAGCGAGAACTCGCCGCAGCCGGTGTTGGCGCCCTTGAGCACGCGGGCAGCCTGGACCACGGAGTCGTAGTTGCCGCCCGAGCAGCCGGCGATAACGCCCTGCTGCACGTGCAGCTTGCCGTCGACGATCTTGTCGAGCAGGCTAAAGTGCGTCTTACCCTCGCCGATCTTGGCAGCCTCGAGCTCCACCTCGTGCAGGATGTCCTCGAGGTTCTCGTTAAGCTCGTCAATCTCAAAGCCGTTGGAAGGATGGAACGGCAGCGCGATCATGGGCTTGATGCTCGACAGGTCGACCTCGACGCAGCCGTCATAGTAGGCGACATCGGCGGGCTTGAGCTCGCGGTAGTCGTCGCCGCGGCCGTGCATGGTCAAGAATGCGTGCGTGTCCTCGTCGGTGGCCCAGATGCTCGACAGGCAGGTGGTCTCGGTGGTCATGACGTCGACGCCGTTGCGGTAGTCGGTCGTCATGCTCGCGATACCGGGGCCCACGAACTCCATGACCTTGTTCTTAACGTAACCCTTGGCAAAGACGGCACGGATGATGGCGAGCGCCACGTCGTGCGGGCCGACGCCGGGGCGCGGGGCGCCCGTGAGGTAGATGGCGACGACGCCGGGATAGGCAACGTCGTAGGTGTCGCGCAGCAGCTGCTTTGCCAGCTCGCCACCGCCCTCGCCCACGGCCATGGTGCCCAGGGCACCATAGCGGGTGTGCGAGTCGGAGCCCAGGATCATCTTGCCACAGCCGGCGAAATTCTCACGCATAAAGGAGTGGATGACGGCGATGTGCGGCGGGACGAAGATGCCGCCGTACTTCTTGGCAGCCGAGAGACCAAAGACGTGGTCGTCCTCGTTGATGGTGCCGCCCACGGCGCACAGCGAGTTGTGGCAGTTGGTGAGCACGTAGGGCAGCGGGAACTGCTCCATGCCCGAGGCGCGCGCCGTCTGGATGATGCCGACAAAGGTGATGTCGTGGCTCGCCATGGCGTCGAAGCGAATCTTGAGCGCCTCGGGGTCGCCGGACGTATTGTGTGCCTGGAGGATCGAATACGCGATGGTGCCGCGCTTGGCATCCTCGGGCGTCTGCGTAATACCGCGCTCGGCAGCCTCGGCCTCAGGCACAACCTCGCTGCCGTTACGCAGGTAGATGCCGTCCTCGTACAGCTTGACCATACTGTCCCCCACTCTGCCCAAAAGATTTGGGCGCATAGCATACATTCGTTCAATATCGTGCCATAGAACGGTTGCGAGTGGGTTACGAATCTACACGTTCACTTTATCTCAGTAAAGTAAAGGACGAGCACCTTGCATCCCTCTTCTGACAAGGAGTGTCCCAAAGTGCCGGCACAGACGATATGAGCAGGACATAAAAACATTGAGAGCCCCTGCTGCATGAAAGACCGCGGATTAGGCCGACAATGGTGAGTGTCTAATTCAGCCGCGGCGGCCACGCCGCATTCATGGAAGGGGCTCCCATGCTCGATACTACCACCTTCGTCGGCCTCGACGTCCACGCCCGCTCGATAAAGGCAGTCTCCCTCGACGTCATGACCGGGGAGGTGCGCTGCGCGACCTTCGGCTACGACGCCGGCGCCGTCGCGGGGTGGGTGCGGTCCGTGGACCCCAGGGCCAGGTGCGTGTACGAGTCCGGGGTCACGGGCTTCGACCTGCAGAAGAGGCTCTCCGGCCTGGGGGTCGACTGCGTGGTCGGCGCCGTCTCGAA
>NZ_JBCPDH010000016.1:0-47654 GCF_040915545.1 Collinsella aerofaciens | reverse complement strand
CGGGCCGCGCAGCTGTGCGCCGACTCGGTCCTCGTCTCGTCCAGGCGCGGGATAGACGCCGACGAGCCCGCCGCGGCGGCCAGGCTGGAGGCGATAAGGGACTGTCTGCGCCGGGGGCTGTCGCCCGAGCAGATGGCGGCGCGCAACGGCGGCCCGGTGGACCTGTCGCCGTCGACCATCTACCGCTGGGTCTCGGCGGGCTACGACGGCATGACCAACATGGAGCTCAGGCGCAAGGTCGGCTACAGGCCGAGGAGGCGCGCCGCCGTCCGGGCGGCCACGCGCCACTCCGCCCGCAGGTCATATGCCGCGTTCCTCGCCCTCGGGGAGGACGCGTGCGCCGCGGCCTGGGAGATGGACACAGTCGAGGGGGCCCGGGAGGACTCCGCCTGCCTGCTCACGCTGCTGCACCGCCCCAGCAGGCTGCAGCTCGCGCTGCCGCTGGCGGAGAAGACCGCCGGGTGCGTCGCGGGCGCCCTGGAGGGCGTCCGGGCGGTCCTCGGCGCCGACGGCATGGGCAGGGTCTTCCGCGCCGTGCTCACCGACAACGGCGCCGAGTTCTCCGACGAGGCGGCGGTCGCGGCGCTGCTCGGCGAGGGGCCGGGCGAGACGAGGCTGTTCTACTGCGACCCGAGGCGCAGCGACCAGAAGGGCGCCTGCGAGCGCAACCACGTCGAGATCAGGAAGCTGCTGCCCAAGGGCGCCGGAATCAGGTTCGACCGGCTCGCCCCGGCCGACCTGGCGCTGGCCATGTCGCACGTGAACTCCGAGCCCCGCGGCGCGCTCGGCTTCGCGACGCCCGCGCGCGCCTTCAGGGCGATGCTCGGGGAGGACGCGGCGGCGCTGCTGGACGCCTACGGCGTGGGGGACGTGGCACTCGGCGATCTCGACCTGACGCCGGGGCTCATCGAGAGGGCGCGCGCAGAGAGGGGCGATGCCCCGCTGGCCTAGCCTAGAAGAAAAACGGAATAGACGGACCGACCGTCCGGCTGAGTCTGGGAAGAGGTGCCGGGCGGCGGGCGGAGCATGGCCGCCGGACCTATCGAAACACATCTCCACCGTTCCATCAACTGGGAAAACGGCGCCCCCGGGGCCCGGATGGGGCCTCGGGGGCGTTCGGCTAGCTGCGGGAACGGCCTGTCCGCCTAATGTGTTCGGCTGAGATCGGAAATCAACCGGGCGCCGGCGCCCTCGTCGGTTCCCTTGGAAGAGGTGCCGAGCGGAGAGCGGAGCATGGCCACCGGACCCACCGAAACACATCTCCACCGTTCCTTCAACTGGGAAAATGCCGCCCCGGAGCCCGGGAGGGACCCCGGGGGCTTTCGGCTAACTGCGGGAACGGCCTATCCGCTCAGTATGTTCAGCTGAGATCAGAAATCAACCGGAGAAATCGACCCTACTAAAAGGAGGCCGTATATGAAGACTGTATATCCCTTTTGCCTCCATATACACAAGAAGCGCCCCTCGGGGCGCTTCTGAGAGGCTCCCCCCTAGGATGGACCCCAGGGGGAGCCTATGGACCTCAAAGGCCGCTGCGAACCGTTCGCAGTCGGGCCGTCGAAGGCCTCGTTACTTAAGCTCAGGCCAGAAATCCTTGTTGGCCTCGATCATGTCGTCGAAAATCTCCTTGGCGACCGTCATGGACGGCACGGTCTTGTTGAGCGTGAACGCCTTGAGTGCCTTCTCATACGAACCCTCGATGCACGCCTCGACCACGAGCTTCTCGGAGTTGAGCTGCTGCATCATGAGGCCCTGCTGGAACAGCGGGATGTTGTCGCGCGAGATGACCTCGGGGCCGTTCTTGCCGATGTAGGCGGGAAGCTCGACCATCGCGTCGTACGGCATGTTCGGGATAGCGCCGCGGTTCTGGCAAATGACCAGGAAGCGAGCGAAGGCGCTGCACTTCGAGCGATATCGAGCACCAACGCGGGCGCTAGCGCAGGTGTCGCCCGCGATACTCGGGAGAATCAGCATCGGAATCGGGGGAAGCCGAGGAGGCTGAAGCAGAGGAGGAGAAGGGGACCGCAGGCCTGGAGGCTCCCGCGGTCCACCCGTTTCCGCCTTCGCCAGCAGCCGCGCCGGCGTCCAGCGTCACCGCGGCGGCAACGGCAGCACGCTGCGCCGCGCGCCGCTTCTTGCGCACGTGCCCGGCCGCAACGAGACCCACAACAATCGCCAGCAGCGCGCCCAAAACGCCCAGCGCCACCGCGGTGGTGTTGATGCCCTGCGCGTCCTCGGGCACGGGCACCCCATTCGGAATCTCCGCACGCACGCCCGATACGAGCAGGCGGTGCGAGTTCACGCCGTAGGGCGTGCAGGTCATGAGCGTCACGCGGTCCTCGCCGGCGGTCACGCGCAACTTGGAATCGTCGTCGGGCGTAATCACGTCTATGCGGTCGATCTTGTAACCCAGTTCCTCGCCCATCACCTCGATGTAAAACGAGTCGCCAACCTGCAGCTCATCCAAGCGCGTGAACAGGAGCGAGCCTGGCACGCCGCGGTGGCCGGTAAGCACGGCGTGCGTGCTCGCGCCGCCCACGGGCAGCGATGTTCCATATAGGTGGCCGGCGCCCGCAGCGAGCACCTCGGTAGAGGTGCCGTGGTACACGGGCAGGTTCACGTCGATCTTGGGAATGCGCACCGAGCACATAAGGCCCGATCCCGCGTTAAGAAGCCCCTGGTAGGTTGTATCTTGCGAGGCGATGGAATCCTCAGAGCCAGAGGCGGTGGAGGCGCCGGAGGTACTACCGAACGGATCCACGACCTCGCCGATAACGTCCTGATCGCCGGCGGCCAACTGCTCGTTGTAGGCGCGCGCGGCCGCGAGGGCCTCCTCCGCCTTCGGATAGGGCCAGCCATCAACCGTGTTGGCGGCCGCGGTAACTGCGGCCGTCTGCTCGGCCTGGGACATGGCGCGCAGGGCGAGGGGCGTGGCCACGATAACAAAGCCGGCGACAAAGCACAGAAGGGAAAGCAGGCGCAGGGCGAGGGGCGGTTTACGTCGGCTGGGGGAAGCCGGGTTCGAACCGACGCTCGGCGTGCGCATCGTCGATACGGGCTTGATTGCCTTCATGTGGTTCACCTCCGGGGGTGTGGGTGCGAGGACACGGTTAATGCACCACACCCCGCCGCGGGTCCAAGCGCGACGGGGTGCGGCGAAAGGGAATGTGAGAACGCGGCGCACGGGCGCTGATAGGAGACGACGATCGCCCGCTCGCCGCGTCATCAAGCTAGGGAATTAAGAGCGCATACGTGCACTCAGGGCAAAGGCGGCGCCAGCAGCCATGAGCAGCACGCCCACGGTGATGAAAACCTTGATGCCCAGGTCACCGGTCAAGGGCAGCTCGGTGAGGTTCTTGGCGTTCCAAATCTTGATGGTCGAGTTCTCAACGGAGACGCGAGGATCGGTAGCGTCCTTGGCATAAGAGACAGCAGTGATGGTCTTCTGGCCCTCGGGATCGTCGGACTTCACCGTAGCGGATACCGTAAAGGTGAACTTCGGCAGGGAGACGGCGGTGTAACCATTGGGAGGAACGATCTCCTCGATCTCATACGTGCCAGCGTCGAGACCATTAAAGTTGATGACGCCATCGTCGGTGGCGAACACGCCAACTTCGGCACCACCCTGAGTATCCTTAGTCGGAGTCGTGGTCAGGGTCTTCCATGCGCCGTTCTCGTAACCGAGATAGCTGCTTCCCGCCTTGATCGTGAACTTAGCACCCGAGAGCTTAGTGGTCATGTCCTTGGCGGTCTTCACGATGTTGAACTTATAGGAGTAGACATTCACCTCGTTACCAGGAATGGTCTGCTCATCGGAGATGTTGTTGGGGTTGTGCGACCAGGTAAGTGAGTCCTTGTTGGGGTTGCCCTGGATGGCGGTGGAGTCAGAAAGCTTGGCATCTGCATCAAGGGTAGCACTCACCAGTACGATCACCTTTGCGCCCTCGTTCAGCGCAGTAGCGCCCGCAACCTGGTTCACGTAGTTGCCAAGGTCGATGACGGTATCTACACCTCCGGCGTACTTACTATCGGTATCAGAAGTGGCAGCATAGGAAACTCTGTAGTCGTTACCCACCTTAAGAGTAACGTCTCCAACCTTGACCGATTCAACCTTTACGCCCGTGGCGACGTTACCGACAATCGAAGAAATGGCAGAACTAGCAGTGTCGTTGATCTTGAACACACGTTTGGTCGAATAGCCGGTGTAGTACGGAACGGTAGTCTCAAGCGTGTAGTACACGGTGTCGCCCACGGAGAAGGACGGCTCATAGTTGTAGGTGCCGTCAGCATTGGCAAGATGCTTAGAGATGGTCGGAATCACGTTCTTCACGGTAACGGTGCCATCGACATCGGTGCCCGCAATGCTCGTCGGCGTAATGATGGGCAGCGAGAAGGACTCCTTGTCCGCAGCGGGATTGGTAACGTCCTTCAGGAACCAGATACCCGGGACGTTAAAGGTTTTCACATTGGCGTTGCCGGCCGTAGACGTGGTGAACTCGGTTGCAGCAGGAGTACCAGGGAAGGTCTGGTCCTCGAGGTTCTGGGCAAAGGTGCGCAGCGCGGCATCATTGTTCCAAGGCGAGGAGAGGTTAGGGGCTCCGCTATTGCTAAACACCCGCATGATCAGGAAGCCCATAGGGTTGTTCGACGCGTTGCCCTCGGACACAAAGAAGTTCTTGTCCTGCTTGTAGGCAGTAAGCACGTTCCGGGCATCGCCCGTCCCATCAATGACAGCATTGAAGTTCATCGCGCCCTCGATGGTGCTCACGAGCGCATCGGTGGTATCAATCGTATAGGCAATCGACTTGTCATTGCCAACAACAACGTCCTTCAGCTCGGCAAGCTGCCAGCCGTTGAACGTGTGATCGGCAGCATCCGTCGACTGCTTGTTGATCGTAATGCTGTAGACTGGCGCAGCCTTGGCCGTGGGCGCTCCACCCACCAGGCCGGTTACGGCGATCGCTACGGCGGCGGCGCCGGCGATCAGCTTTTGTACTAATCGGTTCATGATTCCCCTTTCAGAAATAAGCCCGACATTCATAAACATCTATCTACATGCGCCATCAGACGAATCGTCCTAGCGGCGCTTTGTAGCGATCCAATACGCTCCCGCGGCGATACCGCCCAGAAGCATGAGACCGGCGCCCACGAGGAGCATGGAGTTCTCGGTCCAACCCGCGCCGGTGAGCGGGAGGTCCGTGAGGACTTTCACGTTGGTGAAGGTGGAGGCGGGGATGGCGTTTGGCTCGGCGTCCTTGCCGATGGTGTTACTCACAGTATTGCCCATGTCGTCCTTCACCTGCGTGACCGTGGTGGAGGTGGTGAGGCCGGTGTACTTGCCGGTCTTCTCGTCCAAGACGGCTTTCACGGTGACGGCCACTTGGTACTCGGCCTTGGAGTAGCGGAGCTTGTCGATGGCATCGGCGTCGGGCGCGACCTCCTTCACCGTGTAGGTGTAAGTCTTGGCGCCCGTCGGGTTCGAAGCGTCGTTCGTGGCGAGGTACTCTTTGGAGAACGAGATTTCGCCAAAAGATGCCTCGATGTCGTTGACCTTGGTGGAGTCTGCGGGAGCGACGGAAATAGTCTTCGAGTCAGGCATAGGAGCGCTATCCTTATTTGGCCCCGTAGCCTCGATGCTGAAGTCGAACGCAACGTATTTACCGCTGGAATCCTTCGGCCAGTCCGTATTACGGACGGATTTAATCACCGGGATTTTCACGGACGTAACGGAGCACGAGTCGGAGATGTACGTAATGCCATCAACGATGTTCGGCTGCTCGTTCTCGATCCACGTAATGGAGCCGCTTGTGCTGTCCACCGTGAACTTGTAGGTGTTCTTGTTCAGTTCGTAGCCAAACGGAGCCTGGGTCTCCGTGAGCGTGTACGTGCCCGGCAGCAAATCGGCCAATGTGAACTTGCCATCCTTGGCGTCGGTATCGGCCCAAGTGGTTTCGCTCGGAGTCGATTGGTCACTCACGGTCCAGGACTGCGCCTCAGTCAAGCCATCGGCACCCAGTTTCGCAAGCTTCCACTCGGAACCAGCCAAAGGAGTGTGTTCTGCATCGTCCTTCTCCACCTTGGCCCAAGACACCGTACCGGTGATCTTGGTGTTGGCGATGGCACCCGTGGTGTTAGAAGGTGTGAACGGAACCTCGTTCCCGTTCTCATCCACGTAGCCCTGGACATAGTTCACCGACTCACCAGCATTGTTCATGGTTGCGTAGTAGATCTTGTCCGAAACCTGGTAACCCTCCGGCGCCGTCTCCTCTTTGATGTAATAGGTGAATGCCGGATTAGAATCCGAGATCTCCTTACTCGGATCGGCCTTCTGGTTCAAATAGTTGAACTGAAGCTTGCCATCAGTAGAAGCGTAATCGTTGGCAGCGCCATCCGTTACCGTAACGATGGGACCCGTCCCGTTCTTGGCATCTTTGACAGTGCCGTATATCGTCCACGAGGAACCGGGAAGCAGCTTAGTACCATCCGCAGCGTCGACCTTGCTCCATGCAATGGAGGAACCGTCCGGTGTATACGAGCCAGACCACGGGAAGTTGTGACGCTCCTGGTCCATATCGATAACGGAAGCCGAGTTACCCTCACCAAATGCTGCGGCAACCTTCGGGCTGTTCATTGAGAAATCGGCGCCGGCGTACACACGACCATTGGTGGTCACATGGTCGTCGAAGCTTCCGTTGGGAACGAGAATCGATCCGATCATAGCCGCCGCAGGATCGTCGTCAGTCCACTTGGCACCGGTAGTTGCGCCATCGTATTCCCAGTCCGCGCGGTCCTCTCCCGCGATGCCGCCCCGAATGGTAAGGCTTTGCGTATCGACAAAGTTCCACATGATGGACTGGGAAGCCGTCGCGTATGCTTCACCCAGTGCCTTGCCGGAATATTGAGTTTCGTAACCACGCGAAATCTCGATGCCGTTCCACCAAAAGCGCCAGCCATTGTGGAACTCAATATTCGAAGATCCGGTAACGTTCACAACAACCGAGGCGCCCTCGGGAATGTCCTCGAATGCGAAATCAACGCCACGATAATACTCGTTGTTGTATGTATTGCTCAGCTGAGAAGCATCGATGGTGAACACCTGCTGCATAGAGGTGTTGTCGCCCTTAAACGTGATAAGACGCTCGCTATTCTTGAATTGCTTACCATTGAGCGACGTATCGGCGCAGTCCTCATTGATGGTCTTATACGACCCATCAAACACCAGGCCATAGCTACAATCCGTCTTGTTGTTGTACTTGTTGATGATGTAGCGGTTGTCCTTATCGCACGCCGAAGCAACGCCGTAGCTCACTTTGCCCGTCTTCGCAAACGAATTCAGCTGATTAGAAAGCGTGTTGAGATAGCCTGTCTCTCCGCTGTAATTCGAATAATCCTTGCCATTAATGTCCTTGAGGAAGTTAACTTGGTTGAACAGAGTACTGTCCTGAGCGTTCTCGCCCGCGTACCAATAACCCTGGGTTTTCACCACAGACTGGCGCCCGTTATTAGTATTCCAATAGGTAATGGGACCGGCGATCTTCGCGGTGTAGTCATAGCCAGCGGAGTCAGCCGTTCTCGCTTTGCCGACCCAAGCGCCTTTGTTCCAAGCGCCAACGGTAGTCTTCCCCGGCAAGTCGCCACTGTAACCAACGCTCATGTTGGTGATCGCACTGTCGATTCCAGCCACCGCAAGCACGGTGCTGCCGTCGACAGGACGGAACTGGGAACCAAAACCAACGGTGCCAAAGCGGAAACCAGCGCCAATACCTTCATAGGGCCAGCTCTCTTTGAGTGGATTCATGGCAAGCTTGCCACGGACCACGGTAAGGCCCTCCGCCTCAGCGGCATATGAGCCGGCGGGGGCGTTGCCCGCATCAAGAGTTTTAGTGTTGCTCGGTTTACCACCGATGTACATGTCGCGGCCGACGTAGGTGGCCACGCCGGGATCGGGGGTAGAGACATCGATATTCGTACCGATGCCGATAGGCGTGGGCTTGTAGATGCCCTTGTTCACAGTGGTAGCCGCGCTCGCAGAGGTGGCCGCGCTGAACGGGGACAGCAGCGTGCTTGCAACGAGAACAGTTGCCATAAAGCTACATGCGGCGAACTTCTTCACTTTGAGCACCCCATTACAGTTTCCTCGGTAGAAACTGTCTGGGTGTCGCTGGCGATGGCCTGCGAGATCGGGGGCATAACGAGCGACAGTACCAGGCTCAAAACGGAAGCTCCGCACAAAACACCTGCTAGCACACGATGTGCCGCTTTATTGTTCTGCTTAGATTTGTCTGAATTCGCTTTCATCGATGTCTCCTCCCCAAGAGACCGCGATCGTGCTCTTTCACTATCAAACGTATCTGCGCAACCTGAAATTGCGCACGCTTAGTAATGACTATTCTAACGATTGTTTGAACATCTGGGCAAATAAACCGATAGTTTTGTAGCGAATTGTCAATTCTCTTGACAATTGCTCAGATTTACCTTCGTTTATTCGCTATCTATTTTTTGTTTCTACTGGTAATTTAGTTGCCCATCATTTTTTAATGGCATTAGATTTATTTGCACAACATTTTGCTCAAGAGCAAGCATCCTGTGAACAGTCGAAAGCGACCATGAGCGGTAGGACATTTACCGAGAGGAATATCCTACCAAACTGATGAGAATATCTTAAACCCATCGGTGGTTTGAAGAATGGTGTTCAGACAACAATATTTGAATTTTCACACAGATTTTCGGTATCAATTCGCCCAAATCGCCTGAGGCCACCACAAAGGCACCTGTCCCCTTTGCGGTGGTTCTGCCCCAACGCTACAGCAAATGTTCCTCGATAAAGATCGCGATGCCGTCTTTGTCGTTGCTGGCGGTTACAAAATCGGCGGCGGCGCGGGTGGCGTCGCTGCCGTTTGCCATGGCCACGCCCACGCCGGCGTCGGCCACCATGCAGGTGTCGTTATCGGCATCGCCAAACACGCAAATGTTCTCGAGCTCCATGTCGTTGAGCTCCGCCACGCGCACAAGGCCGCGCGTCTTGGACACGCGCGGATCCATGAACTCGTAGAGCCGCTGCGTGGTTTGCAGAGCCGCCGCCTTAACAGTGTTATCGGCAAACGTCGACGCCCGCTCAATCACCCGCGGCATTACCTCGGGCGCCATGGTAAACATCACCTTGGGCTGCGGCTCGCGCAAAAACTCGGCAAAATCGACCACCTGGTAGGGCACGCCGTCGACGCGCGACAGGTGCTCGACGCACGCGTTGCTCTCGGGCACGTAGAACACGCCGTCTCGGGGGCAGACGGGCGTTGCTGGAAGGTCCGCCATGTGCTTGCAAATGCGCGCGATGGTCTCGCCCGGCAGCGGATAACTCAGCTCGTTGATGTCATGCGCGCGGTCGATGACCTCGGCGCCACCGCAGCCCACCATCACGTCTACCAGGCCTTCGATACCCCAGAGCCCAAACATGGCCTCGGTCGCCTGGGCGTCGCGCCCGGTGCACAGGCCAAAGAGCACGCCGCGCTCGCGCAGAGCGCGAATCGCCGCCACGGTGCGCGGGGACACCGCGTGCTGGCTCGTGAGCAGCGTGCCGTCGATATCGCAGAACACGGCTTTGATGTGGCTGAAGGTGGTGTCCATGGGGGGCCTTTCTGGGTTGTGCGACGGTGCTGAATGTGGCTGGAAATGGTGTACATGGTATACCAAGGCGCGCACGGAGCGCTTTGGAGCAAAACCACCACAAAGGTGCCTGGCCCCTTTTGTGGTGGCCGAACCCGAAGGGTGGCCTGGCCGGAGCGCAAACCATCACAACATTCGACGTTTTTCGGCAAAATCGCGATTTTCATCTAATGTTGTGATGGTTTTTACTGCCTTGCGGCACGATCAAAATGTCGGCGTCCAAACAGCAGCAACGCCGCGGGAACCGCCGTCACGACCATGCCCGCACCAACGAGCGTCTGCTGCACGCCAAACGTCGCCGCCAGCCACGGGGCAATCGCCAGCGGGGCCACGCCGGCGAACATGTTGCCAAAACCCATGACCGAGTTCACGCGACCGAGCTGCTCGAGCGGGGCCGTCGTTTGCACGATCGTGTTGTGGAGCGGGTTGACGACGCCCCAGGCCACGCCCAGGGCAATCTGGCCAATGAGCGCCACGCCCACGTACGTTGTTCCCACGTAGAGCAGGCTTCCCAGGCCCACGGATATGAGTGCCACGAGCAGCGTTTTGAGACTGACAAAGCGCGGCGGCAAGCGGAGCGCGAGGACGGCGCCCAGCACCGCGCCCACACCGCTGGCCGACGAGAGCCAGCCCATCCACTCAACACCGACGTGCAGGACATCGCGGTAGAAGAACGACTCCAGCGGGTCAAAGGCACCGTAGCCAAAGTTTGAAAGGAAAATAATGCAGAACAGCAGGGCGAGGACGCTGTTGGTGAAGACTGTCTTGATGCTGGTCGCGAAGGTGACGCGGGTGGATTTACTGGAGTCGGAGCTTTGACTGGCGGTACTTGCCGTTGCGCTGCTGTCCGCGGGACTGCTTTCGCGCGTGGCGACGTGACCCGCTTGCGGCCTAAAGCCCCAACCGGCGACGAGCGCCAGTACGGTAAAGATCATCATGAGCACGAACACCGCGCGCGACGACGCGGCCGCCGCGACAAAGCCGCCCAGTGTGGGGCCAACGATGATGCTAACGTTTGAGAGCATGGCGATGGCGGAGTTGATGTCTTTGAGCTCGACAGGATCGTCAGTGAGGTAAGCCGGATAGGATGTGGCGATGGGCTGGGCAAACCCCATCACAAAGCCCAAGAGCGCCGCGCCGAGCAGGACGATGCCGGTCGCGCTACCAAAAACGAGGATTGCCGCGCCGGTTGCCAGCGTGCCCACGATGCTCAGCAAGAAATGACGGCGCGGGCCCCAGGCGTCGAGCGTCGCGCCACCCGCAAAGGATCCCAAGATCACGAATACGTTCATAAAAAGGACGGCCAGCGATGTCGCCACAACCGAGGCATCGTCTGCATAGGTGAGCGTTCCGATGACACCGATGAAGTAGCTGGTCTGAAAGCCGGTATATATGAGGAAGCGCATTGCCACCAGGTGCTTAGCCTGCGCGGACAGCGATGATTGAGGCTTTGAGAAAAGAGAGGCGAGCATGGAGACTCCTTGTTTCATACGAATACGGGCGGTGGGCATTCACCACCGTCTGTCAAATCAATCTATTAGCAAGAAACACTAAGGACGCATCAAGCCCCTTCTCTCCGTTTTTCGCCCGTCATGAACTACTTGGTAGATTGTAAGGCATGCCCCACACATCTACCAAAGCAAAAACCACCACAAAGGTGCCTGGCCCCTTTGTGGTGGAAATGACGTTTGCCCAGATAAAACCTGCCAAAACAAACCTGTCCCTTTTTGGCATGTTATGGCAGCGCAGCGAGCCGGTTCCAAGTGCCCCAGGTCGCCCCGAAAGAGGAGCGACGCGTACTTTGGTACGCGAGCGACGGCTTGAGGGGCGAGATGGGGTGCTTGGGGCCGGCGCAGCGTCAAGCCTGAAGGTGGTCTTGGATGAGATCGCAGATGGCTCGGGCATCGTTGATGTTGATGGCTCGGGTCGCAAAGCCGGCGTCGAAGGCCTGACGCGCCAGGGCCTCGTTGCAGGCAAGGGCCAGCGTGTGACCGTCGACCAGGTCGAGCGAGCTCTTGCCGCGCAGACGGTCGACACCGGAGCGCGCGACCACGATGTTGTCGAAGCCCTCGGTCTTGTAACCCTCGATGATCACCACGTCGACATCGTTGTAGCGTGACAGCAACTCGCGCGCGGGCATCTCGTCCTCCTCGCGCGTGTCGGCGTACTCCGCCCAGCGCGTGGCGCAGATGAGGCCCACGTGCTTGGATCCAGCCTGGTGATGGCGCCAGGTGTCCTTAGCGGGCACATCGATATCAAAGCCGTGGTGCCCGTGATGCTTGAGCGAACCCACGCGCAGGCCGCGGCGAGTAAGCTCGGCGATAACCTTCTCGACGAGCGTGGTCTTGCCCGAGTTTTGGTAGCCGATAAACGCGATCGCGGGGACGGCCGGAGTGGGAGCTGCGGGCGCGACGGCGACGGGTGCGCTCGCGGGTGCGTCGCCTGCGGCTCCCACGGCCTCAGCAGCAGCGGCCTGACGCTCTGCGCGATCCCACACGCCCGAGCGGCCGCCCTCCTTGTGCAGCAGGCGCACGTCGACGATCTCCATGCCGCGATCAACTGCCTTGCACATGTCATAGATGGTCAGACACGCGGCACTCGCGCCGGTCAGAGCCTCCATCTCGATACCCGTCTTGCCCGTCACGCCCGCCGTAACCAGAACGTAAAAGCCAACCTGCCCGTCCGCGCGCGCCGGCGCCCAGCCCTCGGGCACGTCCTCGGCCGGCGTCCCCGCCGAAGCAATGGGCGCAATGTCGCACTTACTCTTGGTAATGAGCAACGGATGGCACATGGGGATGATGTCGCTCGTGCGTTTGATGGCCATAATGCCCGCCACGCGCGCGCAGGCAAGCACGTCGCCCTTTTTGGCGCGGTCCTGCAGCACCATGGCCTGCGTCTCGGGGTGCATGAGGATGGTGCCCTCAGCAATGGCGATGCGATGCGTCTCGGCCTTGTCGGACACGTCGACCATGCGCACCTCACCCTTGGCGTCCACATGCGTCAGCTCATCGCGACGGGCGTCACGGGCGGGCTCGACGACAGCGCTGACAGACGGCTGCACGGACGTGTCGGCATCGCTTGCCGCGGCCGCGTCTTTGTGGGCAGACATCGCGGCCCTGCGAGCGGCCTTGGTGGCATCGGCGTACCTGCTCTTGGCCATATGATCATCCTCCGATTTGGGACATAAATCGTTGCGTGCCCTCAATTATCGCGTGTTCCTGCGGTTTGTGGGCCACGGCATCGCGCCAAATCGAAAGCACCTGCATATCATCACCACGGCGCAGGGCGTCGCGCACCGAATACTCGGCATCGCTGAACAGGCACGGACGCACGTTGCCATCGGCCGTCAGGCGCAGACGGTTGCAGTTCGCGCAAAAATGGTTGGACATGGCGCTGATGAAACCAACCGTTCCCGCCGCGCCCGGAAAGTGCCAGTAGCGCGCAGGGCCCGCGCCGGCAGGAGCGTCGTTGATGTCGAGCGGCTCGAGCTCGCCCAGACCCGCCGCGGCGGCCCCGGCATTGATGCGCGCTCGCAGCTCGTCGCTCGGCACGGTGTCGCTCGCATCCCACAGATCGGGATTGAGCGTGGGTGCGTGAGGGTCCACGGCGCAATGCGAACTTGTGTGTTCGTCGCCGATGGGCATGTATTCGATAAAGCGCAGGTGGATGGGGCGGTCGAGCGTGAGCCGCGCGAGGGCCGCCACATCCTGGTTGAGCCGGCGCACCACAACGCAGTTGACCTTAACGGGCTCAAAGCCCCAAGCCAGCGCCGCGTCGATGCCAGCCATGGTCTGCTCGAGCCGGCCCAGGCGCGTGATCTTTCCAAACAGATCGGGGTCGAGCGTGTCGAGCGAGATGTTGACGCGGTCAAGCCCGGCATCTTTGAGCTGCGGCGCCAGCTTGGGCAGCAGGGCGCCGTTGGTGGTAAGCGAGATGTCCTCGATCTGCGGGATCGCGCGGATATCGCGAATGAGCGGGATGATGCGCCGGCTGACCAGCGGCTCGCCACCCGTCAGGCGCACGTGGCGAATGCCCCCTCCCGCCACCAGGCGCACAAAGCGGGCGATTTCCTCGGCACTGAGCAGCTCGTCGTGCGCACGGGGCGCCACGCCATCGGCCGGCATGCAGTAAATGCAGCGGAAATTGCACTTGTCGGTAACGGCAATGCGCAGGTAGTTGATATCGCGGCCAAAACCGTCATGTTGCACGTACCCGTCCACGCAGCCCTCCCCTCGCGCGGCGTTTTATTCTTCGGAAAACATAATACCCCACAAGAGAATCATGCCGACACCCGTACGACAGGACAGGTCGCTTCGAGCAAAACGGACTTCCCAAGCCCATCCTCAACACAGACCATCACAACATTCGATGCTTTTCCCGTTTTTGACGAAAAACGTCGAATGTTGTGATGGCTTGCCTGCCCACGGCACCCCGTAGAAAGGCCAGAACGCCCCTAAAGGCCGCCGTCCCAGTGCCGAATCACGAATTCTCGCAGGTCGTTTTGACGTTTCTGGAACGCTTCGCTTCGGTCGCACTTGAGACCCATAGCGAGTGCGATGGCGTTCATCGCCCGGTGCAATTGCAGCTGATGGGCAAACTGGGTCCCGGTGAGGACGATCGTCCTAAAGCCCAGCGCGCTCAGCACGGTCATACGCTCCGCATCCGACGCGCTGCGCTGTTTATCAAGATGGTCCGAGCCGTTGTACTCAATCCCCGTACCGCTCGCAGGCGCATATACGTCGATCTCGAAATACCCGGCCTTTGCGAGATACTTGAACTCGTTGGGAACATCGACCCGATGGTTGAGCTCGATCTTGGCGTATCCCAGCCCTCCCTGGGAACGTTTTGCTACGACCATGATTGCGGTGGCCGTCTCCATGGGCGACCGCGCGCCATCGTGCACGCGCTTGAGCACGGCGGCTGCGCGTATGGCCCCCTGACGAGATCGGTTCTCATTGCAATAAGCAATCAAATCGGCGACGGTATACCTCTGCCCCATCTCGATATAATCGCCTGTCGACAGATGATTCAAATGGTATCGGGCGCAGATTTCGTAGCCATATTCCAACTGCTCGGGCTCGCTCATCCACGAACCCGCTTGGACAAAGCACATGGCCTCATCAACCACTAGAAGGCCCTCTGCCACCTCGATAAGATGGCCTGGAGGTACCGGCGCCCCAAACACGTGGCACCTAAATCCAGCCGGCGTCGAGCGCTCAAAATCGAAGTTAACGAGCGTATCAATATGATCGAGCTCTTCTCGTGGAATACCAAGAGAAACCAGATAGTCGGCAACGATCCCAACTGCCGTTGAAGCCCTCAGCCCCTTGGCGTCGAGTCCCAATTTGGGCAGGCTCGCGGTCGACTCCGCCTCGTTAGCAAGCGAGTCCTCATCGTATAGACTGCTTGCTCGCGAGAGCGGCTCGGACAGGCGCGCCACGTTATGGTACAGCCAGGCAGTCTTATGGGACAGGACGATCGGCAGGTCCATGAGCCCTCCAATGGAGTCGGATAACCAACCTTATTCCCCTGCTCACGGGTCCACACACCTTCGTGCGCAAGAAAGCGATTCCACCCGGTCGAGTGGCAGAAAAACCATCACAACATTCGATGCTTTTCCCGTTTTTGGCAAAAAACGTTGAATGTTGTGATGGTTTGAGGCGAGGTGAGGGGCACAGAGGGCCAAAGCATCGTGCTAGGAGCGTGACTTTTTTCGCCCCGTCGTCAACATAAACCTTGACTCTACAATCGTTATAGGGTTTTCACTACACTGGTAGCTAAACGAACCAAGCCAGAAAGCCCCGCCCATGGAACACGACCTCACACGCGGCAATGTCCTCAAGACCATCGCGGTCTTTGCCCTGCCTTATATGCTCTCGTACTTTTTGCAGATGCTCTACGGCATGGCCGACCTGTACATGATGGGACAGTTTAGCGGCGCCGCCGGCATCACCGCCGTGGGCAATGGCGCGCAGACGCTCTACATCATTACCGTGACGCTCGTGGGTCTGGCCATGGGAACGACGGTCATCGTCGGCCACGCCGTGGGCTCGCGTCGCTTCGATCGCGCCGAGACCGCCATCGGCAATACCATTACGCTGTTTATGGGCGTCTCGGTGGTACTGGCCGTCATCTTGTTTGCACTATGCCCGCAGGTTGTGGCGCTCATTGGCACGCCGCCCGAGGCGGTCGAAGGCACCGCCGCCTACCTGCGTATCTGCTTTGTCGGCATTCCGTTTATCGCCGCATACAACATTCTCTCGGCCATCTTTCGCGGCCTGGGCGATTCGCGCTCGCCCATGTACGTGATCGGCGTGGCATGCATCATCAACATCGCACTCGATTTTCTGTTTATCGGCCACATGGGGCTCGGCCCCGTGGGCGCGGCGCTCGGCACGGTAACCGCCCAGACGGCAAGCGTTGCCCTCGCGCTTGTGTGGCTCAGGAGCCGCCGCACGAACATCCATGTTAAGCGCAGCGACCTGCGCCCCCAGCCCGAGGTGCTCAGTAGCATTCTTAAAATCGGCGTGCCCGTGGCAGTACAGGACGGCTGCATCCAGGTGGCGTTTATGTTTATCACCGTCATCGCCAACCACCGAGGGCTCGTCGACGCCGCCGCCGTGGGCCTGGTCGAAAAGATGATCAGCTTTTTGTTCATTGTGCCGAGTTCCATGGGTGCCACCGTCAGTGCGCTCACGGCGCAAAACGCCGGCGCGGGCAAGGGCGACCGCGCACGTCAGGTGCTCAAGGACGCCATGACGATCTCGGTGGTGTACGGCTGCCTGATCACGGTGCTGATGTGGCTGGTGGCGCCGGCGTTTATTGGCTTTTTTGCCAAGGACCCCGCGGTGGTCGCGGCCGGTACCGGCTATATGCACAGTTATATTTTCGACGCTATCTTTGCCGGCATCCACATTTGCTTTAGCGGCTTTTTCGCTGCATACGGCAAGAGCTACATCGGCTTTGCGCACAACGTGCTGGCCGTGGCGCTCATTCGCGTGCCGGGCGCGTGGCTGCTGTCAAACGCCTATTCCGACACGCTGTTTCCCATGGGCATCGCTTCGCCGTGCGGATCGATTGTGTCGGCGGTCATCTGTGTTGTCGCGTTTACCGTGCTCAACCGCCGCGGAGCTTTTGACAAGCTGGTAGCGTAGCGGGGCGACGCGAGCCTGGCGCCCTCCCCGACCCTATTGAAAGGAGCTGTCCTGTGACCGACACGTCAAGTGAACATACTGAGGGCCTGCTCCGCATTGGCGAGGTGGCGCGCCTGTTTAACCTGAGCGTGGGGACGCTACGTCATTACGAGCAGATGGGCTTGCTGGACCCGGCGTACATCGATCCGGCAAGCGGGTACCGCTACTACGGATCGCGGCAGCTCTCCACCCTCAACACCATCAGCCACCTGCGTGTTCTCGACTTGCCGTTGGCGCAGATCCGTGAGTTTGTGACCACGCGCGATGTGGACCTTATGCAGCGGCAGCTGGCTCAGCAGCAGGAGCTCATCGAGCGCAAGCGCCGAGAGCTGGAGCGCGTGTCGCGCAAGATCGATAACCGGCTTGCCCTGCTGCACGATGCCCTGAACACCGAGCTCGACACCATTTGCACAATCGATGCGCCCGAGCTCCGCTGCGCCGTGTTGCGTGAACGCGTCAACCCCACCGACGCCTATGCATTGGAGTGGCAAATTCGTCAACTGCAGAAGGGCCAGCACGAGACCTTTGTCTTCCTGGGCAACTTGGGCGTCGGGATTGGCGCCGAGCGCCTGGCCGCCGGCGACTTTGATGGCTACGACGAGGTCTTTTTGCTGCTCGATGACACCGATGAGTACATGGGCGACGTCGAGACGCGACCCGCCGCGCGCTGCCTGACCATAAGCTTCCGCGGCACGCACGGGCAAGCAGGCCCGCGCTATAAGCAGCTGCTCGGCTATATGCGCGAACACAGGCTGTCCCCCGCTGGCCCCTCACGCGAGATCGCCCTCATCGACGATATCGTCAGCGACGACCCGGCGACCCAAATGACACAGATCACGGTGCCGGTTGCCCCGTCCAAATAAGAACCGCCCGGAAGGCATCGTGCTTCCGGGAGGTTCTTCAATTTGACTATTGATGCACTAAGCCTGGGGCACCTGACCAGTAGCCAAGATTTGCTCGAGTGCGTCCTCGTCCAGCACGGGTACGCCCAGCTGCTCGGCCTTGGTGAGCTTGGAGCCCGCTTTGGGACCGGCGACCAGATAGCTCGTCTTCTTTGAAACACTGCCCGAGACCTTGGCACCAAGCACCTTGAGCGCCGCGCCCGCCTCGTCGCGGGTGCGGTTGACAAGCGTGCCGGTGAGCACGAAGGTCAAACCCGCGAGCGGCTGTGCGTCGGCGAGCTCGCCTGCCACGCCGGCATCGGCTGCGGCCTGCGCGTGTGCGGCACCCAGGTCGACCTCGAGCGACAGACCCGCCTGGCGCAGGCGCTCCAGGACGGCAAGGTTTTCGGGAACGGCCAGGAACTGCTTGACGCTCGCCGCAATCTTGGGACCGATGCCCTCGCACTCGGCGATGTCCTCTTCGCTCGCCAAGATGAGCTTATCAATCGACAGGAATCGCTCGGCGATAACCTCGCCCACGCTCTTGCCCACGTGGCGGATGCCCAGGGCAAACAGCACGCGACCGAGCGGCTGGCTCTTGGACTTGTTGAGCTCGGCGATGATTTTCTCAGCCGTCTTGAGGCCTACCGGAATGGGGTCGCCCTTCTTGACGCCCTTTTTGCTGTTGGAACTGGCATAGGTGCGCCCCGTGTCCAGGCCTGCGATGTCATCGACCGTGAGCTGGTAGAAGTCTGCGACATCGTGAATCAAGCCGGCGGCGATCATCTTGTCGACGATCTCGTCGCCCAGGCCGTCGACGTCCATGCAGCCGCGGCTCACCCAGTGGAGCAAGCGCTCCTTGAGCTGCGCGGGGCAGTCGATGGAGACGCAGCGGTAGGCAACCTCGCCATCCTCGTGGACCACGGGGCTACCGCACACGGGGCAGACCTCGGGCATGTGCCAGTCGACCGAATCGGCCGGGCGTTTATCGAGCACCGGGCCCACGACCTCGGGGATCACGTCACCCGCCTTGTGCACGATGATGGTGTCGCCCTCGCGCACGTTTTTGCGGCGGATCTCGTCGATGTTGTGCAGCGTGGCGCGCGCGATGGTGGAGCCGGCGACTGTCACCGAATCGAACTCGGCGACCGGCGTGAGTACGCCGGTGCGGCCCACCTGGATGCGAATCTCGCGCAGGACGGTCTGCTTTTCCTCGGGCGGGAACTTAAAGGCAATGGCCCAGCGCGGCGCACGGGCAGTAAAGCCCAGGTCGAGCTGCTGCTGAAAGCTGTCCACCTTTACGACCACGCCGTCGATGTCGTAGTTCAGGTCGCCGCGATGCTCGAGCGCCTGGGCGCAGAACTCGTGAACCTCGGCGGGCGTGGCACAACGGGCCACGTTGGGGTTGACGCTAAAGCCGGCGCTGCGCAGCCAGTCCAGAAACTCGCGCTGACTGTGAACATGCAGCGGGTCGGTATCGGCGATGGCGTAGATAAAGGTAGCCAGGTCGCGGCGCGCCGTGACCTTGGGATCCTTTTGGCGCAGGCTGCCGGCGGCGGCGTTGCGCGGGTTGGCAAAGGGGTCGCGCCCCTCGGCATCGGCCTCGTCGTTCAGGCGCACAAAGCTGCCCTTGGGCATGTAGACCTCGCCGCGCACCTCGATGGTGCGCTCGCGATCGGCGCCCATGTGGGCGAGCGCCGGCTCGGACAGGTGCATGGGCACATCCTTGATGGTACGCACGTTGAGCGACACGTCCTCGCCCGTGGTGCCGTCGCCGCGCGTGGCGGCGCGCACAAAAGTGCCGTTTTGATAGGTAAGCGCGACGCCCAGACCGTCGATCTTAAGCTCGCAGGTATAGGTGACGCTACCGGCGCCGAGCGCATCCTCGGTGCGTTGGAGCCACGCGTCGAGCTCGTCCAGATCCATGGCATCGTCCATGGAATACATGCGTGCCATGTGCGTTACCGGCGTAAACTGCTCGCTCACGTAGCCGCCCACGCGCTGGGTATAGCTGTCGGGCGTTACCAGATCGGGGTAGGTCGCCTCGATTTCCTGCAGCTCAACGAGCATTTTGTCAAAGGCGGCGTCCGTGATCTCGGGCGCATCGAGCATGTAGTAGCGATAGGCGTGGTAATCGAGCTCGTGGCGCAGCTCGGCCGCGCGCGCTGCCGCCTGGGCACGGGCGTCGGTCGGTGCGGCGGCATCCGCGCTCGCGGACGTTTCGGTATCGATGTCCACACCGTCACCAAACAGGCTCGATTGCTCCATAGCGGCACTCCTTCGCTCGATTTCAAACGGATACAAGAGTACCACCGGTCGCAACGGGGCCGAATAGCCCTTTCGAACCGCACCGAATCGGCAGCCACCAGACCGGGGTGGACAATTAGTTCAGATACGTATAAATCCTAGAGCTGGATCAGGCACGAACACCCCTGTTTCAACTAATTTGAGCCCCTCGAAACCATGTAAACGTCCCACTCTCCCTTCCAAACACCCATTCGAGCCCCATCCCAATCAAAAATTGCTCAAAACGCATCCCAAGCTGCCCCAGATTTATACGTATCTGAACTAACTGTCCAGACCATTACGAACCAGGCCTCTTGCCAGCCACAAGTGATCCGTTTTCCTCCGCCCCCAACGGATCAATAAGAAAAGGGGGGCTGTCCCGCGTTGGTGGGACAGCCCCTCTGGCATCGGTATGAGCGAAACGGCTCGCTAGTAGCCCTGGCCGTAGCCCTGACCCTGGCCCTGCTGGCCTAACAGCTCCTCCAGGTACTGGCGCAGCTGCTCGTCGGTAATACCGCCATTGCCGGTGTCGGTCGAACTGTCGTCCTGCTGCTGGTTCTGCAGCTCTTCATCGGAGCCCAGCTCGACGGTGACCTTTTTCTCTTCCTTGCCGCGCATGAGTGTGATCTCGACCTTCTCGCCCACCTCGTGGCTGCGCAGAGCAATGATCAGGCCATCGGCGCTCGTGATCTCGTCGTCGCCCAGCTTGGTGATGACATCGCCCTCCTGAATGCCGGCCTTGGCAGCAGGACCATCCTCAACGACGCTCGCCACATACGCGCCGCTATCGGTGCTCAGCTTGTTGGTGCGGGCGTTGAGCGCATTGACGCTCGAAAGCGTAGCGCCCATGTACGGATGCACCGGCGTCTTGCCGTCGATAATCTGGTCGGCAATGTTCTTGGCATAGTTGACCGGAATGGCAAAGCCCACGCCCGAGCTGGAGCCCGAATAACTCTCGATGAGCGAATTAATGCCCACAAGCTCGCCATTGTCGTTAACGAGCGCGCCGCCGGAGTTGCCCGGGTTGATGGCGGCATCGGTCTGGATCATGTTGGCATAGATAGTGTTGCCGCTGGTAGAGCTCATAGCCGTGGAGCGATACAGCGCCGACACAATACCCGTGGAGACGGACTGCTCGTTGCCGAACGGCGAGCCGATCGCCATGACCCACTCGCCCACGTTGAGCTTGGAGGAATCACCGATCTCGATCGGCGTAAGCTTGGAGGCGTCGGCGTCCTTGAGCTTGATGACGGCTAGGTCGCTCGAGGCGTCGTTGCCCACGAACTCGGCCTCATAGGTGGTGCCGTCGTCCATGGTCACCACGTACTGGTCATAGCCATCGACCACGTGGTTGTTGGTAAGGATGTGACCCTCGGTATCGAGCACCACGCCCGAACCGACGCTGCCCGAGCTATCCGACTCATCAGCAGACTGCGAAAGCGAGCCATTCTGGCTGCCGCTCGAAGTGGCGGTGATGGAAACGACGGAGGGCAAGGCCTTGGCAGAGACGGCCTCGGCCAGCGTGGTGTCCTCGGAATCGATCGTAATCTTTTGCGTCGATGAACCCGAAGCACCCGCCGTCACGGCATTCTTGCCGCCACCAATGTTGAGCGTGCCGCTCATAATGAGCGCAATGACCAGCAGGGCGCCGCAGGCACAGCCGGCGAGTGCTGTAATGAAAATCGGCAGCTTTTTGGTCTTGGTCTTGACCACCGTGTGCTTGTTTACGACCTGTTGGCCGCCCAGCGGCTTGCCGGTCTGTGTGTCGTAAGCCTGCACGTAGGGAATGTTGCTGCCGGCAGGCGTCGACTCCACCTGCACGCGCGGCTGCTGCTGGGTCTCGCCGGCGTTGCCCGCATCCTGGGGACGCTGGGAATCGTACTCGCTCATAGCTGCGATCCTTTCGTCAAATAACCAAAGGCCCGCCAAACACGTGGCGGGCCATCATTGTTCACGTTGAGTTGTACCCCAATATGCGGGCGAACGTGTATGAGAACGCAATCTTTTAGGAAGGCTTAAGTTCTGCTGCAGGCCCAAAAGGGCCCAGCCTACGGCAAAACCACCACAAAGGTGCCTGTCCCCTTTGTGGTGGAAATCTAGTCCTTAAACAGATAGCCCACGCCGCGGACGGTGGTGATGTGTGCCGCGATCTGCGGGCCCACCTTGGAGCGGATGCGTCGAATGTGCACGTCGACGGTGCGCGTGCCGCCGCAGTACTCAAAGCCCCACACGCGGTGCAGCAGCACCTCGCGGCTGTAGGCACGGTTGGGGTGCGTCGCCAAAAAGCTCAGCAGCGAGTACTCCATCAGCGTCAGGTCGATGGGCTCATCATCGAGCGTCACCTGGTAGGTAGCCAGGTTAATCTCAAGGTTGTCGATGTTGAGCACATCGTCGGCGGTGACGGTCTCCTCCTCGCCCATCAGGCGCTGCGCACGAGCCTTAAGCTCGTTGGATGTCGCCGTGGGGCATACAAAGTCGGCATGCGCGTGATTGGGCAGGCGCAAGGTACCGAGCGCCTCGTCGTCGACGATCACCAACATGGGGACACCGCCGCGATCGTCAAGCCACTTGGCAATCTGATCGATGCGGTCGCCGCGGATGCCGTCGGAGTCGAGGATCAGCAGGTCAAAGTCGTGCGCCGCAGTCGGCGAATCGGGGGTTGCCAGGCTCACCTCGACACCCAGGGTGGTCGTCAAGCTGCGGGCAAACTCGTGGAAGCGCGTCGTGCGCGCCATGAACAGGGCACTCTTTTCGGACATATCGGCCTCCAAGGAAATGAGCTCAATCGTACTGGAACAAGCCAGCGCGATTAGGAGTTCGCCAGATAGTGCTTAATCTCCCACTCGGTGATCGTGGACTCAAACTTATGCCACTCGTCGCGCTTCTTTTTAAGGAAGAAACTGTGGATGTGCTCGCCGAGGGCATCCTTCATAAACTGCGAGTCCTCAAACACGTCGAGCGCCTCTTTGAGCGAGCGCGGCAGCGGCGTGTAACCGGCCTCGAGCATCTGACGGTCGGTGAGCTTGAGCGTCTCGGCCGTTGCCTCGGGCGGAAGCTCCAGCTTGCGCTCGATGCCGTCCAGACCAGCCGCCAGCGTGACGGCGTTGACCAGGTACGGGTTGGCCATGGGGTCGGGACTGCGCAGCTCGATGCGCGTAGACAGCTGCTTGCCGGGCTTGTAGACCGGGATGCGGACCATACTCGCGCGGTTGCGCAGGCCCCACGTGGCGTACTGCGGCACGGAGTCGCCGCCCGTGGTGATGCGCTTGTACGAGTTGACCGTGGGGTTGGTGATGGCGCTAATCTCGCGCGCGTGCGCCAGGATGCCGGCCATGTAGTGCTTGGCGACGTCGGAGAGATGGTACTTCTCGTCGCCCTCGCCCCAAAAGACGTTATTGCCGTCGTGATCGAACAGCGACTGGCACAGGAACATAGCGCTGCCGTCCTCGCCTGCCAACGGCTTGGGCATAAAGGAGGCGTGGCAGCCGCTCTCGTAGGCCTGCTGCTTAATGATGAGTTTGGCCGTGGTGATGGCGTCGGACATGCTCAGGGCCTCGGCGTGGCGCAGGCTCATGCCGTGCTGCGAGCGGCCGGCGGCGTGGAAGGTATACTCCACGGGCACGGACATCTTCTCGAGCGTGAGGACCGTGTTGCGACGCAGGTCGCGGGCGGCATCGCTCACCGAAAGATCGAAGTAGCCCACGTTGTCGAGCGGCTCGGGGGTGTGCTCGTCGGGGAAGTAGTAATACTCCAGCTCGGCGCCCACGTTGAGCAGGTAGCCAGCCTTCTCGGCCTTGCGGAACATGCGGCGCAGGGCATCGCGCGGATCGCCGGCGAAGGGCTTACGGTCGGGGGTGCACACGTCGCAGAACACGCGGGCGACGCCGTTGTGGCTCGGGCGCCACGGCAAAATCTGGAAGGTCGAAGCATCGGGAAACGCCAGCATGTCGGCTTCCTCGGGCGTGGCAAAGCCCTCGATGGCCGAGCCGTCAAAGCCAATACCCTCCTCAAAAGCGACCTCGAGGTCCTCGGGGCTAATGGCAAAGTTCTTGAGGCGGCCGAGAATGTCGACAAACCACAGACGCACAAAGCGGATGTCACGCTGCTCTACGGAGCGGAGTACGTAATCGATGTTCTGCTGGTTCATGTCGCTCCCCTTTCTTTCGGGCGGGTTTCGACTGGTCTATATCGCAGATACTATCGCAGAAAAATGTTTCCGCAGGGTTAAAGCGTATCAAGCGCTCAAAAAACGTGTGCGAACAGGCAGTTGCGAACGAGCGGCTAGCGTTCAGATTCGGAGACAATTTGTCTACAGGCTCGTTCCAGCGCAGGGAACTCCATCGTCACTGCATCCCAAACAACCGAGCGGTCGACATTGCCGTAATCATGCGCAAGATAATTTCTCATGCCGATAATTCCACGCCATTCAATTTCGGGATGAAGCCGCTGCGAGCGTTCCGACAATTTGCCCGCTTCTTCCGTCACCCTAAGCGCACACATCAAAAGGGAGTCCGCCAACGCCCTCGTCCGCACGTCATTCGCATGCAGAAACTGGTCCTCGGTGATATCAAAAGCCTTGATGCGCTCGTTCGTTTCGGAGATGGCCTCCAAAACCTCTTGGGCGCGAAGGCTGTCTGACTTACGCGCGATCATAAAGGATCACTCCTTCGCGCTCGATTACCGCGGCAAGTTCGTCATCAAGATGATCACTAGAGACGAGATCAACCTGCCTCCCGGTTTCTTTGCGCACCGCCTCGCCAAACGCCGACAGCGCAAAAAGACCAAAGCCCTGCTCGCGATCGACTTCGAGACGCAAGTCAATATCACTATCGGCATGCGCCTCGCCACGGGCATACGAACCAAATAGAATCACGGTTTTGATGGCGGGAATCGTGCTGGCTGCCTCGCGGACGGCGGACTCAATCTGGGCAGTATCCAAAATGCCCGCCGCGGCGCTTTCGCTCGCAGAGCTTTTACCAAGTGAAGGAACAAACGGCAGAGAGCGCTCGCGCAGCATCTGCCTCATAAACATATTGACCGCAACAGACGAAGTCATGCCAAGCTCTTCGCACAGTTCGGCAAATGAGTCTTTAATTGACGAGTCCACTCGCACACTCAGCACAGACGCAGCCATGGATACCTCCTGTATGACATTGTCTATATATTATCATACAGACTAGCGCGAGGTCGAAGCGCGGTGTTCGATGTGGCCGGGGATCTCGATGCGCTTGGGGGCGAGCTTTGCGGCATCGCCTACCGTAGTGGTAACGACGTCGATGCGCTCGGACAGACGCTCGACTACGCGCTCGGCAATGGTGAGGGTGTCCTGCGCGGCCGTGGTCACGCCGCCAAAGAGCACGTGGTTCCAGGGGTAATCGTCAAACGTCGAGATCTTAAGACCGGCCGGCAACGAGGGTCCCAACTGTGCCAGCGCCTCGGTCAGACGCAGGAAAACCAGGCCGTTGACGGCAATGAGGCCGAGCTTTTTGCCGGCATAGTCGCGGATGGTCTCGTCCAAGCGACCGACGCCCGTGGCGCCCCCGTCGGCCAGGGTGACGACCTCGCCCGCAAGGCCGCGGTGCGAAAGCTCGTCAGTAAAGGCCTTGGCGCGCTCGCGACGGACGGGGCTGTCGTCGCTTGCCTCGGTGAGCAGGCACAGGCGCTCGCTGCCAGCGGCGGCCAAGGCGTCTACCAAGCCGGTGACCAGCTCACGGTTATTAGATGTCACCAAGTCGATGCCGCCGTCGGCAACATCGCGGTCGAGCAGCACAACGGGCAAGCGTCCCGCGGCAGCGGCGATCGCCTCATCATTGCCTCCGCAGGTGTTGACGACCAGGCCGTCCACGCCGGCATCGATAAGTCTGGTGAGCGACTCCGCTTCCTTAGCGGAGTCGTTGCCACTAATGGCCGTCATGAGCGAGCAGCCGCGCGCAGCGGCGCTGGCGGAAAGTCCTTCGAGCATGGCGCTCGAGAACGGGTTGGCGATGTCGGCCAGGATCACGCCGATGAGGTTGGCGCGCGAGCTGCGCAGATTGCGTGCGGCGGCACGTGGGCGATAGCCGGTGCGCTCGATAACCGCCGCGATGCGAGCGCGGGTTTCCTCGGTCATCTGCCCGGGGCGGTTGTTGAGATAGCGCGAGACCGTGGCCGGGCTCACGCCCGCCTCGGCGGCAATGTCCTTGATTCTCATCTGCGCCATGGCGCACCCCGTTTCCCAATTGTCAGCAGTCTGAGCCATTTTAGGCATTTTTTTAAAAATCTCGCTTGCAAAACGCTGTAGGTGAGTATACTACAACTCGAAACGAAACCGATTTCGTAAACCGATTTCGGCGAGCGTTGGCACGTAGGTGCAAAGATGTACCCTACCGTCTTGGCACCTCCGTGCCAACGCCATATCAAAGGTGTACGCACGAGCAAGAAGGAGCTGCGCAACCATGGGTAAAACGGTTCTTACCTTCGGCGAGATCATGATGAGGCTCTCGCCCAAAGACCATCTGCGCATTGAGCAGGCGACCGAGTTTGATGTCCGCTACGGCGGCGCCGAGGCCAACACCGCGCTTTCTCTGGCCTACCAGGGCGACAAGGCCGCTTACGTCTCCGTTGTCCCGGCCAACCGTCTGGGCGAGTGCGCTCTGCGCTCGCTGAAGGCCTACGGCGTCAACACCACGCGCGTCGTGCGTCAGGGCGACCGTCTTGGCTGCTATGTGTTTGAGGTCGGCGCCTCGCAGCGCGGCAACGGCTGCGTCTACGACCGCAAGTTCTCTGCCATCAACATGGCCAAGCGCGACGTCTTTGACTGGGACGAGATCCTCAAGGGCATCGATGTCTTCTATTTCTCCGGCGTGACCCCCGCCGTCTCCGATGAGATGGCCGCCGCCTGCAAGGAGGCGCTCGCCGCCTGCCGCGCCAAGGGCATCACCACCGTGTGCGACGTGAACTATCGCGGCAAGATGTGGTCGCCCGAGAAGTCGCAGGTCACCATGAAGGAACTCCTGCCGCTCGTCGATATCTGCATCGCCAACGACGAGGATGCGCCTGCCGGCCTCGGCATGACCTGCGTTTCCGGTTCCCTTGCCCACGGCATCGAGGAGCGCGACACCTATGTCGAGATGGCCCGTCAGATCTGCGCCAAGTACGGCTGCAAAAAGGTCGCTTCGGTCGTTCGCAACATCTCCTGCGTCGAGCGCTCCATCTGGATGGGCATGCTCTTTGACGCCGAAAGCGGTGAGCACTGGTTCTCCCCTGCTCACGACGTACACGTGCTCGAGGGCGTTGCCGCCGGCGACGCTTTCAACGCCGGCCTCGTCCATGCCCTCATCAACGACTTTGACCCGCAGGACGCCGTCAACTACGCAATTGCAGCCTCGATCCTCAAACTCACCATCAAGGGCGATTCCAACCTGGTGACCGCCGACGAGATCGCCGCTGTGGCCAACGCCGCCGACGGTGGCACCCGCGTCGCCCGTTAATTCGTTCCCCATTCCGCGGGCCGCAGCTTTCCAATCCCATACCCCTGCGGCCCGCTCCCCAATTCCTCCGGTCGGGCAAAACCACCAGTCCCATTCCGGTTTTGCCTGGCATTCCCTACATGACTGGTCGAGCAGCCGGTTTTGGAATTGCTTGAACCCCAAGCAGTGCCTCCGATAACCAATCCAAAATCGGCTCCTGACCAGCATATTTGGCAATCATGCGCCCATGCGCGCCATACATCGAAAGGAACATCATGTTCGATCAGTTCTACACCACGCTTGAGTCCCTGGGCATCGTGCCGGTCGTCGTGCTCGACAAGGTCGAGGACGCCGCCCCGCTCGCCCACGCCCTTATGGCAGCTGGCATGAAGTCCGCCGAGGTAACCTTCCGCACCGCCTGCGCCGCCGAGTGCATCGCCGCTATGGCCGAGGCCGAGCCCGAGATGTGCGTTGGTGCCGGCACCGTCCTGACCGTCGAGCAGGTTGAGCAGGCCCGCGCAGCCGGTGCCAAGTTCATCGTCTCCCCGGGTTACAACGAGGACGTCGTGAAGCACTGCATCGACATCGACCTGCCCGTCCTTCCCGGCACCGTGACCCCCTCCGAGGTCACCGCCGCCGAGAACCTGGGTCTTAAGGTAACCAAGTTCTTCCCCGCGTCCCAGTATGGCGGCCTGAACACCATCAAGGCCCTCGCCGCTCCGTTTGTCGGTCACCGCTTTATGCCTACCGGCGGCGTGAGCACCGCCAACGTCGAGGAGTACCTGAGCTCCTCTGCCATCATCGCCTGCGGTGGCACCTGGATGGTCAAGCCGGCCCTGTTTGCCGACGGCGACTTCTCCAAGGTCGAGCAGATCGCCCGCGAGGCCATGGACGTCGTCAAGAAGGTCCGCGGCTAGGTTTAGCTCTCTATCGTGAAAGGGGGCGTGCCCTAGACCTCGCCCCCTTTCTTTTAAAACGGCTCGGAAGCGCGCCGTTTCCGTCACGAACAAGAACCAAAACCGTCTTGTATGCTGATAGAACGTGACGGAAGCGACACGCCCCCGAGCCGCTTTACTTACTCGGTTGGCAACCACGCCCAGTTGAGCCACATCGACAAAAACCGAGCCATCAAAACAGCTGCGGCGTCACCTGGAGGAATGGACCCTTGTTTCCGGTCTTTTCCTCCAAGCGGCGCCGCAGCTTTTTCGTGCCCCGATGTGCCCCGTCACTTGCGGTGGAATACGGACTGCCTACACCATCAGAGCCGCAAAACAATCCCTATTTCACCGCAACTAAATAAAGGGACAAATTAGATGGCCGAGTCTTTGGACAGCTCAAAATAGTCGGGATGCAAGGCGATAACCGGGCCCTGCTCCTCGGGCATCAGGTGCAAGTGCGTCTCTGCCAGATAGCTCGCCGTGTCGGTATCGCCCCTCTTAATGGCCTCGAGAATCCGGCGATGCTGCCGACGAATCGGCTCCCAATCCAGGTCCTGCGACACCATACGCAACCAGTTGTATCGCTCAAAATGTGTGTTGATGCTCTTCATCCAATCCCACAACATGTGACGACCGGCAATCTCAAAACACGTCTCATGGAACAGGTTATCCAGGTCAAAGAAGCGGCGCGTTTCGCCATGGTCGAGCGACTCGGACTCGGCAAGAATCTGCTCGAGCCGATGCTTTTGCTCGGGCGTAGCAGCCGAACAGCATTTAATAAGCACGCTTCTCTCGAGCTTCTCGCGCAAGAAACAGGCGTTCTCGGCGCGCTCCATGCTGATTTTTGAGACATAGGTGCCGCTTTTGGGACGCGTTTCCACCAGCTCCTGCTCACGCAGGCGCACAAAGGACTCGCGAATGGGCGTGCGCCCGATTCCCGTCTCCTTTTCCAGACCAATCGCCGAAAGGCGCGTGCCGGGCTTGAGCTCGGCATAGATAATCTTGGAGCGTAATGCGTTGTATGCCTGATCTTGCAGGCTCTGATAATGCTGGTGCTGTTCCATAAAGCCCTCGGATAAACCCTCGGTTAGTCGAATACCACCATGCAATACTATCGCATCGACACGCCCCAGCTCCCAATCAGTCTTTTTGGGACGGGGCTCTTTTAGCTACCCTGGCCCGCAGATCGGCCCCCTTGCCACAAAAGTGGCCCATCTACTACGTTAACACGGACAGCCTCGGCCATACCGAAAACCGTGAAAACAAAACCGCAGGTAGGCAGCTTGTCGATTTTCGAAAAAGCCGGCTATGGTTGACCTCTGCGGCTTAAACGTAGTAGATAGGCCCTATTCGTGGCACAGCACCACTCCATCCCAAATTGGCACCCCGAGCCCTCGTGAGTTGCCAACAAGCTGTTCGACCAGCGCTTTATCCGCGCGGCATTTGGAAAATAGCACCACCGCAAAACCCGCGAGTAGCGCTTACTTTGCTATATCTCACTATATTTTGCTATATCTTGCTATACTTTGCTATATCTTGCTATATCTTGAGCAAAGGTGGCTCACATGCAAACAAACCCTTTTAAGCCCACAGCAGGTAAAACACCTCCCACGATTATCGGCCGCGAAGATGTACTTGAAGAATTCAGTGAAGGCCTCACCAACGGGCCTGGTGCCCCTGGGCGCCTAATGCGCATAGCCGGCGTCCGTGGAACGGGCAAGACGGTCCTCCTTGACGAGTGCTCACGTTTGGCGCAAAGCCGTGGCTGGACGGTCATAAAAGAGGTCGCAACCGAGGGACTTTGCCAGCGCATTCTCGAACAGCTGCAGCCCAAATTCCAGGCCAAACACGCCAGATTTGAGCCCACCGTAGCTGGCATATCCATCGGCAGCATAGATATTGAGCGAATCGGCCCATCGCTACGCGACGCCATGAGACAGACAATATCCAAGAATGGAAATGGCCTGCTCATCACTCTCGACGAGGTTCAAGACGCAGAGCTCGATGAGGTCCGAACGCTCTCCATTGCGATTCAGCAGGTTATCGGAGAAGACCTTGATATCGCCTTTGTTTTTGCTGGGCTGCCTTCGATGATTGAAAGCATCATCAACGGAAAGACACTTACGTTTTTGCGCCGTGCCCTCCCCTTTGATCTGAAGGCTGTGGCAGTAACCGAAGTGTCGTACTCCCTCGAGGAAACCATTGAAGCGTCTGGCATGGAGTTGCAGCCAGGTATTGCCGGCCAACTTGCCGAGGCAACGCAAGGCTATCCTTTCATGATCCAACTCGTTGGATACTACGCATGGCAGTTGGCAAGACGTGCACATACAGCGATTATTGGAGAAGAAGAAGCCGAGCGTGGCATTGCAACGGCACGCGAACGCTTCTGCGCCATGGTGATTGAGCCCGCGCTGCGGCGCATTCCGCCCACGTGCATCGCTTATCTGCTGAGCATGGCGTCTTTGGGGCAGACGAGCTCGACTAGCATGGTTGCCGATGGCCTAAACAAAACGCCTCAACAGGTGAGCTCCGTCCGCAGCCGCCTGTTAAGAGAATCGATTATCGAGGCCCCCTCGTACGGCAAGGTCTCATTTGCCATCCCCTACATGCGCAATTACCTCTACGAACACAAAGCCGAACTGGAAGTTGAACTGTAGAAACGGCAACTGCCCTGCAAGACGAAAACCGTTTTCGTACGGATTAAAGCAGACGTAAACGATTTTCGTCTGTTTTACGTTCGGAAATAAGACGCAAATTGCACTTTCGTATGGTTTTACGCCAAACGCAACACGCTTTCGTCCGGCCATGCGTCCCCAATCCAGACGAAAAAGGCCCCGAGCTCGTGTGAGCTCGGGGCTCTTTGTGCCGCACATCTATGAGAGGAGAAATTCGATGCGTACGTGCGCTACTCCATGTAGCCACCCTGAATGGCGGAAACTGCATGCTCGGTAAAGAACTTGAGCGTGCCGGAGGTGTAACGATTAGCCTTGGGCTTCCAAGCGGCTCGGCGCTCGGCCAGGACGGCGTCGACCTCGGCCGGCTCCATCTCCTTGCCGGCGATGCCCACGATGGACAGCGAGCGCTCGGGGATGTTGATTCGGATCAGGTCGCCTTCCTCGATCAGGGCAATCGGGCCGCCCACGGCAGCCTCGGGCGAAACATGACCGATAGCCGGGCCCTTGGAGGCGCCGGAGAAGCGGCCATCGGTGATCAGGGCAATGCTTGCGCCCAGCTCGGGGTCGCTGGCGATAGCCTCGGTGGTGTAGAACATCTCGGGCATGCCGGAGCCCTTGGGGCCCTCATAACGAATGATGACGGCATCGCCGGGCTTGATCTCGTGCGTCAGGACGGCGTGGATAGCGTCCTCCTCACAATCGAACGGGCGAGCCTTAAGCGTGGCCCGGAACATCTCGCGCGGAACAACCGTGTGTTTGACGACGGCACCCTCGGGGGCAAGGTTGCCGTGGAGGATGGCGATAGAGCCGTCGGTACCAAAAGCCTGGTCAAACGGGCGAATAATGTCTTCGCGCTTGAGGTTCCACTTCTCCAAGTAGCGGCCGCACTTCTCGTAGTAGCCGTTGTTCTTAAGGTCCTCGAGGTTTTCGCCGAGGGTCTTGCCGGTGACGGTCATAACGTCGAGGTGAAGCATCGACTTGATCTCCTCCATGATGCGCGGCACGCCACCCGCATAGTAGAAGAACTGCGCCGGCCACTCACCTGCGGGGCGAACGTTGAGCAGGTAGTGGGCGCCACGGTGCAGGCGATCGAAGTCGTCGGCGGACATCTCGATGCCAAACTCGCGGGCAATCGCGGGGATATGCAGCAGCGAGTTGGTGGAGCCCGAAATGGCACCGTGGACCATAATGAGGTTCTCGAAGGACTCCTTGGTCACGATGTCGCGCGGGCACAGGTTGTGTTCGGAGAGCCACACGGACTGACGGCCGGCCTCGCGCGCAAACTCACGCAGATCGGAGCTGGTTGCGGGCAGCAGGGCCGTGCCGGGGAGCATAAGGCCCAGGGCCTCGGCGGTAACCTGCATGGTCGACGCGGTGCCCATAAACGAGCAGGCACCGCAGCTGGGGCATGCGTTGTGCTTGGCAAACTCAAGCTCCTCGCGGGAGATCTCGCCGCGCTCGTAGCGGGCAGAAATCGCGCCGAGCTGTTCCAGGGTCAACAAATCGGGACCGGCATCCATGACACCGCCGGTAACGACGATGGAGGGGATGTTGATGCGGCCCATGGCCATGAGGTTCGCAGGCAGGCCCTTATCGCAGCTGGCGACAAAGACACCGGCGTCGAACGGGGTGGCCTTGGCATGGATCTCGATCATGTTGGCGATCATGTCGCGGCTGGGCAGCGAGTAGTTGATGCCGTCGTGGCCCTGTGCCTCGCCATCGCAGATATCGGTGCAGAAGTAACGGGCACCGTGACCGCCAGCCTCGGCAACGCCAGCACGAACCTCCTCGACCAGCTCAAACAGGCCAGCAGAACCCGGGTGCGAGTCGCCAAACGTCGACTCGATAATGACCTGTGGCTTGTCCAGATCCTCGATCGTCCAGCCGGAGCCCAGACGCAGCGGGTCCATCTCGGGGCTGATGGTGCGAAACTTGCCGGAACGCGGCTGCAGTTTGGCAACCAGGTCGGCGGCCTCCTGCTGAATCTGTGCTTTGGTCTTCTCGTCCATGATGTTCTCCTCTTTTGGTTTGAACGGTTGTACCAATCGTTGGTTAATGAATCAGGTGTAAATGGGTACCGAGCGATGCACTCGGCGGAAGATGCTTAGCTACGCGAACTAGGCGAAGAACGAAATCACCAGGGCGCAGGCAAGACCCGAAAGGCCGATGAGCGTCTCCATAACGGTCCAGGACTTGAGGGTTGTCTTCTCGTCAATCTCCAGGAACGAGGAGCACATCCAAAAACCGGCATCGTTGACGTGCGAGAGGGCCGTGGCACCGCCGCAGATAGCACGCATGGCGGCCGAGCACGCAACCAACGACCAGGTCGTCTGTATCAAAGAGCTCTGCGACGAATCCGAGCGCCTGGCCGAGGCCGGTGAGGATTACTCCGCCGCCGACACCGCGTTCCACAATGCCATTGCCGAGAGCTCCGGAAACCTCGTCGTTCCCCGCCTGATGGGCGTGTTCAAGGCATCCGTCCCCCTCTTTATCGACGTGACCGGCAAAAAGCTCGTCGAGGAAACTATCCGCATGCACCGCGATGTGGCCGACGCCATCGCCTCGCGCAATCCCACCGCCGCGCACGACGCGATGTATCTGCACCTGGTGTATAACCGCAACATGATTGCGGAGGGAGCAGAAGCAAAAGGCATTTAGGGCCCGACAATAATCTTTCTTTGGCAAAACGCAGGCGGCGGCTGCCCAACACACAGGGCAGCCGCCGCTTTTTGCAATCGATTGGTGCAAAGGGGTTGACTAGAGCTCGCAGGCAACCTTATAGCCATCGCCGATGGCATCGCGGATGTTGCCACACTTCTGGGCATCGCCCAGCACGTGGACAGCAATGCCAGCTGCAACCAGGTCGTCGGCCAGCTTGGTATTGGGACGATAGCCCATGGCAAGCACCAGCGTATCGGCATCGGCGATGGTGTGGACCTCTCCGTCCTTCTCGTAGCTGATGGCATCCTCGGTAATCTCGGTCACCTTGGCCTCGGTCAGCACGTGGACGCCCTTTGAGAGCATGCGCGTGATGAGCACCGCGCGACCGGCGCCGCCCTCGTTGGCGGCGAGCGTCTTGGTCATCTCGATGACGGTGACATCGCGATTGGCCGGCGAGAGGTCGTTGACCAGCGGGGCCAGGTAATCGGCCGTCTCGCAGCCGACGGTGCCGCCGCCCACAATAACGATCTTCTTGCCCGGGAAAGCCTTGCCGCCCAGCAGATCGTCGGCCGTCATAACCTGCTTAAAGCCCTGCATGAAGGCCGGGGCGATGGGCTCGGCGCCATAAGCCAGGACAACCTCGTAACCCGCGTAGTCACGCTGAATGTCCTCGGCAGTAAGCTCGGTGCCAAATACGCACTTCACGCCGGCCTCGGCCAGGCGACGGTACTGATACTTGATCACGCGGGTGAGTTCCTGCTTTGCCGGCGGAACGGCCGCGATACGCATCTCGCCGCCCGGCTCATCCTGCTTGTCAACGAGCACCACGTTGTGTCCGCGCTTGGCGGCAATGTAGGCAGCCTCCATACCCGCAGGACCAGCGCCCACAACGAGCACGTTCTTAGCCTCGGCGGCAGGCTCGTAGCCAGCCTCGTCGCGCTCCACGTCCGGGTTGACGGTGCAGGAGATGCGCTTGCCGAACATGATGCCGTTCAGGCAGCGCAGGCAGCCAATGCAGGGGCGGATGTCGTCGGCGTTACCGGCAGCGGCCTTGTTGCAGAACTCGGCATCGCACAGATTGGCGCGGCCCATCATGCAGATGTCGGCGGCACCGTCCTCGATCAGTTCCTCGGCGATCCAGGCCTCGTTAATGCGTCCGACGGTGGCGACGGGAATGTTGACGTGTTTTTTAATCTCACGCGAGCAGGCAGCGTGCGAGGCCTGCTGGGTACCGGCGGCGGGAATCGCGGAGCCACGCTTGATGGTGGTGCCGCCTGACACATGAATCATGTCGACGCCGGCCTTCTCCAGGCGACGCGAGACGTAGATCATGTCGTTGAGGGTCAGGCCGCCATCGGTGTACTCATCGCCCGAGATGCGGACGTCGATGATGAAGTCCTTGCCACAGCGCTCGCGAATCTCGGCGATGACCTCGAGCAGGAAGCGCATGCGGGCGTCGAGAGAGCCGCCGTACTCGTCGGTGCGCTTGTTGTAGAGCGGAGTCAAAAAGCCGCCGAGCATGCCGTGGGCGTGCGCTGCATGGACCTCGACGCCATCGACGCCAGCCTTCTGCATACGCACGGCGGCGTCGCCAAACTGGTGCGTGAGCTCGTGGATCTCATCAACCGTGATGGGGCGCGGTGCCTCGCGGGCGTAAGACGGGCCCACAAAGGACGGAGCGATCAGGCGAGGCGTGCCCGGAATGTTAAAGGCCATGTAGGCGGGGTGGAAGAGCTGCGGCATGATCTTGCAGCCATACTCGTGGACGGCCGCGGCGAGCTTTTCCCAGCCAGGGATAAACGTGTCGTCGTAGCAGCACATGTCACCCGGCAGATAGGTATAGGTAGGCTCGACCGTCACGACCTCGGTGATGATCAGGCCAACGCCGCCCTTGGCACGGGCACGGTAATGATCGACCAAGTCGTCGGTCACGTAGCCATGATCGGCCAGGTTCGTGGACACCGGCGGCATAAAGACGCGGTTCTTGACCTCGGTCGTACCGACCTTAATCGGGCTAAAGAGCATCGGATAGGCGGATGACTCCATACAGGCTTCCTTTCGTTTAAGCCGCTCGGCGGCACTTGCAGACGTACTTATCGTATCAGCAACTGCCGCATCCGCAGTCAAACATACCCAAACGCCGGTCGGCTAATGAATACCGCGGCCCAAGTCTTCGGCAATTTTGTCTACGCCCTTAAGCGCGGCACAAGTCTTTTTGTTGGAGCAATGCCCCGTGCAAACGCCACCCTGGGCGCAGTCGGCGCAGGTGCCCTTGCGGTAGATGCGCACGCACACGGCGACAAACGCAATACCGATTACAGCCAGTACAACAATATCGATAGGTGCCATAGCAAGCCTCCTCTAGTTAACCACCACTTACTTTACCCCATCCTCCACCTACCAATAAGGGACAGATTTATATTGGTCGGTTTTATCTGCGGAAACGTCACATCTCCCCCACCAAAAAGCCCGAGTGTCGCTGGGACACCCGGGCTCGTGGAAAGGGGTCAATCCTTAGTCGGACTTAAGCGGAAACTGCGGCGGAAGCAGTGTTGGTCTCGTCCTCGTCGGTCCATGCATGCTTGGGCATGGGACGGAAGATCTGGAAGAGCACCGCAACCAGCAGCACGATGGCCACAATCGTCCAGATACCAAACTGTCCAAGAACAAGCAAGTTGTAGAACTGGTTGATGAACAGGCCGATCACCCAAGCGAAGGCGCACTCGTAACCGATGGCGATCGCAGTCCACTTGCCGGAATCCATCTGGTTGCGGATGGTGCCAATGGCGGCAAAGCACGGAGCGCACAGCAGGTTGAAGGCGCCGAAGGCAACGCAAGCGCCCATGGTGGGGAACATGCCGGCAAACGCGGTCCACAGGCTCGGGTCGGTCTCGCCCGCGTCGGCGACGGACAGCAGCGAGCCGGCGGTGGCGACGACGTTCTCCTTGGCGACGAGGCCAGAGACAGTCAACGCGGTGGCCTGCCAGGTGCTAAAGCCGAGCGGGGCGAAGATCCAAGCGACCAGGTTGCCCAGCATGGCAAGCACGGAGTAGTCCATAAACTCCTCGGGGATGCCGTCCATCGCAGGCAGGAAGCCAAAGGAACCGTTATAGCTACCAAAGTTGGAGAGGAACCAAACGACGACGGTGGACGCAAAGATGACCGTGCCGGCCTTCTTGATAAAGGCCCAGCAGCGCTCCCACACGTGCAGCGCCCAGGAACGGATCGCCGGGAAGTGGTAGGCAGGAAGCTCCATGACAAACGGGGTCGGACGGCCGGCGAAGAGCTTGGTCTTCTTGAGCATGAGGCCCGAGGCGATGACGGCAAAGACGCCCAGGAAGTAGAAAAGCGGGCTGATCCATGCGGCCGTGGTGGAAGAATCGCCAATGATGGAGCCCATGAGCAGGGCGATGATCGGCAGCTTGGCGCCGCAGGGGATGAACGTGGTGGTCATGACCGTCATGCGGCGGTCCTTCTCGTTCTCGATGGTCTTGGTGGCCATGACGCCGGGGACGCCGCAGCCTGAGGACACGAGCATGGGGATGAACGACTTACCGGACAGGCCAAAGCGGCGGAACACGCGGTCCATGATAAAGGCGACGCGGGCCATGTAGCCGCAGTCCTCCAGGAAGGACAGCATCACGAACAGCAGGAACATCTGCGGCACAAAGCCGAAGATGGCGCCCAGGCCGCCAACGATACCGTCGCAGACCAGCGAATCGACCAGGCCACCGTCCTCGGTGCCACCCGCCACGAGGGCGTCGTGCACCATGGTGGTGATACCCGGGACATAGGGGCCGTACTGTGCCGGGTCGACCGAGTCGGCGTCGTCACCCGCGGCCTCGACAGCCTCATCGTAAGCATCGCGGCCCTGACCGAGCACATACCAACCGTCGGTGCCAAAGAGCTGATCGTTGGTGAAGTCGGTCACCGTTCCGCCCAGGGTGGAAACGGCGATGTAGTACACGCAGAACATGATGACCACAAAGATCGGCAGGCCCAGGATACGGTTGGTAACCACACGGTCGATCTTCTCGGAGGTGCTCATCTTGGCCGGGGCCTTGGTGAGGCACTCATCGATGATGTGCGCGATGACGCCATAGCGCTCACCGGTGATGATGGACTCGGCATCGTCGTCGCAGTCCTGCTCGCACTGGGCGACCAGCTCCTCCACGCGAGCGGCCTTCTCCTTGGTGAGGTTGATGAGCTTGCAGGCGTCTGCATCACGCTCGAACAGCTTGACGGCGTAATAGCGACGCTTGTTAGCGGGAACGCTCGCCGGAAGGTTATTCTCGATGTGCGTTAGAACGTCCTCGATGGAGGAATCGAACTTGTGCTCCGGCACCTGGCCCTTGGAAGCAGCGGACTTCTTAACCTGCTCGAAAAGCTCCTTGATACCCTTGTTCTTAAGGGCCGAGATCATCATGACCGGGCAACCGAGCTTCTTGGAGAGCTTGTCCGTGTCGATCTTATCGCCGTTCTTCTCGACCAAGTCGGCCATGTTGAGGGCGACGACTACGGGCAGGCCGGTCTCGATAACCTGAAGCGCCAGGTACAGGTTGCGCTCGAGGTTGGTGGCATCGACAACCTGGACGACCACATCGGGCTCGCCGCTCATGAGATAATCGCGCGAGCATTGCTCCTCGGGGCTGTAGGGGGAAAGCGAGTAGATACCAGGGAGGTCCGTGATGGTAACGTTCTTGTCGCTTAGGAGCTTGGCCTCCTTTTTCTCAACCGTGACGCCGGGCCAGTTGCCAACGTAGCCGTTGGCGCCGGTGATCAGGTTGAAAAGCGTGGTCTTGCCGCAGTTGGGGTTACCCGCCAGTGCGACATGGATCTGAGAATCCGCCATTCAATCCTTCTTCCTTATGTGCCCGCGCTGCTTTCTCCGCACGGGCTGGATAATGTGCTTCAAAGTGCTGCATTAAGTTAGAAAAACCTAACTTTATCTGCAGAAATATACGCCGCAAGCCCCTACTGGACCTCGACGACGGCCGCCTCCTCCTTGCGGATGGAAAGCTCGTAGCCGCGCACGTTGATCTCGACCGGATCACCGAGCGGCGCAACCTTCACGACCTTGAACGAAGTGCCCTTGATGAGCCCCAGGTCCATAAGGTGGCGGCGAAGCGCACCCTCACCGTGAAGCTTGACGATGGTAGAGCTCTCGCCCACCTTAACGTCACCCAACGTCTTCATCCTCTTGTCCCCCTTTCGGTTTTTATGAAATGCTGCAGACTAACCGACGGTCATGATGTGCATGGCAACCTTGGAATCGATGCCAAAGCGTGCGCCCAGCACCGTGACGATGATATTGGCACCACTCGAGCTCACCACGTGGATTTCGTTGCCCTCGACAAAGCCGAGGTCCTTGAGGTGGTGTTTCATGTCCTCATTGCCCTTTACACGAGACACGCGCACGGTTTCGCCCGCTTTTACCATCGAAAGCGGTATGGCCGGCATCTGCGGTCCGCAAGACATGAGTTGCTCCTAACGTCAGTTCGTCCTCAACATCGACGCGATAAAAGTTAACCACGTCTATGTTCGCTTTAGTAAACTAGCACGTGGTTAACTTTTTGGAAAGGGTCCCTATTCAGATTTCGAAAAAGTTTCCTATACGAAACAAAAGGGCGCGGCAAAGGACCATCCTTTACCACGCCCTGTCATGCTTAAAGCGAGAGATTTCTGATCGATGTGACACAGGAGGCCTCATCTACGCCCGAAACGCGGAAGATGATGTCCTCGCCGCACTCGCCGTAGAGAGCCATGAGTCCCATGACATCGCGGCCATCCGTGTGGCGGTCGCCGATGCTGACCGACACGTCGCTACGATGCTTGGCAATGATGTCATAGAGCAGCGCAACCGGGCGGGCATGTAATCCCAACGGATCTTTAATCGTCTTTGTAAACTCGACCATGTCCCCTCCCACGACATCGCACATTCGGCCGGCAAAACCCAGCCACGTGGTAGTTATTGTAGCGTTAGATGCTTGTTAAAGCCCGCCAGAAGGCTCAACCGGAAAGTGCGTCCCATTATTTGGCTGGATTCTGGGTCGCAGTTTCCGCTGAGCGACCCTGGCGGAAAGTACATCCCATTCTGGACGCAAATTCCGGGACGCAGTTTCCTCGACGTCCGGTCACCCCATGCCCTCACAACCTCGGCGCATAAAAAACGAGGGAAGGCACGCGTCCTTCCCTCGTTACGGGCAATATGTAGCCGCTTGCCTACATCAGGCGCAGGCTGACGTCCTTGAGCTGGGCGCCACTAACGGCACTCGGGGCGCCCGACATGAGGTCGGAGCCGCTGGCCGTCTTGGGGAACGCCATGACGTCGCGGATGGAGTCGGAGCCGGTGAGCAGCATGCACACGCGGTCCAGGCCCAGAGCGAAACCGCCCATCGGGGGCGCACCAAACTTGAGGGCCTCCATGAGGAAGCCAAACTGAGACTCGGCGCGCTCCTCGGTAAAGCCCAGGAGCTTGAGCATGGACATCTGCATCTCGGCGTTGTGGATACGCATACCGCCGCCGCCGGCCTCAAAACCGTCCATGACAAAGTCATAGGTGCAAGAACCAGCTGCCAACGGGTCGGCCTCGATCTTGGCGATGTCGGTCTCGGTCGGCAGGGTAAAGGGCTGGTGCTCGGCTGCATAGGCCTTGCGGTCCTCATCCCAGTGGAACAGCGGGAAGTTGACGACCCACAGGAAGTCGTGGCCCTCGCGCTTGATCTCGAGCGCATTGGCCATGTGCGAGCGCATGCCGCCCAGGATCTCGTCAGAGAGCAGGCGCGGGCCGGCGGCGAACATCACAAGGTCGCCGGGCTCGACGTCCATGCGCTCGCGCAGAGCGGCCATCTCCTCGTCCGAGAAGAACTTGACGATGGGGCTGTTGATGGAGCCATCCTCGCGGAAGGCGATCCAGGCCAGGCCCTTGGCGCCAAACGTGGAGGCCACGCCGGCGAGCTTATCGATCTTGGCACGTGCCCAGGCACCGGCGCCCTTGGCGTTGATGGCCTTGACGACAGAGCCCTCCTCATTTGCGGCGGTCGCAAAGACCTTGAACTTGGAGTTGGCAAAGATGTCGGTCAGGTCGACCAGGTGCATGCCATAGCGGGTATCGGGCTTGTCGGAGCCATAGGTGTCCATGGCATCCCAGTAGTCCATACGACGCAGCGGCGTGGGCATCTCGACACCCATGCGACCGAAGGCATCGGCAAGAACCTCTTCGAGCGCGCTCATGACATCGTTCTGGTCCACGAAGGACATCTCGATATCGACCTGGGTGAACTCGGGCTGACGGTCGGCACGCAGGTCCTCGTCGCGGAAGCACTTGGCAACCTGGTAGTAGCGCTCGACGCCACCGACCATGAGCAGCTGCTTCAGAAGCTGCGGGGACTGCGGCAGGGCGTAGAAGTTACCCGGCTGGATGCGGCTGGGGACGATGAAGTCGCGGGCGCCCTCGGGCGTGGACTTGAACAGGGAGGGCGTCTCGACCTCCATGAACTCACGGTTGTGCAGCGCCTCGCGAATGGCAAAGGTGAAGTCGGAGCGCAGCTTGAGGTTGACCATCATCTCGGGACGGCGGAGGTCCAGATAGCGATAGCGCAGACGGGTGTCCTCGCTGGTCTCGATGCCGTCCTCGATCTGGAAAGGCGGGGTGACAGACGTGTTGAGCACCTCGGCGTGGTCGGTCAGGACCTCGATCTCGCCGGTCGCGAGCTTGGCGTTGGTGGTCTCCTCGCCACGGGAGCGCACGACGCCGTGGATCTTGATGGGCCACTCGGGACGCATAGTCTCGGCGATCTTAAAGGCGTCGCCGTCGGAGTGCTCGGGGTCGAAGGTGAGCTGCGTGATGCCCTCGCGGTCGCGAAGGTCGCAGAAGATAAGGCCGCCGTGGTCACGGCGACGGCTCACCCAACCGGTGAGGGTGACCTCTTCGCCCACGTTCTCGCGGCGAAGCTCGCCGCAGGTACGGGTGTGCATGGAATGCTCGTCGATGGGACGGGTCTGGCTCATACCAGTGATCCTCCTTTATGGATCTGTGCCGCCCCGTGTCGTTCCGGGCGGCGTCGTACAGATTTGCCCAGCCTGCGTAAACCGCGCAGCCAGACATGGCGTTCTATCTTATCGCACCTGTGTCGATGTGCCGCGGAAAAGTGGCTCCTGCCCAAAGACTTGACGGAGACGAAACAATTGACGCACCGCGGCCGTCGCCAACGCGCGCCACGTGCGACAATGTGCCCCAATACAACTGCACTCGGAAAGGCCCGCCATGACTGCACGCCTCATCGTTATGGATATCGACTCCACGCTCATCAACCAGGAGGTCATCGACCTGTTGGGCGAGGAAGCCGGCGTAGGCGAGCAAGTGGCGAAGATCACTGAGCGCGCCATGCGCGGCGAACTGGACTTTAAGCAGGCGCTCGAGGAGCGCGTGGGGCTGCTTGCCGGCTTGGATGAGAGCGTGTTCGAGCGCACGTTTGAGCGCGTGACGTTTACCCCCGGCGCGCTGGAGCTTGTGCGCTCGGCGCACAGCAAGGGCTGGAAGGTCGGCGTGGTAAGCGGTGGCTTTCACGAGGTCGCCGATAAAATCGTGGCTGCCGCGGGTATCGACTTTTGCCTGGCCAATCGTCTGGAGGTCGTGGACGGCAAGCTCACCGGTAAGTTGGCTGCCGACATTGTGACCAAGGAGTCCAAGCTCGTCCAGCTGCTGGACTGGGCAGTCGAGTGCGGTGTCGACATGGCCCACACCGTCGCGATCGGTGACGGCGCCAACGACATCCCCATGATTCAGGCCGCGGGCACGGGCATCGCGTTTTGCGCCAAGCCCAAGACGCGCGAAGCCGCCCCGTTTACCATCGACGAGCGCAACCTGATGCTCGCTATGGACATCATCCTGCGCGACTAGCCGATCCGTCTAACAATTGAATCAGTCTGTCCTATAGTTTCCGAACAATTTTGTCTTAGTGTTCGGAAACATACCCTTTGAGTGCTAGACTTTGCGCCGTCGAAGGGAACATATATGGATAAGCGAAATCTTGAGCAGTTGCTGAGCGATGTTGCCGACGGAACAGTCACCCCGGCCGTCGCCCTTACGCGCATCCAGACGGCTCCGACCGCCGATTTGGGCTTTGCGCAGCTCGATCTTTCGCGCGGAGTGCGCCAGGGAGCCGGCGAGGTTGTCTACGGTGCCGGTAAAACCGCCGAGCAGATTGCTGCCATTATCAAAGCATTACTCGATGCAGACCAGAAGCGCATCCTGGTCACACGCTTGGATGCCGAAAAAGCCGCGCGCACCGCTGAGCTTCTCGACAACGACATCGACCTGGGATATGTCCTGGACGCACAGCTCGCCCTCGTGGGCGGCAAGCCCTCCCCTACCGGCAACGGACGCATTGTCGTCGCCTGCGCCGGTACGAGCGACCTGCCCGTCGCCGAGGAAGCCGCATTGACGGCCGAGTTCTATGGCAACGAGGTCGACCGCCTCTACGACGTGGGTGTCGCCGGCCTGCACCGTCTGCTCGCGCATGCCGAGGAGCTTGCTCAGGCGCAGGTGGTCATCGCCATCGCCGGCATGGAGGGCGCGCTGGCGAGCGTTATCGGCGGTCTGGTGAGCTGTCCGGTCATCGCCGTTCCCACCAGCGTTGGCTACGGCGCAAGTTTTGGTGGCGTAGCTGCACTGCTCGCCATGCTCAACTCCTGTGCCAGCGGCGTTTCGGTCGTCAATATCGACAACGGCTTTGGCGCCGCCTACCAGGCAAGTCTTATCAATCATCTGAGCGCCGGCACACCCCGCGCCCGCTAAGGAGCATTCCATGTCCAATCATCAGCACACGCTTATCATCGACGGCACCTCAGGCATCAGCGGCGATATGACCGTCGCGGCCCTGCTCGATCTGGGTGCCAGCGAGGAGCACCTGCGCGAACAGCTCGCCACACTGCCGGTCGACGGCTTTACGATCGCCGTCACGCGTGCAAACAAGCATGGCATCGACGCCTGCGATTTCGACGTCCAGCTTGCAGAGGGACTCGAGAACCACGACCACGATATGGCCTGGCTCTACGGCAACGAAGCAGCTGCCGAGCACACGCACGAGCATGAGCACCACCATCATGATCATGGCGAGCACGAGCACTGCCATGAGCATGACCATGAGGCCCACAGCAACGGCCATGACCACGAGGGCCATCATCACGCCCACCACCATCACCACCGTTCTTTGGCGGACGTCACCGCCATCATCGATGGCTCGCAGCTAAGCGATGGCGCCAAGCGTCGCGCCCTCGCCATTTTTTCCGTACTCGCTGCTGCCGAGGCCAAGGCTCACGGCAAAACGCCCGACACCGTCATGTTTCACGAGGTGGGCGCCGTCGACTCCATCGTCGACGTCTGCTCTGTCGCCATCTGCCTCGACGACCTGGGTATTGAGGACATCGTGGTCGAGTCGCTCTCCGAGGGCCACGGAACCATCCGCTGCGCCCATGGTCTCATGCCCATTCCCGTCCCCGCTGTCGTCAACCTGTGCCAGGCGGGCAATATCGCCCTCACGCCTACACCGGTCGCCGGCGAGCTCGTGACGCCCACGGGCGCCGCCATCGTCACCGCACTGCGCACGTCCGATCACCTGCCTGCCCGCTACCGCATTGAGGCCGTCGGCTACGGCGCCGGTAAGCGCCCCTACGAGGGTTGCACCGGTACGCTCCGCTGCCTGCTCGTTCACGCGGACGCATAGCCATGGATGCCCGCAAGGCAAAAAGCCGTGCTGCCATCGTTGCGGCGTTCTCCGAGCTGCTGCGCGAAGAGGACTACGGCAAGATCACCGTCGGCGACATCATCGCTCGCGCTCACGTAGGCCGCGCGACATTCTACGGTCTCTTTAAGAGCAAAGACGACCTACTGTCCCAGCTCGTGAGCGACATCTGCACCCACGCCCTCGACGACGATGGCATACCGCTCGACGACCCACTCGTACAGGTCGAGCATATCCTCAACAACCTCTGGGAACGCCGTCAGGGCGTACGGGCACTGGTAGCCGGCGCCGGCTCACGCGTCTTCGCCGACTGCCTCCGCAAGACCATCATGTCACGAGCAGCCGAAACCGTCCCCGTCGACCCCGCAGGCCCCGCCAGCACCATGGACCGCAGCTTTTTACTACACCACATAGCCTCAAGCTTCGTAGGAATGGTCCAATGGTGGGCCTGGCACAACTTCCAAGCAGCCAAAGCCGACGTAGCCAAAGACTACCTCTCAGCCATAAAGCCTCTCTTCAGATAGACGCCTCCTCCCAAGGCGTCATCCCTTCCCAAAGTATCGCCCTCATCTCAACGCCCCCCAACAGCAACAAGCCCCTCCCATCCAAATTCAGATATATGTTGAGTTGCTTGTTCCAACGCGACTAAGATCCCGCAGCCGGCCGCATGGGGTAACTTCCCAGCGCATTCCGCAGGACGAAAGAACCCCCGCCGCACGAAGTGCGCAGCGGGGGTTCTTTCATGTCCGAGGACGCGCTGGGAAGTTACCCCATGCGGCCGGCGGACAACTATGTAGCCTTGGACTAGAACATGCCCAAGAAACCATGCACAAACAGTGCGGCCAAAGCGGCACCGACAAACGGAGCAATGCCAGGAACGAGCAGGCCGTACTTCCAGTTGTTGTCAGCCTTGTTCTTGATCGGCAGCACCTGATAGGCCATGCGAGGACCAAGGTCACGGGCCTGGTTCATGGCGAAGCCGGTGATGCCGCCCATGCCCATGCCAACGGCCCAAACGATCAGACCGACGCAGATAGCGAGCATCAAAACGTTCTCGCCGGCACGGCTAGCGGTAGCCAGGATGGCGCTGATGAACACAAAGGTGCAGATGGCCTCGCAGAAGAAGTTGCGGGCATAGTTCGTGCCCTCGGTGGTGGGGTTGGTCGAGAAGATGTTGCGCTGGTCAATGGGATCGACGACACCATCGGAAGCCTTGAACTCATCGGCATACATAAGCCAAGCGATTACGGCACCCGCAAAGCCGCCGAGCATATCGGCAATCATGAAGGGAATGCAGCTGCTCCACGGCACCAGGCCTACGATGCACTGGGCAAGCACCATGGCGGGGTTCATGCACACGGCGCCGCCAAAGATAAACAGAGCGACCGAGATGCCAAAAGACCAGGTGGTGATGGCAAACATGTGGCCGGAGCCCTGATACTTGGTGCCCTTAAGCACGGTATCGCAGTGTACGCCCACGCCAAAGATGATCATGAGGGCCGTTGCGCCGAATTCGCAGAGGAGTTTGGTAAGCATAAAACCTTATCTTTCTTGTCGGTTATAAACGATTCGTTTGGGCCGTGCACTAGTGCTGCGCGACGACAACGCCCAGGCCATCGGGAATGACGGCAACCTTGGCATCGGCACCCTTCATCTCAAAGGCGAGCTTGAGCGCCTCATCGAGGGTGTTGACCGGCGTCATGTGCATATCCTTGATCATCTGGTGATCGCACAGGTCGGTGACCATGATCACAGGGTGATGCGCCAGGATGCGGGCAAAGATCTGGCTCGTCCACTGGTCGGGCAGGGTCTCGTCCTTAGGACGGTCGATGCAGGCGCGCTCAAACTCTGCCGGATCATTGTCGGCGATGTTGTGATAGAAGCCCTCGCCACCGTGACCGTCGGCACAACCGGCGACATCGATGATCACGCCGCCCTCGGGAAGTGTGGCCTCTGCAGAGCACATGCCCTTCACGGCCTGATAGATGTTCTGGTCGAGCGGGTAGCCGCCGTTGGTGGTGATGGCAATCTCGCACTCGACGGGCTCAACGCCGGCAAGGCTCTTCACGAACTCGCAGCCAGCCTCGTGCGCCTTGTGGATGTCGCCGGCAAAGGAGCCGATGACCTCGTGCTTGCCGTTGAGCACCACGTTGAGCACAAAGGCAAGGTGAGCCATCTCGGCAGCGGCAAACATGTCCTCGCTCACGTGGTTGTGGCACAGGTTGCCGGCACGCGAATGGGAATCGTTCACAAACTGACCGTTGTGGTTGTACATGATGGTCTTGTAGCTGGCGATGCCAGGCAAGACGGACTTGCGGCTACCAGAGAAACCGGCAAAGAAGTGCGGCTCAATAAAGCCCTCGGCAAGCAGCAGATCGCAATCGGCAGCAATCTTGTTGATGATGCACTCGCCGCCAGAAGGCAGGGTGCCGATCTTTTTCATCATGCTGTCATCGGTCGCGACGTGCATAACGATTTCCTCGTTGGCAACGATCTCCTCGCCGTACTTGTTGACGAGCTCCTCGTGCGTCGAAGGACGATGCATACCCGTAGCAACCAAAATACGCACGCGAGCCTCGGGCGCAGCGGAATGGATGTGATGCAGCAGAATAGGCATCGTCACACGCGAGGGAACGGGGCGCGTATGATCGGAGCTAATGATGACAATATCCTTCTTGCCAGCACAAAGCTCCTCGAGCGAAGGCGAGCCATAAGGGTTGGCAAGTGACTCCTCTACCAGCTCTTCCTGTGATTTCGTGGTCTTAAACTCGTTTTGATGACCTTCCATCACACCCGCGAAGTTCTTATCCTCGAGCTCCAGATGCAACGTCTTGTGGTCAAACGGCAGTTCACATTCAAACAATGACGAGCGCCCTCTTCCTTTCAACTGACACATTAGATAAACCGTTGGAAGGATACGCCGCTCACCGAAAAACACCACCGTCCACCGACTCATTAACACAACGTTCATATTTGACCCACAACAAAACGGCCGCGATCCCAAACGGGACCGCGGCCGCTACAGTCGTAAGGCGAGAAGCGCGCCATTCTTCTCCTCAGCTTTAATCCCAGAAGACCGAGGACGAAGGGACCCGATGGGTCTCCCTCTGAATGCATTCCGCAGCACGAAGCCCCCTTATCCGCAGCTCCGAAGGAGCAGGATA
>NZ_JBCPDH010000015.1:29236-50522 GCF_040915545.1 Collinsella aerofaciens | reverse complement strand
CATTGTGGCATCCCGAGCCCGCGGAAAGAAGCTGCGCCGCGGGGGAGGCGACCCAAATGGCTTTCTCATATCGTCTTACGTTGCTTCGAACGTTGCTTGAGTGCCTCGGAAAGCCCGACGAGCGCTGTGAAGAACGAGACCGAAGCGGTCAGAAGTCTCACAAAATCAATCAGATCGGTCATGGGCATCACCTCCCATCAGATGGAGGGCGTTGCCCGGCACATGGAACTGCCGTCAACAGTATCAATTCTATCAAAGCGCAGTTAGGTATGCGAATGTTTGTTCGTATTTCAAGAGACCAGCGTCAACTGTGACAAAGGGGCTATCCCTTTGTCACATTATTCGATGATGGTGCGGGAGTTTTGCTTATGCATGGTGGCAAGCATGTGTTTGGGGACGGCGTGGACCATGCAGCTGCCGATAGTCGCGCTCGCGGCGGCCTTGGCGGCATCGCTTGCGTTTTTGGTCGCGTAGCTGTGGCGGAAGCGTTTGAGCATGGCGATGTCGTTGCCGCCGTCTCCATAGACCGCGACCTCATCCTCGGCAATGCCGTAGTAGCCCGCCAGCCAGGCCACGCTCTCGCCCTTGTTGCACGCCACGTCCGTGATCTCGAACATCACCGGATCGAACGGCGCGTTGACCACGCGGTCCGAGCGCTCGGCCAAATACGCCTTAAGGTCGCGCTCCAGCTCGAGCGAGGTCACGCGACAGTTGATCTTGCACACATCGTGGCGCAGGATGTCACCGATCGACTGGTCGAAATACTGCTCCTCGTGATACCCGCCACGTGCACGCATACCGCGCATCACGATGCGCTTGATAGGGCTGTCCTTTTTAAAGCCCGCCTGATGCATCTCAAACGATCCGCTCGAGAACATGCCATCGGGTGTGGAGCAATCAAAGCAAATGTCCGGGAATGCCTTGAGCAGCCCCTCGGTAACCTGCGGATCGATGGTCCAGGTCTTGAGCACCTCGCCATGACTGTCGCGCACGATGGAGCCGTTAGAGCAGCAGGCATCAAGCGCCAGGCCCGTAAAGCCATGCTCGCCGATCGGCAGCGTCGAGCGTCCGGTCGCGGGAACCACATGCAGGCCAGCCTCGGTCAGCTCGCGAATGGCGCGGCGAATGGTCCCATCTGCCTCGTGCAGGGCGTTCAGCAGTGTTCCGTCTAAGTCACTCGCAAACATCTTGATCATGGACGTGCCTTTCCTTCGTCTGCACGATATTGTAGACGAAGGAGAGGCATGCCCAGACAACGGCGTCCCGGCGCGGTGCGCCACTGCCTCCACAAATTCACGGTGCCTCAGCGCGTTAAGACAATCGCCACAAGCGACTTTTCAGCCGATAAAACAGCGCCGTCGTCAACGTCAGCACCGCCAACATGCCTGCGAATACAATCGCCGGTGTCCATCGATCATATGCGAGCCCATAAACCAATTGGCCAATAGGCGTTGCACAGGAAAGCATCATATAAACGAGTGCCAGCACTTTTCCGCAGAGTTCCTTTGGCGCTGACCGCTGAACGAATGAAACGATTTCAACCGATGTAATGCTTGCCCACGCCATGACCCATGCCGAGCCGGCCGCAAGCGCGGCAAACGCAAATTCATCAGGACCGCTCAGTAGCGTGACAGTAATCGGTACGACTCCAAAACAGACCATCGCAACATATCGACATATGCCCTTGAAGGAAAAACGATGCGGCCAAATACCGACCAAACCACTGCCGACAAGACCACCCAAGCCCATAGCCACCTCAATAATCCCAACAAAGGATGACTGTATTCCGAGATGCTTTGAAACAACAATGGGAGCACCAATCGTTAACCCAACTAACGCAAGGTTCAAAATAGCCGCAAGCAAAAACACAACGAGCAATGATGTGTTTTGAACCAGGTACCGAATCGACTCCCGGAAATCGCTTCGGCATGTCGAGCAAGTCGTAATGTCCCCTGTCATTCCAAATGAGGCATATCGCTTGAGTGTGCCCCCGAACAGTAGGGCTGACATCGCAAACGTCAACGCCGCGGTTTCGCATAGAGCATCGATACCAAAGCACCCATAGACTGCCGTCCCGACTACAGGCCCCAAGATATTGCTCGCCATGGTTACCTGCGAGACCAACGCTGTGGCACGCTCAACCTTTTCTTGGCCCATCATGTGCACCGTCTCAATTTGAAGCATCGGTTTCAGCAGCGATTGGATGCCATATTGGACGCAAAGTATTGCTACCACGACAACGGCAAGAGGCAGCGAACGCTTCATGGGGATAAACAGCAGTGATGCAGTCATCAGAACAATGCCGAGCACCACAAGAACCCCGCGATGTCTTCCCCGATCCGCCAAAATCCCGCCAACCGGAGTCGCGAGCACGCCCGGTATGAACGCTATCGCCGCGACGGCGCCATATAACGTTGACGAGCCGCTGCAATCGAACAAGTAAAGCGGACACGCAAAGCACAGTGCTGACAACATTGAATACGCACACAGCTGTGCAACAAGAAGACCGAAAAGCCTGATAGATCGCACTGTTTTTTGCGCCAACGAGACGCTACTCCTCCGCATTTCAGCCATAAGCCTATCCCCTATACATACCGTTAGTATGTATTTAATGACTTGAAAAGGGCAGCCGTGGCTACCCTTACAAATCAATTACATACCGTAAGTATCTATATTACCACCCGGCGCGGTCCCATACGTCCCAAATCTGCGCCGTTGTCTGAAGCACTTCATTACCCAAATCGAGCCCCACCGCGGCCGCCATCTGCACCAAACATTGTGCGCGAGCGAGCATTCGCTCTTTGGTCTCGAGCGGACGGAACAGCGGCAGCAGCCAAAGATTCGCCAACAACGATACGGCCTCAGCCGCTTCGCGCGGGCATTTGCACGCAATGGAGCCGTCGGCGATGCCCTCCTCGATCACTGGCAAAAGACAGCCATCGGCCGACTCGTCGAACGAGCCCTGGTACTGCATCGCCAGTAGACGCGAGCTTTTTACCGGATCTGCCGCAGGATGCATGCGTGCCCATAGCTCAATTTGCGGAACGACAGACTCGGGCGCGTACAGTCGCTTGAGCTTTTGGGCTCCCGTCATATTGCCAGCACCGAGTGTCGCGCGGCGGCGCTCAACAATCGGAGCCATTGCCCGATCAAATGCGGCGTTGAAAATCTCTTCTTTGCTCTTAAAGTGATGATAGACAGCACCCTTGGTCATGCCATCGAGGCGGTCGACGATATCTTGAATGCTCGTCCCCTCATAACCCTGTGCGCAGAATAGCTCCAGCGCCGCGTCGAGAATCTTCGCGACTGTCTCCTCGGGATATTTATTACGCCCCATAATCTGTCCATCCGCAACGCAAGTCTTGTGCCTCATTGCAGTATTTTAACGTTGCGGATGGCAGGCGGTCGATTCTACACCGCGGCGGGGCCGTGTTCGCCGGTGCGGATGCGGATGACTTCCTCAACCGGCTCGACCCAGATTTTGCCGTCGCCAACGGCTCCGGTGCGTGCGGCGTTGCAGATAATCTCGACAATGCCGTCGACGTGCTCGTCGGCGCAGATGAGGGTGAACTGCACCTTAGGGATCATGTTGACAAGCAACTCGTTGCCGCGCACGTATTCCTTCCAGCCATGCTGTGCGCCGCAGCCCTGCACCTGGTTGATAGTCATGCCACGAACATCGGCAGCAAACAGCGCGTCTTTAAGAACCTCAAGCTTTTCCTGGCGCACGATAGCCGTGATCTTTTTCATAATGAATTCCTCTCAATAATCAACGTATCCCTTTACATGAGACGCGGGTTTCCCAGGTGCCGCAGACCAACCTTGTAGATCAGATAAGTGCAACTAACAGGTCTTAGCAGGTTTCCCAAGTGCCGCAGATCGGCCTGAAAGAGGAGTGCCGCGTACTTAAGGTACGCAAACGACGATTGAAGGCCGAGGTGCGGTGCTTGGGGAAGCTGCTAATCGAGTCCGGAGAACGAAGGGTAGGCGCTCTCGCCGTGTTGACTCGCATCCAAGCCCAGCGCCTCATCGGCCTCGTCCACGCGCAGGCTGCCGTGGAACAGCGCCTTGACCACCGCGGCGATCACCAAATCGAGCACCAGTACAATGACGACCGTCACCACAATGCCCAAGATCTGAGAGATGAGCAGCGACACGTCGCCCGTGTAGAGCAGGCCGCCCTTACCGGTCCACGAAAGCTCCGGCACGCAGAACAGGCCCGTGAGCACGCCACCCAAGATGCCGCCGATACCGTGGCAGCCAAACGCATCGAGCGCATCGTCGTAGCCGAACTTGGTCTTAAGATGACTGATGGCCAAGTAGCAGACGGGCGAGACGATCAGGCCCATGACCAGTGCCGCCCACGGCTCGACAAAGCCCGCACCCGGCGTGACCACCACAAGGCCCGCAACCAGACCGGTGCTGGCACCCACCAGCGTGGGGCGACCGGTGTGCACGCGCTCGACGGCAAGCCACGAGACCATGCCCGCCGCGCTGGCCGTCACGGTGTTGAGTATGGCGAGCGCCGCCACGGCGTCGGCCTTAAACTCGCTGCCGCCGTTAAAGCCAAACCAGCCAAACCAAAGCAGGCCGGCGCCCAACGCCACAAACGGCACGTTATGCGGACGGTAGCTCACCATGCCAAAGCCGCGACGACGGCCGAGCATTAAGCAGAGGATCAGGCCCGTCAGACCGGACGAAATGTGCACCACGTCGCCGCCGGCAAAGTCGAGCGCGCCGATGATGTCGCCGATAAAGGAGCCATCGCCGCCCCAGACCATGTGGGCGAGCGGCGCGTAGACCACGAGCAGCCAAATGCCCAGGAAGGCCGTCATGGCACCAAACTTAACGCGGCCGGCCAGGCTGCCCGTGACGATAGCGGCAGTGATCATGGCAAACGCCATCTGGAAGGCGATGTTAATGATCTGAGGGTAGACGGCACCGTCCGCAGCATTGCCCTCGGCCGCCTGCAGCACCTGGTTGAGCACCGGCAGGCACAGCAGCTGGTCAAGGCCTCCAATAAACGGGCTGGAACCGTCGCTGCCGTAGGCCAGCGACCAGCCGGCAACAATCCACAGCACACCAACCAGGCCAATGGCGCCAAAGCACATGAGCATGGTGTTGATGACATTTTTGCGCCTGGACAGGCCGCCATAGAAAAACGCCAGACCCGGTGTCATTAAAAACACAAGCATGGTGCAGATGAGCATAAACGTTGTCGATCCCGTATCGTACATTCGCTCCCCCTTGATCGCATGAACGTTGTCGGCGCCCATAATGCGGCCGAGGGGCAACTGGTGTAGACCAGATACGGCGTTGTTAAACGCTGCGTTGTCGAATGGAAACGGTGCCGCAATCTTAGAAACGGCGCGGCAACGGACGCGAAACCAATGGGAAACGCAAGGACGGCAGGCGCCGGCCCCATCCCGTCCCGGCTAGCGCCGAAACAGCTCGTGGGCGCGGTCGCGGAGATTAGTTGCTCGAATGACACCTTCGTAGCGATTGATGCGCAGGCGCGGGAAGGCGTTAAAGAAGCGTAGGTCGCGGCGACTGAGTGACACGCTCGGCACCGGACGGCTCATGCGCTTGCCGGCAAGGCGACGGCTGAGCGACGGACGCGGCATGTTCGGCGCGGCATCGGCCACGCGGCGGGCGGCAAGCGCCAGGCCGCGAGCACCATCCGCGATAAACGTCGGCATCGAAGCCTTCTCGCGCAGGGCATCGAGCGCGGCGTCACCCAGCTCGGCCAGCCACGCGTTAACGGCACGGCTACGGATGTGCGTCTGTGCCACCGAGTCAATCGTCGAATCGGGAATACGTTCGAGCATGGAGTCGGACGCATCGGCAAGCGACTCGTTGATGCGGTCGGCAAGGTCGGCCCGGACGCGCTCCAGCTGGTCGGACAGGCGGCGCCAGCTCGCCAACGAGCACACCGCGTCGACCATCATCGCGACCGCGACGATAAACGCGGACAGCCGCACAATCAGCACCGGCAGATGGGCAAGCAGGCCCAACACCGCCGGCTCCACCACGCGGCAAATACACAACGCGCCTAAGCCAAACGCGCAGGCCCAGTACAGACAGATACGTCCGTGCAAGTTAAACGGCAGGTGCGAGTAATCCCAAAAGCGTGCGCCTGTTGTCTTTTCCAACAGCACGCCCACGCTGTACTCAATCACGCTACATACGAGCGCTGCGGCGACAAACTGGCTCGACGCGTCAGGAATTCCGCGCAACAGCAGCCAGCAGGCAATGCCGCCCGCGCCATAGATGGGGCAGCACGGCCCCAGCAAAAAGCCACTGTTGGCAAATCGTCCGTGATTGAGCATGGCGCATACTGTCGACTCCCATGCCCAACCGCAAAACCCGTAAAAAGCAAACGAGAGCACCAGTGCCGAGAGTGGGCAGGCGGCAAGCGTCGCGCCGTCAAATGCCATGTCGATCGCGGTCCCCACCGTCTACCCTCTCCTCTTCTCGCTCGATTCGCCACTCACGCTATCGTCAGCCTCGTCCTTGCGCGGCAGACGACCGGCGACCGTCTCGCGCAGAGCGCACCATTTATCCGCCAGACACACAATCCATGCCTCACGACACGTCGGCGGCACCGGCACCAGCGGAAACATATGGCGCACGATAATATTCCGCTCACGAGACGTCAGATCAAAATCTTCCTCCGCACGCGCCAGGGCAAAAAATGGATGCCGAAATCCGTGCAGTCGATGGCTCGGGTCGGGGTCGTGCCAATCGTAGAGAAAGTAATCGTGCAGCAGGGCCCCGCGCAACAACGAAGCACGGTCGACCGAAATGCCAGCACGGCCCAAGCGCTCGGCAAAGGACAGGCTCGCCCGCGCTACCGAAGTCACATGTGCATAGACCGTCACGTCGCCATGCTGGATAAACTCGTGCGTCAGGTCCAAGCGGCCCGCCTGGGCCAGCTGGCGGGCGGCATAGTCGACCTCGTGCGCGATTTTCTCGGCACGAACGGTATCGGACATGCTGCCTCCTTCCAGCGACTCACGGCGACAAGCCACGGACTGTGCACAATCGATAAAAACATCATGGAACATATCAGTATGGCATCGGACAAAACGTTTTGCCCCACCAGTTGGCGAATTACCGCGCCGCCGTCACATATCAAACGCCAAAATGTGCGAGACTGTCTTGTGCAATTGTGCCGGCCGAGGGAGTGCCGGCGCACGATTCGCATGGAGTAACCCACAACGATGCTGCTTACGCAAACGACAACGCCCGAGGACGTCAAGGCTCTTAATCGCGCCGAGCTCCCGCAGCTCTGCGGCGAGATCCGCCAGGCAATCCTCGAAAGCTCCGCCGCCGTCGGCGGGCACGTTGCCCCCAACTTGGGCGTTGTTGAGCTTACGGTTGCGCTTCATCGCGTGTTTAACTCCCCCATCGACAAGATTGTCTTTGACGTTTCGCACCAGACCTACGCCCACAAGGCGCTGACGGGGCGCGCGTACACTTATATCGATCCGGAGCGTTATGGTGAGGCATCTGGCTTTGCCAATCCCGACGAGTCCGAGCACGACCTGTTCGCCATGGGTCACACCTCGACCTCGGTGAGCTTGGGCTGCGGCCTTGCCCACGCGCGCGACCTGGCGGGCGATGCGTACAACGTCATTACCGTTATTGGCGACGGCTCGCTTTCGGGCGGCCTGGCGTTTGAGGGCTTCAACAATGCCGCCGAACTCGACAGCAACCTGATCATCATCGTCAACGATAACGACCAGTCCATCGCCGAGAACCACGGTGGCCTGTATCGCAATCTGGCCGAGCTGCGCGCCAGCAACGGCGCCTGTGAGCGCAACGTTTTCCGCGCGATGGGGCTCGACTACCGCTATCTGGACGCCGGCAACGATGTGTTGGCCCTCGTCGATGCGTTGCAGGAACTGCGCAATATCGATCATCCCATCGTGCTGCACGTCTCCACCGCAAAGGGTAAGGGCTTTGAGCCAGCCCAGAGCGACCCCGAACGCTGGCACCACGTGGGTCCGTTTGACATGGCAACTGGACGCAAGCTCTGCCCGGGCCATCCGAGCGAGCCTGCGCCGCGCACCTATGCCGACATTACGGGCGAGGCGCTCAGCGCCGCCATCGAGCGCGATCCACAGGTCGTTGGCATCACGGCCGCCACGCCCTACATCATGGGCTTTACGCCCGAGCTTCGCGCTGCCGCCGGCAAACAGTTCGTCGATGTGGGCATTGCCGAGGAGCACGCTGTGACCTTTGCCACCGCGCTTGCGCGCTCGGGCGCCAAGCCAGTCTTTGGTGTGTACGGCACGTTTTTGCAGCGCGCCTACGACGAGCTGTGGCACGACTTGTGCCTCAACGACGCCCCCGCAACCATCCTGGTGTTTGGTGCGTCGATCTTTGGCACCACGTCCGAGACGCATCTTTCGTTCTTTGATATTTCCATGCTGGGCGGACTTCCCAACATGCACTACTTGGCTCCGGCCTGCATGGAGGAATATCTGTCCATGCTGAGTTGGTCGCTCGATCACCGCGAGCATCCCGTGGCGATTCGCGTGCCGGGCATTGGCTTGGTAAGCCGTCCCGACCTTGCGCCCGCCGAGGATGCCGATTACGGCGTCGCGCGCTACAACGTGGTGCGTCAGGGCCGCGACGTTGCCGTGCTCGCGCTCGGCGATTTCTTCGAGCTGGGCGAGCGTGTGGCAAACCGTCTGGCTGCCGAGTACGGTATCGAGGCGACGCTCGTCAACCCGCGCTTTGCAACCGAGCTTGACCGCGAGTTCCTCGACAGCCTTGCCGCCGAGCATCGCGTTGTCGTCACCCTCGAGGACGGCATCTTGGACGGTGGCTGGGGCGAGCGCGTCGCGTGCTATCTGGCCTGCACGCCTGTGCGCACGCGCACCTTCGGCATCGCCAAGGGCTTCCCCGACCGCTACGATCCCAACGAGCTGCTCGCGCAAAACGGCATGACGGTCGAGAACATGGCCGCCGAAGCCGTAAGGCTACTCAACGAGTAAGAAAACCTCCGCAAGGGAAGCGCCCCTGCGGAGGTTTTTATTTTCCCAACTCAATTGTCTCGATCTGTAACACCTAGAGGACAAATCCTCGCCCAATTGTTACAGATCTAGACAAACCGTCTTTGCCCCTGTTGTTTGTCTCCATCTGTAACAGTTAGAATCCATTTCCTCGTCTACCTGTTACAGATTGAGACGAACCGCCAAGGTGTCCCCTTTGTGGTGGTTAGCGGTAGCTTTGCTTGAGGATTTCGACGACGTCGGGGTCGGTCAGCGTCACGGGGTCGTGACTGAACAGGACGCCGTTGGTCGTCAGGGCATTGTGTGCGATGGCAGGCAGCTCTTCGGCCGTAATCCCCCACTCGCTCATGGCGAGGTCCGCCACATGGCAGGCCTCCATCAGGCGCGTGAGCTCAATCACAAAATCGCGTGGATCATCCGCGGCGGCATTGCCCATCAGGCGTGCCATGTCGATATAGCGCTCGGGTGCGGCACCGTGATCGATCATCCACGTGTGATAGGCGCGGGCGATCATAATGAGGCCGGCACCGTGCGGCAGGTCGTGATGGTGGGCGCTCATGCCGTGCTCAAGACCATGCGAGCCCGTGGTGCCCGAGGCATCCATGGCATAGCCGCCGAGCGTGTTGGCAAACGCAAGGCTCGAGCGCGCCTCCAGGTCATCGCCATTATTGACACACGTAGGCAGTGCCGCGGCGGCACGGCGGATGCCTTCGCGGCAAACCATGTCACCCATGGGCGTGTTGGCATTTGAGATGTAGCACTCAACGCAATGGAACAGGGCGTCGAATCCCTGATAGGCGGTCAGACGTGCCGGGACGCTCACCATGAGCTCGGGATCGACGATTGAAAGCACCGGAAACAGGCGCGGATCGCCCAAGCGAAGCTTCTCGTCATTTTCCTCGCAGGACAGGACACCGCCCGCATCGACCTCGGAGCCGGTACCCGCCGTGGTGGTCACGCAAACAAGCGGCAGCGGATCGTTGGGGATGGGCAGGCCGAGCGCAGTGCCGCCATTCACAAAGTCCCAGATGTCACCGGGGCATTCGTTGCCCTCGGCATCGGTATGCGGGTTGGTCGCCACCGCGCAGATGCCCTTGCTGCCGTCCATGACCGAGCCGCCGCCGAGCGCCAGCACAAAATCACAGCCATGGGTGCGCGCCATCCAGCCACCCGCGTTTACGGTCTCGCGCAGGGGATTGGGCTCAATGCGATCGAACAGCTCATGCGACACGCCGGCGCGATCGAGCTCGGCCTCCAAACGTCCCAAATATCCAAAGCGCTTGACCGAATTGCCGCCGGTGGTAACGATGAGCGCTTTGGTGCCGGGAAGCTTCTGCGCACCCAGCTCGCCCAACTTGCCCGCGCCAAACAACACCTTGGTCGGCGCGAAAAACGAATAACCGTTCATACGCGATCTCCTTACTTATATTTGTGTCGCGTTGCCGCCATTATAGCGACCGCCGCGAGCGACCATGCCGTCCGCAAAACGCTATCTCAGCTGTAATAATCGACGTTTGCCCAGGTAAAACCTGTCAAAATAAACCTGTCCCTTTTTGGTAGGTAGAATTACCCATAAGGTAAGTATGTTTCTGAGTTATTTCGTGTTGACCCGTCTGAACGCAATGGGGTATAACTCTACTCAACCGCTAGGGATTTTATTGAGAAAGGTGTTCTACTATGAGCAAGAACCTCTCCCAGCAGGTCGTTCTCGACCGCCGCGGCTTCGTCGCCGCCACCTTCGCAACCGTCGCCGGCTTTGGTCTTGCCGGCTGCTCTGACACCAGCGCCGAGGCCGACAAGGGTTCCGCCGCCGGCTCCTCCAAGAGCTCCGCAGATACCGAGGCTTCCACCACGCTCGATGCCAAGGCATTCGACAAGCTCGTCAACGACGGCCCCAAGGCCGATGATGACGCCATCGCCGCCAGCACCTGGGCGACGGCCGTCAAGAACGCCGGCGTCTTTAAGATCGGTGGCGTTCAGACCTCCACGCTCTTCTCCCTCCTCAACGAGAAGGACGGTCAGACCCGCGGCTTCGACGCCGGTATCGCACAGCTCCTGTCCAACTACATTCTGGGCGAGAACAAGGTCGAGATCACCCAGGTGACCTCGGACACGCGCGAGTCCGTCCTGCAGAACGGCCAGGTCGACGCCGTCTTTGCCACCTACACCATCACTGACGAGCGCAAGAAGCTCGTCTCCTTCGCCGGCCCCTACTACTACACCCAGCAGGCCATCCTGGTGCTCGCCGATAACGACGACATCAAGAGCGTCGACGACCTGGCCGACAAGAACGTCGCCGTCCAGTCCGGCTCCAACGGCCCTGCCATCCTGGAGGAGTTCGCTCCCAAGGCCAGCCAGCAGGAGTTCAAGACCGACGAGGAGGCCCGCCAGGCACTCCAGCAGGGCCGCGTTGACGCCTACGTCATCGATAACAACATGCAGCAGAGCGCCCTGGTCCGCGAGCCCGGTAAGTACAAAATCGCCGGCAAGCCCTTCGGCAGCAAGGAGCCCTATGGCATCGGCCTGCCGCTCGATTCCGACGGCGTCGCCTTTGTCAACGACTTCCTTAAGAAGATCGAGGACGATGGTACCTGGACCGAGCTGTGGCAGATCTGCATCGGCGACCGTACGGGCGACACCAATGTTCCCGAACTGCCCGAGATCGGCGCCTAGGCAGCGAGCCTGGTAACGGCCGCAACGAAACCATACGGAAACGCATGATGCGCTTTATTGCGGTAAACTGTTTCCTCACTGAGTTGTCGGGGCTTCCGTACACACGGGAGCCCCTTTCCTTATCGGCGGGAGGTCCGCATGAGTCTCTCCGAGCTCTGGTCGCTCTATGGCCAGAACTATATCGACGCGCTGCTCGCAACCTGGGGCATGACGCTTGAGTCGTTTGTCATCGCCATGGTGCTGGCCATCGCCGTCACCGTGATGCGCGTGTCGCCGCTCAAGCCGCTGCGCGTCTTTGGCGACCTGTATGTCCAGGTCTTCCGTAACATCCCTGGCATCGCGCTGCTCATCATCGTCGTCTACGCACTGCCGCCGCTCAAGGTCGTCCTGCCCTACCGCACCTGCGTTATCGTCGCCACGGTCCTCTTGGGCTCGGCCTTTGGCTCCGAGAACTTTATGAGCGGCATCAACACCGTCGGCGTCGGCCAGGTGGAAGCCGCCCGCTCGCTGGGCATGAGCTTTAACCGTATCCTCGCCAAAATCGTGATTCCGCAGGCGCTGCGCTCGAGCGTGCTGCCCATGACCAACCTCTTTATCGCCGTCATGCTCACCACCGCGCTCGGCAGCCAGGTGCCGCTTAAACCGCAGGAGCTCACCGGCGTGGTGAGCTACATCAATACCCGCTCGCTCGGCGGCGTCGCCGCGTTCTTTATCTCGGCACTCGGCTACCTGGGCACGGCCTTTGTGGTGAGCCACATTGGCAACTACATCGATAAGAAGGTGAGGATCCTCCGATGAGCAAGCACTCCACCTCCGCGCTCACCATGCGCGATGCGCTCTACGAGGCTCCCGGCCCCAAGATGCGCACCAAGATTCGCATCGGCACCGCCATCTCGCTTGTTGCCGTCGCCACACTCGTCGTCCTGGTACTGCAGCGCTTTTATGTGACCGGCCAGCTTTCGGTTCACTATTGGTATTTCTTTACGCACCTCACCACCTGGAAGTTCCTGCTTGCCGGCTTTGAGGGCACCGTTAAAGTCGCACTCACTGCCGGTGTCATTGCGCTGGTACTGGGCTTAGCCCTTATGCTCGGCCGCACCAGCGGCATCAAGCCGCTACAGCTGGTCTGCCGCGTGCTCACCGATTTCTTCCGCGGTGTGCCGAGTCTGCTGTTCATCTACTTCTTCTTTTTGGTGCTGCCCCAGTACAAGATCGCGCTACCGTCGTTTTGGATGCTCACGCTTCCCGTCGCGCTCGCCGCAGCTGGCGTAGTTGCCGAGATCTTCCGTGCCGGCGTCAACGCCGTGCCGCGCGGTCAGGTCGAGGCCGCCCAGGCACTCGGTCTCTCCAAAGCTAAAATCACCTTTAAAATCGTGTTGCCGCAGGCTATTCGGTTTATCATTCCGTCCTTGATTTCACAGCTTGTGGTCGTAGTCAAAGACACCACCGTCGCCTACGTGGTGAGCTACCCCGACCTCATGCAAAATGCCCGCGTGCTCATTACCAACTACGATGCCCTCGTGTCGGTCTACCTGGTGATCGCAGTCATCTACATCCTCATCAACGTCGCGATCAACAAGGCCGCTGTCTATGTTTCGCACAAGACCGGCGCGACCATCATCCGCTAACGCTTTACCATTTCTAGTCATAAGGAGCCGAGCACCATGGCACAGAGCACCTCTTCCACCGGCAATCAGCCGCTGATCGAGCTCAGGCACGTCGATAAGCACTATGGCGATCTACACGTCCTCAACGACATCAATCTCTCGGTTGACCGCGGCGAGGTCGTCGTTGTGATCGGACCCTCGGGCTCAGGCAAATCGACCATGTGCCGCACCATCAACCGCTTGGAGACCATCGACTCGGGCGAGATCCTCATCGAGGGCGAGCCCCTGCCGCAGGAGAGCAAGGATCTTGCCCGCATGCGTGCCGAGCTGGGCATGGTGTTTCAGCAGTTCAACCTGTTTGCGCATATGACCGTACTGCAGAACGTCATGCTGGGGCCGGTCGATGTACTGGGCGTGTCCAAGGAGGAGGCTCGTGGGCGCGCCATGGACCTGCTGAGCCGCGTGGGCGTTGCCGAGCAGGCCGATAAGGTGCCCGCACAGCTCTCGGGCGGCCAGCAGCAGCGCGTGGCCATCGCCCGTTCACTCGCCATGCAGCCCAAGGCCATGCTCTTTGACGAGCCCACAAGCGCCCTTGATCCCGAGATGATCAACGAGGTACTCGAGGTCATGGTCCGTCTGGCCCAGCAGGGCATGACGATGATCGTCATCACGCACGAAATGAACTTTGCCCGCCGCGTGGCCGACCGAGTCGTGTTCATGACCGACGGCCAGATCGTGGAAACCGGCACGCCCGACGAGTTCTTCGACCACCCCCAGACCAAGCGCGCCCAGGACTTCCTCAACTCCATCAAGGGTCACTAACCCAATTGCCACGCGGGCAAATTCATCAGTAACGTTTGCTCCGCGCCACCCCTGTGCCATGTCCACCCGGATTCGAAAGCTACGCCCATGATCGGAACCCGCACCTCATCGTCCTACACTCCGCACGTCGACGTCGATCCCGCCGACCGTCCGCTCATCCTGGTCGCACCACGCTGGGAAGAAGCGAAACCCTATTTGAGCGAGACGCTCTCCCCCAACGAGGAGATTGCGAGCGTCTTTGTCGATGCCATCCTTGCCGCCGGCGGCCTGCCGCTGCAGATGTCCATCACCGAGGACATTGAGGTCATCCGTCATTACGTTGATATCGCCGACGGCATCGCCATCCCCGGCGGCCCCGACGTCAATCCCAAACGTTGGGGCGATGATCGACCCTACGATCCCACCCTCTGCTGCGAGATTCGCGATAGCTTTGAGTTTAAGCTGGTCGGCGAGGTGCTTCGCGCCAAGAAGCCGCTCTTTACCACCTGCCGAGGCACGCAGCTGCTCAATGTCGCCACCGGCGGCACCCTGTGCATGGACGTGCCGAGCCTGGGTGCGCGCGAGGGCCGCACGCAGTGGCGCCATACCCACGTGCTCAACGATCCCGTGCACCCCGTCGAGGTCGTGCCGGGCTCGCTGCTGGAGCGCGCGGTTGGCGGGCACAGGCTGATCCAGACCAACTCGGCACATCACTGCTGCGTCGACCGTCTGGGTAAAAGCACGCGCTTGGTCGCCAAGGCAACCGACGGCGTTCCCGAGTGTATCGAAGTCGAAGGCCAGCCGTTCTGCTTGGGTGTGCAATGGCACCCCGAGTACACGTGGAAGACGCTCGAGACCGACTTTAACCTGTGGAAGTCGTTTGTCGAGGCAGCGGCAAAGGTTAAGCAGGCTCGCTAGCTCGCGAACCGCATAACAGATAAGGGCGCCCCGCCGGCCACATGGTCCGGCGGGGCGCCCTTTTGCCTATACGCGGCAGGCACACAGCCCAAGGCTCACAACCTCTTACTCGCCCGCCTCGCGCAGAGCCGACATCGTAGCCGCATATTGCTGCTGCAGCGCATGCATCCCCTCGCGGGCGCCGTCAACGGCATCGGCACCGCGCAGCGCTTCGGTCACCACGACCGCCGGCTCGTACAGATTATCGAATCCCAGGTTCTGGCTCACGCCCTTGAGCGTGTGCGCTGCCATAAACGCACCTTCGGCGTCTCCTGCCGCCATGGCGGCCTCCAGCTTGTCCATGCTCTCGTCATCCAAAAACTTGAGGGCAAAGCGGGCAAGCATTTCCTCGCCCATCAGCCGAGCGCACGCGTCATCATAATTAGCGCCGATCTTCTCATACGCCTCACGCATGGAAATCATGGATTAAAACTCCTTAGGTCAAACTAAATCGTGGGAAACGCGACAACATCGGCGGGGCGTGCCAACGTCTCGGCAATACGGTCTTGCACCTCGAGCAGGCAGTCGAGCAACAGCGGGTTAAAGGTACCGCACTTACCGTCCAGGATCATCTGGATTGCTTCCTCGTGCGGGATAGCGTCCTTGTACACACGCACGCTCGTCAGCGCATCATACACGTCGGCCACCGAAACCACCTGCGCGGCAATGGGAATCTCGTCGCCCTTAAGGCCATCGGGATAACCCTTGCCGTCCCAGCGCTCGTGATGCCAACGCGCAATCTGGTACGCATATTCCATAAGCGCATTGCCGACGTGATGGCGGCCCAGCTCAAGCAACATGTCGGCGCCCATCGTGGTATGCGTCTTCATAATCTCGAACTCCTCGGGCGTAAGGCGCCCGGGTTTGTTGAGAATCGCATCGTCAATCGACATCTTGCCGATATCGTGCAGCGCCGAAGCCAGGGCAATCGTAGAGCGTTCCTCATTGTCAAGGGAGATCGTGTCGCTACGCTGGACCAGACAGTCAAGCAGCAGCTCGGTCAGCTTCTCGATGTTCGTAACGTGCCTGCCGCTCTCGCCGTTGCGAAGCTCCATGACGCCGGCCATGATGTCGATGAGCATGCGACTGTTCTTGACGCGCTCGTTGTACTGCTGGGACAGCAGGCTCGTCAGGCGGCGCTGTTTGGCGTATAGGCGGATGGTGTTGCTTACACGGCGGCGCACGACACGGGAGTCAAACGGGCGGTTGATATAGTCCGAGGCGCCCAGCTCGTACGCGCGCAGAACCATATCGTCGGAATCTTCGCTCGAGATCATGATGACAGGTAGTTTGTCAACAACCGATCGGCGCGACAGATCGGTCAGCACCTCAAAGCCGCTCACGTCCGGCATGACAATGTCCAGTAGCACGAGCGACAACTCATCGCCATAGCGGTCGACCATATCGAGCGCCGTACGACCGTTATCAGCCTCGAGGATGCAATACTCGTCCTTGAGCATCTCGTTGAGAATGGCTCGGTTCATCTCGGAGTCATCGATGATAAGCACCAAAGGCTTTTCGTTTTGGAAGACCTCGATGAAATCGCCATCGGTCACGACCGTACCGGCTTTTGCCTTAGCACGGCTCAGTAACTGGACAGCGCGGCCAACGCCCTCATCAACCGTCTCGCCATGAATGCGAACGCCACCAACACATGCCGTCAAGCTCACGTGCTCATGGCCCGGAATAAACGCGGAACGAACGGCATCGGATACCTGACGCAGGCGACGGGCGAAGTCATCGGAGGGAATATCGGGCATGACGGCCACAAACTTGTCGCAGCCATAGCGCACAAGTTCGTCAGTCGAACGAATACCGCTGCGTATGGCTGTCGCCACGGCACCGAGCGCAAGGTCGCCGGCATGACGGCCACACGTATCGTTGAAGACCCTAAAATCGTCAAGGTCGATCACCGCAACGCCGGCCTTCATGCGGGCGCTACGGAGCTTTTCCTCGTAATATCGGCGATTGCGCACACTCGTCAGCACGTCGGTGTAGACAAGGTCCTCTTCTGCAGCCTCTTGTTCATCGATCGGACGCACCATCAGCAAGACACGAGGCTCGCCCTCGACCTTCAGAGGGCGCAGGCGAGCGCGGTACTCGGTACCATCATTGAGCAGTTGCTCCGACACCTCATCGGAGTCTGCCAAAGCCTCAAGACTCGACTGGCGCAAACAAGGACACCGATCGCCGGCGAGCAGGCAGTTAGGCTCGCTCTTAATCTGATCGGCCGACAGCAAACGCACCACGGGGTAGGTCTTCGCGACGCGGGCGACCTCAGCGGCAGCCTCCTCGTCGGTTAGATTGACCTCGTGATTATTGAGCATATGGGGCCCTTCCTATCGTTACGCACGGCAACGGTGCATATCAATTGGTACAAGGGTAGCATCTAACAGCTGAAGGCAAACGCGCGATTATCGTTACATTTTTATGACCTGGCAAACGGCGGTAATGGAGCCGCGGGCGCGCGGTTATGGGCGCATTCGTTAACAATGACGAAACGCTAACAGCCCCTCTCCCCGCAGGTCATCGAGCGTGCTAACGCTCCAATACATCGCGAACGGCGTTTGCCGCCGTAACGGGGCGATCGCGCAGACCGTTATGCGCGCCCGGGATCGTCACAAGGGGGCAATCGAGATATTCGGCAGCCGCTCGCGTGCCAGCCTCGCGGGGTGTATCGACCGAAAGCTCGCCCAAAAACACGGCCGACACCGCCTTTGACGCGCGGACGCGCTCCCAGTCGGGAGCATATGTCATATTTGTTCCGTATTCATTAGCCATAAAGCAACGACCATTGCGCAGGGCATGTTTGGCTTCCGCTTCGGTCGTCCCGGGAGCTTCGGGGTCCAAGTCGCCGAGGGCTCCCAAGAAAAGCCGGAGCGCCCTTGAAACCTTTCCAGCCGCAATCATATCGAGCAAAACCGGAGCTGCGCCCATGCCGACGCCTTCGGCCGACACAGCCGGCTCATGCAGAATCGCACGGGCGACGAGATGGGGTTCGGTGCGAAGAAGCTCCAGCGCCACCAACGTACCGGCGCTGTGCGCAAGCACATTTGTCGGAGCGCCAACGTGTTCGATCGCGGCCTGCAGGTCGGCGGCCTGAGCGGCAAGATCATAGCTGCCGTCTGCCGCTTCGCTGCTGCCGCCACAGCCGCGGCGGTCGTAGGCAATTACGCGGTAGTTGCGACTGAGCTCACAAGCGATACCGTCAAAAAATGTGCCGTCGACACAAGCGCCGTGCACGCACACCAAGGCAGGAGTATCAGGCGACACATCCGGGCCGGCATATTCGCGACAGGCAATCGTGGTGCCCGCATTCTCGACCGTAAAATCCATGTTGTGCCCCCATCATCAACGCCCATCCAGTTGCGCATCAGTACGGCTGGATAGACCTGCATTGCTTTACGCCTTGTTAACAGATTAACTTTACCCGACCCGAGGCTTTTCATGACACGGCATAATGAGCGACGTGAAAAAACGAAACTTGTAAAGCAAGAGCCCGCACCCTGCTTTGGAGCCGATGCTATGCTTAGGCACAATTGTCTTGAGGAGCATATGCCTATGTCTACGTTTTTGAATGCCAGCCCCATCTTTGGGCCCGTTCGCAGCCGTCGCCTTGGTCTCTCGCTCGGCGTCAACATGATGCCGGCCAGCGGCAAAATCTGCACGTTCGACTGTATTTACTGCGAAAACGGCCTCAACGCCGAGCGCCCCTGCCATGAGCCGTACAACACAGCTGCCGTGGTACTCGACGCGCTCGAGGCAAAGCTGCGCGAGATGGCAGCCGAGGGCGAGCTCCCCGATGTGATCACCTTCGCAGGCAACGGCGAGCCCACCGCCGCACCGGAGTTTCCGCAGGCCATCGCCGGCGCCGTCGCGCTGCGCGACGAGCTTGCCCCAAACTCCAAGATCGCCGTGCTCTCCAACGGCACGCGCGCCGACCGCCCCGAGGTGCACGACGCGCTCATGATGGTCGATGACAACATTCTTAAGCTCGATACCGTCGACCCGGCATTTATCCAGCTGCTCGACCAGCCCGTTGGCCCCTACGACGTCGAGCACCAGATCGAGACGTTCGCAAGCTTTGACGGTCACGTTATTATCCAGACGATCTTTTTGACCGGTGAGTATCAGGGCAAGCCCATCGACAACACCGGCGAGGAGTACGTCGCCCCCTGGCTCGCGGTGCTCGAGCGCATTCGTCCGCAGGAGGCGACCATCTACACGGTGGCGCGCGAGACACCGGTCGCAGGCCTTGCCAAAGCAGCACCCGAGGCCCTCGACGCCATTGCCGCGCGCGTGCGCGCCCTCGGCATTCCCTGCCAGGTGAGCTACTAGCAAAACCACGCAGCAGCTAGTGCCTGCCATCCCGCTCCATCAGTTGCGGTGATATAGTTCCTATTTATGCTGTTAAACCGCTTAAATCGGAACTATATCACCGCAACTTTTATGGACGCGTGGGTGGGCTATACTAGCTGCGAATGAAAGGAAGTTAGCCATGTTTGACAATGGACCCGTGCCCGGCCGCAACGACGCCTGCTGGTGCGGCAGCGGCAAAAAATATAAGAAATGCCATAGCGCCTTCGACGAGCGCCTCGAGCGCTTGTGGGAAGAGGGCTGGGAGGTTCTGCCCCGCACGCTCTACAAGACGCCCGCCGATATCGAGGGCATCAAGCGCTCGGCCGCCATCAACGTGGGCGTGCTCGATTACGTAGGCGAACACATCGCCGCGGGCATGACCACCAACCAGATCGACCAGATGATCTACGACTACACCGTCGAGCACGGCGGCACGCCGGCCGACCTCAACTACGAGGGCTACCCCAAGAGCGTGTGTACCTCGATCAATGATGTGGTCTGCCACGGCATCCCCTGCGATACGGACGTGCTGCACGAGGGCGACATCATCAACGTCGATTGTTCCACGATCTTGGACGGCTACTTTAGCGACTCGAGCCGCATGTTCTGCATCGGCGAGGTCTCGGCCGAGCGCCAGCGCCTGGTCGACGTCACCCGCGCCAGCGTGGAGGCGGGCTTGGCAGCCGTCAAGCCATGGCTGCCGCTGTCCGTTATGGCCGAGGCCGTGCAAAAGACGGTCGAGGACGCCGGCTTTAGCGTGGTGCGCGAGTACGGCGGACATGGCATCGGTAAGGAGTTCCACGAGGACCCGTTTGTGGGCTTTACCACCGAGGCACCCGATGTGGACACCATCATGGCTCCGGGCATGGTCTTTACCATCGAGCCCATGGTCAACGCCGGAGCGCCCGACATCAAGATCAGCAAGGGTGACGGCTGGTGCGTGCGCACCAAGGACGGCAGCGATTCGGCCCAGTGCGAGGTACAGCTCGTGGTGACCGAGGACGGCTACGAGCTGCTGAGCTGGTAGCCGTGGATGCGCCGGATGCTGACGGGCACGCTCGTCTTGCATCCGGCGTTTTATTTAAACGTTTTGCGTGATAAAACCTGCCAAAATAAACCTGTCCCTTTTTGGCAGGTCGAGCGGAGAGGACTGCTTGTGAACATCCTGGTTTTGCTGCCCGTCAATGACCGCCATCGCGCAATTCTTGAGTCGAGCGCTCCGGGCGAGGACTTTATCTACACGAGCTCCGACGCCGCCACGCGCGAGCAGGTCGCCGATGCCGACGTGATCTTGGGCAACATCGACCCTGGCATGCTCACGGCATGCGAGCATCTCCAGCTGTTGCAATTGCAGACCGCCGGCTATGACGACTACTTGGCCGCCGGCACCGTGCCAGCCGACGCTAAGCTTTCCTGCTCGGTGGGCGCCTACGGCCAGGCCGTAAGCGAGCATATGTTTGCCATGGTCCTTTCTATGATGAAGCGCCTGCCCGGCTATCACGACTTGCAGCGCGAGCATCGCTGGGAGGATTTGGGGCCGGTCACCTCGCTCAAGAACGCCAATGTGCTGGTGCTAGGCGCGGGCGATATCGGCGGCCACTTCGCCACACTCTGCCGCAACATGGGCGCGCACGTCCGCGGCATCAAGCGCCATCCACTCGTCTACCCCATTGTGTTTGAGGACATGGACGGCATGGACGCCCTCCCCGAGCGCCTGGCCGAGGCAGACGTCGTCGCATCCTTTATGCCCAGTGCGCCCGAGACCCGCGGCATTGCAAATGCCGAGTTCTTTGCCGCGATGAAACCGAGTGCCTTCTTTGCCAACGGCGGCCGCGGCGCCCGGGTGGTGGCCGCCGCCGTGGGTTG
>NZ_JBCPDH010000015.1:0-29226 GCF_040915545.1 Collinsella aerofaciens | reverse complement strand
TTTGCCACGGGCGGCCGGGGCGACCTTGGGGTCGCCGACGACTTGGTTGCCGCTCTGGAGTCGGGACATCTCGCCGGCGCCGCGGTCGACGTCACCGACCCCGAGCCGCTGCCCGCCACAAGCCCCCTGTGGGATGCGCCCAACATGCTCATCACACCGCATATCTCGGGCTGGTTCCACTTGGAGGCTACGCTCAACAATGTGGTCGACATTGCCGCAGAGAATCTGCGTCACCTGCAAGCCGGCGAAACTTTACGTTGTTGGATCGAACATTAGGGTTCCGCCGTTCTAACGAACGGCGGACCGGTCGACGCTGCGCGCCGCCCAGATCGACAATTTGTCATTCAAAAGGCAAGGCATGACCAGAAGGTCTATGCCTTGCCTTTTTCATGCCAACTTGTTCGCTCTGGACATCGCTCGCTGACGCTTGCTCAACCTGCGGTGTCATAACAATTCTGTCCAGCTGTTGGCATTGCGGCATTTGCCCAGATAAAGCCTGCCAAAATGAACCTGTCCCTTTTTGGTAGGTTTGGTGCAATGGGGTCAGGTTGGCTTGCGCCATACCGGTAGTTCTGTCTGCGACGCTCTCGCCAAAGTGATATCAAACATACATCTAGCGTTTTCGACACTTCGCTTATTAGAGCCAGTCCGTCTCCTCGTCATAGCGGTCCGAATAGGCGTTACGCTTGAGTTCTTCAGCACTCGTTGGTCGCGCCTTGGAAACGTCGACCCCTGACTCATGGCAAGCGGCGACGAACAGCTGTAAACCCCGATCAATAAGCTGAGCCCCACGCTCGGCCTTCATTTCTTCGGCTCGCATTTAGAGCTCTACGCTTTCGGCTCCGTTGATGGTTAGGTTGCGCTCGTAGAAGGCGGTGAGGGCGCGGATCGCGTACATCACGTCGCGCACGCCGCCGGTCTCGTAGCTTGAGTGCATGGCCAGCTGCGGCAGGCCCACGTCCACGGCGTGCATGCTCGCCTGCATGTTCGACAGGTTGCCGAGCGTGGAGCCGCCGGCCATATCACTCTTGTTGGCGAAGGCCTGCGTGGGCACATCGGCGTCATCGCAGATGGCCTGGAACACCGCGCGGCTAAAGGCATCGGTGCAGTAGTGCTGGTTGGCGGCTTCCTTAATGACAATGCCGCCGTTGAGCACGGCCTGGTTGCGAGCATCGCACTTCTCGGCGTGGTTGGGGTGCACGGCATGTGCGTTATCGCAGCTCACGAGCATCGAGGCGGCAAGCGCGCGATGGTACGACTCGTCGTCAAAGCCCAGCGAGCCGTTAATGCGGCGCAGTGCATCGGCCAAGAACGTCGACATAGCGCCCTGCTTGGTCTCGGAGCCAACCTCCTCGTTATCAAAGCAGCAGAAGACCGAGACGTCGTGCGCATTCTCGGCACCCAAAAATGCCTGCAGCGAGGTGTAGGCGCAGACCAGGTCGTCGAGCTTGGGCGTCGAGATAAACTCGTCGGCCCAGCCCCAAATGCGCGCATCCTGGCGATTGACCAGGAACAGATCGCGGCCCAAAATCTGCTCGGGCTCAACATCCAGCTCGTCGGCGATCAGGGCGTCAAAGTCGCCCTGTTTAAGGTCACCAGCGCTGATGAGCGGGCACAGGTCAACAGCTCGGTTGGGAGCAAAGCTCTCGTTAACGCCACGGTTCATGTGGATGGCAAGGCTCGGGATGATGGCGACTTCGCACTCGGTAGCGAGCAAACGACTCTCGATACGGTCGCCCTCGCGTACCAGCACGCGGCCCGCGAGTGCCAGCGGACGGTCGAACCAGGTGTAGTCGATCATGCCGCCGTAGGCCTCGGTGTTCAGGCGCAGCGTCTCGCCCGCGCCGTCAAGCTCAGGCACGGCCTTGACCTTAAACGTCGGCGAGTCGCTGTGCGACGCCGTCAGCTGAAAATGGTAGTCGCCGGCAACGCCGTCCTCGCCCCACGTCGCGGCCAGGTCCTCGCCCACCTTAAAGGCAACAACGCTCGAGGTGTTGCGCTGCGTGTAATAACGCCCGCCCGGCTCGATGTCCCACGCCGCATTCTCGGGCAGGTAGGTAAAGCCCGCCTCGTCGAGCTCGGCCATAATGGTCGCCGCCGTATGGAACATGCTGGGGCATGCCTCGATAAAGTCGATAAGGTCGTTGGCGGCCTCGATATCGTCGGCCGTCACATGCGCGCGCTCGGGCGTTTCCTGATCCGTCATGCTCTCCCCTTTCGCTGGGTTGATGGTCCCTTCCAGCATACCCCGCCGCGCCAGCGCCGCACTCTTCATTCCGTGTTTAATCCCGCGCCGCTCGCCAAGTTGAGCCATCGTGCCCGTGCACCTTTTGCGACAATTACGCTAACAGGACGAGAGGAGCCGTCATGAAGCCACGTAACATTGCCATCGCCTGCGGTGCCGCGGGAGTCGCCGTCGGCCTTGCCGCTGCCACCGGTATCGTTTATCACAAGCAAATCAAGTCCGCCGCGTCGCTCAAACGCTTGACTGACTACGCGGATAGCTATGACCTGTACGCAATCGACATCGCCTACGACTACAATCTTGATCGCATCATCGCCGCTGGCGTGCGCGACGACCAGGCCTACATCGATGCCGCGGTGGCGCAGGTGCTGCCCGGTGTGCCGGTACATGTCCAGGCGCCCCAGTTTGCCTGCAGCGCTTTTGTCGCCGTAGATGCCGAAGGCCGCGTGCGCACCGGTCGCAATTACGACTTTAAGGACGACACCTCGTCGCTGCTGGTGCGCAATCACCCACGCGGCGGCTATGCCTCCATCGGGTTTGCCGCCCTTAACAACCTGGGCGATAACACTCCGCTTGACTCCGTCGGCGGACGCGCCGCCGCACTCATGGGCCCGTTTGCCCAGCTCGACGGTGTTAACGAATGTGGCGTGTCCATTGCCGTACTCACTCTGGATTCCAAGCCCTGTGACCAGGACGCGCAACGCCCCGTCATCAATACCTCGCTCGCCATCCGTCTGGTGCTCGACCGTGCCGCCACCACGCAAGAAGCTGTCGACCTGCTTTCCGCCTACGACATGCACGCCATGGCAGGACGCGATTACCACTTCTTTATCAACGACGCCGCCGGTGACGCGCGCGTAGTAGAGTGGGATCCGCGCGATCCGGACCGTGCTTTCAAAGCGACTCCTGTACGCCAGGTTACGAACTTCTACGCCTGCTATGGCGACGAAGTACTGCCCAACCAAAAGAATGGCGAGCTGGGCCATGGTAAAGAGCGCGCCATCGCAATCGCCGATGTCCTTGACGCCCATGTCGGTGCCCAGGACGAGACAGTCGCTTGGAAGGCCCTACGCGCTGCAGCGCAAGAACCCAATCCGAAAGACATCACCAGCAATACGCAATGGTCGGTCGTCTTTGACAATACCGAGCCCGCTGCCGCCATCACGCTGCGCCGCCACTGGGGCGACGTCGACGCCTTTGCGCTGTAAGGAGCCAGGCCCGTCGACCTTACGTTCCCTGACGTTGCTTACATTTCCATACGCTTGAGCTAACACGTTTTACCCCCGTATCAACAGTGTGCGGGGGTAAACTTATGCGCATGTTATAACTTGCCCGGAAGGATTCATCATGCTTAGGATCGGTCTTCTTACCAGTGGCGGCGACTGCCAAGCGCTCAACGCCACCATGCGCGGCATCGTCAAAACGCTTATGACCAATAGCAAAGAACCTATCGAGATCTATGGTTTTGAGGACGGCTACCAGGGCCTTATCTACAGCAGGTTCCGCGTCATGACGCCCGCCGATTTTAGCGGTATCCTCACCCGCGGCGGCACCATCCTGGGCACGAGCCGCACACCGTTCAAGCGTCTGGATACCCCCGAGGCCGATGGTGTCGAGAAGGTGCCGGCGATGGTCCACACCTATCATAAGCTGCAGCTCGACTGCCTGTTTATGCTGGGCGGTAACGGCTCCACCAAGACCGCCAACCGCCTGCGCGAAGAGGGCCTCAACGTTATCGCCCTGCCCAAGACCATCGACAACGACACCTGGGGCACCGAGATGACGTTTGGCTTTACGAGCGCCATCGACGTCGCCACCAAGTGCATCGACGACATCCACACCACCGCCTCGAGCCACGGTCGCGTGTTCGTCATCGAGATCATGGGCCACAAGGTTGGCTGGATCCCGCTGTACGCCGGTGTCGCGGGCGGTGCGGACGTCATCCTGATCCCCGAGATCCCCTACAACATGGACAACGTCATCAAGACCATCGAGCATCGCATGGAGACCGGCAGCCGCTTTACCATCGTGGCCGTTGCCGAAGGCGCCATCTCCAAGGAAGACGCGGCGCTGCCCAAGAAGGAGTACAAGAAGAAGCTCGCTGAGCGCACGAGCCCGTCGATCGTCTACGACATCGCCAAGGAAATCGAGGCCAAGACCGGCCGCGAGACCCGCGTCGCCATTCCCGGCCACACGCAGCGCGGCGGCCAGCCCGACGCCCAGGACCGCATCTTTGCGACCCAGTGCGGCGTCGAGGCGGCACTGGGCTGTCTACGCGGCGAGTTTGGCTACATGATCGCCCTGCGTGACGGCAAGATGTGTCACATGCCGCTCGAGGATGTCGCCGGCAAGCTCAAGTATGTCGATCCCCAGAGCGATCTGGTGCGCGAGGCCAAGGCGTTGGGCATCAGCTTCGGCGACGAATAGCCTCGGCTGGAACCGCCCCATCGGAGGCCCCAGGGCTTACCTCCCAAATCGTCCTCGGACATGTCAGGACCCCGCTGCGCGCTTCGCGCGGCGGGGTCCTTCCGTCCTGCGGAAAGATTTGGGAGGCAAGCCCTGGGGCCTCCTGCGGTAACTGGGGAGGCCGAGGCTATTCGTCTTCTTGCTGCGGGTGTCTGGGGTAGGATGCGGCGTGCATTTTTGGGAGTATTCAGCAGCCGAGGGTGCCTGCATACTGGATTTTGGGCGAAAGGCAGGCACCATGGGCCGCGTTCTGTAAAAAATGACCAGCTCTTGAGGCATTGGGGGTCCAGGACCAGGGCATTCAGCACGGTTTTGTGCACCCGTTCCCGCGCCCGCGGACTCCGGGATGCTGAATACTCCGAAATTTGCACGGCGCCCCCTGGGTTACCCGTAGGCAAAAAGCAACCGCCCCGCCGAAATATGCAATCGGCGGGGCGGTTTATGCAAAAATGCGGTTGTGGTACATTACAGCTCGCTACAGCTTGAATCCCAGGCAGGTTACTCGGCGCTCTTGAGGGCGCCGACCATGTCGATCTTATTGAGAGTTCGGTTGGTGGCGAGGTTGACGATGATCGTAAAGCCAAAGGAAAGCAGCACGGCGAGCACGTAGCTTAGCGGCTCGACCTCAACGTCAAAGTACAGCGACGGCATCTGCAGGATGTACGTGAAGCTCTCGGCCAGCAAGCCACCCAGCGGCACGCCCAGCGCAGCGCCGATCGCCGTGAGGATCAACGTCTCCTTGTTGACGTAATGGTGCACCTCGCCACGGCGGAAGCCCAGCACCTTGATGGTCGCCAGCTCGCGTTCGCGCTCGGAGATATTCGTGTTGGACAGCGTAAACACCACCACAAACGATAGGCACGCCGCCATAAAGGTCACGAGCACCACGACGGAATTGATAATCGTAAAGTTCGCCTCGTAGTTCTCCCAATGCTCGGCCGTACTCGAAATCGTAAGCCAACCGTCGCTCTTAAGATTCTTGCTAAACGCAATCTGGTCGGCCGACGAGCCCTTGAGCAGCGCAAAGATGCCATTGAGGCGAACGCTGCGCCCAAACGCGCGCTCATAGGTGCTCTGCGTCATGTAAAGCGTGTTGCCCAGATAGTTAAGCGAAATGTCACTGACCTTGACCTTGGCGACGTTGAGTGACGAATCCTGGACGTGCGCCGTATCGCCCGGTTGAATCCCCAGCACCAGCTGTGAACTCTTACTCAGATACACGTCTCCGTCACGCAAAGACAGTGGCTCTTTGGACTCATCCTCAAGGCGAACATAGTCGTCCAGATCGTTCGTGCGGTCATCGGGCACCACGATCAGCTGCACGGTCTCGCTCTTTCCGCCGAATGTAAAGGTGACGTTGTCGGTCATGATCGGCAGCGTCGAAGTTACGGTCACACCGGAATCCTTGACCGCGCTTCGCTCGTCGAGCGCCGCGCACGTCTGCGAAAAATCGTCGGGATTGGCAACCGCCAGCAGGTCGTAGCGTGTGATGTGGCCGTACTGCTTGGGCGAAAGCGCGACCGACGTATCACGAATGCCCATGCCGCAGATCACGAGCGCCGTGCAGCCGGCGATGCCGAAGATGGTCATAAAGGCGCGCTTTTTGTAGCGGAACAGGTTACGCGCTGCCACCTTGTTCAAAAAGCCCATGCGGCGCCAGATAAATCCGATACGCTCGAGCAGAATGCGTGAGCCGGCACGCGGCGCCTTGGGGCGCATGAGCGAGGCAGGGGTCTCGGCCATCTCGTGGCGGCAGGCGATAATCGTGGCGCCCACCACGCCCACGGCAAACAGCGCCACCGAAACGATCGAGGACACGATGTCGTACGAAAGTAGCATCTGGGGCAGTGAGTACATGTCGTCGAACACCGTAAACAGGAACAGCGGCAGGCCCACAAATCCGATGATGTTGCCGAGCACGCCGCCGATCAGACAAGCCCACAGCGCATAGTCCACGTATTTGGACAGGATGCGCCCGCGCGAATAGCCGAGCGCCTTATACAGGCCGATGAGCGTGCGCTCCTCCTCGACCATACGCGTGGCGGTGGTGAGGCTGATGAGCACGGCGACGATAAAGAAGATGAACGGGAACACCGTGGCGATGGCCTCAATTGACGAGCTATCGCTCTCCACGCTCGAGTAGCTTGCGATATTGCCGCGGTCCTGGATGTACCAGGTGCATTCGCCCAGGTCAGAGAGCTCGGCGCGGGCATCGGCAAACTGCTGGTCGGCGGCGGCACGGCGCTGGTCCAGGTCGGCTTGCGCCTGCGCACGCTCGTCGCTGCCCTCTGCCATGCGGTTGATGTTGCCCTGTTCAATCCCAAAGAGCATATTCGTCTGGCGCTCAGCCGCATCTAAGCTTGCCGGCGTGTCGACTGTCAGCTCCTGAGCGCGCGCCTTCTCACGCTCCTCGCGGATCTTCTCGATATTGCCCTTGACCTTGTTGATCTTTGCCGCGTAGGCATCCGAATAGGAGTTGAGATCCTTGGCTCCCTCGACGATCACGTGGACAGCAGAGTAGGAAGAAGATGTCGCGGCGTCCTCGCTCACATAGAACTTATAGTCCGCCGCCGAAGCAGCGCGAAAGGCGTTGACTGTCGAGTCGGAGCTCACATCAGTGGGGTCGAGGACCTCGGCCGTAATGGTGTAATCGCCCGCGGCAAACTGGTCCTTGGCGCTTTGATTGGACGAGCTCGCGTCATTGGCGGCAAAACTCACCGTATCGCCGATTTTCTTGCCCGATGCCTTCAGGAACTTCGAAGTCACCGCGACTTCATCAGCGCTCTCGGGCAAATCGCCGTTCACGAGCACCGGCTGATCGATGTTCTCCTTGGAGAGACTCTGCACGACCACGCGCTCACGCGTTGTACCCACGGCGGTGTAGGCGGTCTCGGTGTAGATGCCCTCGGCCGTTTCGACGCCATCGACCTCTTGTATGGCGTCGAGATCATCGTCAGTCAGGCCATAGGTCGACTGCACGTTAATGTCATAGACATTTTGCTGGTCGAAGTAGGCATCAACCGAATCACACAGGTCCTCGCAACCCGCCTTAAGGCCGCACATCACGCTCACGCCAAGCGCGGTGATGACCACGATTGACAAGAAGCGCTTAAGACTGCCTCGGATTGTGCGGTAGATGCCACGGCGAAAAACCGTCGGCACCATATCGTTTGAGCTTTGGGCAGTGCGGTAGGTCGTAAAATCCTGCTCGCGCTCCGTGTTCTGCGCGTCGCGGCGTAGGCTGTTTTGGCGGTCTTGGTCCATGGGCGCTACCACTCGATCGTCTCGATAGGCACGGGATTTTGCTGGACCGTCTCGCTCTCCACGCGACCGTTCTTAAAGCGAATCAGGCGATCGGCCATGGGCGCGAGCGCGGAGTTGTGGGTGATGATGATGACCGTAATGCCCTGCTTGCGGCAAGTGTCCTGCAGCAGCTGCAAGATCTGCTTGCCGGTTTTATAGTCAAGTGCGCCCGTGGGCTCGTCGCACAAAAGCAGCTTGGGGTTCTTTGCCAGTGCGCGGGCAATGGACACGCGCTGCTGCTCGCCGCCCGAAAGCTGCGCGGGGAAGTTGGCGAGGCGCTCGCCCAGGCCAACCTGGCAAAGCGTTTGCTCGGCATCGAGCGAATCAGGGCAGATTTGCGCCGCAAGCTCAACATTTTCGAGCGCCGTCAGGTTGGGGACCAGATTGTAGAACTGGAAGACAAAGCCGACGTCGGCGCGGCGGTATTCCACGAGCTGCGCCTCGTTAGCGGAGCTCACATCGCGCCCGTCCACCGTCACGGTGCCGGAAGTCGCCGTATCCATGCCGCCCAGAATGTTGAGCGCCGTGGTCTTGCCGGCACCCGAAGCACCCAAAATGATGGCGAGCTCGCCGCGCTCGACCGTAAAGCTCGCGCCGTCGAGTGCGTGAATGCGGGCGTCGCCCTCGCCGTATGCCTTGATGACGTCTTTGAATTCGATATAAGCCATCGATCGGTTCCCATCTGGTCGGATAACTCTTTAGTATTACCCATTTCGCACCGACTAAAAAGGGACGGGTTTATTTTGGCAGGTTTTATATGGGGAAACGGCAGCTATAGATGAGGCGCCGGGGAGGCAGAGAAATCATCGATGGGGTCAGGCCGACCGCCAAACACAACGCACGCATCTCAATCTGTCAGCCAAATCATTCGAACAGCTGTTCGTTTCTATGATATGATTCCGCTATCTAAGCAGGCCAATACGCAGAAAGGCGGCCAACATGGCGTTCGACTTTAAGAAGGAATGCAAGGAGCTCTACAGACCTGCAAGCAAGCCGAGTATCATAACTGTCCCGCCTATGAGCTACGTTGCCGTTCGCGGAAAGGGCGACCCAAATACCGAAGGTGGCGAGTATCAAAATGCCCTGCCGCTGCTTTACGGCATCGCCTATACCGTCAAGATGTCAAAGAAAGGCTCAAGGAGTATCGAGGGCTATTTCGACTTTGTGGTACCGCCGCTCGAGGGCTTCTGGTGGCAAGACTCCCCGAGCGGCGACATCGATTATGTACGCAAGGACGATTTCAACTTTATCTCGTGCATCCGCCTGCCCGATTTCGTCACTCAGGATGACTTTGACTGGGCGGTCGCGGAAGCCACGGCCAAAAAGAAACTGGACTTTTCTGCCGTCGAGCTGCTTAAAGTTGACGAGGGTCTCTGCGTTCAATGCATGCATACCGGACCCTACGACAGCGAGCCGGCAACCGTAGACGCCATGCATGAATATGCGACCGAGCAGGGCTATGTCCCCGACTTCTCAGATACCCGTTTACATCACGAAATCTATCTCTCCGATCCACGCAAGTGTGCGCCGGAGAAACTTAAGACCGTGGTTCGTCATCCTATCAAGCGCGCTGAATAGCGTGGAGCGTCATTTCACGCGCTAGGTTTTAAGCCAGCCAACCAGCCGCCAACCAGCCGCCTCCTAGGCTGTCAAGCAATTATCTTGACGCGGCCCGTCGCATCTTATAAGTTTGTTTTGCTAAAGCTGGAAAGCCTCTCAACGATGCGCAACTCCAGCTCTTTTTCTATCAAGAGGCTTAATGAAATACCAGAAGTCGCAGATATCCATCAACGAACAAATAGCACTATTGACAGAAAACAAGGGTCTTAAGTGCTCTGATCAAAGCGAACTCGAGCGAGCTTTGGTCGAAGTCGGCTACTACAGGCAAAGCACTCGAACGCTACTCCTCGTACGCGCCCTCAAGCCGGAGCAGCCACTCCTTACGGTCGAGGCCGCCGGCATATCCGTTAAGCGAGCCGTCGGCCGCCACCACGCGATGGCATGGCACAATAATCGAAACAGGGTTGCGAGCGACCGCGGCCCCCACGGCACGGGGAGACACAACGGGTGTCTCATTTCCCGGCACACGATGTCGAGCAGCAACACGCTGGGCAATCTCGCCATACGTGGCGACCTCGCCACGCGGAATGGAAAGCAGCTCGTACCAAACTTCACGCTGAAACGCCGTACCGATCATATGCAACGGCGGCGTAAACCGAGGTTCCTGCCCTGCAAAATAAGCATTCAGCCAAGCCCAGGAACGCTCAAGCACCGAAGACGCCGCACCATTTGCAGGACTCACCGACGACATGCCGCCAGCACCAGAAACTGCATCGGCGCCTTCAACATGTTCAGGATCTTCTTTGAGAAGCGTGGAGCCAAAATGCTCCTGTCCCTCAAACCAAAGCCCCGTCAGACCGCGGCCATCAGCGGCAAGCAAGATTTCGCCCAAAGGCGAAGCAAACGTCGTCGTGACCACCAGCGGCTCCTTTCAAAACTCCGCACCATAATACCGCGAATTGTGTAGACAACTTCAATCGACCCCAAAGTTACCCAAGGCAGCAGGCGCACAGCGCCGAGGCCGCCGCCGGGACCAGGGCCCGCAGCGGCCACGTGCCCTCACATCAGCCCAGCGGCCCCAACCAACAACGGCCCCATCGCTGGCCGCTCGCAGCCGAGTCACCGCAGGCGGGGGCCGGGCTTAGTTTTCAGAACACTCCGCAGACCAGTGTGGCGCCTTGTCCGCGGCTCCGAAGGAGCAGAACAAGGCGCCACACATGGTCGAGGACGTTCTGAAAACTAAGCCCGGCCCCCGCCGGACAGGTCGCACTACTCGCAGAGCAGCTTAGCGATCTGGACGGCGTTGGTTGCCGCGCCCTTACGGATTTGGTCGCCGCAGCACCAGAAGGTGATACCGCGCGCGGCCTCGGGGTTCGAGATGTCGCGACGCACGCGACCGACCCAGATCAGGTCCTGGTCGGACGTATCCATCGGCATGGGGAAGCGATCGTGCGCATCCTCGGCGCCCATGTCGTCAACCAGCTTCACGCCCGGAGCGGCAGCGAGCGCAGCGCGAGCCTCCTCGACCGTAATGTCGCGCTCGAACTCGAGCGTAATGCTCTCGGAGTGCGAGCGCAGCACAGGCACGCGCACGCAGGTGCAGTTCACGCGCAGCTCGGGCAGGTGCATGATCTTACGGCCCTCGTTTTGCAGCTTCATCTCCTCAGAGGTAAAGCCCTCCTCCTTGACGCCGCCGATCTGCGGAATCAGGTTGCTCGCCAGCTGGGCGGCAAACGCGCGCGGCTCGGGAATCTCCTCGCCACGGCCCAGGGCGGCCAACTGAGCCTCGAGCTCGGCCATGCCGGGGGCGCCAGCACCCGAAGCCGCCTGGTACGTCGAGACGATCATGCGTTTCACGCCAGCGAGCTGATGCAGCGGCCACGTGGGAACCAGGCCGATGATGGTCGCGCAGTTGGGGTTGGCGATAAGGCCGTGATGCCACTTGATGTCGTCGGCATTGATCTCGGGCACGACCAGCGGCACCTCGGGATCCATGCGGAAGGCGTGGCTGTTGTCGACCACGACGGCTCCGCGCTTGACGGCCTCGGGCAGCAGCTCCTTAGCGATATCGTCGCCGGCAGCGCCGAGCACGATGTCGCAGCCCTCAAAGGCCTCGGGGCAAGCCTCTTCAATCACGATCTGCTCGCCACGGAACTCGACGGTCTTGCCCGCGGAGCGTGCACTTGCCAACAGCTTGAGCTTGCTGACCGGGAACTCCTGCTCGTTGAGGCACTCGAGCATCTGGGTGCCCACGGCTCCCGTCGCGCCCAAAATAGCAACCGTGTACTGTTTCATGCTTCCCCCTTTAAAGGTTTTGGCTTTTGCCCGCACGCCGAGCAGGCCGATTATTGTTGCCAGTGTATACAAGAACAGGGCGGGCACGAAACCCGCCCCGTCGAAACGAAACCGAAACGAAACGCCCCGCCGTAGATTTTTGGCGCGTGCCCCAACAATCTACCGAGACAGTCGCTACTTGTGGAGTGCCGACAGGGCGGGATCGACCGGCGCGGGAGCCTCCAGGTCGGAGACCTTCACAATGCCGTTCTCATCGGAGAAGGCACGGTAGATGGTCCGGATCGCCAGATCGAAGTCCTTCTCCTCGACACCGATAATGATGTTGATCTCGTCGCAGCTCTGCGAAATCATGCGCACGCTCACGCCGGCCTGGCCGAGCATGCCAAACAGATGGCCCGAGATGCCCGCGCGACCGCGCAGGTTACGGCCAACGGTTGCGATGAGCGCCAAGCCCTCGACAACCTCGATCTCGAGCGGCTCGACCTCCTGCTGAATGTCGCCCACGAGCGAGTACAGCGAATCGTGAACGTCCTGCTCCTGCACCACGGCGCCAAAGCGGTCGACACCGGTGGGCATGTGCTCGACGGAAACGTCATAGCGCTCGAAGACCGAAAGCGCGCGGCGCATAAAGCCGACGCGGGGCTTGGTGCGGTCGCGGGCGACGTTGATGGCGACAAAACCGCGCTTGCCGGTCACGCCGGTAATGATGGGCTCTGCCTCGCCCTCATCAGCCGTCTCGCTAATAATGGTGCCGGGGTCCTGCGGCGCATTGGTGTTCTTGATGACCAGCGGAATACCGGCCTCGCGCACGGGGAACACAGCCTCCTCGTGCAGGACGCTCGCGCCCATGTACGAAAGCTCGCGCAGCTCCTCGTAGGTAACGCGGGCGATGGGCTGAGCCTCGGGCACGATGCGCGGATCGGCAGAGTAGAAACCCGAGACGTCGGTCCAGTTCTCGTACAGATCGGCACCCAGGCACTTGGCCAGGATCGAGCCGGAAATATCGCCGCCGCCACGATCGAGCAGCTTAATCTGGCCCTCACGCGTCGCGCCGTAGAAGCCAGGCATAACAAAGCCGCCCTGCTGACCGTACTCCTGCACCAGCTCGGAGGTGCGATTCATGCTGAGCGTACCGTCGTGATGGAACGCTACAACCGTCGCGGCGTCCAGGAACGGTAGGCCCAGGTACTCAGCCATAAGGCGAGCGGTGAAGTACTCGCCGCGGCTCACGAGCTCTTCGGTGGAGTAACCGCCCGAGCGGGCGCGCTCGGCAAAAGCTGCGAACTCCTCACGGATGGGATAGGTGAGCTCCAGCTCGTCGGCAATATCAAAGTAGCGCTGGCCGATGTCCTCGAGCAGCTCCTCGCACGACACGTGGTACTTAACGTGCGCGTTAACCAGGTAGAGCAGGTCGGTCACCTTGGTGTCGCCCTTAAAGCGGCGACCGCAGGCGGAAACCACCACAAAACGGCGAGCCGGGTCGGCATCGACGATGGCCTTGATCTTCTTAAAGTGTTCGGCGTCGGCGACCGACGAGCCGCCAAACTTGGCAATCTTAATCATGGGCTGGAGGTTACCTTTCTAAAAAGCCTCTGCAAACCTGTTTTGCGCGCTCTGATACCATGGGTTCACCGATTGGGACCAAGGTATCCGAGGAGCACTGTTATATGGGAACTTATCATAGTACACGAGGACGCACTTTATCATGCTCAAGTAAGGTGGCAATCCGCACCGGCATCGCTCCCGACGGGGGTTTGTTTGTCTCGGACGAGCTTGGCACCCAGCAGGTCGATATCAGCTCGCTTGCCCATAAATCGTACTTTGAAATCGCTCAAAATGTGTTGGGAATGTTACTGAACGATTACACGGACGAAGAAATTTCGGCCTGTGTGAATGAGGCTTACCGCGGTACGTTTGCGAGTGAAGAAGTCACGCCGCTCGTCAAACTCGATGCCGCACCGGGCACCGACGCTCCTCAAACCTATGTGATGGAGCTCTTTGGCGGCCCCACGAGCGCCTTCAAGGACGTCGCCCTGCAGATGCTCCCCCGCCTCATGGCCCGCACCTCCGCCAAGGACGGCGGCGCCGAGCGCATCATGATCGTCACCGCCACGTCGGGCGACACGGGCAAGGCAGCACTCGCCGGCTTTGCCGACGCTCCGGGCACGGGCATCACCGTCTTTTATCCCGAGGGCAAGGTCAGCCGCGTCCAGAACCTGCAGATGTCCACACAGGAGGGCGATAACGTCGCCGTCTGCGGCATCCGCGGCAACTTTGACGACGCCCAGAGCGCCGTCAAGCGCATCTTTGCCGATAAGGAGCTTGCCGAGCGTCTGGAGGCCGCAGGCACGGTGCTTTCGAGTGCCAACTCCATCAACGTCGGCCGTCTGGTACCGCAGGTCGTCTACTACTTTGCCGCCTATGCGCAGCTGTTGCGCGCCGGCGCCATCGAGGCCGGCGACGCCGTGGAGTTCTGCGTACCGACCGGCAACTTTGGCGATATCCTGGCCGGTTACTATGCCAAGCGCATGGGTCTGCCCGTCGCCAAGCTCATCGTCGCGAGCGACAAGAACAACGTGCTGGCTGACTTCCTGACCACCGGCGTCTACGACCGCAACCGCCCGTTCTTCACGACCATCTCGCCTTCGATGGACATCCTCATCAGCTCTAACCTGGAGCGCATGCTCTACTTCCTGTCCGATGGCGACTGTGAGCTCGTTGCCGGCCTCATGGAGCAGCTTGCCCAGACGGGCCGCTACGAGGTGCCCGCCGAGCTGCTGGCTAAGATTCAGAGCGTCTTTGGCTGCGGCTGGGCCAGCGAGGACGAGGTCCGCGCTGCCATCAAGAGCTGTTGGGACGCGAACGGCTACGTGATCGACCCGCACACCGCTTGCGGCTACCACGTCTTTGAAAAGGTCGCTCCCGCCGAGGGCGCCAAGGCCCGCGTGCTGCTTTCGACCGCCAGCCCCTACAAGTTCCCGCGCGCCTGCTGCGACGCCCTGGGGCTCGACGTTCCCGAGGACGACTTTGAGGCCATGCACGTGCTCGAGCAGGCAACCAACACGGTCGCCCCGGCACAGCTCGCCGAACTCGAGTCCAAGCCCGTCCGCTTCGAAGACGTCTGCGACGTTGCCGACATGGCCAACTACGTAGAGCAGGCTGCAAAAAAGATGGCTACCAACTAAACCCCTTATTAAGCGCCGGCGAAAGCCGGCGCACCTTCTTCCATCAGATAACCCCCGGGATGATGACGAACGTGCACAGCGTGCCTGGCTGTTTAGTTCGTCGCGAGTTCCGCACGCAAAGGAAAGCACTTAATGTGCTTTCCGTCTTGCGCAGGACTGCCCGAGCAGCGAACTAAACAGCCAGGCACGCCAGGAGGACCCACATGATCAAGATCACCGTCCCAGCAACAAGCGCAAACCTAGGCATCGGCTACGACACCCTCGGCATGGCCGTCAGCCTCTACTCGCACTTCACCTTCGAGCGCACCGACAAGCTCACCATCACGGGTTGCCCCGAGGAATTCCAAAACGAGAATAACCTGGTCTATGTAAGCTTTGTCGATGCTCTGGCCGCCTGGGGCGAGCCGGCTTTTCCCGTTGCCATCGACATTCAGACCGACGTGCCCGTCGCCCGCGGCCTGGGTTCCAGCTCCACCTGCGTCGTCGCTGGCATCATGGCGGCCGCCGCGCTGACGGGCCACACCGTCGACCGCGCCGAGCTCGTCCGCATTGCCACCGAGGTCGAGGGCCATCCCGATAACGTCGCCCCTGCCATCCTGGGCGGTGCCGTTTGCTCCTTTACGCCGACTGATTCGCTCCCCCAGTGCCTGCGCTACGAGGTGAGCGATCGCTTGCGTTTTATTACCGTGATTCCGCCCTACGAGGTGCATACGAGCGAGGCGCGCAAGGTCGTGCCGCAGGAGATTCCACTCTCCACCGCCGTATGGCAAATGGGCCGCATCGCCGGCATGACGCGCGGCCTGGAGACCGGCGACCTTGACCTGATTGCCGCCGCTAATGACGACCGCATTCAGGAGCCCTATCGTCGCCGCCTCATCCCCGACTACAACGCCGTGCGCGACACCTGCCTTAACGGCGGCGCCAAGACCATCTGGATCAGTGGTTCGGGCTCGACCCTCATGGCTATAACCGACGACACCATCGTGGCAAAGTTCCTGCAGGTCAAGCTGCGTGAGCAGTTCCCTAAGTGTGATACGCATATTCTGACGTGCGACACGGAAGGCGCCCAGATCGAATACCTGTAGTCGCCGTCCCGTATACTCGCCGGGGAGGCCAGGGGGCTTTGCCCCCAAATCGTCCTCGGACATGGCAGGACCCCCGCTGCGCACTTCGTGCGGCGGGGGTCCTGCCGTCCTGCGGAAAGATTTGGGGGCAAAGCCCCCTGGCCTCCCCTATGTTAACTTCGCCGGCGGCGGCTACAGGGACCCACGCTTTGAAGGGGCGCCGGGCTGATAGTTTGGCTTTTTATTGGTAGGGGCTCTTGCTAGGCTGGAGCACTTCCTAGAGGCGGGCATCGGCTGTGTGCTTGGTTTAGGCGGCGCTGGTTTCTTTGTATTCGAAGACTGGTTCTAGGAGGTCCTCGATGTTGCAGTGGAGGGCTTTTGCTATGGCTCGTACGCTTGTTACCGAGGCTTCATTGATGTTTCTCTGACGCTGCTCGTACATTTGGATTGAGCGGAGTGACACACCCGATTCGTATGCCAGATCTTGTTGGGTTTTCTTGAGCCTCTTTCTTGCTAACGCAAGTTTGGTTTGCCTGGACGCTTTCTTCGCCATATCGCAGACGAGGCGAGCCACGCGTTCCTCCGAGGCTTCGTGCCAGGGGTAGTACAGCCCGCGCAACACATCGAATGGAACGACATGCAGCAAATCTTCGAAAGACTCTCCTAGGCGCCACTGAAGGTATGCCAATATCCAGCCCGTCCAATATTCCGGTGTCTTTTCGAATCGGTAGGTTCGATTTGGCATCGGTCTTGATTGATAGCCGGACCTTTCGGCAATGAGCGCGAACAGCTCAACGCCCGATTTTCCCGACACTACCCATGCGTTGCCGCGTTCGAACTCGCGGGCTACGCCGCTCAGGCAAAAGAGTTCAGCAACTTCCGATCCTTCTGCCCCATAATCGTTAACGGCATAGTCAAAGCAGTCGCCAAGGTTGTTCATTGCATCCTCTAGGTAGTAAACGGGGTATGTCCTACTCGGCCCACAATCCGTTAACTCTTGGATCATTTAAATCAACCCTTCCTGCCATCAAATCCCTAATGTCGACACCATCAGAGTCAAATCCGTTTACCGTATCCAGGTACTTTCGTCGAGCGTTCTGTTCTCGCTCAAATCGTTTGGGATAAAACTCAGCTCCCGAGGCCTGCTTCCAATCGCGGAACTTAATCGCCGAGAATGCACGCTCACTCATAAGCGCATATTGAATGCCCAAATCCCCCAAAAACATAATGCGCTGCAATTGCCTGAGCGAGATCATGCCGTTGACAAACTGTCTTGCAAACGAGAAATAGGAATCGTCTGCACGATAGCCTCGAATAACGTCATAGGGAGAAATATCAATCAGGCAGTTATCCAGCAGATAACGAAGCCCCTCGCGTGCTACTGGCGTTGAAACATTGAACTCTCTGTTATTCGCCAGAATTGCAAGCCAGTTGAGAATCGAGAACTCACCTGATTCCAAATCCAAAATCGCAAGGCCATCTAAATCAAGCTCATATCGATTGGCAATGCCATCAGACTCGGTCCGACATGCCCACTCCATTGCCATTTCCTCATGCGGTGTGCAATAAAACCCGCGCCCATAGTCATTGAATTGCCTGCATTTATCCAACGATGGATGCTCGACAACAACCTCCGACCCGTGCCAAAGCTCCATATCGACCTCCAAACAAAAATATCACCCCAGTGATAGTGTACCAACAACTATCACTGGGGTGATATAGATAGATGCAAACTATTGCCTGCCAAGAGCCCTTACTAGAGGCAAGCCTCGGCGATGCGCTTTTTGAGTTCGTCGATGCCGGTGCCGGTCTGGGAGCTTGTGATGATCACATTCTCGGCCGGAACGTTGAGCTGCTTTTTGATGGCTGCTGCCTGGCGGGCCTGCTGGGTGCGGCTGAGCTTGTCGGCTTTGGTGAGGCAAACGATAAAGTTGAACTCGTTGCCCTGTAGGTAGTCGATCATGTCGTGGTCGAGCTTGCTGGGGTCGTGACGAATGTCCACCAGCGAGACGACCAAGTTAAAGCTGCGCTCGGAGTCAAAAAAGTCGCCGATAAGCTCGGCCCAGCGGTCGCGCTCGGCCTTGGAGCGACGGGCGAAACCGTAACCCGGCAGGTCCACGAAATGCACGTCATCGGCCTCAAAGAAGTTGATGTTGCTCGTCTTGCCCGGCGTACTGGAAACCTTGACTAGGTTCTTGCGGCCAAATAGCTTGTTCATAATCGACGACTTGCCCACGTTGGAGCGGCCGACAAAGCTCACCTCGGGGCAGGTGGACTCGGGAATCTGCGAAACCTTGCCATAGCTGGCGACGAACTTGGCAAGCTGGTAGTTAATGGAATCGGCCATGGACACTCCTTGGTCGTAGGTTCTTACAAATAGACGCGCTATTGCACAGCGGCAATGCGGCGGACGATATCGAGCGTAATGTCACTTGCGACACGCGCGTACTCGAACAAATCGAACTCTCGCTCGCAAATTGCATCGTACGCCTCGTCACAATTATCGCTGATAGCGCGCAACACCAGGCAATCGACACCATTTTTGGTTGCGACATGGGCAATTGCCGCGCCCTCCATGCCGACACAATCGGCATGCGTCGCCTCGATAGCGTCGTTGCGCATGGTGGCGCCCGTCACAAAGCGGTTACCCGTGGCAATCGTGCCGACCAGGAACTGCTTGGTGCCCTCGTTCGAAGCGACTGCATTTTTCGAAGCGTCAACAAACCCACGCTCAGCAAGCACGTCGGCGGCAATATCGACCAGCGCGGGCGTCGAGCCAAACTCCTCGAGCCCCGGTGCGGACTCGGCGATAAGCGCGGTATCGGTATCCAGATAGCGTAGGCGTTTGCCAATGACCACGTCGTCGATATGGAGCTTGGGGTTCAAACCGCCCGCAATGCCCGAAAACACAACAGCCTGCGGAGCATACTTGCTAATGAGGTGCTGTGTTGCAGCAGCGGCGTTCACCGTGCCCATGCCCGCCGTTGTGGCGACAACTGTCAGGCCGTCGAGCTCACCGCTCACAACGGTCAAGCCTGCCTCCCGTGCCTCGCATACGTCGCTCAGCTCTTCCTTAATCTGCATGATCTCTTTTTCGAGCGCACCGATAATCGCGATGGTAGCCATACCATTCCCCAAACCTATACGAAATTCTCAACCAAGGTATGGTACCAGCATTTTGTTTGACCTCGCCAAACGAACACGCTAGGCCAGCGCAGCTCGCGTATCAAACAGAGCCTTTGCAATCGCAGCCGTAACCTCGCTCGAGCGGTCACTCCATGGCATCGATGTCATGACGCTCATGACATAGGTACGGCCATCGATGTCGATGAGGCCTGCATCGCATGTCGAATAGTAACCATCCTCGCTAATCCAGCCTGCCTTGTTGCGCACCAAAACCTGCTCGTCCGCAATGCCATCGCGAATAAACGAGCGCGATGTTGATGCCAGAAGGCCCGACAACCACTGTGAAGTCTCGGTATCCATGCTCAGATACTCGCTCATCTCACGCCATAACCTCGCAGAAGTGCGCGGGCAGTAGGTCGGAAAATCACTCATCGGATCCAGTGCCGTATCGTAATCGATGCCAAGGCCGACAATCCAATCCTCGTAACCGACACGGTCAAACGCCGCACGTAACGCAATAAACGAATCGTTGTCTGAATAAACGACCGCAGCCTCGATCAAGTCGCGTACCGTCTGCCAACCCATGTTGTAGCCACCATAGGTGCCAAGGGAGTCATCGAGTGAAACCTGGCCCGTCTCGACCAGAGATTCGCAAATGTACAACGCATAGAGTGCCTTGTAGCTACTCGCACCGTACACCTCGACATCAGCGTTATACGTCACGCCCTTACCGCTCGACAGGTCGTAAAACACCACGCCCACATCGCCCAGCTCCTGCGCCTGGTCAAGCGCATTCTGGAGTGCGGCGAGGTTCTCATCCTCCAGGGCGAGGATCTGGTCATCAACCAGTGAGAAGGTCTGCACGGTATCGCCTGAGGGAATATCGTTAAAGTCCGCCTTCGAAAACCCCGTCTTGAGGTTCGCTGTCGACAGGGTTTGACTTGCGGTGACTTTAGATTCAGAGACCTTTTTGTTTTGCGTCTGTACCGCTGACGCATCTGAGTGTGCCATTCGCTCCGACGCGTAGGTTTTGGCGGTAATTCCGAGGATAATAACCGCCGACGTTAGCATCCCAATGGCGGCAATCTTCCTCACGCGGATGCGAGTGTCGGCAAGGCCACGCGAAGACGTGTCCTTCGTCTTATATCTGCTGCCATGCTGCGGCACATACTCGTCCCGCGATGCGATGTTTCGCACGTGGTCTCCTGACTGCTACCGTTTATATACGAGCAGCATGATAACGAGCAGGCATTTCTTTCCAAAGATATTCAGTGGCGTTTAAGGTGTCTTTAAAGAAACCACAAGCGTTTCTATGCATTTTTGCCAATTCTGTTGCACATCTCTACCCAAAACGCAGTTGCGGTGAAATAGTTCCTGTTTGGACGGCATAAGCCGAAAAACAAGAACTATTCCACCGCAACTTGACGGGGCTCTTTAGCAATCAACTAGGTGCCCAGGGGCACTCATTTAAGTCTGTCCCCAATGAGTGCCTTTGGGGAGCGAAAATGGCTCGCTAGCCGATGGCGTTTTTGAGTTCGGCGCGGCGCTTTTTCATGCCCGTCATGACGGCGTTGCGCAGCTCGGGCATGCGCGCGGTATCCATCTGGGGCACGCCCTCGAGCTTATAGGGAATGCCCAGTTGCTCGTACTTGACGACACCCATCGTATGATACGGCAGCATCTCCAAACCCACCACGTTGTGCCATGGAGCGATCAGACGACCGAGTGCCTCGCACTCCTCCACCGTGTCGGTAATGCCCGGCACCACCACGTGGCGGATAACGACCTTAATCTTGCGACGCGCGAGCTCATCACCAAACGCCAGAATGCGTGCGGGATCGCAACCGGTCAGCTTTTTATGCTCGACGGGATCGGCGTGCTTAATGTCGAGCAGCACCATATCGGTCTCGTTGAGTACGGCATCGAACTTCTCGGGATGGTTGGGATCAAACGCATAGCCACAGCTATCCAAGCAGGTATGCACGCGGCCATCGGGGTTGTTGTGCATTGCACAGAACAGGTCGGCCAAAAACTCAGGCTGCAGGAGCGGCTCGCCGCCGGACACCGTAATACCACCGCTGCGGTAAAACTCATGGTTGCTCTGGAACTCGTCCATCAGGTGCTCAACGGTCACCATCGTGCCGCCGTTAACCGACCAGGTATCGGGGTTGTGGCAATACGCACAACGCATGGGGCAGCCCTGAACAAACACCACAAAGCGGATGCCGGGTCCGTCGACCGTTCCCATCGTCTCAATCGAATGCACGCGGCCCAGGGCAAACGCAGAGTCCTCGGGACGAGCGTCCACACCCTCGAGCGTCATCTCAGCCATTCCCGCTACCTTGCCTCTCATTGGTTTTAGCTACATAAATGCCAGAGTCATTCTAGCCCATATACATGATGGCGAAACGGTTTAGCGGTCAATTGGGTTGTTCTATTTGACCCCAACGCAAGAGCGGCGGGAGGGTTATCGCAACCCGCCCGCCGCCGCGGCAATAGAAATCGATAGACGCCAGGCCTTTACGCCTTAAGCGTGAGTACCGCGCCGAAAGCAGTCGGGCCGCAGTGGCTCGAAATGACGCCGCCGACCTGAGTCCAGGTAACGTCCTTAAAGCCAAGATCGTGTGCATAGACTTCCATGTCGTCGCGCAGCTCCTCGGAAAGACCCACCGAATACGCCAGGCCAATATGCGAGTAGTCGATCTCGCCCTTCTCTACCATGTGATCAATAAAGGCACGGGCGCACTTGAGCATAGAACCGCGGAACTTCTTGGTCGCCACGAACTTACCACCCGTCACCTCAATGCAGGGCTTAATCTTGAGCAGATGGGCGCCCAGGAACGCAACGTTGGACAAGCGACCGCCCGCCTTAAGGAAGGCAAGGTCGGTAGGAACAAAGCCCAACAGCACGCGGTCCATGACGGAGTTCGTAAATGCAAAGATCTCGTCGACGGTGGCATCTGGATGGGCTTCGATATACTTGGCAGTCTCGACGGCAACCAACGACTGACCCACCGAGACAAAACGCGTATCCATGGAGAAGACGTAGTCGCGGCCCTTAGCTGCAATCTTGGAGGACTGATGCGAGCAGGTCGTAACTTCGGAGTACGCAAGATGCAGAATGGTCGCATCGGGCTGCTCGGCATGGATACGGTCATATACGTGCGCAAAATCCGCAGGCGCACAGCCGCTGGTCTTGGGCATCACACCAAACTCGTTGCAGCGCGAATAAATCTCGAGTGGATCGATCGAGCCGTCCTCGACGGTCTCGTCACCAATCGTGACATGCATGGGCACGCGCACGATGCCGTAGCGCTCGCAGAGCTCCGGCGTCACATCCGACCCAGACTCAACCACGATTACGTACTTGTCCATTATTATCACGACCCATCTCGACATTGGCTTTTCAATACATGGCACGCGTCGCCGCACTGTTGCACAACGGCGGCAGAGCGCCAAAGAGACGCCGCCCCTTGCACACAACAAAGGACAGCGTCTCCCTGGAAAACTCCGTGCTTATCTGAGATTCTACACGGTTTATTAAGGAGTGTTACTTATTCCGCAAACGGTCGCTATACGCGATAAGCGGTAGCTGGCCGCGGCAACTGCGACACATTCCGCCCAACAAGTCCAATCGTGCTCCATGCACGGTTAATGAGCGAGGCGGTAGAAATCCATCGACGCCGCACCCTCGGCGTGCAGCTCCATCGCCGGAACCGCCGGCGAATAGGTACGGCTCGTAAGTGCTGCCTCGCCACCGTTGGCAAAAATCTCGACCATCGTAGTGTCCGAAAGCACGCGCAGGTCGCGAAGCTCGCTGAGCTCGATCGACCTCTGGTCGCGCCCATAGCCTTCGTCGCCCATATCGAGGGTAAGCATCCCGTCCGTATAACGCACAAAGACACCCTTGCGGATTTCGAGCTCGATCATCTTGGCTCCCTCGCAGGAAACCACAAGATCAAACAGGCGACCCGGCTCCTCAACGGTTTCACCGCCTACAGCGCGAACGCAATTGCCGCGCATTCTCTCAATCTCGTGCGCCGGTTGCTGGCAGAGCTTGCCGCCGCGCATGCTCAACTCTCTCGGCACCGTCAACGCGCACTGCCACCCGCGCGCCATCGTCGGGCTTTCCGCCTTCGCATCGGGGCAACCCGACCATCCGATCATCAAACGCCGACCTGCAGCGTCCTCAAAGGACTGCGGGGCATAGAAATCAAAACCGGCATCGACCATCGGAGGCATGCCCTGGCCGACGATCTTAAAGCTCGGCGCCTCCCAATCGGCCTCGATGGAGAACCACACGCACTGATGCGGATTGCGGTAACGCCAGCCATCGGCGGGCACGCCCTGCGGACAGCAAACGAGAATAAGCTCGCCATCGAGCTCAAACAGATCAGGACACTCCCACATAAAGCCAAACTTCTCGCCCAGCTCAATGCGCGTCGCATAGCCCCAGTCCTCTAGATCACGCGAGGTATAGACAAGCACGCACCCGCGATCGTCTTTCGTACGAGCGCCGAGAACCATGTAGTAGATACCGTCGTGTTCAAGGATCTTGGGGTCGCGCACGTGCGTACCGATATCGTCGGGGTAATCGACCGGCCCAACAGCTATGCGCTTCTCGCCCAATTCGTCGGGATTCTCGGCAACCATATGAATTTGGTTTTGCTCACGGCCCGTCAACACGTAGTCGTAATCATCGCGGTCAAAATGCTTGACGTTGCCGGTATAGAAGTAGTGAATCTTGCCATCACGTACAAAGGCAGAACCAGAATACGCTCCACTCGAATCCAAATCGGAATCGGGGAACAGCACGGGGCCGTGATTCTCGTACGTCACAAAATCCTTTGTCGTCAGATGGTTCCAAAGCACTGGACCGCCATGCGCAGCATCGAACGGATCGTATTGATGATAGATGTGATACGTATCACCAATCTGAACCAAACCATTGGGGTCGTTGAGCCAGCCAAGCTCAGGCTCCACATGGAACAAAAGCCTATCGGGGTCGGATGCGATGCGAGCCGCCGTCTCATCCTGTCCGGCACGCCACTGCTCATAGTCCGCGCGTGTCACCTTATTTTTTTGATTAAACATCGCCGTTGACTTTCTCGTCTATGGGAAAGGACGCTCGACTCACACGAGCCGAACGCCCTTCCCCAAATGGACTTATCCGCACATTACGCTGAACGGCTCAACTAGAAGCTAACGTCGAAGCCAGCGCCAGCGCCCTCTTCATCGGTGGTCGGCACGCCCTTTGCCTTGTTGTAGGCAAAGATCAAGACGATCGGCACGATGAAGGCGATGAGATTGCCAGCCACATACCACACGAGCGTCTCGGGCGTGACGATGAGCAGGCCAAGCACGCCGGTCAGACCCTGACCGATGGCGCGCACCTCAAAGAGTTTGACGAAGGCACCGCCGCAGCCTGCACCGATGCAAGCGCAGATGAATGGGATGATCGAGTAGCGCATGTTTGCAGCAAAGATTGCGGGCTCGGAGATACCGACCAGCGTCGGGATAAAGGACGACATGCAGATGTTGCGCTCTTTGGAATGCTTCTTGTGAATGAGGTACATGCCGATGGCGCCGCCGCCCTGGGCGATGATGGAAACCGACCAGATGGCCTGGATGTAGTTGAAGCCAGTCGTGGCAACGAGGTTTGCCTCGATACCCTGGATGAACTGATGCGTACCGGTAACGACAAGCGGCTGCAGGAACGCGGCGAAGACAAAGGCACCAAAGACGCCCATCCTGTTGTACAGGATATCGATTACGCCGGCGAGGACGTCGCCGATCAGGTTGCCGAGCGGGCCGAACACGGTGAACAGGGCGACGTTAGCAAGAATCAGGGTAACGGTCGGGACAAAGACGAACGAAACGACCTCGGGGATGTACTTCTGGGCAATCTTTTCGACCTTGGCCATAAACCAGGCAGTCAGGATTGCAGGGAACACGCCACCCTGGAAAGCAACCATGGGAATGGAGAGCGGACCAAAGTTCCAGTACTCAGCACCCGTCGGGTCCATAACGAACGTGTTGCGGTTCATAAGGCTCGGGTGAACCATGACGATACCGACGAGGATGCCCAGAATCGGGTTACCGCCAAAACGCTTCACCGCGCTGTACATAACCAGGACAGGCAGGTAGTCAAACGTGGTGGCGATAATGGCAAAGAAGCTTGCGAGGTTCTTGAGGAACTCGCTGTGATCGGCAAGGCTGCCCTCCATGCCAAAGAGGCCGTTGGCAACGATCAGCGACTTAAGGCCGATGATGATAGCGGCGCCGACGAAGGCGGGAATGATGGGGATAAAGATGTCCGAGAATACCTTGAGGACCGAGAAGAACTTGCCCTTCTTGTCCGCCTCGGCGCCCTTGACCTCGGAAGCGCTGATCTCCTTAACGCCCGTCAGAGCCATAAACTCATCGTAGACCTTGTTGACGGTACCGGTACCGAAGATGATCATGAGCTGGCCGCTGTTGTACAGCACGCCCTTGACGCCATCGATGTTCTCGAGCTCGGCCTTGTTGTACTTGCTCGTATCCTTGAGCACCAGACGCAGACGCGTAACGCAATGCGTGGCGCCCTCGATGTTCTCCAGACCGCCGACGTTATCGACGACTTGCTGAGACACTACTTTGTAGTCCATGTTCCTCTCCATTCCCTTACGAAATCATAAAACGTTTTGATGCCATTACAGAGACGCGATCGTTGCATTTGCGCACTTAAGCGTACCGTCGGTGACCGTCAGCGCCACACCCTGGCCCTGCTTATTGCAGAATCGAGCGTTAAGCGCAACATCATCGACAAAGATGGTCGCGATATCGTCGTCAACGACCAGGCGCACATGATGAGTGCCCTCGCCCTTAAAGAACAACGGACGCTCGAGGCCCATGTTGTTGACCTGGAACCACGGATACTGGGGGGCCGCCGTAAACTCGAGCTTGCCCTCACGCAGGTTGGCGCGGAACTCATAGGCAAGACCGGACTCGGCGTCCTCGGCAAGCTTCACCGAGAAGCCGGCAGCGTCACCGGCGAGCTCGATGTCGGCATCGAGCATATAGGTGGAACCGGCATCCGCGGCGAGCACCTGCTCGACCTTGCCCGACTTGCAGGAGAGCTCAAAGGCCTCGACTGCTTTAGCCTCGCCAAAGGCGCCAAGCATGCTGTCAGGAAGCTTGGTGCCGAGCGTTCCGTCGGCACGCTGAACGATCTCGAGAGGCATAAAGGTGCCACCCCACAGGTAAGAGCTGGGGTCGCCGCCCTCGTCACGCGTAGGAACCCAACCAAAGAGAACGCGGCGCTCGCCGTCAAATGCGGTACGCGCGGCATAGTACGCGCGGCCATCGAAGGAATCGTCCGCAGGAGTGATCCAAGGACCGTTGATGGAGCGAGACATGCGATAACGGGTCTTGTTGCCATCACTGTACTCGGAGAACACCAGATACCACCAGTCGCCCATCTTAAAGAGATCAGGCATCTCGAACATGGTGTACAGGCCCGGATTCCACCAGTCGCCCTGGAACTCCCAGCTATCCAGGTCCTTGGAGGTGAACTTGACCAGACGACCGGTCATCAGACGCTTGTCCTCGCCCACACGCGTGCCGAGGATGAGCATGTACTCTTCGTTCTCCTCATCCCAAAGCACAAAGGGATCGCGCCAGTTGCGGTCATCGTAACCCTCCTGGGGCGGAAGCAGCGTCTCGGCGATGTTCTTCTCCCACTTGACGGCGTCGTCACTCGTTGCGTGAAGAAGAACCTGCTTCATCAAGCGTGCCTTGACCTTATCGCGATTGCAACCAGTGTAGAGTGCATGGTACTTGTCGCCCACCTTAAACACCGTGCCGGCATAAACATACTGGTCGACTTCCTCGTCGCCGCCACGCTCAAGGCTCTCGCCAAAGTCTTTGTAATTGACGAAGTCCTTGGTTGTCGCGAGTGCCCAGCCAAACGGCTCTCCGAAAGGTCCGGGGTTTCGCGTGTCACGCTGATGATAGAGATAGAACGTGCCGTCCTCGCCGTACGGCATGATGTCGCCTACCCAAATTCCCTCAGGCTGGTAATACACCTTGTGCATCCGAGACTTCCTTTCTCACGAGATACTAACTCGGTACAACTGCAAGATATGTCAATCGTTTTCATATGTCAAACGTTTTCACACCAATACGTCTTTTCGCAGTTCCAGTCGTCGGCAAACGGTTGACATATGCCGGCGAACGGTCATCAGAGGTGTTTGAGGAATTCTTTTGGCACGGGATGAACTACGCGGTTTTACCCTCAATGAGTTCAACGGGGAGCTTGATATTCGATTCGGGCTTTTCGCCGTTAATAAGAGCAATGATGGATTGCGCCGCGAGCTCTCCGATGCGATCGATATCTTGGCGTACGGTTGTTAAGTCAGGCATAAACGTCATAGTGCGGCGGGCACCATCCGCGCCCACGACCTTAATATCGCCCGGAGCGCTCAAGCCGCGCTGCTTCATCACGTTAAGACAGATAGCCGCCATCGTGTCGTCTCCCGCAAAGATGCCGTCAATATCGGGGTTCTCATCGAGGATCTTCGCAACGACCGCACTCTTTTCGTCGTCGGGCTTAACGAACTCGACCTCACGGACAAGCGCGGGCAAACCGGCCTGCTCAACAACATCGAGGTAGGCATCGGTACGCTTATTGGCAGGCATGCGCATGCGGCTATTGCTGCGCAGGCACAGGATGCGTGAACATCCGTCATCGATCAGGCGACGCGTGGCAAGTTCGCCGATGCTATAGCTGTCGCTCGCAATCTGAACAGAGGCTTCGCCAAGGTCGCAGTCGATACCAACCAGACTCAAGCCCATCTCGGCATACGCCTCGGCACCGATATTAAGCGAGTTGACGATGACGCCATCAACCATATTGCGTCGAAGCATGTCGATATAAGAGCGCTCAAGCTCGGGTCGATTGGCGCTATTGCACAGCAGCATCTTAAAACCGTTTTCGGCCAGGGTATGCTCAATGACTTGGACCACTTGGGCATGAAACGGACTGCTGACATAGGGGACGATCATACCGATAAGATTCAGGCGACCGTTGAGCATGGCACGAGCGATATCGTTGGGCGTATAGTTGATGCGCTTCATCGCGGCATGGACCTTATCGCGGGTCTCTTGGCTAATATAGCCACGATTATTAAGCACACGAGATACCGTAGTAGGCGAAACCCCCGCCACCGCCGCAACTTCCTTGATGCCAGGCTTAGCCGTATCCTTAGAACGAGCACTCTCGCGAGCCATAGCACCCTCCCCCATCAACATGTCATACGTTTACATACGAACAAAGCATACCCCAACAACAGCGGGATGACGGTAACAGTACAAGTAAGTAAACGACTCATCCAAATAATTAGGAGAGTTCCGCCTAAAGGGTGACTACACAGGACCCAGCCGGGGCTGTTTGGGCTACCTCCCAAAACATTCCGCACTGATATTTTCTGTATTGAAGACGTCGATGATGCACCCGTATACCATTGACGTCGACACCATCAGATGCGGACCGCGCGGTGACCCCACATTCCGCTGGCGCCCACAGGGCTGCCCTCGTTTCCTGACATGTCCCGCGCGGGCCGCGGCGAGCCGAGACCGCCGCATGACCTAATAGGAGCATGGAGCGATACCGCGGACCCGAACAACCGCATTCTATCGCGCCCCGTCAGTGTGCCGTCTGCCCGGTCCAGGCGAGCACGGAAAGAACGGAGCGAGACATGCAAAACGAATCGACACCCGGCGCCCGCGGGCCGGTCTTCTGCGGGGTCGACACCCACGCCGACTCGCACTGGCTGTGCGTCCTGGACTGGAGGGGCCGCAGGGTCCTGTCCCGCCGGTTCCCCGCCGACGCGGCGGGATACGAGGCGCTCGCCGGGGCGATCGCGGCGGCCGGGGAGCCGGCCTGCGTCGCGATGGAGGGGACGTCGTCCTACGGGGCGGGCCTCACCAGGCACCTCGCGTC
>NZ_JBCPDH010000014.1:3843-56179 GCF_040915545.1 Collinsella aerofaciens | reverse complement strand
ATCATCGCGGTCTACGGGGTCAACGATATGGCACCGTGGGGACACATGTATGTCAATCCTGGTCTAACAGAGCCTTTTTTAATCCCCGTCCCAGAAAAATCATTTAGAGGAGGTCGAGGGGAAGCTGGGGGGCGTCTCCCCAGAGTTTCTCGAGGCGGTAGAAGTCGCGGGCTTCGGGAGTGAAGACGTGGACGACAACCGAACCGTAGTCCATGAGCATCCAGGTCTTCTGCTCGCGGCCCTCGATGGAGAACGGATGCTCGCCGCAAGTCTCGGCGACCTTCTCCTCGATCTCGTCGACGATCGAATCGACCTGGCGGTTGTTGGTACCGGTGGCGAGCACAAAGTAGTCGCACACATCGGAAAGCTCGGTCAGGTCGAGCACCTGCACGTCCTCGCCCTTCTTGTCGTAGGCGGCCTGCGCGGCGGCGCGGGCGACATCCTCGGCGGCGACACCGCTCGCGGACAGCGAGGCGGCAGTGCGGTCGGACGTGGCGGCGAAGCTCTTGTGCTCCACACGTTCAAGAATCTGTTCGTCGGTCATGGTCTCGTCGGCCATGGAATACCTCTTTCTAGACAGCCCGAGCTAGCGCAGCTGGGCGTAATGGTTGTAAATCGTAATAGCCGTGGGATAAAGATAACGCCCGGTCTGGATCACGTAGACCAGACCCTGCGCAAAACAGGAGAAGAACAACTCATCGAGCGTCGACTCCCCCACCATCTTGCGCAGCGCATGCGCATAGTCGCCGTGGCGGTTGGGCTCGATGGCATCGGCCACAAAGACCACCATATCGAGCGGCGTCATGTCGCAGGCACCCACGGTGTGACGGTCGACAGCCTGGAAAACGGCCGGCGACAACTCGGGGAAAAGCTGCGGAAGCTCATAGGCGGCAACAGGACCATGCAAAAGCGGCGTCGCGGCGGAAGGAGAGCCGGCAATCTTAATGCCGTAATGCAGAGCGCGCGTAACCAGCTCGTCGTCGGAGAGCACTTTGTCCCAGTCGTGGATCAGACCGGCAGCAGCGGCATCAAAGCGGTCAACGCCGTAGACCTCGGCCAGATGAAGTGCGGTCTCGGCAACACCCAGCGAATGCACATAGCGCTTGCGCTTATCCTTCATGCGAACATCGAGCAGCTCTTGAATGCGCTTGAGCAGCGCGTGCTCATCGCCCTCAAACTGATCCTCTACCGACAACGTAGACCCCCATCACTCAAAATCTTCTTGGCCCAAATCGGCATATAGCCTGCGTTTGCGAATGTAGCCGAGCACGGACTCGCTCGTAAGATAGCGCACGCTCATACCGCGGGCAACTCGCTTGCGAATGTTCGTCGAGCTGATCGCCAGCGCCGGAATCTGAATATAGCGCACGTCGAACGGCAGCCCCGACTCTTTGATTCGGGCACGCGCCGTATCGATATCAAAGCCCGGTCGCGTCGCCGCAATAAAGGTAGCAAGCTCAGCGATTCGTTCGGCATCATGCCAAGTCACAATATCGATAATCGCGTCGGCGCCCGTAATAAAGTAGAGCTTTACCTGCGGCGGGTAAAAGTCGCGAAGGGCATGAAGCGTATCGGCCGTATAGGTTACACCCGGACGGTCGATCTCGAACCGGCTCGCCAAAAAGGCCGGGTTCGCGGCGGTGGCGAGGACCGTCATGGCATAACGGTCCTCGGCAGGCGTCACCGGCTTGTCAAGCTTAAAGGCAGGAGAGCCCGCCGGCATAAAGAGCACAGCGTCCAAGTCGAGCGACTCGCGCGCCTGCTCGGCGGTCACCAGGTGCCCGTAATGGATGGGATCAAAGGTGCCACCCATAATGCCGAGCCTAAACTCCTGCCCGTCCTCTAGAGGAAGCTCGGGCAGACCGATTCCACCGCGCAGCGACATGGCTTACTCGCCCTCCGAGGTCTCGGCATCGCCCGCGGCATCCGCCGCATCGACAACCTCGACTCCCTCATCCGCAGCATCGGCCACGTCAATGGCTTCAACGGCAACGTCCTCGCCAGCATCCTCGAGCTCCTCGTACTCCGAGAAGTCCTCGGCGCCCTCAAAGTCAAAGGCGCGCTGGCAAATGCGGACCTCGTCACCCGCACGGCAACCGGCCTTCTCGAGCGCGTCGTCAACACCCATACGCGCAAACTTATGCTGCAGGTAAATGACGGCTTCCTCGTTTTCCCAGTCGGTCTGGATGACCATGCGCTCGATGGCACGACCGACCACGCGGAAGGCACCGGGCTCTTCCTGGACAATGCGGAAACGCTTCTCACGCTGCAGGCGGCGGCGCTCCCACTCATCGTCGCGCAGGTCGACCGGTTCATCGGAGACCGCCAGCTCGGCGCGGAGCTTGGCCACCTGCTCACCTACGGCAAGCATCAACGTATTGAGACTGGCGCCCGTCACGGCAGACACGGCAAAGAACATATGTCCATCGTCGAGCGCTGCGCGCTTGAGGTCGGCAATCTTGTCGGCCGTGCCCGGCGCATCGCACTTGTTGGCAACGACGATCTGCGGACGCTCCGAAAGCTCGGCGCCATACTGCTCGAGCTCGCGGTTGATGATGTGGTAATCCTCGACCGGATCGCGATCCTCAAAACCACCCGTCATGTCGACGACGTGCATGATCAGGGCCGTACGCTCAATGTGGCGCAGGAACTGGTGACCCAGGCCCTTACCCTCGCTCGCGCCTTCGATAAGACCGGGGACGTCGGCAACGACGTAAGAATATTCACCGGCACGCACCATGCCGAGGTTCGGCACGAGCGTGGTAAACGGGTAGTCAGCAATCTTGGGACGGGCGGCACTCATGCGCGCGATGAGCGATGACTTACCCACGGAGGGAAAGCCCACGAGCGCGGCATCGGCCATAAGCTTCATCTCGAGCTCGATCCAGTGCTCCTCGGCCGGTTCGCCCAACTGGGCAAAGGCCGGAGCGCGACGCACCGACGTCACAAAGTGCGTGTTGCCCAGACCGCCGGCACCGCCGGGCGCCACGACGACGCGCTCGCCGTCGTGCACCAGGTCGGCAATCTCAAACATCGGGGTCTGCGTCTCGGGATCGAGCTCGCGCACCACGGTACCCATAGGGACCTTGAGAATCAGGTCCTCGCCGCTCTTGCCGTTACGACGGGCACCCTGCCCGTGCGTGCCGCGCTCGGCGCGAAAGTGATGCTTAAAGCGGTAATCGATCAGCGAAGACAGCTGAGCATCGGCCTGGATGACGACATTGCCGCCACGACCGCCGTCGCCGCCATCGGGGCCGCCCTTGGGGACAAATGCCTCGCGCCTAAACGACATGCATCCGGCTCCGCCGTCGCCGCCGCACACGTTAATGCGGCTGATATCGGTGAACTGTGACAACAGAATCGCCTCCTACAAAAAAGAGGGAGACCCTTGAATCCTAAAACTCAAGTGCCTCCCACATATGTGCTCTATGAAGGGTGAATTACGCGTTCGCGAGCGGGCGTACGCTGACCCTGTGCTTGATACCCTTGTGGAACTCAACGGTACCGTCGACCAGCGCGAACAGCGTGTCGTCCTTACCACGGCCAACGTTCTCACCCGGGTGGATGTGCGTGCCGTGCTGACGGACGAGAATCGTGCCCGTGGTTACCGTCTGGCCGGCATAGCGCTTCGTGCCAAGGCGCTGACCGCGGGAGTCACGGCCATTACGGGAGGAACCGAGTCCTTTTTTGTGTGCCATTGTGTATACCTACTCTTTCGTTACGAGTGTAATCTACTCGGCGACGGGAGCCTCGGCAACAGCCTCAGCCTCTGCCTTGACAGCCTTCTTGGCGCGGGAGGTAGCCTGAACCTTCACGATCTTCAGCTTGGTGAGCTGCTGACGGTGACCCTTCAGACGACGATAGCGCTTGCGCTTGTGGAACTTGAAGACCAGCTGCTTCTCGCCCTTGAACTGCTCAACGATCTGAGCGGTAACCTTGGCCTTGGCCAGCTTGTCGGGATCGGTGACGATCTTCTTACCATCGTTGAGGAAGATAACCGGCAGGGTGACCTTGTCGCCCTCATTGCCCTCGATCTTCTCGACGGTGATGACATCGTCGGTGGCGACCTTGTACTGCTTGCCGCCCGTGTTAACGATTGCGTACATGTTTACTTGCCCTTCATGCATCAGTTAGTGCAACAGCCGAATATAGTAGCAGGCGAAAATACCCCCGTCAACGAGTATGTGGAGCAAATCCACAAGTTCGCACAGGTATGGGGCTGACGAGTCGGCCCTCGTCGTCCTCGCATGCTTGATTCTGACGCTCGACATCGTAGGAGCAGATGGTCACGAGGTCTTGCATACCGGTGGAAACAATAGGTGCATCCACGCCCGGGGTCAAGCCCTGCAACAAAACATCAGCAGCAGAAAGCAAAATTTCCGGACGCATGGAGCCCTCGTTGTCGGCATGGGTGTCGAGCATGAGCACCAAATGGTCCGGGCGCTCCCCCGCCGTGAGCTCATAGCCCACGAGCGTGTGATCCAAATCCAAGCGCTTGCTCTTTTTGCCGCGCGCGTAGTCGATGCCGTGGCCCGCGCGCAGCGTGTCGATCGCACGACGCACCTCGTCGGCGCTTACGGGCGCCTCGGGATCCAAGTGCAGGTCGATGCGATACGACAGGCGCGTGAGCTGCGCCGTCAACGCCGGCGTGCGCACGTCGATGTACGCCGCCTCGATGGGCGCCAGATCGGCCGGAGACGCCGCAGCCAGGCGCCCAAACGCCTCGTCGAGCGCCACGAACTCGGTCATAAACAGGTCATACCACTCGCAGGTCGACGACGTACCCACCGGCAGCGCCGAAGAGAAGCCCACGCGCATGTGCGGAGAGAAGCCCTGCGTGACGGCATAGGGAAGTCCCGCACGGCGCACGATGCGCTCAATGGTATGGATTACTTCGAGATGGCCCAGGTACTTAAGGCGATCGCGCTTGCCATAGCGAACACGAAGCCTAAAGAGCGAGGGGTTGTCGGTCAGGCGCTCACTCATGCGCGATCACCCATCAATACATTCTTGGCGTGGAGCGTGGGGCAGATCCCGCAGCCGGTGCACGACGTGCGGGTACAGTCGGGAGTCGTGACGCCCTCGAGCGAGCGACGGTACTCGCGCTCGAGGAAGCCGCGCGTGCAGCCGGGGCTCACGTGCTCCCACGGCAGGCGCCAGTCCAACTCGTAGGGCAGGTGCACGAGCTCATTGAGGTCGATGCCGTTTTTGGCAGCAGCTTCCTTCCAGTTATCGAGCGAGAAATGCTCTACCCAGGCGTCAAAGCGAGAGCCCGAGCGCCAAGCATCGATGATGACGGGCGTCATGTCACGACCGGCGCGGGAAAGCGCGGCCTCGATGAGCGAGGTCTCGGCATCGTGGTAATGCACGCGGACGGCACGGTTGCGAACGCTCGTGATAAGCAACTTCTGGCGACGCTTGACGTCGTCGTAGTCGAGCTGCGGGCACCACTGGAACGGCGTGGCAGCCTTGGGGATAAAGACCGAAACCGAGATGGACACCGAGATCGAGCCGCGACGAGCCTTGGGCACCACGGAACGACCGAGCTCCAGCACGTGATCGGCCAGATTGGCGATGGCCACGATGTCCTCATCGCGCTCGCCGGGAAGGCCCATCATAAAGTAGAGCTTCATGCGGTTCCAGCCGGCCTCGAAGGCCGCCTTGGCCGCACGGTCCAGGTCCTCCTCGGTCACGTTCTTGTTAATGATGTCGCGCATGCGCTGGCTACCGGCCTCGGGCGCGAACGTCAGGCCGCCCTTCTTTTCGCCGGCGACCGACTCGGCCATATCCACGCCAAACGAATCCAGGCGCTGCGACGGAATAGACACGCGTATACCCGTATCCTCCAGGCGACGGTTGAGCCTGCCGAGCACGTCGCGAATGCAGGAGTGGTCGGTCGTGGAAAGCGAGGTCAGCGACACCTCGTCATAGCCGGTCTTTTCCAGACCCTGAATCACCGACGAGACGATCTGGTCGGCCGAGCGCTCGCGCACCGGGCGATACGTCATGCCGGCCTGACAAAAACGACAGCCGCGGGCGCAGCCGCGCAGGATCTCGATAGACAGGCGGTCGTGAACCAGCTGCGCATAGGGCACGCACGACTGCGACAGCGGATTCGTGGCGCCGAAATCCTCGACGACGCGCTTGTAGACCACGGTCGGCGCATCCTTGCCCTCACGCGGCACGGTGTAGCCATGCGGCGAGCAGGGCTCGTCGTGACGAACCTCATAGAGCGACGGCACGTAGTTGCCGGCAATGGATGCAAGCTGCTCGACAATCTGCGCGCGCGGGACCCCTTCGTCACGCAGGCGGCGATGCAGCTGGCAGGTCTCGAGCAGCGATTCCTCGCCCTCACCGATGAGGATGGCATCGAAGAAGGCCGCGTACGGCTCGGGGTTGTACACCGAGGGACCGCCGGCGATGATGATTGGGTCGTCTTCACCTCGGTCGGCCGCTAACAGCGGAATGCCAGCGAGGTCCAAAGCCTCGAGGAAGTTCGTCACCGCCATCTCGTGCGGCACATGCAGACCGACGATATCAAACGAAGCGACCGGCGCTGCACCCTCGAGCGATAGCAGCGGAATACCCGCCTCGCGCATGGCGTCGCCCATATCGGGCCACGGCACATAGCCGCGCTCGCAGGAGATGCCCTCGGCCTGGTTAAGGATGTTGTAGAGGATGGCGATGCCCTGGTTGGGCAGACCGACCTCGTACACATCCGGATAGATCAGGCAGCAACGGTAGTCGGCATCGGCCTTGGAAAGCGTGCCCCACTCGTGATCGATATAGCGGCTCGGCTTCTCGACCTTGGCGAGCAACGGCTCAATTAAATGAAAACAGTCTTGGTATGCAACGCGCAACGGAAAACCCCTAAGCAGCGAGATCGGATGCGTCTTGGTAGGACGCCATAGGACGGGTAGCGCCCGCGACCGTGGTCACCAGATCGCGAACGCGGGAGAACGTGGCAGTGACCACCTCGTTGGCACGGCTGTAGTCGACATCGCGCTCGTAGAGCGAAACAAGCGCACGGCCCATGCCGTAGGTGCCCGCGGCAGCAGTGAGCGCCTTGACGGCAAACCCAATATGCGGCGTCTGTTTGACGAGCGCGCGGGTGACCGCGCGGATCACAAGACCGCCGGCAAGCACGCCCGCGACCTCGTAGCCGCGCTCAGGCTTAATGCCGCGTCCAAAGACGGCAGCGAGCTCAAAGAGCATGCCCACCTGCGCCAGCGCCATAACGGGATAATCGGCGCCCGGCAAAAACACCAGTGCACCGGTCGCCATATTGGTGAGCGCGCACGAGGTGATGATACGATTGGCCGCCGCGATGCGCATGAAGGCAAAGTTCGCCGCAAAAGCCGTTTCCTTGTCGGTGCGGTCGAGAATCCAGCGGGCAAGCGTCTCGAGCAGATACGTCTTATCGGTTGCCGCTACCACGCCGAGCATGGGCGTAGACTCCTCGATAAACGGCACCTCCACAGCAGACTCGGCAAGCACGCACACGGGTGCGCCGGCGATCACGAGCTCCTGCACGGCACTCTCCAAGCGATCGGAACCACACGAGAGCACCAGTACCACATCGGTATCGGTCTTTGGAGCAATTCGCTCCTCCCCCAGACGCTCGACGCGCACAATGCCCGAGGTCGTCTGCGGCACAAAGGCGTCACGCACCGTCTCGGCCAGAAAGCGCGAGGCGGACGAATCCAGATAGACCGAAACGCGCACCGGCGTATCGGAATCCCTCTTAACGGACGCGCCCATCTTAAAAGCGCGGGTCAGCTTATCTACGGGAATTTTCATAGCAAACCCCTCCAGCGGTTACGCGGCGCCCGAACGATGCCGCCATATGGATTGTACGATACCCACCGTCAGCAGCTGAATCATCATCGAAGACGAGCCAAAGCTAATAAACGGTAGCGGAATACCGGTAATCGGCATCATGCCGATGCACATGCCGATGTTTTCGAAGGTCTGGAACGCCCACATGCCAACGATGCCCACACACGAAAGACGTAAAAACAGCGACTCACACTTAAAGGCGACGCGAATCGTCGAAAAGATCAGCAGCACGTAGAGGCAGAGGAGCAAAAAGGAACCACAAAAGCCAAAGGTCTCGGACAGAAAGGCGAAGACGAAGTCGGTGTGGAACTCAGGCAGAAAGCCGCCGGCTGACTGCGTCGCATGGCCCAAACCCTTACCAAAGAAGCCGCCCGAGCCAACGGCGATAAGCGACTGCTGCAGGTTGTAGGCATCGTCCGAATCGGCATTATCGGGGTCGATAAAGACCGTCAGACGGTTCATCTGATACTGCTTGATGAGCACATCGTGGCCGAGCAGCGAATCAAAGACCGAATCGAGCGCCAGGACGAGGGCCACCAGGCCCACGAGCAGGGCCAGGGTCGACAGCACCCATTCGCGGCGTGCACCGCTCATGCAAATGACGATGGCGCCCGAAACCAGCACGACCAGGCCCGAGCCCAGGTCGCCCATGGCGACGACGGCCAAAAACGGAATGGACAGCATGCCGCAGAGCTTGACGTAGTCGCGAACAGTATCGATGCGACCGTTATACTGCGAGCCAAGCGTAGCAATAAAGAAGATGGTGATGAGCTTGGCAAGCTCAACCGGCTGGAATGTCAAGCCGATACCGGGAATCTTGATCCAGCCCGTCATGCCCAGACCGCCCGTATAGGACAGACCCGGAATCTTGGGCGAGAAGATCACGATCAGGTCGATGACGAGTAACGCCGTCGAGAAATTGGAAATACCGCGCAGGTCGGTTCGCCAGACGAGCACCGCCAGCACCGCTCCGATGCCAATTCCCAGCAGATGACGTGAGAACGAAGCATCGGCCTTAAACTGCGAAGCCGACCAGATAATGATGGCACCGTAGGCGACGAGCGCCACAGTAGCCACGAGCACACCGATATGCACCTTTTGGCGAAACGTGCCGCGCGAGGCCGAAAGTTGCTTGTTGACACGGTCCAGGCTGCTGCGAGAGCCGGTCTTGGTTGAACGGAACAGATCCGCCGGAGAAAAATCCATCGCAACCTCCTATCGAACCGAAGAATCGCCCGAGGCCGAAGAGGTATCGGGCTCGTCATAAATCACGCCGAGCACGTCGCGCACGACATGCATCGCGGTATCCGAGCCGCCGCCGCCCTGCTCCAGGACAGTAGCGATGACATACTTGGGGTCATCGGCCGGTGCATAGGCGCAGAACCAAGCGTATTCGTCCTCGCCGCTTTTCTCGCCCGTGCCCGACTTGCCGTATACCTGCGGCGTCAGGGTGCCAAAGTGCGCCGCCAGGGACGTCGATGCCGTGTAAATCACGTCGTGCATGCCGTTGCGAACTAGAGCCAAATCCGAATCGCTGTTGATCTTGGCCTCCAGGCGCTTCTTCTTGCCCTTGCCGTTGTACTTATAGGCATCGCCGTCGCCATCGCGCGACACGGCAGACAAAAACACGTGAGGCACGTACTGTTTGCCGCCGTTGGCAAGACCCATATAGGCGCACGCCATCTGCAGGGGCGTCACCAGGATGTCACCCTGACCGATAGCAATGTTGGTCATATCGCCGGCATTCCACTTGCGGTCCTCGGCAGAGGCGTCGGTGAAGTACGACTCTTTCCACTCGGCATCGGGAATACGGCCCGCGCCCTCACTCGGCAGATCGATACCGCAGGTCTTGCCTAGACCCCAGCGACGAAAGACCTCCTGCAGGCCCTCGGAATGTTTCTCGTCATAAAAGAACGCCTTGCCCATGTCGTAGAAGACGGGGTCGCACGAGTTGGCGATACCCGACTGCAGCGTCATGGTGCCGTGGCCGGAATGCAGCCAGCAGTACTTGCCCCACGACTTGCCCAGACCCGTCCAATAGCCCGTGCAGTTGGTCGTCTGCCCCGACGTGTAGGTTCCAAACTCAAGACCGGCCAGTGCCGAGAGCGGCTTGATGGTCGAAGCCGACATGTACTGTCCGCTAATGGCGCGGTTGAGCAGCGGGTGCGAACCCTTGTCATCATTGAGCTCGGTCCACACGTCATTTGAGACGCCGCCGATAAAGACGGACGGATCGAACTTGGGCTGGCTCGCCATGCCCAGGATCTCGCCATTGTTGGGATCGAGACACACCACAGCGCCGTTGCCGGCATTGCTGTAGCCAGTGGTCTTGGCAAGCTCGATAGCGCTCGCCAGTGCCGTCTCACAGGCCTGTTGGATCTTAAGGTCGAGCGTGAGCTTAATGTCGGAGCCGGCCTTCGCGGGCACGGCGCCGGCCTGACCGGTCACATTGCCCGAGGCATCGACCTTGACGGTCTGCTCGCCACGAATACCCTGCAGCAGGTTTTCGTAGTAGCTCTCAACGCCCGCCTGGCCCACGATATCGCCCGACTGGTACGTAATCTTGCCAGCAGAAGCATCATCATCGCCAGAGGTTTTCTTATTCTGGGCCTCGAGCTGCTCGGAGGTAATGGTGCCGGTATAGCCCAAGATATGACATGCCGTCTCGCCATATGGATACTGGCGCTCGGTACGCTCGGCAATCTTGACGCCCGGGAACTCGCCGGCATGCTCCTGAATATAGGCGACCGTGGAGCGACGGACGTCCGTCGCGATGGTATGCAGGCTCTGAGCGCCCTCTGTATTGTCCTGAATATTGCGAAGGACCGCCACGTAAGGCATTCCGAGCACGTTGGCAAGATGGCGAACCAGAACCTCATCCTCGGCAAGGTCGCGGTAGGCCACGACAGCAAGTGAGGGACGGTTCTGGACAAGCGCCACGCCATTGCGGTCGAGGATGCGGCCGCGCACAGCGGGAGTGGTAACAGTGCGAGTCTGATTGCTATTAGCCTGCTTCTCGTAATAGTCCGACGAGACCATCTGCATGCCCCACAGCTTGACGGCGAGCGCCGCAAACATCGCGCCCACACCCGTGGTGAGGATGGAAAAGCGGCCCTTAAAGGCGGTCGCCGCGGTATTGCCCTCGCCCTCGGTGGCGCGCGGGGCCGTTCCATGCTGCGTATCGTAGGTAAAACGGGAATCGCCACGACGCATGATGACCAGCGCGACCACGATGGCCACAACCAGCACGATACCGGCGATAATAACCGTCAACTGGGAAGACATCTACGGGCCTCCCCTATTTGAGCTTGCGGGTCTTGGGCTTAAAGCGCATACCCGTCTGGCGTCCGCCACGTGCGGAGAATCCATAGCCGGACTGCGGCACGACGCCGGACATCAAAAACGGAATGGCAACCAGACCCGTCAGGATCGAGGACGGCAGCGCATGGCCGAAGATCGCCACAACAAAGCTCGTCTCTAAACCCATAAACAGCAAGATGATGCTGTAAATCACATTAATGACGAGCGCAAAGGCGCCCACAGTGACGCCGCGCGCACTCGGGGTACCGCCCGTCTGACCGACGGCGCTGTGCACCAGGGCAAAAGAACCCACGGTCAGCAGGAGCGACATAACGCCCACCGGCACGGCAGCGGACAGGTCATAGAACAAGCCGCTGCAAAAACCGCACACGACGGCACGGGTCGGGTCGCCCGAGAACACGCTTAGGCACACCAGGATAATCATGAAGTTGACGCGACCGCCCGCAATGGAGATCTGCGGTGCCAGGCCTGCCTGCAGCAGCACGCACACAATGGCGGCGATTACAAACGTGCGGGAGCTCATCCCCTGCTCGTGTAGATCCATGGACATGCCCCCTATTCGCTCGAGCCGGAATCGGTCGTCTCGGACGTGTCGGAACTGTCATCCGAGCTCTCGTCCTTCGTCTTGGTCGCAGCATCGCGCGACATTCCCTGCGGCGTGCTGTTGGCCGTGCTCACGTCCTCATCCGAGGCCGACTGTTCGTCGGTCAGCGAGGTGATGACCAGCACTTCCTCGTTGTTCTCGGCCGTGGTCTGGGCGCGCACCACAATGGTGTAGTACACGTCGTTTGCCGATTTCTCGACCGACGAGACGGTGCCGAGCGGTAGACCCTTGGGGAACACACCGCCAATGCCCGAGGTCACGATGATGTCGCCAACCTTAACATCGGAGTCGACGCTCACGTACTCAAGACGCAGCGTGCCGTCAGCCTGACCCTGCAGCATGCCTTGGGCGCGCGTGTCCTGCACCATAGCGGACACGCCCGAGTTCTCGTCGCCAATCAGGCGCACGGTGGACGTCTTGGCCGAGACTTCGATGATCTGGCCGATAACACCGGCCGAACTCGTCACAGGCATGTTGATGGTAAGGCCGTCGGCAGAGCCCTTGTCGATGGTGACGGTCGAGGTCCAGGCATCGCCCGAGGCACCAACAATACGAGCTGCGGTCGATTTGAGGTTATAGGTCGACTGCAGGCCGACCAGCCCCTCCAGACGCTCGGCGGTCTTTTGAGCCTCGGAGAGCTCAGCAACCTTAGAGGTCAGTTCCTCGTTTTGCTTCTTAAGATCGTCAAGCGTGTCCTGCGACGCCGTAAGGTTAGAGAACACGTTGCCGATCGCATTGAAGGGAGCCGCCACAGCCGAGCCCACAAAGCGCACCGGCGAGGTAATCGTCGTTACGCCCGAACGCACGGCATGAATCGGTCCTGCCTCGCCCTCGCGGATGTAAAACGTGAGCAGCAACACCGAAATCAGGCTGAAAACAATCAACGGGCGCATACCCGTTGATTGTCGCTTGGTATTCAGATTTGTGGAGAAACCCGAAGATCGTGCCAAATGGAATCCACCTTTTGGAAATTAAGCATTGGTCTGGACGAAGCCGCCATCAAACGCATTGGCCTCGAGCACGCGGGCACAGCCGTTAACAACGTTATCGAGCGCCGTGGGGCTGACGTTGACCGAAACGCCGGTCTCATCGCGCAGGCGCACGTCGAGACCGCGCAGCAGCGCGCCGCCACCGGTCAGCAAAATGCCGTAGTACATAAGGTCAGAGGCAAGATCGGGAGGCGTAGCGTCGAGTGCGTCCTTGACGGCCTTGGCCATCTCGTCGAGTGGCTTGTTGAGTGCGCGACGAATCTCCTCGCTCTCGATGCGCACGGTCTTGGGCAGACCGGTGATCACGTCGCGGCCGTTGACCTCGACATCGAGCTCGTCCTTGAGCGGCACGGCGGAGCCGACCTTGATCTTGATGTCCTCTGCCGTACGCTCGCCGATGGCCAGGTTGTAGGCATCACGAACGTGCGTGAGGATGGCCTGATCGAACTCGTCGCCGGCAATACGGATGGACTGCGAGACGACGATGCCGCCCATAGCGATAACGGCAACCTCGGTGGTACCGCCACCGATGTCGATGACCATGGAGCCGGTGGGCTCCTCGACGGGCAGGTCGGCGCCGATAGCGGCAGCCATGGGCTCCTCGATCAGGTAGGCCTGGCGAGCGCCGGCCTGGATCGTGGCCTCAAATACGGCACGCTTCTCGACCGACGTGACGCCGGAGGGAACGCAGACGACAACGCGCGGACGCGGGGTCCACGGATAGCGCTTCTCGGAAGCCTTGTCGATAAAGTAGCGAAGCATGGCTTCGGTAACATCGAAGTCGGCGATGACGCCGTCCTTCAGGGGACGAACGGCCACGATGTTGCCGGGCGTACGGCCAAGCATGCGCTTTGCCTCGATACCGACCGCCAGGATGCGCTCGTCGTTCTTGTCGATGGCGACGACGGAGGGCTCACGAATGACGATGCCCTTGCCGCGCACGGAGACAAGCGTATTTGCGGTGCCGAGGTCGATGGCAAGATCGCCCGCATAGCTACCGAAGAACATATCCATCAAAGAAAACAACGCAACTCCTGATGTGTTGGATGATTGCTGGAAAACTACTAGCTCATCATACTAGCGCAAGCCCGGCACCTCACTTGCGGTGAAGCGCCGGGCAAAGCTAAATCCCATAAGGTCACTACCGGTTGTCAGCAGCCGAGAAATCCATATCGAGCGAGGAAACGGCCCAGCCGATATGGTTGTCGGAGCGCACGAATTTGACGGTGTACTCCTGCTCGCCGCCCTTGGACAGCGATGCCTTCACCTTAGCGGTCGTCTCGGTCATGGACTGATCCATGCCCTCGACGGACACGGTGGCGCCCTGCGGAATCGAAGAGATGATCATCGACTTGGCGTCCTCGGACAGACTCGAGGCCAGGCAAGACTCGGCCTTTGCGGTGTCACCGTCCCCGGCAGCCTGGAACAGATCGGAAACGACAGACTCCTGAGACGGGAAGCCAAAGCCGCGCGTGTAGGCAAAGCCCAGACCGCCCGCGGCGATCAAAATGAGCAGAAGCAGCACGATGAAGACTTTGAGACCCGTGTGGCGATGGCGACGACGGACCTTGGCCTGCTTACGATCCTGACGGTCCTGCTGGACCATCTCGGACTCGGACAGCGTAAAGAAGCCGGTGTCCGAGGGATCGGGCATAAACTGACCGGTCGCGCCCGTAGGATCGAGCGGATCGACGGCAGGAGCGTCCATCGCGGGCGCCGGAGCCGTGGCCATAGCCGTCTGGGCAGACAGCGCGTCAAGCGAATCGTGCACGCGGGCAAGCTCATCGGCCTGCTCGGAGGTGAGCTGGTAGATGCCATCGGCAGTAGCGGCGTTAAAGGCGTCGAGTGCGTCGGAGGGACGGCCGGCGGCAGAAAGCGCCTGACCCATGCCGGCGTTGAGCGCACGCGTGTCGTCACGGGGACCGGCAAAGTCGATAGCCGTGCGGTAGGTCTCCACGGCATCCGCCGGACGGCCGAGCTTAATGAAGCAACGACCGAGCTCGCCGAGTGCGGCGGCAGGAGCCGGATTGGCGCCGTCGATGGCAGCCTGACGGAAGGCAGTTCCTGCGTTGGCATAGTCGCCCGACTGGAACAGCGCGTTACCCAGGCCCAGATAGGCCTTGAACGGCGTGGCATAGGAAGCATCCTGCGTAGCGGCAGAAAACGCCTGAGCGGCCGTCGTGTAGTCGCCCACGGCGGCGAGCGCCTTGCCGCGGTTGGTGAGCAGCGCGCCGCGCTTGCCGTAGGTGCCGTCGTTGAGGGCGGCGGCATAGGCCTCGGCGGCCTCGGCATACATGCCCAGGTGCATCAAGGCGTTGCCACGAAGGTGATCGGCCTCGCCCATAATCTCATCGGGAGTCTTTGCCGCACCAAGCATCTGGGCTGCAGCGGAAAAATCACCCGCGCGGTAAGCGGCGCGGCCCTGTTGGATCAGCTGGCTATTCAAGGAAGTCCCCTTTACTCGTGAACGATCTCGACGTGGACGATCTCGTCGCCGGCACGCAGCTGCGAAATCACATCGAGACCCTCGACCGTGGTGCCAAAGACGGTGTAACCGGAATCGAGGTTATGCTGGGCGCCCAGGCAGAAGTAGAACTGCGAACCCGCGGAATCGGGGTCCATGGAGCGTGCCATGGCAAGGGCGCCATCGACATGGCTGTTGCGCGGATTGGTGGCAAACTCGCCCTTGATGCAGTAGCCGGGGCCACCGGTACCGGGCATGCCGTCGGGGCCCTCAAGACCGGCAGCGACGTCGGCGCCGGACATATCGCGGGTATTGGGGTCGCCGCCCTGGATGACAAAACCGGGCACATAGCGATGGAACTTAAGGCCATCGTAGAAACCCATCGTGGAAAGCTCGCAGAAGTTCGCGACATGAATGGGAGCACCCTCGCCGTCAAACTTGACCTTGATGGTACCCTTCGACGTCTCGATAACGGCGCACTCGTCGCCGGCAAGCTGATACTCGGGCGTGTAGAGCTCTTTCTTAAAACCAAACATGTGGTTCCTTCCTCGTGCGTTTAAAGCATATTTGTACGAATTGTAGCAATAAGCATGCGCTTACATCAATTGCGCACGTAGGTTATGCCGACTATGGCGAACTAATTTTAGGAACGCTGCTGCGGCTTCCAGGAACCCACATTGGCGTCGTACTGGTTCAGCGCGCTGTTGCCGCCCTGCGCGATGGGCGCCAGGATCTCGCTTTGGTGGGAACTCATCGACTCACCATCAGGAATGGCCAGCGAGATATCCCAGCTCTGGCAGATCACGTCGACGCGCTCGTACATCCACTCGGCAAGCTGCTTTAAGTGCGCGATGTCATCCGCATAGACCGTATCGTCCTGATACTTAAGGTTGTTGAGCTCATCTTGCGTCTTTTTGATCTGGTCGCGCAGGGCGTAGGCACTCTGCGACAGCTCCTGACGGGTGGACAGCGGCGATCGGAGATAGCCGTTGTTAAAGGAATCGATGACCTCGCCGATCTGGTCCTCATCACCGTAGGACACGATGGTCTGATACAGACCGTCGAGCCTGGTATAGAGCTGATCATCGGTGAGCACGGTTTCTTCCTGGACCACCTCGGCAGAATCGTCCTGCTTGGTATCGTCCTCAGTCGCCTCGCCCTTTTGGCGCGTAGGGAAGGTCGTCTGCGCGGCCTGGCCAAACTGGTCGTAGAAGCCAGGCATGACACCCATGGGATCGACCGTCACGAACCAATAGGCACCGCCGCAAAGGACGGCAAGGACCGCGATGACGATGAGCGGCTTGGGGATATGACGCTTGTGCTTGTGATAGGCGTCCTCGTCGGGGTGCACCTTGCGCTTGGTTTTTTGAGCATCGTCATGCAGGGAAACGGGCGTGGGAATATCGACCTTGGGGATCCCGAAATCCTTATCGAAAGCCGGCAACACGCAGGTCTCGTTAGGATCGGCGGCGTCCGAAAGCACCGCAGCGGCAGAGGCCGGCGCATGCGGCACCTCGGTATCGATCTGCTCTTGCGTTAGGCGCGGAAAGCCCGCCGTGCGGCCCGCTGCCAGGTCGGATGCGGCCGCGTCCTCGGAGAGGATACCCGGAGCGGGGCGTCCGCATTTGGGGCACGTACGATCATGCGGAGAAAGACGGGCACCGCAGCCCTCGCAGAACACGAACTCGGTGTGCTCGGGGCCATCTCCCGGACCCACATAGGCGTTGCAGTAGGGGCAGAACGAGGCGCCGTCCTCGATAGTCTTAAGGCAATGCGGGCAGATCACGGCATCCTCTTTTCGAAGCAATTCAAACAATCGAGGTTAGAGCATAACATCGCCACGGCCCCACAGGAGCAAGGCACCAATTCAACATCGCCAGGGCGCGTAGTTACTTCTTCTTTTTGCTTGGCATCGAGACTTTGATGCCTTGGGCGGACTTGGTCACGCGAGAGCGCTTGGCTCCGGTACTCCTCTTTTTCTTGGGCTGGGCCTGGGCCACGCCCTCGAGTGCACGGGCCTCGGCCTCGCGAGCGGTGCGATCTTCGCGGCGCTGCGCCATGTCGGCGGCGACGCGCTTGGCAAAACGCTCGGCCGTCGAACCCGTCGAGCTCACCTTGCCGCCACCGCGACCCAGGTGGACGCGCACACCACGGCCAAAACCAGTTGCGGCATGACGACGACGCGGCTTGAGCGAATCCATCATCGGGGCGAGCTTAAAGAACACCGAGCAGGTAAAGACCACGATAACAGCCAAGATAACCATCTGGCCCATCGACAGGTTGGCAATAGACAGCAGCTCCGGGAATCCGATAACGCCCACCAGGATGCCGGCGACTACAAACACAAAGAGCACCACACGTAAGGGCGTGAGAGGCTGCGAGATGCGCCAGATTAGGCTGACGCTCGCCGCGCACGACGTAAGCAGGCACATCGTAGACAGCGTGAGCTGGCTAAAGCCAAACACGCGCGCCACAAAGATATCGAGCGCCGCAGCCAAAATGACCGCAATCGACGCCGGCAGTGCACGCTTGAGTACGTTGCTCAAAAACGCACCCTTCACACGAGCATTGTTGGGCTCCAGGCCCAACACAAAGCCCGGCGCGCCGATGCAGAAGAAGTTAATGAGCGTCATCTGGATGGGCTCGAAGGGGTACGGCGGCAGCGCGATACACAGCGCCGTCAGGCCCATCGAGAACAGCGTCTTGGTCAGGAACAGTGAGGCCGAACGCTGTAGGTTGTTGATGGAGCGACGGCCCTCGGCCACCACGGCGGGCATCGAGGCAAAATCGTTGTCGACGAGTACGATCTCGGCCACGTTGCGCGCGGCATCGGAGCCGGCCGCCATGGCGACGGAGCAGTCGGCCTCCTTGAGCGCCAGCACGTCGTTGACGCCGTCGCCCGTCATGGCCACGGTGTGCTCGCGGCGCTTGAGCGCCTGCACGAGCTCGCGCTTCTGCTGCGGGGTCACACGACCAAAGACATGGTAGCGGTCCACTGCGGCATCGAGCTTGGCCGGCGTATCGAGCGTCGTGGCGTCCACATAAGCGTCCGCCCCCGGCACGCCCACCACGCGCGCGATCGACGACACCGTACGCGGGTCGTCGCCGCTGATCACGTTGAGGGTCACGCCCTGCTCGTTAAAGTAGCCGATGGTCTCGGCCGCCGAGGTACGAATCTCGTCGCGGATGGTCACAAAGCCCACGGGCTCGGCCTCGCCCACCATATCGCCATCGGGCGTAAAGCCGTCCACGCGAGCCACCACGAGCACGCGGCAGGTATCGGCAAGCTCGGCGACACGATTCTCGACCTGCGAAAACACACGCTCCGAAAGCACAAACTGCGCGGCGCCCATCACATAGGAGCCCTGCGCAAACGAAGCGCCACTCCATTTTTTAGACGACGAGAACGGAATGACCGACAGCGGCTCGGACACCTCGACCGGACGATCGGCGTAATAGTTGAGCAGCGCCTGGCAGGTCTCGTTGGCATCGGCCGAAGTCGCACGCGCGACGTTAGCCAGCGCAAAATCGAGCACCGTGGTATCGACGGGAACAGTCGCCTCGTCCGAGTCCACGCCAAAGCCAACACCCTCAACCGGCAGCGGGTAGGTGCCCTCGACCTCCATACGACCCGAGGTAATGGTGCCCGTCTTGTCCAGGCACAGCACGTCGACGCGAGCGAGCGTCTCGATGCAGTAGAGCTGCTGTGCCAGCACCTTGCGACGCGCCAGGCGCACCGTGGCGATGGCGAGCACCGACGAGGTCAGCAGCACCAGGCCCTGCGGGATCATGCCCAGCAGGGCGCCCACCGTGGACAGCAGCGCCGACGAAGGCACATGACCAGCCAACAGCTCGGAGAAGCACCACGAAAGCGCGCTATCGCCCGGGGTTCCCGCGGCATCCCACAGCTCGCTCACACTCGAGGCAAACAACGCCAAACCGAGCGGGATCATGATAATGCTCGCAAAGCGCACGATGGCATTAAGCGCGTTCATGATCTCGGAATTGACCTTTTTGACGTACTTGGCCTCGTTATTTATTTTGGCCACGTAGTTGTCGGCGCCGACATGGATCACGCGGGCGCGCAGCAGGCCCGAGTCGATAAAGCTGCCGCTCATGAGCTCGGAACCGGGCTGTTTCTTAATAAGGTCGCTCTCGCCCGTCAGCAGGCTCTCGTTCACGAGAGCCTCGCCCGAAACCACCACGGCATCAGCGGGAATCTGGTCGCCGCGCCCCAGGCGGATGATGTCGTCGAGCACGATCTGGTCCAGGTCGAGCTCCACCTCGGCGCCGTCGCGCACCGCGATGGCCTTCTTGGAGGTCAACAGCGTGAGCTTATCGACCATCTTCTTGGAACGCATGGACTGGATGACGCCAATAGCGGTATTGAGGAACACCACGAACAGGAACGTCAGATTCTTAAACGAACCGGTCAAAATGACCAGGAACGCCAAGATCACGTTGATCAAATTGAACAGCGTGCAGAGGTTCTCGATGATGAGCTCTTTGACCGACTTGGTCTTGAGTTCCATGTTGCGGTTGATTTTACCGGCGGCGATGCGCTCCTCGACCTCGGCGGTCGAGAGTCCGCGCTCGATATCCGTTGCTGCCATACCACGTCCCATCACGTCGCGTCGGTATAAGAAAAACCGCCCGGACCATGCGAGGTTCGGACGGTCTTACGTTCGATGGTGCCCCATGTTGGATTCGAACCAACGGCCTTCTGCTCCGGAGGCAGACGCTCTAATCCCCTGAGCTAATAGGGCGAACGACTGGCATTATACCCAAGTGCGCCACGGGCTATCAAAATAAAAGAAAAAGCTTTGCAATTCCGAGGAAGACGCGGCGCAACGGCCCACTTTAGAAGGCAAAAGCGAGTCAGATAGTATAAACTCTCATGCACCATATATACACGGCTCGCGATGCGGGCCGTTTTTGCAAAAGTTATCCATCGAGGTGAGAGGCACACCATGATTGCAATTCTAAAGCAGAGCGCCAGCGACGAGGCCGTCAGCCATATCGTCAGCTGGATTGAGAAAAAAGGCCTGAAGACCGACGTCTCGCGCGGCGAGAACGAGACGATCATCGGCCTGGTGGGCGATACGACCAAGATCGACCCGTTCCTGCTCGAGTCTATGGATGTCGTCGAGCGCGTGCAGCGCGTCTCCGAGCCTTTTAAGCGTGCCAACCGCAAATTCCACCCCGAGGATTCCGTCATCGACTGCGGCCACGGCGTCAAGATCGGCGGCGACCAGTTCCAGGTCATCGCCGGTCCCTGCTCCGTCGAGGGCGAGAACCTCATCCGCATCGCACGCCGCGTGAAGGCCGCCGGCGCCACGATGCTGCGCGGTGGCGCCTACAAGCCCCGCACCTCCCCCTACGCCTACCAGGGCATGGGCCCCGCCGGCCTCGACCTGCTGTGCGAGGCGTCTGCCGAGCTCGACATGCCGATCGTCACCGAGATCATGGACCCACGCGACGTACAGGTCTTCTTGGACAAGAAGATTGACGTCATGCAGATCGGCGCCCGCAACGCCCAGAATTTCCCCCTGCTCAAGGAGGTCGGCAAGACCCAGACTCCGATCTTGCTTAAGCGCGGCATGTCCGGCACGATCGACGAGCTGCTCATGGCCGCCGAGTACATCATGAGCGAGGGCAACGACAACGTCATCCTGTGCGAGCGCGGTATCCGCACCTTCGAGACCCGCACCCGCAACACCTTCGACCTCAACGCCGTGCCGGTGCTGCACCACCTGTCGCACCTGCCCGTCGTCGCCGACCCCAGCCACGCCACCGGCTACACCCGCTACGTTGAGCCCATGGCGCTCGCTGCGACCGCCTGCGGTGCCAACGGCCTGGAGATCGAGGTCCACGACGAGCCGAGCCGCGCCTGGTCCGACGGCGCCCAGGCCCTCACCCCCGATCAGTTCGACGACACCATGCGCCGCATCCGAGCCATCCGCGAGGTTGTCTGCCAAGAGACCGTTCAGGAGTAGCCCATGGGTACGGTGAGAAACGCACGCGTCAACCAGGGCGGCCCCAAGTGCGCCGGTATCGTGGGCCTGGGCCTCATCGGCGGCAGCTTTGCCCGCGGCTATGCGCAGGCGGGCGTCCGCGTGCTGGCCTGGGACCCCGACGATGACGTCATGACGGCCGCCAGCATGGGCACCGTCGCCGGCGAGCTCAACGACGAGACGCTCGGCGAGTGCGACATCATCGTGCTGGCCTGTTACCCCGAGGCCTGCATCGAGTGGCTCGAGGCGCACGCCCAAGCGCTCGCCGACGCCACCGATACCGAGGCCATCATGGGGCCCGTGGTGATTGACACCGTGGGCGTGAAGGGCATCGTATGCGAGCGTGCCTTTGAGCTCGCCCGCGAGCACGGTTTTTACTTTGTGGGCGCTCACCCCATGGCAGGCACCCAGTTCTCGGGCTACGCCCACTCCCGTGCCGACCTGTTCCAGGACGCCCCGCTGGTGCTCGTACCGCCCGCGGTGGACGACGCCCTTAAGCTCGAGCTTTTAGGCCAGGTGCGCGAAATGGTGCGCCCCCTGGGCTTTGGCAAGTTCAGCGTGACCAGCGCTGCCGAGCACGACCGCGTCATCGCCTTTACGAGCCAGCTCGCGCACGTCGTCTCAAACGCCTACGTCAAAAGCCCGACCGCCCAGGTTCACCACGGTTTTTCGGCCGGTAGCTACCGCGACCTTACCCGCGTGGCGCACCTCAACCCCCAGATGTGGTCGGAGCTCATGATCGACGACGCCGACGCGCTCGCCTTCGAGATTGACCATCTGATCGAGGCACTCGGAGCCTACAGCCGAGCGCTCAAAGACCGCGACCAGCGCTATCTGGAGAACCTCCTTGCCGAGGGCGACCGCATTAAGCGCGCGCTCGACGACGAGGCCTCCCGCTAGATCATCCACCACGCCAGGTCGAAAGGACCGAAGCTTATGGCGATTACCATCGATATCGACACCGCACGCCCCTACCAGGTGCACGTCGGCACTTTTTTGCTGGAGCAGGCGGGCCCGCTCGTCCGCGCCACCGCAGGCGGCACCAAAGCCGTCATCGTTACGGACACCAACGTGGGCCCGCTCTACCAGATGCCCGTTAAGCAGAGCCTGGAGGCTGCGGGCTATGAGGTGAGTATCTGCACCTTCGAGGCCGGCGAGGCCCATAAGCGCGCCGAAACCTATGTTGCCATTTTGGAGTTTGTGGCCGAGCACGAGCTTTCGCGCTCCGACGTTATCGTGGCGCTCGGCGGCGGCGTCGTGGGCGACGTGACGGGCTTTGTGGCCGCCACCTACATGCGCGGCTGCAAGTTTGTGCAGATCCCGACGAGCCTGCTCGCCATGGTGGATTCGTCGGTGGGTGGCAAGACCGCCATCGACCTGGCTGCCGGCAAGAACCTGGCCGGCGCCTTTTGGCAGCCGAATGTGGTTATCGCCGACGTGGGGTGCCTGGCCACCCTCACGCCCGAGCAGTTCGCCGACGGCTGTGGCGAGGTCGTCAAGCACGCCGTGATCGCCGACCCAGAGCTTTTCGCCGAGCTGGAGAAGACCCCGCTCACGCTGGAGCTGCTCAACCGCGATGTGGCCCGCGTAGCGCTCATCATCGCCCGCAATATCGACATCAAGCGCGCCGTGGTCGTCGCCGACGAGCGCGAGACCAACCAGCGCAAGCTCCTCAACTTTGGACACAGCGCCGGACACGCCGTCGAGGCCTGCGAGCACTTTGAGCTCGGACACGGCAACTGCGTTTCGATCGGCATGGGTATCATCACGCGCGCCGCGGCCCTGCACGGCGTTTGCGATGCTGCACTGCCCGGTCGTATTGAGGAGCTCTGCGCCCGCCATGGCCTCAAGACCCGCTGCGACCAAGATGCCGACGCCATCTTTGCCGAGGCGCTGCACGACAAAAAACGTGCCGGTGACACTATCGACCTGGTGATTCCGCACGGCATTGGCCGCTGCAGCATCGACCGCACGCCGCTTTCCACTTTCCATGAACTCATTGCCGAGGGCCTCGGCCAGAAGGGAGACGCATCCGCATGCTAGCCCGCATCACCCCGTCCCCGCTCAAGGGCACCGTTCCCGCCATCGCGTCCAAGTCGATGGCGCATCGCCTCATCATCTGCGCTGCGCTTGCCAACGGCGAGACGCACGTTACCTGTAACACCACCTGCGCCGACATCGAGGCCACGGTGCGTTGTCTTACGGCCCTGGGTGCTCGCATCGAGACCGTCGAGGACGGCTTCCAAGTACACCCCACCATGAAGAGTGTTGAGTTTGGCCTGCTCAAGGCCCTTGCCGGCGGAACGCTCGACTGCGGCGAAAGCGGCTCCACGCTCCGCTTTATGTTGCCCGTCGCCTGCGCGATGGGCGCAGAGGCCACCTTTGTGGGCCAGGGTCGTCTGGGCGCACGCCCGCTCTCCCCGCTCTCGGACGAGATCATCGCCGCCGGCTGCGACCTACAGGGTCTGGGTGGTTTTCCGCTCAAGACAAGCGGACGCATGCGCCCGGGCACCTTTGTGCTGCCGGGCAATGTGAGCTCGCAGTACATCTCGGGCCTGCTGCTGGCGGCCCCGTTGCTCGCCCAGCCCTCCTGTGTGCAGGTGACCGGCCTCATTGAGAGCCGCCCCTACATCAACCTGACGATCCAGGCCATGAAGGCCTTTGGCGTTGAGGTCAACGTCGAGCGCATTCCCGCCAAGGACGGTCAGCCCGAGGTCACGAACTTCCGCGTGAGCAGTGGCTCGTACCGCACGCCCGGCAGCGTGGCCGTCGAGGGCGACTGGTCCAACGCCGCCTTTTGGTTGTGCGCTGGCGCCATCGGCACCGACCCCATCACCGTGGAGGGCGTGTCGCTGAGCTCCGCGCAGGGCGACCGCAACGTGCTTGCCGCGCTTTCGCGCTTTGGCGCCCGCATCGTGCGCTCCACCAACGCCGCCACCGTGCAGTCCGACAAGCTCGCCGGCTTTGAGATGAGCGCCCACGACATCCCCGACCTGGTGCCCGTTATCTCGGCCGTGGCCTCGCTGGCTCAGGGCCGCACGTTCATCCGCGATTGCGCCCGTCTGCGTATCAAGGAATCCGACCGCCTGGCCACCACCACCCGCGAGCTCACCGCGCTGGGCGCGCAGGTGCGCATTGCCGGCGATGACCTCATCATTAAGGGTGTCGATGCCTTTACCGGCGGCGAGGTCGATTCGCACAACGACCACCGCATCGCCATGATGGCCGCCATCGCCGCGAGCCGCGCCACCGGCGAGGTCGTGATCCACGGCGCCGAGGCCGTCAACAAGTCCTATCCCGATTTCTTCGACCACTACCGCCTGCTGGGCGGCAAAGTCACACTCGAGGAGGAATAGCATGTCCTCGACCTTTGGCAACGTCTTGCACTTAAGCATCTTCGGCCAATCGCACTCCCCCGCTATCGGCTGCTCGCTCGATGGCATCCCGGCGGGCATCGCCGTGGACCAGGAGGAGCTGCAGGCCTTCCTCGACCGTCGCGCCCCCGGTCGCGACGAGACCGCGACCAAACGCCGCGAGGCCGACGCCGCCCACATCATCGCCGGTGTTGTCGATGGACATACCACCGGCGCGCCCATTGCCGCGATTATCGAGAACACCAACACGCGCTCCAATGATTACTCCGAGCTGCGCTGCAAGCCCCGTCCCGGACATGCGGACTTCCCCGCGCGCGTGAAGTATCACAACATGCACGATGTTGCTGGTGGCGGGCATTTTTCCGGCCGCCTAACGGCACCCTTATGCATCGCCGGCGGCATTGCGCTACAGGCACTCGAGGCCCGCGGCATTCAGGTCATGGCGCACGTCGCGCAGATCGGCGGCATCTCCGACCTGCCGATGGACGATATGGTCTATCGAGAGGCCGACCGCAAGGCGATCCTTACGAACGATCTGCCGTGCATTGACGCCGCCGCAGCCGGCCGCATGCGCGAGGAGATCCTGGCCGCGCGCGACGAACTCGACAGCATCGGCGGCATCGTGGAGTGCGGCATTTACGGGCTTCCCGCGGGCATCGGTGACCCCATGTTCGACGGCATCGAGAACCGCATCGCGCAAATCGCGTTTGGCATTCCCGCCGTAAAGGGCGTGGAGTTTGGCATGGGCTTTGCCGTGGCCGCCATGCGCGGCAGCGAGAACAACGACCCGTATCGCATCGACGCCGAGACCGGCGGGATTGCGGTCGAGTCCAACAATGCCGGCGGCATCCTGGGCGGCATCTCCACCGGCGCACCCGTCATGTGGCGCATGGCCGTAAAGCCGACGCCCTCCATTGGCCGCGAGCAGCAGACGGTGGACATGGACGCTATGGAAAATGCCGAGCTCTCGGTGCACGGCCGTCACGACCCCTGCATCGTCCCGCGCGCCGTCCCCGTTGCCGAAGCAGCCGCTGCCCTCGCGATTTGGGACGCCCTCCTAGAGGACGCCGCCCAGCTCTAACCCGACTCACCTGGGTTGCCTGCCAACTCAGCCGTTACGTGAAAGGGGCCTCCATGGACCTTGCTGACATCCGCCAGGCCATCGATGGCATCGACACCACGCTCCTCAACAGCTTTGTCGAGCGCATGGACATTGCCACCGAGGTAGCCAAGTCAAAAATCGAGATGGGCAAGGCCGTCTTCGACCCCGCCCGTGAGCGCTCCAAGCTCAACAACCTTGCCAGCCGCGCGCCCGAGCGCTACGAGGCGCAGACCATCACCCTGTTCCGTCTCCTCATGAGCATGAGCAAGGCCGAGCAGCAGCGCTACATCAACGAGCTCAAGGGCATCACCGTCTCGCAAAAGGCCCACGCCACGGCTGCAGTCTCCGACACGGCCTTCCCTCAAACGGCCACCGTTGCCTGCCAGGGCGTGGAGGGTGCCTATAGCCAGATCGCCGCGTGCAAACTCTTCGACGTGCCCGACATCGCGTTTTTCGAGACCTTCGAAGGCGTTATGCGCGCTGTGCGCGACGGCTTCTGCGAGTTTGGCGTGCTGCCCATCGAGAACTCCACCGCCGGCTCGGTCAACGCCGTCTACGACCTGCTCGCCCAGTTCGACTTCCACATCGTGCGCTCGCTTCGCCTCAAGATCGACCACAACTTGCTCGTCAAGCCCGGCACCAAGCTCGCCGACGTGCGCGAGGTCTACAGCCACGGCCAAGCCATTGCCCAGTGTGCCGGCTTTATCGAGTCCCACGACCTACACGCCACCAAGTACCCCAACACCGCCATGTCGGCCGAGATGGTCGCCAACTCCGGGCGCACCGATGTTGCCGCCATCGCATCGCGCAGCTGCGCTACACTCTATGGCCTGGAGGTGCTGGAGTCCAACATCCAGGACTCGGACAACAACTACACGCGCTTTGTCGTCATCAGCCGCGAGCCACGCGTCTATCCCGGTGCCAACCGCACCTCGCTCATGATCACCACGGCCAACGAGCCGGGCGCCCTCTATCGCGTGCTCGAGCGCTTCTACGCACTCAATATCAACCTCATCAAGCTCGAGAGCCGCCCCATCCCCGGTCGCGACTTTGAGTTTATGTTCTACTTTGACCTGGACTGTCCCTTTGGCAGCAAGGCCCTCGACGACCTGCTCGATTCGATCGACGACGTGTGCGAGAGCTTCACCTACTTTGGCAGCTACACGGAGGTGCTCTAGATGACCGATACTGCCGCAACCCGCCCCTACGGCGTGCTAGGCCGCGTACTGGGCCACAGCTACACCCCGACCATCTACAAAGAACTCGCGGGGCTCGACTACGTGCGATTTGAGCGCGAGCCCGAGGACCTCGCGGCCTTTATGACCGGCGACGAATGGGAGGGCACCAACGTGACCATCCCCTACAAGCGCGCCGTCATGGACTACCTGGACGAACTGAGCCCGCTCGCCGAGCGCATGGGCAACATCAACACCATCACGCGCCTGCCCGACGGCCGCCTGCGCGGCGACAATACTGACTATTTCGGTTTTCAGTGCCTGGTCGAGGAGCTGGGGGTTGAGGTTACCGGCAAGAAGGTTCTCGTGCTCGGAGCCACCGGCGGCGCCGGCACCACGGCAAGTGTGGTGCTGGGAGATCTGGGCGCCATCGTTGTGCCCGTGGGCCGCACGAGCGAGGTCAACTACGGCAACATCGCGCAGCAATCCGACGCCGCCCTGCTCGTCAACTGCACGCCTGCCGGCATGTTCCCCCACTGCCCCGATGCGCCCTGTACGCTCGAAGGGCTCGATGCGCTCGAGGGCGTCATCGACATTGTCTACAACCCCGCCCGCACGGGCCTGATGCTCGAGGCCGAGCGCCGCGGTATCCCCTGCATCGGCGGTCTGCTGATGCTCGTGGCCCAAGCGGCACAGGCCGTCGAGCGCTACACCGGCCAAGTCACCCCGCGCGAGCGCATCCTGGACGTAACGGAGCGCCTGTCGCGCCATGAGCAGAACATCGCCCTGATTGGCATGCCGGGCTCGGGCAAGACCCGCGTGGGCGAGCAGATCGCTCAGCTCACGGGCCGCGAGCACATCGACCTGGATCGCGCGCTTGAGGAGCGTCTAGGCATGCCCTGCGCCGACTATATCGTCGAGCGCGGCGAGGCGACCTTCCGCGAGCAGGAGACGGCGGCACTGGCCGACATCTCCAAGCGCAGCGGCCTGGTGCTCTCCACCGGTGGCGGCGTGGTCACACGCGACGAGAACTATCCGCTGCTGCACCAGAACAGCCAGATCGTGATGCTCAACCGCAAGCTCGAAGAGCTCGCCCACAAGGGCCGCCCCATCACCGCGCGCGACGGCATCGACAAGCTGGCCGAGCAGCGTATGCCGCGCTACCGCGCCTGGGCCGACTACATCATCGACTCACGCGACTGCGCCGCCAACACCGCCCAGGCCCTCCTCGACACCCTCCCACCCGCTCTCTAACCAAAACCACCACAAAGGGGACAGGCACCTTTGTGGTGGTTTTCCAACCGCAAAGGAAGCAACCATGAAAGCACTCGTCATCAACGGCCCCAACCTCAACATGCTCGGCATTCGCGAGCCGGGCATCTATGGCAGCGACAACTACGACCGCTTAGTGCAGATCTGCCAGGAAGCGGGCGCCGCACAGGGCTTTGACGAGGTCGATGTCTTCCAGTCTAACCACGAGGGCAGCATCGTCGACAAGATCCAGGAGGCCTACGGCAAGGTCGACGGCATCGTCATCAACCCGGCCGCCTACACGCACACAAGCGTGGCCATCTTGGATGCCCTCAAAGCCGTCGCCATCCCGGCTGTGGAGGTCCACATTAGCGCCGTCGAGACCCGCGAAGACTTCCGCCAGGTGAGCTACGCCCGTCTGGCCTGCTTCGCCACCATCACCGGCGAAGGCCTCCAGGGCTACGCCCACGCGCTGGAGCTGCTGAGGGAGCATCTCGAAAAGTAAAATGCCAACCCCAACAAACAGCAGCGGCTTGCTCGCGCTCGGCTCCAGCAGCACACAAGATGAAAAAAGCCCAGACCACCAAGCGGTCTGGGCTTAATAAACGATGGTGCTCCATGGCGGATTCGAACCGTCGACCTTGGGATTAGAAGTCCCCTGCTCTATCCAACTGAGCTAATGGAGCAAATAACCGCACGCCCAAGCAAGCGCAAGCCTGTCAAGCGCAAGTAATTATAACCTAGTTGAACTGCTCGCGGTACGCCTTGCAGACCTCATCGACCGGGCCGTCCATGCGAAGGTCACCCTTCTCAATCCAAACGGCACGCTGGCAGATGCGCTCAACCTGCTCCATAGAGTGCGAAACGAACAGAACCGTCACGTCGCCGCTCTGGATAAAGTGCTGGATGCGGGCCTCGCACTTCTGCTGGAAGAACACATCACCGACGGACAGCGTCTCGTCAACGATCAGAATATCGGGCTCGGTAATCGTCGCGATTGCAAAGGCGATACGCGCCACCATGCCCGAGGAGAAGTTCTTAAGCGGCATATCGACAAAGTTCTGCAGCTCAGCGAACTCGATAATGCCGTCAAAGTTGGCGTCGATGAACTCCTTGGTATAGCCGAGCAGGGCGCCGTTCAGATAGATGTTCTCGCGGGCGGTCAGCTCGGGGTCAAAGCCGGCGCCAAGCTCAATCAGCGGCGCGATGTTACCGTGCACCTTAACGCTGCCCTCGCTAGGCTCAAGAACGCCAGCGATAATCTTGAGCATCGTAGACTTGCCGGAGCCATTGGTGCCGACCAGACCCACAACCTCGCCGCGATGAATATCAAACGAGATGTGTTTAAGCGCCCTAAACTCCTCAAAGAACAGCTCGTGCTTGGCAAGCTTAATGAAGTACTCCTTGAGGTTGGTCAGCGACTCGGACGCCATGTTAAAGATCATGGTGACGTCGTCGACCTCGACAGCCAGAGGCTGCTCGCTGTAATCAACAACAGATTCAGTCATCACAGCACTCCTTAGATGTAGAGGATAAATTTGCGCTCGGACTTATGGAACACGGTATAGCCAATAATAAGCGCAAGAACCGCCCAAGCGACGCACATACCAAACGTCATAAGCGAGGGCGTAGTCTGGAACAGGAAGATATCGCGCATAAACTGCAGGTAGTTGAACATGGGGTTCGCATACATCAAGATACGCACGAGATGCGGCATTTGCGCAATATAGTCAGTCGTCCAGAAGATGGGCGTAATGTAAGTCCACGCCGTAATGACGACGCTCCACAGATGCATAACGTCGCGGAAGAAGACCGTAAGGGCAGAGAGCATCATGCCCAGGCCCATGCAGAAGCACATAAGCAGCAGCAGGCAAACCGGCAACAGAATCAGGTGCCAAGAAGGCATAACGCGGAACCACAGCATGACGATGGCGACGGCGACCAGCGAGAAGGCAAAGTTGACCAGCGAGAAGAGCACCTTCTGCACCGGGAAAACCCAGCGGTGCACCTTAACCTTCTTGAGCAGAGGGGCAGCGCCCACGATCGACGTCAGGGCCTGGTTAGTAGACTCAGACATGACGGCAAAGGTGATGTTACCCACGATCAAGTACAGCGGGTACATCTCGGGCGTCATTGAGCCATTGCGGCCCTGGCCAAAAATCGTCGAGAACACGATGGCCATGACGATCATCATCAGCAGCGGGTTGAGCACCGACCATGCGACGCCCAGAACGCTACGGCGATACTTGATCTTAAAATCCTTGGTAACCAGCTGACGAAGGATAAACGCGTCCTTCTCAAATTCGTTCTTAGCAAACGTCGCAGGCAGACTGCGAGTTTCTTGTTGCTTTGTCTGATCCGACACGGATGCAACTCCTTTACTCGTAATCGTTGACAAACGAACAGTATAGACCCGACGGCCATGCAAACGATTCGCGCAACAAAACTGGAGAACTAACCCACATCTTAGGATGCCAGGCCCAAACGGCTATACTTTCTAGGATTGAATGTATAAGGAGCATTAAGTGAATTCTGAATCCATCGCCGTCATCATCCCTTGCTACAACGAAGCGCTCACGATCGGCAAAGTCATCGACGACTTTCACCGCGAGCTTCCGCAGGCGACGGTCTATGTCTATGACAACAACTCGTCGGACGATACCTCACGCATTGCCACCGAGCACGGCGCCACAGTCCGCTTTGAGCCCCGTCAGGGAAAGGGCAACGTGTGCCGCCAGATGTTTCGCGATATCGACGCCGATTGCTACCTGATGGTCGACGGAGACGACACCTACCCCGCCGAGGCGGCCAAGGCCCTCTGCGAGCCCATCCTTAACGGCACGGCCGACATGACCGTAGGCGATCGCCTTTCCAACGGCACCTACGCCGAGGAGAACAAGCGTGCCTTCCACGGCTTTGGCAATAATCTGGTCCGCGCCATGATCAAGTGGATCTATGGCTACAGCTTCGATGACGTCATGACAGGCTACCGCGCCATGAGCCGCCCGTTCGTTAAAACCTTCCCAGTGCTTTCCGAGGGCTTTCAGATCGAAACCGAGCTCTCGATCCACGCCGTCGACCACCGCTGGCGCATCAAAGATGTGCCCATCGAGTACCGCGACCGTCCCGAGGGTTCCGAGTCCAAACTCAACACCGTGAGCGACGGCATTAAAGTCGTTGCGATGATCGGCACGCTGTTCAAGGACTACCGCCCGCTGAAGTTCTTCAGCCTCGTTGCGCTTCTGTTCGCGGTATTCGGCCTCGCCCTGGGCATGCCCATCGTTGTCGAATATTTCCAGACCGGCCTCGTCCCGCGCTTCCCCACCGCTATGCTCGCCGCCTCGTTTATGTTCCTGTGCGGCCTGAGCCTTGCGACCGGCTTCATCCTAGATTCTGTAGCAAAGGTCGAAAAAAAGCAGTGGGAGGTCAACGTGTACAGCAAATACGCCTACGACGACCAGCCCGGCCACCCTACTTCCATGCCAAGCGAGAGGTAGATCTTCCGCAAAATACTATTGGCACCACTGCGCAGATAGCCACCAACAAGAAAAGCCGCCGTTAAAGAACGGCGGCTTTTACTCTCGAAAAGTTAATAGCGGCTAGAGCGTCTTGATGTACTCCCCCAGCTCTTCCTCCCAGTCGGGCATGTGGAACCCGACCGACTCGAGCTTGGACAGGTCGAGCGCGGAGTGGACCGGGCGCGGTGCGACGGGGCCGGCGGCATTCGCGTAGTAGTCGGCAGTCGACACCGGCACGACCCTCTCGCCGTTGCCGTTGGCTGCCCCGAAGACGGCACGGGCGATGTCCGCCCAGGACTTGACGGCGCCGGAGCCGGTGCAGTCGTAGGTGCCGTAGGGGGCGTGCGTCCCCAGCACGTGGAAGATGGCCTCGGCCATGTCGCGCGTGAAGGTCAGGCGTCCCAGCTGGTCGTCCACGACCGTGATCTTGTCCAGCTTGTCCTCGGGGTCGGCGACGCGGTCGGACAGGCCCTTCATGGTCTTGACGAAGTTGTGTCCCTCGCCGATGACCCAGCTGGAGCGCATGATGTAGTGGCGGGGGCACCCCGCCACGGCGATGTCGCCGGCGGCCTTGGTCTGGCCGTAGACGGAAAGCGGGCTGATGGGCTCCTCCTCGGTGTGCACCTCCGCGGTGCCGTCGAAGACGTAGTCGGAGGACACGTGGACCAGGGTGATCCCGTGCCCGGCGCAGGTCCGGGCGAGAAGGGCGGGGCCGGTCGCGTTGGCCTTCCAGGCGGTCACGCGGCCCTCGGGGGTCTCGGCCCTGTCCACCGCCGTGTAGGCGCCGCAGTTGATGACGGTGCCGTAGAGCGACCAGTCGTACTGCGCGTAGGCGTCCGGGTCGGACATGTCGAAGGTGTCGATGTCGCAGAAGTCGAAGTCCTTCGCCACGCCGCGCTCCTCGGCGAGCGCGCGCACCGCGCGGCCCAGCTGGCCGTCGCAGCCGGTGACGAGGGTGCGCCTGGGCGCCATCGGGACGACGTCCCTGAGCATCGGGTGGTTGAGGTCGGCCTCGGAGACGGTGGCCTCGGCCAGCGGGATGGGCCACTCGATGGCGAGCTCGGGGTCGGCGAGGTTCACGAAGGTGTAGGTCCTCTTCAGCTCGAGGGACCAGTGGGCGTCCACCAGGTAGGTGTAGGCGGTGCCGTCCTCGAGTGCCTGGAAGGAGTTGCCCACGCCGCGCGGGACGTAGATGGCCCTGCTCGGGTCGAGCACGGTCGTGTAGGCCTTCCCGTAGGTGGCGCTGCCCTCGCGCAGGTCGACCCAGGCACCGAAGACCGAGCCGCGGGCCACGGAGATGAACTTGTCCCAGGGCTCCGCGTGGATGCCGCGGGTGACGCCGCGGCTGTCGTTGTAGGAGATGTTGTTCTGGACGACCCTGAGGTCCGGGATGCCCAGGGCGCACATCTTGGCGCGCTGCCAGTTCTCCTTGAACCAGCCGCGCGAGTCGCCGTGGACGGCCAGGTCGACGACCTTCAGGCCCCCGATGCCGGTCTCGGTGACGGCGAGGTCCTTCTCGAATGCGATGTCTGCCATGTGGGAAAAGCTCCTATCGAAGAGGTTGGATAACCGGGGGCGCCCGCGGTGCGGCTCGCCGGGGTTCGGCCTACTGGCCCTGTGCGCGGTAGCGGGCCTCGGTGGCCTCCTTGGCCGGGCGCCACCAGGACTCGTTGGCCACGTACCAGTCGATGGTGGCCTTCAGGCCCTCGGCGAAGTCGGTGTGGGCCGGCCTCCAGCCCAGCTCGCGCTGGAGCTTCGTGCTGTCGATGGCGTAGCGGCGGTCGTGGCCGGGGCGGTCGGCGACCCAGTCGAAGTCCTCGGGGTCGCGGCCCATGGCCGTAAGGATCATGCGCAGGACGGTGATGTTGTTCCTCTCGCCATTAGCCCCGATGAGGTAGGTCTCCCCCATGCGGCCCTTGGTGAGGATGTCCCAGACGGCCGAGGAGTGGTCCTCGGTGTGGATCCAGTCGCGGACGTTCTGGCCCTTGCCGTAGAGCTTGGGGCGCACGCCGTCGATGATGTTCGTGATCTGCCTGGGGATGAACTTCTCCACGTGCTGGTAGGGGCCGTAGTTGTTGGAGCAGTTGGAGATCGTGGTGCGCAGGCCGTAGGTGCGGGTCCAGGCGCGGACCAGCATGTCGGAGGACGCCTTGGTGCTCGAGTACGGGCTGCTCGGGCGGTACGGCGTCTCCTCGGTGAACTTGGCCGGGTCGTCGAGCGCCAGGTCGCCGTAGACTTCGTCGGTGGAGACGTGGTGGTAGCGGACGCCGTGCTTCCTCACGGCCTCGAGCAGGCGGAAGGTGCCCTCCACGTTGGTGCGCAGGAAGGGCTCGGGGTCGGCGATGGAGTTGTCGTTATGGGACTCGGCGGCGTAGTGCACGATCGCGTCGTGGCCGGGGACGATCCTATCGAGCAGCTCCGCGTCGCAGATGTCACCGACGACGAGCTCGACCCTGTCCTCGGGCAGCCCCGCGATGTTCTCGGGGTTGCCGGCGTAGGTCAGCTTGTCCAGGACGGTGACGTGGACGCCCGGGTGGTTGTTCACGACGTAGTGCACGAAGTTGCTGCCGATGAAGCCGCAGCCGCCCGTGACGATGATGTTCTTAGGTTCAAAAATCTCAGACATGAAAATCCAATCTGAAGCAAGTACAGCTTCTTTAGTATGCCGCAGGAAGTGACGCCGCGGCACTATTCAACAAAACTATCGGACATTTCGGCATGCGATAAGAGCCATGACCTTCGCAGAATTACTTCCCCTACAAAACGCCTCCGGAATGCAGTCTTTGTCGTACCGGAAGACCGAATTCCCAGTTTTATCGTGTAAGTACTTATAGAAGAAGTCTTCCCAGCTTTTAAACTTCTCACTGTTTACAAAGGCTTCTGGGGTTTCCAAAACCGCCTTAACATCTAACCTTGAAATTACGCCAGAGCTCAGCAGAAGCCACTCGAATGACTCGGGAAGACAAACCGTAACAGTATCGCGATGAATGTCTTGCAGCTTAAGGACGCGGTCCGCATGGCACCCAAATGCCGCTCCGTCCGCGACAACAAACACGCGATCGTCGAAATGCTGATCCAACCAGCCCAAAATCGCGCTGTTCGTCATGGCCGAAGCGCAGGTAAGCTCACTGTCAGCGAAATGCCGTTCAAAGAACTGGAAACCAGACTTACTGTCCTCGCATAGAAGGATAGAAAAGTCCTGTTTTGGCGCCGACCGGGAAATAGCATAACGATGATTCCCGCGATCTTGATAAACAGGGACGAAAGAATGGTATTTTCCGCTCGTCTTAATCTTGTAAATCTCATCCACGCTATACGGAAGATTGGGGAAATCAGCCCTTGAGATCAGCACGAAATAATTCGAGGAATACAGCACATGATGGGCAAACTCATCAGAATGGATCTCTTTTAAGCCCTCGTCGACAAATACAATCGAGTCATGAACGGACGAAAGCTGGTTTCGCCAATCATAATCGGTCAGGGCGACACAGGGACAATCGCATTGCAAGGAAACACCCGACTGCTCGCCCGTTCGCATGTAGTCTGCGACCATGTCAAACAGTGTCGTCTTACCCGTGCCACTATCGCCACGCACAATAGTGATGTTCCGCTTGATGGTAAATGTGTACTTGGTTCCCCTGCGGCGGGAAATCTTAACGAGATGCGAACCGTTCATAAGCAGCACCTACAGATACGGAATTGACTCGTGAATCAATTCGGCCATGTTGTGAACGATTCGGCCGCTATTCACGACTTTAATTTTAAAATCCTCGCGACCAAAGTCCATCACATGATAGAGATTCACAACGAGCTTGCGGTCTTTCGCCATGTCAAGAATCCACTTGGCACAGTTGTCACCACAGGTAGAGGCGTTAAAAATATGCTTACGATCAAATCTCATAAGCAGCAGCGTTTTCACGCCACCAGAAAGCTGGAGTGGGGAGATGGATCCAAGCACGGGGCTTTCGATGACGTTTTCGGAGACAACATCCGATCGATCGACATCTTTAATTATCGAGACTGCATAGGGATCCGTAATCCAAGTAGACCGGTAAGAGTTTTTGAAATATGTCGCTGTGTTGTAAATCGCTTCTGGCATATCGCCAAAGTAGACGCTTAACACATCCACTCCCAATCATATTATCTTTATGGTCAACGTAATCATAACGAAAGGGGCCACCAGATAAACGGTGACCCCTAAAAGAAAACAAGCTGGCGCTAGTACTCGCGCGGGCTGTTGACGATCTCGCCGGCGGCGACCTTCTTCAGGTGCTGCCCGTAAACCGACTTGCCGTAGGCCTTGGCGGCCTCCTCCAGCTCGGCGGTCGTGATCCAGCCGTTCTCCCAGGCGATCTCCTCGGGCACGGACACGGGCAGGTCCTGGGAGTGCTCCACGGCGCGGACGAACTCCGCCGCCTCGTGCAGGCTCTCCATGGTGCCGGTGTCCAGCCACGCGTAGCCGCGGCCGAGGGTCACGACGGACAGCGTCCCCTCCTCCAGGTACATCTGGTTGAGCGTGGTGATCTCGAGCTCGCCGCGGGCCGAGGGCCTGACCTCATGCGCCTTGGCGGCGACGTCGCCCGGGTAGAAGTACAGGCCGGTGACGGCGTAGGAGCTCTTGGGCTCGGCGGGCTTCTCCTCGATGGAGACGGCCCTCCCCTCGCGGTCGAACTCCACGACGCCGAAGCGCTCGGGGTCGTCCACGTGGTAGCCGAAGACCGTGGCGCGGCCCGACTCGGCGTTCTGGACGGCGCGCGTCAGGTGGCGCGAAAGGCCGTTGCCGTAGAAGATGTTGTCGCCGAGCACCAGCGCGCACGGCTCGCCGGCGATGAACTCCTCGCCGATGGTGAATGCCTGCGCCAGGCCGTCGGGGCTCGGCTGCTCGGCGTAGGAGAGGTTCACGCCGTAGCGCGAGCCGTCCCCGAGCAGGCGCTCGAAGTTGGGCAGGTCCGTCGGCGTGGAGATGACCAGGATGTCCCGGATTCCCGCCAGCATGAGGGTGGACAGCGGGTAGTAGATCATGGGCTTGTCGTAGACCGGCAGCAGCTGCTTGGAGGTCACGAGCGTGAGCGGGTACAGGCGCGTGCCGGACCCGCCGGCGAGGATGATGCCTTTCATGTAGTCCTCCGTGTCATTTAACTGATTTAGTTACGACTTATATAATAATCTCTATCGGTCATATCAATTAAAAATATATGAGCGATACCCATTGAACAGGCCATCTAATTGCCTCAGCACGGAAAGAGCGTCAGGAACAGTGAAGATTTACATCGCAGCGCATAAGCACTTTGACATTGATGCGCAAGCGCCATATCAGCCGCTCTACGTTGGGGCAAGCTCCATTCCAACAGACAATCGTCAGGCTGGATGGCTGTACGACGATCAAGGCGATAATATTTCCCAGAAAAACAAACACTACTGTGAACTTACCGGCCTCTATTGGATATGGAAGAATTCTCCTGAGTCGATAGTTGGGCTCACGCATTATCGAAGGGCGTTTGAGTCCCCCAATGACTCAAAGCAGATGCTCAAAGACTATGAAATTGAGAACATCCTTACTAATTATGACTGTATTGTTGCAGCCAAAGAACCCTGCACAAGCTCAATCGGGTGCAACTTAATCACTGTTGCTGAGCAGTATAGAATGATCCATTCTTCGACAGATCTGCTACAGGCAAGGGAAATCATCAGGACGAAATGCCCTAGCTACTTGGATGCTTTTGATAAAGCAATCTGCGAGGAGTGTTCTTTTTCGCCATGCAATATGTTTATTTGCAAAAAGGAGCTGATGGACCGATATTGTAAATGGCTTTTCAAAATCGAAAAACAACTTGAGAAGCGAATTGACTATATAAGTGGTCGCAATAGCTATCAACAAAGGATGCCTGGCTTTATCTCAGAACGACTGTTTAATGTCTTCCTTAAAAAGGAAGACATTAAATGCTATGAATGCCACATCTTTAACCCAATTAATAAAGAAGCCCTCACGTTCGATCAAAGCACGTGGCCTCGAAGGAGACCGCAACTTATATGCTCTTGCTCTACGAATGCCATATTTAACGGAGTAGACTATTCATCTGTATTTGATTATTCCTTTTATGTAAATCATTACGAGGATCTATTCGATAGATATAAAGACGACCCCCTTGGAGCGCTGGAACATTTCATCGCAATCGGCATTAATGAACATCGAGTTGCACATCCACATTTTTCTATCGGCTCTCTTCTGAATGGAAATCCCGATTTAAGAAGTAGGTGCAGCGGAAATCTCGAGGCAGCGCAAATGTATATAGCGAATCCTAAAGAATATATGCATCCAATTGGGTATGAAAACATTCATCCGCTAGATGAGCAGAGCAATTCAACTATGGCAACATGGCATGAACGTCGAATTACAGCGGCGCGCATTCGATACCAAGAAAGAATCGAGAGACTACCTGTACTGGGTTAATTCAATGCAAGAATCAACCGGAGATCCAAGTGAAATAGCGTGGGCATCTTCAGTGCAACGGAAAGGTAAATTGAAATGAAAATTACCACGGATTGTATTTGTCGCGGAAGCGGAAAGGTATACGTTCTCCTAAAGAATGTTGAGATAGATGTATCAAATATTCAGGTGACAGCAGCGAAGAGCGACGGAACGACAATACCAAGCTCAATCTATCCATACGAGTCAGATAAAAGTCAATACGTCGTAGTTCTTCCCGACCTCAGAACTGGTGATTGCGATATTCAGATTAATGATTTGAGTGCGCACTACGCCTACGACGCCATTAAAATCAGCTTTAGCACGGCAAAATGGGCGTCAAGATTAAACTACAAAATTAAGAATGATTTGTCCCATTCCATTAGGAACTATGACGATAAGCATGACTTGGATGTAGCAAGCATGCGTTTTCACGAGTTTATCGAAGATGGAGATGAGGCCATTCTTCGTTGCTCAGTAAAACTTCCCCAGCGCAACGACAACAAAATAGCCATCAGCTGCTTCGATACTTCGATGAATCGTATTGAGATCGAGCCGATCACCACCGATGACATTACGATTCCCTTGTGGTTTGCTCCCAATAAAAAACGTCGCGAAATTCAATACTCGGTCCGAATCCCAAATAGCACAAATAGGCTTATCTTCACAATCGAAGACAACAACCACCCAAGCTTTAACAGCTTCGCTGTTGTGGACAACGAAGAGCTCGATAAGCTGCGCATTTTAACCACGTCGAAAATGAAGCCTATTTCGATTGATCCGTCTGCATATCCAAATTGGTTCGAGCAACACAAGGCAAGTTCGGCGATGCTCGAAAAGCAATCGATGGTTACCTTCAAGAAAATGCCTTTGTTTAGCATCGTCGTTCCCCTATTCAACACACCCGATAATTTGTTCAGGGAAATGGTGGAATCAGTTCTTAAACAGAGCTATGCGAACTGGGAGCTTGTGCTGGTCAATGCAAGCCCAGATAACAGTGCGCTTGTAGATATGATTGAAACCGCTAAGAATAAAGACGCTCGCATTAAGGTAATAGAGCTAGCAAGCAATTCCGGCATTTCCAAAAATACTCTTGCCGGGACAAAAGAAGCGAATGGAGATTTCATTTGCTTCTTAGACCATGACGATACGCTCGAGCCATCGGCGCTTTATGAATATGCGCATGCAATTAATGCTGAAAACAATACTGATCTTATTTACTGCGACGAAGACAAACTGTTTGCCAATGGCAGCTATGGTGACCCATTCTTTAAGCCAGATTTAAGCATCGATTTACTACGAAGTGTTAATTATATTTGCCATTTTCTTGCAATCAGAAAAACACTATTCGATTCTCTGGAGTACGGCGACGAGCAGTACGATGGAGCCCAAGATCATGACCTGACGCTTAAGGCGATAGAAAACGCACGGAATGTGGTACACGTGGCTAAAATTCTGTACCACTGGAGAATCACCGAAAACTCAACTGCAGGTGACCCGAACTCAAAGCTATATGCATGGGATGCTGGCGTCAAAGCCGTACAGGCCCATTTGGACAGACTTAATGTTTCAGCAAAGGTTTACCGTGGGAACGACCCCTTCACTTATAAAGTTACCTATGCAGTTCCAGATAGTCATCCACTTGTATCAATCATTATTCCGACAAAGGACCATCCCTCTGTTCTCGATACGTGCATTAAGTCGATCATTGAACGCTCAACGTACGATAACTACGAAATCGTCATCATTGAAAACAATAGTGAGAACCCAGAAACATTCGAGTACTACTCCGAATTAGAGAAGAGCTATCCCGATACGATTCGCATCGAATATTGGGATGCGGAATTTAATTTCTCAAAGTTGATGAATTTCGGCGCTAGCAAAGCGAAGGGCGACTACCTTCTCTTGTTAAACAACGATACGGAGGTTATAACCCCGAACTGGATTGAAAACATGTTGGGCATTTGTTCGAGAAAAGAGGTTGGCATTGTTGGCGCAAGACTTTTCTACAGCGACAATACTTTGCAGCATGCGGGCGTCGGTATCGGAGGAATTGGAGCCGGTCACCTTGGAAAAGACTACCCCAGAGGTAAATGGGGCTACTTCAATCTATGTGACCGCACACAAGATTTAAGCGCAGTAACCGCAGCATGCCTCATGACTAAGAGAGCTGTATTCGACGAAGTCGGCGGCTTTAGAGAAGAACTGGCTGTTGCTTTTAATGATGTTGACTATTGCCTCAAAGTGAGAAGTCACAACTATCTTGTTGTATATACACCCGATACCGAGCTGTATCATTACGAGTCGTTATCACGCGGCTACGAAATCAGCGATGAAAAGAAAATGAGATTCCATAGGGAATACTCACTGCTCAACTACCTATGGCCAGAGTATTACGTGAAGGGCGATCCGTATATAAATCGCAACATCGTCAGCGGGAATTTGTATTATCAAATTTAAAAACGCTTATAACGCTTTAATTCTGAGCAGGTAAAGGAGGAATAAGGGGCTGTCGGTTTAACCGACAGCCCCTTATTCTCAATAGGTTAATTTATAAAGAAAGAACCCATTTGCTGAACCTAATTGCGTGATTTGCAATTCAACAGATGAATACTCTGTCAAATCTCTACTAGACATAACGTACTTCACATTAAGCTGCCTTAAATCATTTTCAGTCAAATTCACTGTGAAGAGATCATCCTGAGTGGAATTAAATGACGTAGATGGAGCGAATACGTTAGCAACGATATGAGCATATCTGTTGTATGCGTACTCATTCTCGTTATTATCATCAATAGAATTCCAACGCGTCAGATCAGGATAAGCATTGGTGGAGTTAATTACAGGAGCTCCATACGCAGCGCAAAGATTGGCAACTGTCCAAGAACCATCGACAACCCATTTATCTGAATAATCACTCTCTTCCACAAACTGATTAACGAGAGACTCTAAATTCGTATCTGTAAGTGGAGCCGCACCGATTTGAATTGGATTAATACAGAGCCCAGGAATTACGCCGAAGCAAATCGCAAAAGCAACGAATAAACCGGTACATTTTTTTCCAAGAATAAAGGAGCAAAACGAAAGGCACGAAAAAAGACAGAACAACATAAGCATTAACAGATACAGCATCCTTGCGACAAGATATTTCGCAGAAAGAAGCATGAAAATCTGGAATGCTGAACTCAGAATAAGACCGATTATTAAGATAATTGGCAAATAACCAATGGAGCTGTACTTCCCTTGGGATTCTTTAGCCTTTTCGACAGAAATCAAAAATAGGAGAAGTTCCAGGTAACCAATAGGAAACAATAGTCGCAAAACAGGAACGTTATACATTAAGGTTATTCGAGATAGAAATGACGGAAAACCAATAAATGCAAAGACTAGGAAAAACAGTTGAAGTGCTGTAAGCACGATTAACTGCCAATCTCGCCTTTTAATAAAACAAAGCAGAGATGCAAGCGTTCCAAGAGGGAAGAAACAAAGAATGGTTGCAATTTCGCATTCATTTGAAACCAGCGGTGAATCAAAGGCGTAAAAGAGTGGAATTGCATGAGAAAAAAGTTCAGGGAGTCCGCTTCCACCAGTTTCAAAGCGCGCACCAGGATAAACGGTATTCATAACAGATGTCATTGCTTCGGAGGACTGGAAGAAGGAAAGGAATATTAGCCCCGCTGAGATCAATAGGCAGAATACTAAAACAAAAGTATCACTTAGTGACCATGCAAGAACTGAATGTTGATCGTTAGATTTTAAAGTTTGACAATACTCTATTATTCTAAATACACCCATCAAGGCAAAAATGAAGAAAAATGGGACCATCCAAGCAGGATACATCAGCATTATGTAACAACCACATAGCCATGCTATAGCAACCATCGCAATAATCCTGATATTCCTTTTTCGAGTAAAGAGCGCCCTATCCAACAACAAGACAAGGGCTTGGCCATAAAGAATCACCTCGCCCGTGCCCCACCATTGAATTAGTGGCGAAAAACAAAGCAAGCATGAAAAGAGCAAGCTGAGCGGCTTTGACTTAATAATGAGAAAGGCACAATCAAAAGAGACAAGAACCATTAGACATAGTTTCGCGGACCAAGCAAACGCTAGACCGAATTCAAAACCAAATAACAAATAACCCCAAAGCACTGGTCTAAATAACGTGATTATGCTCCAGCAGGAAGCGCCATAAACCATCCGGACATCCGTTAAATCTCCTCTCAGGATTTCCGAAATTGGAGCATAGCCATTATGGGATTGAGAGAGTTGAAACAGGGTTCCAACTGAGAACTCATCACTTCGAAGGGACCTCGGTATACCCCAAAACGGAGTACCAGCGTTTCCGGGAAGCATAATGCTCCACATTCCAATCGATGAGCCGCTGATTTTAAAAGCAACGGCAAGCATCGCAACAGTCATACCGATTAACCATCGATGTTTATACAAAAACTCGCTTTTATACTCCACCAATTTGATTACAGAAATGACAAATACAATAGTCACTCCAGCAACAAATAGAACTGCCATATCGTCATTAAACATCGGGTTGGCAATTGTAAAGCCAACCGTGCCATAGAAAGCATCAATATAATTAACAAACAAAGACAGATATATCAGTGCAAAAGATAACGGCAGGGCAAAAATACCAACATGGTAAAGGCGATACAAGCCGCTGCAAACACGATGGTTTCGAGCTTCCGCTCCTAAATAGTTATTCATACAGTTAATCTAAACCTCGTCTTTAATTAACTCTGCTGATTTCGCAAAACATCATTCTCATTTTCAAGAATCGCAATACGTTGGGTTAAGTTCTTGCAAGCCGTAACGAGTCTGCTAATCGCAATACTGAGTGATAATGAAATCATCAATAAAAGTACTACAGCGACAAGAAAAGCGAAATTTGACGGGCTAATAAACCCAATACGATCTGAAATTCGATAAATTAACTCCGGAAAGCAAACGCAAAATAGGGCCACCACGCACAGGCAAAGCCATAGTAACGAGTACTTTAAAAGTAGCTTTCCTTTACCGACTAAGGAAACAACATAAAAGAAAAGGCCACTAAAAATTACGCCAGCGCCCACGCGAATTATCATACTCATGAGTGAGCCGCCTTTCTATAAACAAAACAGGCCATGGAAATTGCAAGCGAAACCTTAATCATGTAATAAATTGAAGAAAAGCCAGAAATTGATGACACTCCGCCCTGCCTCTCGCGCATAAGTACAGGAACCTCAACCACTGAAAGACCAGTTTTTAATGCTGCGGCAATAGATTCAGGCTCAGGATAATCATCTGGATAGTCCCTACAGAACAGATCTATGGCTTTTTTGCCGCACGCGCGAAATCCAGAAGTAGGATCTTTAATCGTCTTTCCGGTAAATAATCTCAACCAACCAGAAAGCCATCGGATACCTACTCTCCTTAAAAAAGTAGACTGAAAGCCTTCCGTGGGAACGGCAAATCTGGAACCAATGGATAAATCGGCACCATCAATAACCGGCTCGATTAGGTTCCCAATATAAGAAGGATCATGCTGCCCGTCACCATCAACCTGGACATCAATGTCATAACCATGCCTGAGCGCATATTTATGACCGGCCTGAACAGCACCACCGATGCCCAAATTTTGCGGAAGGTCAAGGACATTAAATCCATGTTGACGGCAGATAGATAGAGTTTTATCGGTTGAGCCATCATTCACCACTATATAATCATAGCCAGCTTCAACAACCGATGAAACAGTCTGAACGATATTGGCTTGCTCATTATATGCAGGAATGATTACCAGCACTCTCAACATGTCATCCATTAAAACCCCAACGATCCACATCGGACCTATATTGAAAATAGAACCTGCTTAATTTTATCCAAACAAACCAATCTCGAGAAATGCTCACGATAATAATTGAAGCCATTAGATCCTAAAGCTTCAATAGCGTCTTTATTCATTGAAGCAATTTTAACCATGTTGTTAGCAAGTGCATTAACATCTGAAGGATTGGAGACGAACCCGCATCTAGCAAAACGAACCGCATTGGCCCCTTCACCGCGCATTACGGCAAGTATTGGTTTCGAAGACGCCATGCAACTTGAAATTTTCGCCGGAATAGTAAGCTCTAACTCGGGATTGTCAGCAAATGGTGCAATCATTGACGTTGCAATGTCTGAATACATGGGCACGACCTCGGGATCCACGCGCCCCAAAAACATAACAGAACTATCAAGCCCCTTACTTGAAACGAGCTTCTGCAGTTCTGCCCTAGACATGCCATCGCCAAGAATTAACAGCTTCATCTCGATAGGGCTCTCTGAAATTGCACGCGAGAACGCTTCAATAACCGTATCAAGCCCTTGGGCGGGGGTTATAGAACCAGCAAATAGGAATACGCATTGATTTTTGAATTGCGATCTCAGTTCCGATGAGACAATCTTTTGCTCGTAACTCTCCTCGCAATGTTGAGGTATTACGTCTATCGAAACATCAGAATTCAAAGGCTTGACTCTATGAAGCAGGTTATCAGCCAAAGAGTCGCTCAAAGCAATCAGCTTATTGCAGGCCGCATACTGCTTGTCGCAAAAAGATTTGGCAAAAGACCTCAGAAAACCGCTTTGGACATTCAAGACTGTGTAAAGGTTCTCGGGCCAAATATCCAAGACATAAGTTACTAGAGGACATTTATTTCGCCATGCAGCAACCCTTGCAGGAATTACCATCAAAATAGGACTTGTATTGTAGCAAAATACAACGTCATACTTTTTATTGAGCCTCAAAGCTCTAAAAGAAGCAGTAATTGGCCAGCTAATATAGTTCAGGAAAATGCGTATCGAAGTATTACCCTTACGACGGATTTCGCCAGACCGAAAAACGGACGCACCGAAATAATCGTCTCGACGGTGACCGAAATAACCATATCCATCAGACCATTCGCCTGAAGGATAATTAGGGATGCCACAGAGAACATCTACGCTTACTCCGTCTTCAACAAATCCCTTCACCAAGTCATTAATTCGAAAAGATTCCGGATAGAAATGCTGCGTAACAACAAGCATTTTCTTTCCAGCACATGAGCTAGTCATTAAATGCTCTTCCTCCACACCATCTTGTCCACGACGCCGGTGTAGCTCTGGATGATCTTGACCACCTTGGTGGACACGGTCTCGTCGGCGTAGTCGGGAACGGGCGCCTCGGGGAGCGACCCCTCCGCGTCGAGCTCGACGGCGGTGTGGACGGCCTGCAGCAGGCCCCTCTCGGAGATGCCGGCGAGCGTGAAGCAGGCCTTGTCCAGGGCCTCGGGGCGTTCAGTGGAAGTGCGGATGCACACTGCCGGGAACGGGCGGCCGATAGACGCGAAGAAGCTCGACTCCTCGGGCAGGGTGCCGGAGTCCGACACCACCGCGAAGGCGTTCATCTGCAGGCAGTTGTAGTCATGGAAGCCCATGGGCTCGTGCATGCGCACGCGCGGGTCCAGCTTGAAGCCGGTGGCCTCCAGGCGCTTGCGGGAGCGCGGGTGGCAGGAGTACAGGATCGGCATGTCGTATTTCTCGGCCAGCGCGTTGATCGCGGTGAACAGGCTCGTGAAGTTCGCCTCGGTGTCGATGTTCTCCTCGCGGTGGGCGGAGAGCAGCATGTAGCGCTTAGGCTCCAAGTCGAGCTCGGCAAGGACGTCCGACGCCTCAATCTTGTCCAGGTTGGCGCGCAGGACCTCCGCCATGGGCGAGCCCGTGACGTAGGTGCGCTCCGGCGCGCAGCCGGTGTCCTTGAGGTAGCGGCGGGCGTGCTCGGAGTAGGCCAGGTTGACGTCGGAGATCACGTCGACGATACGGCGGTTGGTCTCCTCGGGCAGGCACTCGTCCTTGCAGCGGTTGCCCGCCTCCATGTGGAAGATGGGGATGTGGAGCCTCTTGGCCGCGATGGCGGACAGGCAGCTGTTGGTGTCGCCCAGGATCAGCAGGGCGTCGGGCTGCACTCGGACCATCAGCTTGTAGCTGGCGGCGATGATGTTGCCCACGGTCTCGCCCAAGTCGGCGCCCACGGCGTCCAGGTAGACGTCGGGGTCGTCCAGCGACAGGTCGCGGAAGAAGATGCCGTTGAGCGTATAGTCGTAGTTCTGCCCGGTATGCGCCAGCAGGCAGTCGAAGTGGCGGCGGCACTTCTTGATGACCTCGGACAGGCGGATGACCTCGGGGCGGGTGCCCACGATGATGAGTAGCTTCAGGCGGCCGTCGTTATTAAAAGAAATATTGGAATTCATAGTTTTCCCTAAAAGCCGAGTCTAGTATTTAGCCAACAATAATGAGGCGGACAGCACGTCACCACATTCAACAAGTTTTGAATCGTCCCTATGCAAGGTCTCGGAGCATCCACCGACATCGTAACAAACGACCGGAACCCCACAAGCCTCAGCCTCAAGATTGACCGTAGGATAATTATCTTCGTATGTCGGATTGAATAGAACGGAGGCAGAACTATATAGTGAGGCCAACTCTATCTGAGAGTCGGTTCGCGGAATACCAACCACCCCCGGAGGTAGTTGCCTCATCTGCTTAGCACTCAGTCCAACCAAAACAATAGAATACCCGGACTTGTCAAGCTTATCCGTAAGGGCAAAAAAGTCTGAAAGACCCTTACGCTTGGACCATGGAGAGGCAACCCCTAAAATAATTTTCCTCGAATCAAGGCCGTATTTCTCCTTAACGCTAAAAACCTCACTATTGGATCGTGGCTTAAAAACGTTGAGATCAATCGTATTGTGTACAACCTCAATCGGATACTTTGATAAATAGCTACAAGCGACCAGTCCAGCCAGCCATTTAGAAGGGGTAATGATAGTCATTCGATTGGAAGGCAGCGAAGTGAAAATCGAACGTTTGGCCTCGTAGCTCCATTTACATGATGCAGAATTAATAGTTGGAGGATATCCCATAAGTTGAGGGCACCTCTTGGCGCCACATCCAGTTTTCCATTGATTGCAGCAAGAATAGGTGAAATAAGGGCAATGGCCGGTAAAAGCCCAGCAGTCGTGCAAAGTCCATACAACACGACAATCAGATCTCATCAACCATTTAAACAGTTTATCAATATTCAAATAGTAACCATGGAGGTTGTGCAAGTGAACCACGTCAGGACCGAACTCATCAAGACGATGAATCAACGCGTCGGTTTGCCTCACCGAATGAAAGCCTACCTTACCGTCAAGGAGAGTAAGACCAACGTCAAGTATAAAATTAGTCGGTGACCCAAAACAGTATTCACTGACACTGTTCGCAGGCCTTCTTCTGCCCCAGCAAGCAAGCGATTCGTGCCCCTGATCAATAAGAGCAAGATGCTCCTTCATCATAAAGCGCCCAGTGGATCCATTTGGAACGCTATTAATATGAGCGTATCTGGTCAAAACCTCTAGACTTCCTCGTAGTAAGTGTCGGGGTCCTCGGGGTCGAAGGGCTCGTTGGCCCACATGACCGTCACGAGGTCCTCGGTGTCGGACAGGTTGGTGATGGAGTGCGTGTAGCCGGGGATCATCTCCACGGCGCGCATGTCGGAGCCGGAGACGACGTACTCGTCGACGGGGAACGGGTTGCCGCCGGCATCCTCCCCCACCTTCCTCAGCTTGATGGAGGCGGTGCCGGAGACCACCAGGAACCTCTCCCACTTGCTCATGTGCCAGTGGTTGCCCTTGGTGATGCCGGGCTTGGACACGTTGATCGACACCTGGCCGCGCTCGGGTGTGCGCAGGAACTCGGTGAACGAGCCGCGATCGTCGGTGTTGGGTTTGAGGCCATAGGCAAAGTGCCCCGGCTCGTAGTAGGACAGGAACGTGCTCCAGAGCTTCTTGGAGAAGGAACACTCGGATAGATCGGGCACGGAGAGCGTCTCGCGGCTGTCTCGGAAGCTGTCCAGCAGGTAGACGATCTCGCCCAGGGTCTTCACGTCAGTTTTCGGGACGTAGCAGAACCCGTCGCCCACGACGCGCTCGAGGCCCTCGTAGCCGCAACGGTGCTCCTTCCCCAGCAGGGCGCCCAGCATCTCGTCGACGAGGTCGTCGATGTAGAGGAGCTCCAGCTCCACCGAGGGGTCGTTCACGGTGTAGGGGCGGCCGTTGGCGATGGCGTCGCAGAACGTGGCGACGGCGGAGTTGTAGCGCGGGCGGCACCACTTGCCGTAGAGGTTGGGGAAGCGGTAGATGAGCACCGGCGCGCCGGTCCTCTCGGAATACTCGCGGAACAGGCCCTCCCCCGCGAGCTTCGACTCGCCGTAGACCGATCCCTCGAAGCGGCCCGACAGGCTCGCCTGCGCGGAGCTGGAGAGCATGACGGGGCACTTATTCCCGTGGCTCTCAAGGGTGTCCAGCAGCGTGGAGGCGAACCCGAAGTTGCCCTCCATGAACTCGGACTGGTCCTCGGGGCGGTTGACGCCGGCCAGGTTGAAGACGAAGTCGGCACGGGAGCAGTACTCGTCAAGCTCCCCGGGCGTGGAGTCGACGTCGAACTCCATGACCTCGAGCGGGAGCAGCGACTGATACTTCTCACGGCGGTCCTTGCCGTCCCTTATGTTCTTGAGGGCGCAGCAGAGGTTCCTGCCGACGAAGCCCCTCGCGCCGGTGACGAGGACGCGCACCCTACTGCACCGCCTCGTGCTCGCGGCCCTCGAGCGCCAGCTGCACGTACTCGGCGGTCTTGATCTTGGCGATGGTGCCCGCCACGTCGAGCCTCTCGGTGTTGTGGGAGGTGTAGGACTCGTCGGCCTGGGTCTCCACCTCGCCGTCGACGACGAACTTGTCGTAGTTCAGGTCGCGCGAGTCGCAGGCCACGCGGTAGTAGCCGCCCATGTCCTCGGCTCTCAGGCGCTCCTCGCGGGTCATGAGGGTCTCGAAGAGCTTCTCGCCGTGGCGGGTGCCGATCACCTGGGTGCCCACGTGCCCGAAGACCTCCTGGACGGCCTCGGCGAGGTCGCCGATGGTGGAGGCAGGGGCCTTCTGGATGAAGAGGTCGCCGGGGTTAGCGTGCTCGAAGGCGAACTGCACCAGGTCGACGGCCTCGTCCAGGTTCATGAGGAAGCGGGTCATGTTGGGGTCGGTGACCGTCAGCGGCTCGCCCTTGCGGATGCGGTCGATGAACAGCGGGATGACGCTGCCGCGCGAGCACATGACGTTGCCGTAGCGTGTGCAGCAGATGGTGGTGCGGCCGGCGCCGTTTCGGGCGTTGGCGTAGATGATGGACTCCATCATGGCCTTGGACTTGCCCATGGCGTTGATGGGGTAGGCGGCCTTGTCGGTGGACAGGCACACGACGCGGTCGACGCCCTCGTCGATGGCGGCGTGCAGGACGTTGTCCGTGCCGATGACGTTGGTGCGCACGGCCTCCATGGGGAAGAACTCGCAGGAGGGCACCTGCTTGAGGGCGGCGGCGTGGAAGATGTAGTCCACGCCGTGCATGGCGTCGCGCACCGATTGGGCGTTGCGGACGTCGCCGATGAAGAAGCGCACCTTGGAGGCGAGCTCGGGCGACTTCTCCTGCAGGCGGTGGCGCATGTCGTCCTGCTTCTTCTCGTCGCGGGAGAAGATGCGGATCTCGGCCAGATCGGTGTCCATGAAGTGCTTGAGCACCGTGTTGCCGAACGAGCCGGTGCCTCCCGTGATCATGAGGGTCTTGTCCTTGAAAACGCTATCGCACATTTCAAGCTCCAATTAAATAAACTAAAGGTGAATGAAACTTATAGAAATTGTAAGTCGATGCTTAACCTACTAATAACGTTTCTTATCCTAAACGAAAAGACGACTGCTGCGCATAAATTAGAATTAAAAAGCGTTTATACCTGCGCGAAATTGATAATTCCCCCAATTAACGTTGAAGAAGTCATTGCAGGTGGATATATAGCGTCAGCCAAACACTTTTATATCTAAGTATTTAACGAATCCCTGATGCACTATTTCCGAATAATGCATGGAAGCATCGCGACACACCCGACAAGATAAGCAAGCGAAATTGCAACGCTCGTTCCGTTAGGTCCAAATAGCTGAATCAATAAGCTAGAAAGGGGGACGGCAACAATTAAAGCAACCAAATTACCAACAAGATTACCAGCCATCTTTCTCTTAACAATCGTCAGGTCGGAAAAGAAACCGATAAACGCCGTAAGCAGCGAGCTAATAACCGCACCGTACAGCAAAAAAGAGTACTGATGAATTTGGTCACCAAAAATTAGTCCCAACAAGTAGTCGCCGCAGATAAAACAAGCGAACAGAATAGCAATGGACAAAACAACGGCGCCAAGAACGACCTTCATCAACATTGTATTAAATGTTTTATTATCCTCCGACTCGCTGGCGCTCGCAAAAGCGCCGAGCAAAGGGGCATAGGCATTAGCAGCACCCGCCTGAACGATTGCCGCGGGAGAACACACCGAGGAATAAACACCCAACATTGAGGCTCCCAGTACGGTAGCAAGTTCTTGACGCGAAACGGATGTAACCGCAGCGCAACAAAAAACCCCAACCGTAGCGGGAAGACACTTATAAAACAGTTCAGACATCGCCTTGAACCTAAAGGAAGGAACGATCGAGTCGAAATTAGAAGCCCAACGTGCATCAACAATCATCACGGGCAGAGACACCGCAATCATCAGCACAATACTCAATACAAGAGAATGTGAGATATACATTCCGGCACAAAACACCAGAAGAGACAAAATACCTCTCAGTAGCATCGACATGCCACAATAAATCATATTTCCCGCTTTTTGATCAATACCATGGAACACATCAACCATAACTTCAATTGACTTATATATGCAATAGAGGTACACGGGGAGAAGGGAAGACTGCTGGCAGGTAAAGAATGCATAAGGTAATACGAAAACAAATCCCAACACTATTGTGCTTAGACGAAAACCAATGTATTCCCCTGAAGAATACTCACATGAAAGATCGGATACTTGAAAGGATCGAATCTTATATAAACCGATTGGAACAAATAGATTGCTGATTGTCATTGCCAAAGATAAATCACCGGCGTAGGTAAAATCCGACGATAGTCGAACTACAGCAACTGTCGTTAACCACTGGCAAGCAAGGTATGCAATAGAGCCTACGGTATTCCATGTAATGTTTTTCTTTAAATTATCAGTCAATTTAACCCAATCGGTTTTAGATCTTATTAAATAGCCTAACCAATAACCTCTTTGGCGATTGCATCAATGCTTTCACCGTATCCAACGCCAGGAACAGCCCATTTACCATTTAAATCAATGGTTCTCGGAGCGCAACCACGACTGACATATTTAAAGCGAGCATCAATGCACGGATTAACCAAGGGATCCGTTGAACCATACGCCTTTAGATGTTGGACCTGCGCCCGCAGTCCCTCACGAACAGATCCGAAGCTATAGCCTGGATTACCAGCCCCCGTGGCACCAAGGCCTCCAAAGTTGCACTGATCAGGCTGAACCAAATTGCCAAACTTTAGATATCCCGTTTCTTTCATCACCTGTCCATATAAAACCTCAGGTGAGACACCTTCCGACTGAGCTTCTTCATATAGAATTCTGCAGAAATCTCTAATGTTCGACACTCCCCTATCCGTATAAACAGCTGAAGGGAATCCTTTAGTGCCCACGGTCTTTGTGAAATGATTGGCGGCATCTAGATAGGTTGAATAGGCGGACGACATAATAAGACCTTCATATCCAGTCATACTTGCGCCATTACGCCCCTCCTTAATGCCGCAATATAAATAGTGAATGTAATAGCCCTTCAGGTTCAGCCCGAAGGCCTTCCTCAGGTCCGTATAACGATTTCGATAGCCGTAAACGTCGAAGGACTCGTTCCCGCGCCTGCCCTCCGCCATGCCGCAGCTGACGAAATGGCGCAGCACGGCAGCATCGTCAACGAACCTCAAACCGCCCCTGACGGCTGTAAAGGCGTTCAGGACGTCACCGTTGTTGGAGGTATAGAAGTCGAAATCGTAAACGGGGGAATAATCGGTACCGCCTTGCGAAACGACAGCGCCCGCGAGGGAATCGCATCCGGTCGCGATCCTCCCCTCAGCGCGACCGCTACTGAGGTAATGGCCATATAGAGCGGTGAGGTTGGCACCGAACGCGCGACGCAGGTCGGGGTATCTGTTGTAATAGCTCAGCACGTCGAAGGACTCGTTCCCGCGCCTGCCCTCCGCCATGCCGCAGCTGACGAAATGGCGCAGCACGGCAGCATCGTCAA
>NZ_JBCPDH010000014.1:0-3745 GCF_040915545.1 Collinsella aerofaciens | reverse complement strand
AATCATTACAACGCCAGCGGGGCTTCGTTTTGAAAAAGCGCTACGAATATCTTCGTTATTCGATAGATAAAATGAGGGATCATAGACGGATGAATAATCAACTCCATTGATATTCGTAGCGTATCCCTCAATCTTTGAGCATCCGGTCCCATGCCTTCCTTCTGCTTTTCCAGCCGTGACGTAATGCTCATAGTACTTAACTAAATCAAAGCCAAAGGCAGCTCTTAAATCTGGATACTCATTAAAATAACTCTGTACGTCAAAAGTGGCAGAGCCGCGCCTACCTTCACTCATGCCATAGTTAATAAAATGGTCTAGAGCTAAATCACTATTTCCAGCCGTAGCTTTAGCAACATCGGGATAATGCGACAAATAGTAATTAGCATCGAATACGGAAGAATAATCGAGCCAAGTTGACTTAGGAAATTGCGCAATGATCGCATCGGCATCAGCTTCGCCAAGACGCCTGCAGCCCTCATCGCTAAAATAATTCAACACGTCCCCCGCATTAGAAATAAAGCCATGCTCGATTAGGATGCCGGGAATACCTTGTTCGCGGGCACAACGGATGACCGCAAACTCATCTCCAACTTCCATCTGGAATACACCGCGATAGCTGAGCCCCATAGAAGCGAGGTTGTTCATAACTTTATTCGCGAGCTCGACGGAAACTTGCGTGTAATCATATTCATTGGAAGTGGGGGCATATACCTCAGCGCCATGGGCAACAGGCGAACCGGAATTAATGTGGAAGCTAACAAAGGCCTGTGCACCTTGACTCACGCATCGTTGGACACGATAAAGGTAATCATTTCCGGAGTAGCCACCGCTTTGCTCGCGCGCAAGAACGACTTTAAAACCATACGCCTCAAGCTTATTCTTGCAAGCAGCAACAATCTTCCAAGTCAGATCCGCCTCACTCTTTCCATTTCCCTGCGCGCCGGGATCAGTGCCGCCATGGCCAGCATCAAGGGCAATTACCCGAACGTTTTTTCGAGCCGAGCGTGCAGCATAGGTAGAAATGCCGTCCGGTGAATCGGCACATTCCAACGCCTGCTTGATGGATTGGGCCTCAACAGCATTGCCTTCACCGTCTGCATAGTAAACGGAAGTGCCCTCGGAATTGGCAGAGCTCTCAACAACCGCAAAAGAATAATCCCTATCAGAGAGATCAATCTTATGTTCAGCATCGTCGCCCTGCAGAACATAGGTTATTGAAGTAAGAAAGTATGTATTGGGATCTAGCTTCGAGCCGAATGTAAATGCAGCAGAATTATCAGCCTGCGCGGAAGCGTCAACAGCTCCCTGAACTCCGTTGGCACTCACATAGTTTAGCGTTGCGGAGGCGATGGTATCGCTGTCATTAGGAGTTGCAAACGCGACGACTTGGTCAGCCCCACTGATAAGGTTCGGGTAGGCAAGATATATATATTGAAAAGAAGAATCAGTCGATTCGGCTTGCGGTTCAACCAAAGAAGCATCCACGCCGAAATCCTCATCAGCCGCCTCGTCAACATCCACCGGCAACGACTGCTCGACAGTCATCTCTCCGTCAGCAGCGCCCTCGTCACGTGAAGCCACACCACCGTCTGCGGACGCCGAATCTGATGTAATATTCACTGATTGTACGCTATTCGCAGCATAAGCAGCGGCTACAGGACTCATCACGGGTGAAATAGTCAAGAGAGCAGCTAAAGAAAGCGCTGTTGAGGCACGCAATGCCTTTTTCATATCGTATCCCCCATCACAAATAATGATACTAAGGTTAAATTATCTTACAATCTCTTCCGAATCGGAAGTCCAGTTATACAAGCGAATTGTTATAAAAGTATATGGTAACCTGCTCCTATTAAAAGAAGGCAGGCGTACTCAATGGCCTTTTTCGTTCTTCCATTGACGCAGCGTTAAACCATAAATTTTTAAATCAATAAGCAGCGCCCCAAACGACACAAGCACCAGTGACACGAAATTTTCCTGAAGCAGGCAATTCGTCGTAATTCGTTTAAGCACGCGGCCGCGAAATACAGCAAACTTAGCTCTAAAGCGAGAAGCACTCACTGTCAAAGGACAAATTTGGGCCCAGCCAAGGGTCGCCATCAAGGAAGAACTCTGGCCAGCGCTGCATGAACAGTACTTGCTCACGCTTCCAGCGACACATCTTTTCTTCGTTGGCCTCTTCCCTGCCGCGCGAGGTGAACTCGTAGTGGTACAGCTCAGCATAGGGCGTAAAGATGGTGCGGTAGCCCGCCTCCCACGCACGCAGGCAAAAGTCTGCATCGTTAAAACCGACGGCGAATTCCTCGTTATAGCCTCCGAACTGCTCAAATACGTCGCGTTGGACCATCTGGCAGGCGCCCGTCACGGCGCTGAAATTGCCCGGGCGCACAGCACGGGCAAGATAGCCCTCACGCTTTGCAAAAGGCATCTTTGTGGCCGCAAATTAAAAAACGCAATACCATGCCCATATCGATACGTCATATGCGGCCAGCGCATTCTATTGGTGTGGAAACCGGTTCGATTCCTTGATTTAAACCGAAGCCTCTACAGCAATTAATAACGCCTCCAACAACACCAGCACCAGAGGCATGCCAACCGAATCATCATCGACGGTCTCAGAAAACTTCGCAACGGTTACCGCGTCAGCCTTCGGCTCGATCGGCTTCTTAATAGCAGTCTCGGTGATAGTCGTCTTAGTTGCAACAACCGTGGGCGTTACCATGCCTATAACAGGCCTTGCGTGCCCACGACGCGCTTTCCAAGATGGTTGTCGACCAATCCGCTACAACCAGAGAACGCTGGTTCGGAATCTCAATCGTTCCATCACCTGCGTAGAGGGATCGTCGTCAAATCACGTATGCGGAAGAAAATGTCAAAAATCTTGGTTCTACGACAAAGCTTTATTTAACAAATCGTAAGGACCGACAAGACGCATGAAGAAACCAACCAAGAGCTTCCTGAGACCTTCCAGCATTAAGCAGGTCGCGAACACAACCGTTGGAACAAGAAGTACCTGCAATATTCCCAGCCCAACGCCTACACGCGTAAAGGGAAACAGCGAGCTCCAAAGCCAACTTTGAATGGGCCCATAGTCAGAAATAAGGTAAGTAGCAAAACAAAGTTTTGCGATAGCGTTAACGAAACGGGAGGAAAAATGCGGCATTTTTAATTCAATCAACAAGACCGAGATTGCTATAGCTAACGAAAAAATAGACGCCGGCGAACCGAAAAAACCGTTATACAAATTCGCAAAGGTCGAGCCCAGCAAGCCATCAAAATGGAATTGACCATAAAACGAGATTGCAACTCCAGCAAAGGAAGCAATGCAGCAAGCAACCAAGCGCCGTATATCCACTGTTGACAAATCTACAAACCAGCGAATATAGCAAACAAGAACACAAATTATAATAAAATCCACTAGTAGCCCGTCGATGGGAATCCAAAAGAGCGGCACATAGCGCAGGAATCCAAAGACAGAGACCAGAAAGACTATTAGATACAGATGTAGTTTCTTGCCCAACGCATGCAAAGCCGGAATTATAAAGGGCAGCAAAAATACAAGCCAAGCATAGACGGTCACAAACCACCAACTAGAACCAGTAAGAGTTGGTGCAAAAATATCTATCAAATTGGTTGGGCTTACTTGAATATCACCGCGAAGCATGAAGAAAGATCGCGTCGAAAATGTTGGTGTAAGGGTGACGCCCTAGCGCCCGTTTAACGAAGAACGGCCTTCGTCCTAGAATCT
>NZ_JBCPDH010000013.1:0-57272 GCF_040915545.1 Collinsella aerofaciens | reverse complement strand
GGAGCTATTTCCGCGTTGCGCTAGCTGCGGAAACGCGGGGTCCGTTCAGGCTGTTGCGTTGAGATTGAAAATCAACCAACCTTGGTCATCAATCACATCTACCGCGGGCCGATAACGCCCGCCTCATGTGCTGCGATATAATCAATCTCACTAGATGCCAAATCAGCAAACCGAAGGAGCTGACGTGCTAACAATTCACTATGGTGATATGGAAAACGTTATCTACAACACGTCCGTTTACTTCGATAACGTATATTCGCCCCAGTGGTTTCAAGACTCCTTTGCCCAAAGGGTCATAAAATCCATCGACAAAGGCACCGTGGTAGGCCCCAATGCAATCGATACCAAGATTCTAGGCATCATTCCTCCCGAGAAACTATCCAGCGGCACCAAAACGCTACTGCTTATGTACTTTATGCCGCAGAATATATATAACGCCTCAAATTGCGGTGATAATTGCGCCTACTGGATTCTGAGGATCGCCGCGCAAAAGGATCTAACAATCAATCTCTACCACATAATGGATTTTGGAAACGGCAAATTCACGGTAACCATTGCAAATACGGGCGATATAGTCCACACAATGTTTGACCTTGTCCCCATAGCTGGAAAATGCCTAAGGGAGAACTCCTGATGCGCGGATCATACAAGGTAATTATTCAAAATAACCGGGTTCAGTTTAAACTGACCATCAATAGAAATCTGACCATCATCCAAGGTAACAGTGCTACAGGCAAGACAACTCTGCTTGATATGGTGGCAGCTCACGAAGAGCTTGGGGCACAAAGCGGCGTAACAGTAAGTTGCAAAGTGCCCTGTAAAACAATATCTGGAAAATATTGGCGTAGAGATCTCCAAGAGATTTCCAGCAGTATTGTTTTTATTGATGAGGGCAATACTTTTGTTCGATCAAGAGAATTTGCCCATGAAGCAAAGCGTAGCTCAAACTACTACGTAATTGTCGCCAGAGAGTCACTGCGCCAACTGCCCTATAGCGTTGATGAAATCTACGGTCTTAAGAACACCAACCGAACCACAACGAAGTATCCCGTTTACTCTCGTGTCTACACCTCTACATATCGTATTTACGGTGATACTGATTTTAGAGGCGAGAGGCCCGAGCTTGTCATTGTCGAGGACACAAATTCGGGCTACGAATTCTTCAGTTTGCTATGCAAAAAGAGCAGCATTAAATGCATCAGCGCGGGAGGCAAATCAAATATTTGCAACTGCATTATGGACGCACCGGAAAACGACATCCTCGTGATTGCCGACGGTGCCGCCTTTGGACCAGAAATTGCGGAAGCAGCTGCTCTATTGCGCCGAAAGAACATCAAGCTATTCCTACCGGAATCGTTTGAATGGCTCGTGTTGAAGTCGGGATTATTCAACAGCAAACACATTAAGGACATGCTGCTTAACCCCGCTGAACATATCGAAAGCTCAAAGTTCTTTAGCTGGGAGAAGTTCTTTACTGCAGAACTCATCGAATGCTCACGAGACACACGTTTTCGATATGACAAGAGCTGCTTGAACGAGGAGTACCTGAACCCCACCGCTCTTGCAGCTCTGGAGGATACTTTGCCGGACCTTGGCATTACTTCGCACTAAAACGAGAAGTACTCACTGTCGGAGGATAGGTTTGGTCCGAGCCACGGGTCGCCATCGAGGAAGAACTCAGGCCAGTGCTGCATGAACAGCGCCTGCTCACGCTTCCAGCGGCGCAGCTTTTCCTCGTTGGCCTCTTCCCTGCCGCGCGAGGTGAACTCGTAGTGGTACAGCTCGGCATAGGGCGTAAAGATGGTGCGGTAACCCGCCTCCCACACGCGCAGGCAAAAGTCTGCGTCGTTAAAACCGACGGCGAATTCCTCGTTGTAGCCGCCGACGCGCTCAAATACGTCGCGTCGCACCATCTGGCAGGCACCCGTCACGGCGCTAAAGTTGCCCGGGCGCACGGCACGGGCAAGATAGCCCTCGCGCTTTGCCGAGAAGTCCTGGTTGGCATGGGCAAGTGCGCCACGCACGCCAACCAAAATGCCGGCATGCTGCACCAGATGATCGGCAAAGTAGAGTTTGGCGCCCACCACGCCCGCATCGGGACGCTGCAGATAGCCCATCATCTCTTCAATAAAGTCCGGGCTTATGACCTCGGTATCGTTGTTCAGCAGCAGCAGGTAGTCACCCTTGGCGTGCTTCACACCAAAATTGATGATCTGAGAGTAATTGAACTCGCCCGGCCAGTACACAACGCGCGCGATGCCCTTGCCTTCGGATGCTGCAGCCACGCGCTCTGGCAGGGTTTCGTAATACGCAAACGTCTCCGGGGCTTCACTGTTGTTCTCCACCAAGACGATCTCGTAGTTGGTATACGTGGCCTTCTGGGCGATCGACATCACACAGGCATCGAGCGTCTCAATGTGATCCTTGGTGGGGATCACAATGCTCACCAGCGGCGCAGGCTCCGGCAGCGCATGGCGCATGCGGTAGACAAACGGCGTCTCGGTCTCCTCGACCGTTCCGTGAACGCCCAGCGCGTTAAAGTGGCGCTGCAGCGCAAGACGACCCGCTTCAATGGCATACGGCTTGCTATCGGCAGAGCCATCGGCGGTCGATCCCGGATGCACGCGCCAGTGATACAGCACATGCGCAACGTGCTCAAAGCGCGCGCCGGCTGCAAGGCAGCGAAGCGTCAAGTCGTAGTCCTGGACGCCCGCAACGTCTTCTGGGGACATACCAATGTGATCGATGAGCGCCTTCTCCACCATCAGGAAATGCGTCACGCAGTTATGGCTATAGAGCAGGTCGACGTTGAGTACGGTCTTAAAGACCGGCTGGCCCCACTCCCCCGTTTTCTGGAACATGTCCTCATCACAGAACAGGACCTGGGGACGCTCGCCCTCGGCCGCCTTGTTCAGCGCGGAAACATACTGGAATAACGCGTCCGGTTCCAGAATGTCATCGTGGTCCAAGAAAGCGATGTAGTCGCCTGTCGCTTGCTCGATACCTGCGTTGGTGTTGACCACAATGCCGCCGTTGCCGGGAAGCTCGATGCGACGGATGCGCTCGTCGTTGGCACCTGCCGCAAGGGTGGCCACCGCGTCCCATTCGGGCGAGGCGTCCATAAGCAGCAATTCCCAGTTGTCATAGCTCTGGGCTTGCACCGATTCCAGCAGCTCGCGCAGGTAGACCCGATCAGTCTTGTAGCACGGCACCACAATGCTCACGAGCGGTCTATAGGCAAAGGCCGCCGAAGCGACACGCTGGCACGCCAAATCGCCCGGCTTTGCGCGATGCTGCTCAAACCAACGTCGATAAGCTGCGTCGTCTGCACGCGCGTCCTTCATACGGTTCCAGCTGTCGTCGACCATGCCGTTGTACAGGCGACCATCCATGGCGCAAAACCCGCTTTGGATCCGCTCTGTGGGATCGCTCACGATCGCGACAAAATCTCGTATATCCTGAGGCATCTCAACACTCAGATACGATTTATTGATGCGGCATCCGTTCTGCTGCGGAACATCGACCTGCGATTCAAACACATGCACGGTAACATCGATGGCATTCATATGCGTATCGAAGATCTGGAGCTCAGGCGCGCACTGGGGGTCTCCCGCCCAGGTAACCTCATAGCGCCACACCGCGCCGACGTCTGCCGGCAAATAGCGAATGGCATCGATCTCGTAGCGGCCGCAGTGTTCGCCACGCTGCGCATCGCGGATAAGCGCGCACAGCGCAGGCTTTGCTTTGTAGTTAATCTTGGATTCCAATTTGGCCACGCGGCTATCGAGACGAATAGAGCCCAACCTTTGGCCACCGGATGCAAAAACGGCATCCATCGACGAGCCATCCAAAAACGGAAGCACCAAAACGGCGAGCTCGCGCTCGTAATCGGAAACAGAAGGGCATAGCGCCAGCACACGGCCATGATCGACCGGGAGCACCAGTGACGGCAAACAAGAACCGCTCGTAGTCGCATGGGCAAACGCCTGAGAGGCCTCCCGCTCAATAAGCGCGGCGACATCCTGACCGGCAAAACGAAGCAGCACAAAAAGACGGCCCTGGCTGCGGCAAAGTGCCAAACGCTTGATACTCATCTACACTTCTCGCTTTCCCAGGGCGTTCGCTGCCACGCGCTTGCAGGCACCCAGGCGCCCAAACCTCAAGACGTCGTAATCGAACATGATCTTTTTGCACGCACGGGCGCTAGGGGCGTCGCTGGCAAGCGCTGCGCGCACCATGGCAGCGACAGAAGGAGCGCATTGCGCGAGCGCAACATCGCTGCCCACGGCAGAACCGGCAAGCGCAGTGGCAACGGCAGCAAACACCTTGCCGCAGTCCGAGCCCAGCAACCTGAGCGCGTCGTACAGCACCAGATCGCACAGGAAGTACGCCAGGTCATCGGCATGCTGTGCATCGAGACCGTCGCGCTGCCAGTCAGCCAGCACCGCAGAGTAAATCTTCACGTGCTCCAGCAGACGCGTCTCGTCGTCGTAGCGCATGGTGTCCATAAGCGAACCCTTGCGCGCCACGCGGTAGTCATACAGCTTGTTCGAGATAAGCGCGGTCTTGTGCGAACGGCCGTACACGGCAAAATCGAAGACCTGGTCCTCGCCATACTTAACGGTTTCGTCGAACACGATCCCGTAACCCAGCAAAAACTCACGCTTGCAGGCGGTGCGCCATGCAAAGGGGCGAGATGCTTCCTTAAACAGCAAGTCAGAGCTATAGCCTTCAAACGACACATCGCGCGGGCTCAGAACATAGTTAAGCCACGGATACCCCGCCTCAAGCGGATACGGGTTCGCGCCAAAGGTCAAAACGTCGCAGTCCTCGCGCTCAAAGGCATCGACGATCACGCGGCACGCATCGGGTGTAAAGCGGTCATCGGAATCCAAGAACCCGACGATAGGCGCCGTGGACGCGGCGATGCCCGCATTACGCGCACTCGACAGGCCGCCGTTTGGCTTATCGACCAGCGTAAAGCGCGCGTCCTTTTCGCAATAGGCAGCCGCAATATCGCGCGAACCGTCCGGCGAGCCATCGTTGACCAGCACGCCCTCCCAATCGGGCATGTCCTGCGCAAGCAGGGAGTCCAGGCACCAGGCCAGGCACTCCTCCACCTTATAGATGGGAACAACAACGGAAATCTTAGGGGTAGCCATAGTCACACACTCCTACTGGGCGGCCGAAACGTCATCGGGATGCGGGTTATCGCCGTAGGTGCGCTGATACGTCAGCAGGCGCCAGACCAGCGGCAGGCCGCCGATCTTAAAGTAATGCTTAAACGTATTGAGCTTGCCCGGCTTCTTAAAGTCAAAACGCGAATCGATATAGGCACGGGGCGACTTGACCATCAGGCGCAAGTCGGTCTCGCCACGCGGGTCGAACAGCGACAGATCAAAGCGACCAGCATCCCAATCGGCCTTGAGCTCGGGCGAGGCCTTTTCCCAAAACTGCTCGCGCAGCTCGTCGACCAGACGCTCGTCATTCCAGCGGTACGTATCGACCTTCATGCGCATTAAAATACCCTGAAGCTGAGCCTTAAGCTCGGGGCGCTCGTTCAAAAAGCGCAGCATCTCGGCATATTCGTCACACACGCAAAACACCTTGTTGGGCGAATTAACGGAGCTCTTCTCGTTATCCTGGCGATAGCACAAAATGGGGTCCGCAATAAACGCGGCGCGCTCGGCGCAAGCCCAAACCTTAAAGTTAAAGCCTGCGTCCTGATAAGAGGCGCCCGGCGTGGGAAGGAACCGAATCTGATTGTCGTTGAGGAACTCGCGCCGATAGATAGCCGACCAAATGGAAGGTTTGCGATAGAAGATGCCCGGACGATCGACGGGGCGATACGCGGCGCCCGTCATATGCTCGTCGATGATCCCAAACAGCTCACGGCGCTCGCTGGGCGTGGACCAATACAGGTAAAAGTCGCCCTTTACCACATCGGCATGCTCAGCATCGGCCTTGGCGACCAGCTTTTGGAGCGAATCCTCAAACATAAAGTCATCGGACTCTAAAATGCCCACGTACTCGCCACGCGCCATCTCCAGGCCGCGGTTCATCGAGTCGCCGTAGCCGCTGTTGGCCTTGTCGATCATCTTTACACGGGGATCGCGCTCCATGTACTCGCGGATGATATCCGGCGAGCTATCGGTGGAGCCGTCGTTGATGCAGATGATCTCGATGTCCTTGAGCGTCTGCGCCACGGCGGAATCGAGGCACTCGCGCAGGTAGCGCTCGACATTGCAAATGGGGACAAGCAGCGAAACTTTAGGGGTATCAGAGTTCTGCAAGAGAACCTCCTGTTGGATAGCGTGTAACAGGGTTATTTTAGCAGCCGAGTTGCGGCGGGCGGCAGCGCCTGGAATTAGATAAAGCGCTCCAGGCAGGCTTTGAGACCGCGAGTCGAAAGATAGAACAGCGTGGCATCTGCCATCGAAACGCCCGAGGTCGCTGCAACGAGCTTGTGGGCAACACGGCGAACGGCGCCCTTAGCAGGCATATCCGCCCACTCCGTTCCCATAAACGTCGTGAAAGCCCTGTTGACGCGAGCCGCCACGCGATGGAAGTCATCGGCATCCAAGCGCGCCAGGTCGAACACAATTAGGTCCAAAAACCAAGTTATCAGCTCGCCGGGGCACAGGTCCAAAAGACCGTAGGCCGCCCAGTCCTCCAAGACCTCCTCGAGCATTCTCATATGGGCATCGAGCTTTTTGGCGCGAGCCTCGGCACTGTTGAACTCGTGCGTCGCCGATTCACTCTCCATCACGTAGTGGTAGAACTTATCCGGCATGACGACGGTCTTGCGGGCAAGCGCATAAGCCGCAAATTGGAAGACGACGTCCTCGCCCAAAGCCAAACCGGGGGCGAAGCGAATGCCTTCGCGATTGAGCAGCTCGCACGAAAAAGCCGCACGGCAGGCATAGGGCTGCGCATTCGAATGGAACAGCAGTTGGGGATCACGGGCGCCGAAGGTACCAGCTTTGGGGCTCATGAGTTGCTGGACGCGCTTGGGGGCAGCATCGGCAGGTTCACAGACGCCGCCAAAAACGGCGGCCTCGGCATCTGCAGACTCCATGGAATGCAGCACGTGCTCGACCGTCCGGGCATCGATGTAATCGTCGGCGTCCACAAAAAAGACGGTCTCGCCCTCGGCGACATCGATACCGGCATTTCGAGCACACGAGACGCCCGCGTTTTCCTGGTCAATCACCAGTACGCGATCGTCGGCCTGCGCGATCTGGCGCAACACGTTCAACGAATCATCAGTCGAACCGTCGTTGACGCAGACAACCTGAATCGAGCGCTCGGACTGGGCCAACAGCGAATCGAGGCATCGCTGAATGGAGCGCGCAGAGTTGAAAACGGGGACGACAATGGTAGCTTTAGGACACGAGGCCTCTCCCATGCCGACCTACCCCCTCAGCGATTCGATGAGGAAGGCAGCGACCACGCCTGGACCTCCAACCGAGGCGTAATACTTAGCACGCCCCAAGGCACCATCCGTCGCAAAACTCGGATGCTCGTCAACCCAGCCCTCAGGATCTTTGAGGATGGCAGCGAGATTTGCGCGCTTCCACGGCTTGAGGTCGTCAAGCGAAAAGTCCCCGGCGTCCAAGGCCGCTTGGAACTCCTTGGCCATCTGAACCAGGAACTCCTTATAGAACTTGGGCGCCAGGCGCACGTAGTTCCACATGTACGAATCGTACTTAATGAGCTGATTGAACTTGAGCATGCGCGCGACGTCATCACTTGCGTGGTCGCGGGCATAATCCTCTCGAATCCAACGCTCAATCTCGGCATACTCGGTATTGACGCAAAAGACCTTAGCCGAAGAATTGACCGAGGAATTCTCGTTGTCCTGGCGATACGACAACACGGCATCATGCAGGTAAACAGCCTTTTCGGCGCACGCGATCACCTTAAAGGCGAATGACGTGTCCTGAAAGGATGCCCCCGGAGTCGGCAGGAACGTAATGCCGTTGCGCTCAAGGAAATCGCGACGGTACACGGCCGACCAAATCGACGGCTTTTGCTTAAAGAACTGCGTCGTATCGCTCGGGTGCACTGGCTTGCCGCAATCCTGAGGTCTAAACATCTCGTGCAGCGAGCGGCGCTCCTCGGGCTTAGACCAGTAAAAATCAAAGTTCGCCTTCGCAAAGTCGGCATTATTGCTATCGGCGGCCGAGACAAGCTTTTCGAGTGCGTCGGGCGCCATAAAGTCATCGGACTCCAAGATGCCAACGTACTTGCCACGCGCCATCTCCAGGCCGTGGTTCATCGAGTCGCCGTAGCCGCTGTTGGCCTTGTCGATCATCTTGACGCGCCCATCGCGCTCCATATACTCGCGGATAATCGCCGGCGAGTTGTCGGTCGACCCGTCGTTAATGCAGATGATCTCAATATCCTTGAGCGTCTGAGCCAGGGCGGAATCGAGGCACTCGCGCAGGTAGCGCTGAACATTGTAAATGGGAATAAGCAGCGACAGAACAGGGCTGCCAGAGGCGTTAGTAGACAAATGTGCTCCTTAGGAAATACCTGTCGTTTCATGGTATCAAAGGGTCAGCGCGCCAGCGGGCGTTTATATAATCTATGGAGCTCGCAGAGGCAAACCGATAAGAAAGGACGTCATGCAGCCCAAAGCCGCACGCAACATACCCATCGAAGCACTGCGTTTGGTCGCGGTCGCCGGCATCGCGGTGTTCCACACCTTTCAGTGGACCTTCCAAGCCGTCTGCGTCGGCGCCGTGGAATATGCCCCACTTGCGATGTCCCCCTATTCCGGCGTGCTCGGTTTTATTAACCTGCTTGGCTGCTGGGCCAACGAGGTCTTCTTTATGATCTCGGGCTATTTTCTCATCGCCTCGGCCGCGAGTGCTTGGGACGGTGGGGCAACGTGGAAGTCGCAAATGCAACGGACGGCGCAGCGCCTGGGCAAGGTCATTATGCCCACTGCGTTTTATTGCCTCGCGGCGCTCGCGTGGTCCACGGTCGTCTCCCCAATTCCCGATGTTACCCTCAACACGCACTACTGGTATACGCTTGGGCTTGAGTTTATCTGGGTCTATGCCGCCACAGTTTTCATGGCGCCATGGTTTGGACTGGCCAAGAGCCGACTCTCCCAGAAAACCTACACGACGACGGTCATCGCCGTTGGAATCCTCGTATTCGTTGTTAACGGGTATTTGGCCGCCATGAGTGCGACAAGCGCCGGCGAGTTTTCTTGGCTCCAGAAGCTCATGAGCGCTACCACGTACGTAGTCGCATTTTTGATCGGCGGGCTGCTCCGCGACGTTACCAATACCATGAATTCGGACAGGGCGGGCGCCTTGGGCATGCGCTCGCTCGCAGCGGTTTTGGTGCTCACCGCCATCCTGGAAGGCGAACTCTCCTTCACCGGCAAACTCGCGGCGATGGCAACCCTCTCCTACAAATCGACCTCGCTGATCTCGTTTGCCCTCGCCGCCGCCTCCCTGCTCTTTGCGGCTACCCGACGCAGTGCCTCAGGCAATTCGCGGACTGCAGGTGCCATCGTCACCTTATCGACCGCCACGCTCGGTTTCTATGTGATGCAGTCGCTCACCAGTAGCCTGTGGCGTCCCGTCTTCAATACGTTGCTCGCAAACATACTGGTCAGCCAAAACAGCCCGGCAGTTATGTGTATCGTCACGGGTACCGTCATTAGCATCGTCTTTGCCCTGGCGCTTCTCACCATCGACGCAGCTAGAAGCCTTATCGCTCGCAAGCTCAAGCGGCAATAGACACGCTGCCGTAAGACGCTAAAGCCGCTACAGCCGTGGCAGGTTCCTGCGTTTTATTCAAAGCTTGCCGCCAAGGTGCGCCGAGCCTTTACAATAGGACAGTCCCAAGGACGTATTCGATAGCTTCCGCGCAGCACTCGCCCGCCGCGCGTGAAAGGATATATTGCCCCATGCCTTCAACCCTCCCCGCTCCCATCGATAAGCTCGCCATCGTCGTCGTTACGTACAAGCGCCAGGAACTCCTGGCCAACTTGTTCGACTCCATGACCGAGCTCACGGCAACGCCCTGGCGCATCGTGATTGTCGATAACGAGAATTCGCGCGAGACCGAGGCCATGTGCACCGCATTCAACGAGCGCTTGGCCAACCTGTGGGGCATCGACACCGAGCAGCCCGACGCGCAGGGCGGCACCGACCGCGTCATCTACGCACCGCAGCTCGAAAACGGCGGCGGTGCGGGCGGCTTCTCCGCCGGCACTAAATGCGCCTACAACCTGGGCGCCCAGTGGTTCTGGGTGATGGACGACGACGTGCTCGTCATCCCCGAAGGCATCGAGCGCTTGGCCAAGTGGACCGACCGCTACGATGTCATCCAGGGTTCGCGCCTGGACTTCGACGGCGGCGCCTTCTTTTGGCAGTACCAGCTCATCCTTTCGCTTGGTATCCCCAACCCCATCGCTAAGTGGGACCTGGGCCCCAAGGGCTACCGCGCCATGAACCAGTTGTGCTTTGAAGGCGGCCTGTTCTCGCGCCGCGTGGTCGACAAGATCGGCCTGCCGGATGCGCGATTCTTCATCTACGGCGACGACGCCTGCTACGGCTACGTGGCCAGCCAGCACTTCCCCGCCGCCGTTGTTGCCGACGTGGTGCTCAAGCGTGCCCGCGCTGTCTCTAACTGGGATATCGCCGGCAAGCGCCAGCTCAACTCTACGAGCGACACCAACCGCTACTACATCATGCGCAACCGAGGCTTCCTCGCTCGCTATATGCAGATCTACGGTGACTACCACCCCATGCTGTTCCGCCTGGGCAATGCCGCGACCTTCTGCAAGGAATTCATTCGCCTGGCTGCGGTCGATAAGTGCTTTAAGACCGGTATTCCGGCGCTGCGCCGTGGCATGAAAGACGCCCGCAAGATCATCAAGGATCCCAACTGGAAGCCCATGCCGCCCATGAAGGACGCGGAACAGTAAAGGGCTTTCGCCCGCCGCTACAGACGTTGGCACACCACGGACGCACGCTGCCCATCAAAACCGAACCCCCAGCGCATGCGACCCACGCCGGGTCGCGGCACACGGATTTCGTCGATGCCGTCGCGCTCTATGTCGAGCAGCGCCTGCACGGCCAGCAATTCCAGGCCCAGCGCATCCACACCGGGGTCATACATCATGTTGATCGTTATCAGCGGACGTTCATCGAGCATACCGATCGTATCGGCTATGTCGAACACGGCGCCCGTAGGAAAAACCTGGATGTCGCAGCGACCCACGCCACACTTTCGCCTCGAGGCAGGATTGGCATAGCCCGGCAAGCCAAAGCAGAGCCCCTGCAAGAGCAGATGATATGGCAGTGGCGCATCTGGGTCGGTCGCACCGATTCCCGCATCTCCTAAGATGCGGCTTAGCGCCCGCCTCACGGTATCCTCGTTCCCATGGCACAGCCCGTCGCGAAACGCATCGACGTCTCGAATGTCTTCTGCAGCGCACTCAAACCACTCAATAATCACTAGACGCAAGGTCTGGCGAAGCTCGTTATTGGGCAATCGCAAAGCACGGAGGCGATCGCCATGCTCCGGCTCCTCAGTCATATCCGTCGTGAGAAAACCGGACAGATACAGCGCTGTCCACATGCCATCGTCAGGCGAGACATCTGGCTCTGCAGTGCCCAAACAAAGCGGGACCTCAGCGCACCCATGGGCCTCGAGCAAATCAAACAAGACCGAAAGGCGGTCGAGATTCCGCCCGGCAACTACCCTACTCAGACAATCGGCATATCCATACAGATCGGCACGCACAGGCGCCGTGCAGCCTCGGCCCAGAAAACCGATCACACGCGCTGGACTCGAGCAATAGGCCCTACCAAACCGATATCCCTCGAGCCATTCACGTGCATCATCCAGGAATTCCTCGCGCCCAGCATGATTCAACAGAGCCTGGACCTCGGCATCCGAAAAGCCGAACCAACGGTCACACCAGGTCGAAAGCGGCGTCGTCAGACAATACGAGCAGCAGTGCAAAGAAAGCGCCGCTTCGGCAGGGCCGGGACACTCCCCCATCAAACACGTCAGCCGCAACGAATCGCGCGCAGCAGCAATGGCGTCGAACAGCACGCGATCGAATAGATCCGCCGAATCGGCGCCGGAAGCGCCCCTTGCGCTCATACGGCCCAACCACGCCACGTCGTACCCATCAACGAGCAATACAACCTGCTCATCGTAGGCAATCTCCAGCAGCTCTATGAGCACACCGAGCACCGAGTCAACCTCGTCCTCGCTCGCCGCGCCACGCGCAACGCGTTCGATGTGACGCACCTTGTCTCGAGCTAAATCCGGAGCCTCCAAAAGCGCCAGCAGACGAGCGCACTCGCCCGAAAGAGCATCGCGCACGACGTCGGCAATAGCGGCGCCACGCCTCGCAGCGCCAGAAAAGTCCAGCGATATCACCGGATAGCAAGCATACTCATCCCGATAGCGCCCGCCGTCTGCATCCCAAATCTGAGCATCGGCAAACAAACGCTGACCAGCGCGACTGACCGCCGGACGCTCCAGAAAAGCCCTGAGCATCGACAAGTTCATGCTCTTGCCAAAACCCTCGGGTCGACAGCACACCACAACGGACGCGTCGCAATCCAACACATCTGCAATAAACATGGTCTTGTCGACCAGCGTGCAGCAACCAAGAGCCTCCGCATAGTCGTGCATGCCAATGGGTAAAGCCGCATCGTCGGCACAGCCGATCAAACGCACGCCAAAGCCGGCAGCACAACCATTATTTGCCTGTTCAGACACCAAAACGTTCCCCCTAAATCACAACACGGTGCCAATTGTAATGACCTCCTCGCGCGTACCGATGCCGCCGCGCGATCATATCGGGCAACGGTAGCAACAAGAGGTGTGAGGGGGCACAACTAATCGTTGCACAACAAAACGGGGCCCGATGCATTCGCACCGGACCCCGTCCCAACTCTTTAATTATCTAGCAACCAAGAGGCTACTCCTCAGAGTCGTCCTCTCCAGAAGCTTTCTTCTGCTGATCGAGCTTATGCTTACCACTTACGATAGACGTAGCGCCCAGCGTGGCCAAGCTCGCGCTGGCAAGGCTCGCCATCACAATCAGATCGCCCGTCTTGGGCATATTGCCGCCAGATGACTTGGTTGTGGTGGTCGTAGTGGTCACCGTTTTGGAGTCATTTTGCTCCTGGACCTGGTTGTCGGTGTTGCCCTTACCGCCGTCCTCGCCCTGCTGCTTTCCGTCCTCGGTCTTGTCCTTGTTCTCGTCCTTCTTCTGAGCGGATTTGTCGCCCTTCTCATCAGAGCTAGGACCCTTATCGGATTCAGCCTTCTCGGAAGCCTTGTCCTTGGAGTCGCCCTTTGCGGCCTCGGTCTTTTCCGTGGAAACCTGATCAGAGTTGTCCTTGTTCTGAGTCGAGCCATTATTGACGCCAGCCATCAGCGAAGAGCCCAGCGTAGAACCAAGCTGCACGGAGAAAGAAGGCTTCTTGTCCGGCGAAGCAACGGGAGCGTCCGGCGCCTTATTCGAGTCGTCCTTGGAATCATCGGAATCAGGGACTGCGTCAGAGCCGGAGCCGTTGTTAGAGCCGGTGTCAACGAACGAATCGCTCGAGCTGGTGGATGAGTTAGAGGTGTCAGCGTCGGTCGAACCAGAAGCGTCGCTGTCCGTATTGCCGGCAGAGCTTGAAGACGAATCGCCCGCAGCAGAGCCGTTCGAATTGGAGCCGTTCGAGGTAGAGCCGTCGTTGGTAGTGCCACCAGCAGAGCCATTACCGTCAGCATCGGTCGGGGGCGCATCCATCCTGTCATCGTTGGCATCGTCACTCGAGTCGTCATTCGAATCAGGTGTCGGCGAGGGCGCCGGTGTGGGCTCGGGCTGCACGGGCGTCGCGGCGGCAGCCTCGTCCTCAGCGATATAAACCAAGCAGTCCTTTAGCTCGTTGCAGTAGCGGTTCTTCCAGCCTTCATGATACTGGGGCTGGCTCGAATACTTGGTCGCCACGTTGTTGACCACGCTATTGGAGAGCGCCGTCACAAACTCGCGGTCGGACATATCGTTGGAAAGATTTGCCCAACGGAAGAAATCCCTGCAACCACCGGTGCCGCACATGTTGGTGATGCTCCACACCATGCCCTTGACGCAATCGGCGCGGCCGGAGATGTCAATGCCAAGAGCGCTCTTGAGCCACGCCTCGGTCACCGCATAGTACGAGTTGTACGCATAAGCGTCCTGAAGCGCCGAGAACTCGACAGGATCGGTGTTATAAGCGCCCTGGAAGGCCTCCTGCGCAATACGGCCCAGCTCGGTAAGTTGGCCGTTCTCGTACATGGCATTCCTCGCGTTGGAAATCTCGCCGCCGCGATCAATCGCATCCTTGAGCATGCTGTATTTTTCGGGGTTGTAGTTGTAGGCCTGCTTCATAAACGGAATGAGCGACCAACGACGGTCGAACTGGTAATAACCCAGCGCGTTATAGCCGTCACCGTACGAAAAGCCCTGGTTGTAGTTGCCATGGCTCTCGTACTTGGTAAAGTACTTTATCTCGGGAGTCACGTTGACAAACGAAACGCCCTGGACCGACCTCAGCACGCCCGAGAAGGACTGCTGGGTGTAAAGGCCCTTATCGATATCGGTGGCATCCGAGGCAACGCCCGGCGTGGGCTCCTCGGCAGCGGCGGGCGCGGGCGCGGTAACGGCGCCAAACGAAAGCGCCAGCGTCAGGCCCGCGACAATAGCAGAATGCTTGGGCTGCATAAGATCCTCCCTGCATTGGTATAGTTAAAGTGCAGTTTGCAAAGATAGAAATAAGTATTGCAGCTCGCCCGTTGTTGCACAACAACCCCTCGGTAAACGGCAACAACCCTCCGCGAAATCTTAAGGAATTAGACAAACTGGTCGTCGGGCACCAACAGAAGCTCGCCGTAACGTTTCGTCAGCCCGTCTCTCAACTGACAGAAAGCGGGAATATAGACGTTCAAGATGCGCTGAATCAAATCTTGAGCGAGCTTGTTGTCGTAGATATGGACGTTCGTATTGCGGTCTCTGAGCATATCCAGCCAGGCTGCCTCATCAATAAAGTCGTAGAATCGGTAGGACTCCTTCAAGATGGCACGAGGAGACCCCGACGCGGCAAGCGTGGCGCCCTCATACTCGAGCAGACGCTTAAGGAGCTTCCAGCTCAGTTCAAATTGAAGATTGAACTTATTAATCAATCCACTCTGAACAAAATCATTGTTGAGATCCTGATTGGGCGCATCCTCAAGATTCGCCAAGGCGCTAACAAAGTTCTCATATTTTTTCATACAGAATCACACCATCCCTGGCAATCTCATCGAGCAATTGCTGCGATAGGGACTCGTCGAGATTGACGACATCTACATCTAAAAGAGTATCAAGATGTTCCTCGATCAAATATGAGAAACGGCCGAAATCCCGGCAACCTGCTACGGCGATGTCAATATCGCTCTTGGGCAAGTTGTCGCCTCGAGCACGAGAACCAAACAACACGACCTTCTCGGCGTCACATTCCCGAGCAAGAACTTCGATTTGCTTGTACACCTTGTCGAGAGATGCCATTTGCACCCCTACAGCTTGATGTCAAAGTTGATCTCGGGGACGGCGGCCAGGTCGGCCAACGTCACGCCGTCGACGTACTTTTCGATCACGTCGTCCAGGCCGCGCCAGAACTTGACGGTCGAGCACAAATCGCTACGGGTGCAGCTGTTGTCGATGCCATCGCACGCCACCGGAGCCGTGCTGCCCTCGACGGCACGCAGGATGTCGCCGGCACGCACCTCGGCCGGGTCCTTGGCCATCATGTAGCCGCCGCCCTTGCCGCGCACGCTCTTAAGCAGGCCCGCCTTCATAAGCGGACGAACCAGCTGCTCCAGATACTTTTGCGAGATATGCTCGCGGTCGGCAACCTCGCGCAAGGCAATCTTGCCCTCGGCGTCGCCCAGCGCCGCGATATAGATCATTAACCGGAGGGCATAGCGGCCCTTGGAAGAAATGAGCATACCTACCCTCCCATCGCATCTGGGACAACATAACCAGGTTTGTTTGTCCCAAATTTAAAGTAAGTGGGACAAACACAACAGGTTATTTTGTCCCAGAATTTGAAAAGTCGAGTGGATTAGTCGGGTTTTCCCTTGACTAACGCCGAACCCATAGTAACTTTATTCCGAGAAGATTCCTAGGGTTTAGTACACCTATGAGTACACCATATACAGAGAGGGACAGCATGAGCGCAAATCCGCTGCTTTCCATCGAAGGTCTGACCGCCTCCGTGGACGAGAAGACCATCCTCCACAACGTCAACCTCAACGTCGCCGCCGGCGAGACCCACGTGTTGATGGGTCCCAACGGCGCCGGCAAGTCCACCCTCGGCCACCTGGTCATGGGCGACCCCGTTTACACGGTCAACGACGGCCGCATCGTCTTTGACGGCCAGGACATCACCGAGCTCACCACCGACAAGCGCTCGCGCGCCGGCCTGTTCCTGAGCTTCCAGGCCCCGGTCGAGATTCCGGGCGTGCCGCTGTCGAGCTTTTTGCGCGCCAGCATCGCCGGCCGCCCCGGCCTGGAGATGAAGGGCAAGGAGTTCCGCCGTCGCGTCAAGGAACTCGCGGCCGAGCTCAACATGGATACCGCCTACCTCAACCGTGAGCTGGGCGTGGGCTTCTCGGGCGGCGAGAAGAAGAAGGTCGAGATGCTCCAGCTTTTGCTGCTGCAGCCCAAGCTCGCCATCCTGGACGAGACTGACTCCGGCCTGGACGTCGACGCCCTTTCCACCGTCAGTCATGGCATGGACGCCTACCGCAAGAGCTGCGACGGCTCCATGCTCATCATCACGCACAACACGCGCATCCTGGAGCACCTGGATGTCGACCGCGTCCACGTTATGGTCAAGGGCCACATCGTGCGCGAGGACGACGCCTCGCTGATCCCCTGGATCGACAAGAACGGCTTTGAGACCTTCGAGCGCGAGGCCGCCGAGCAGCGCGCCCAGGCCGAGGCCGCCGCTGCCGAGCAGCAGGCGTAAAGGGGCGACGCAATGACCAAGAACCGCACCGAGGTCGCGGACATCGACCGCAGCCTCTACGACTTCACCTATGGCGAGGAGGGATTCGAGCGCCTCGACGCCGGCATCACGCCCGACATCGTGCGCGAGATCAGCGCCAAGAAGGACGAGCCGCAGTGGATGCTCGACCTGCGCTTAAAGTCCCTCGAGATCTTCAATCGTTTTCCCGACCCGACGTGGGGCCCCTCCATCGAGGGCCTGGACATGGACAACATCGTCACCTACGTCAAGCCCAACACCGACCAAAAGCACGACTGGGAGTCGGTGCCCGACGACATCAAGAGCACCTTTGAGCGCTTGGGCATCCCCGAGGCCGAGCGCAGCTACTTGGCGGGCGTCGGCGCGCAGTACGACTCCGAGCTCGTCTACCACAACATGCAGGACACCGCGTCCAAGATGGGCATCGTCTACTCCGGCATCGAGGAGGCCCTGCACGACCCGCAGTGGGAGCCGCTCATTCACGAGAAGTTTATGACGCTCATCCCGCCCACCGACCACAAGTTTGCGGCCCTGCACGGCGCCGTGTGGTCGGGCGGCTCGTTTGTCTACGTGCCCAAGGGCACCAAGCTCGATTTCCCGCTGCAGAGCTACTTCCGCCTCAACGCCAAGGGCGCCGGCCAGTTTGAGCACACGCTCATCATTGTCGAGGACGATGCCGACCTGCACTTTATCGAGGGCTGCTCCGCACCCAAGTACAACGTGGCCAACCTCCACGCCGGTGCTGTCGAGCTCTTTGTGGGCAAGCGTGCACACCTGCGCTACTCGACCATCGAGAACTGGTCCAAGAACATGTACAACCTCAACACCAAGCGTGCGCGCGTGGACGAGGACGGCGACATCGAGTGGATCAGTGGCTCCTTCGGCAGCCATGTGGGTTATCTCTACCCCATGAGCGTGCTCAACGGCCGCGGCGCCCGCTCGAGCTTTACCGGCATCACCTTTGCCGGCGCCGGCCAGAACCTCGATACCGGCTGCAAGGTCGTACTCAACGCGCCCGAGACCTCGGCGACCGTCGAGACCAAGGGCATCTCCAAGAGCGGCGGCATCCAGACCTTCCGCAGCTCTATCGTGGCCACGCCCAAGGCCGAGGGCTCCAAGGCAACCGTGAGCTGCCAGTCGCTGATGCTCGACGACCAGAGCCGCTCCGACACTATCCCGGCCATGGACATCCGCGCCAAGAACGTCGACATCGGCCACGAGGCCACCATCGGTCGTATCGGCGACGACAAGGTGTTCTACCTGATGAGCCGCGGTATCTCGGAGGAAGAGGCCCGTACCATGATCGTCAACGGCTTTGCCAACCCGGTCTCCAAGGAGCTGCCGTTGGAGTACGCCGTCGAGATGAACAACCTGATCAAGCTCGAGATGGAAGGAGCGATCGGATAATGAAACAGGAAACCAACACCGCTGCCACCACGCTCGAGCAGGTTAACGCGATGCCCGCAGCAACTTGGGGTTGGCTGAAAATGAACCAGACCAAGCTCGAGCTTTCGGACGAACTTGCCGCCGCTCCCGCCGAGGCCGTCGAGGTCGAGGGCCTGGACGAGCAGTTCCGTGGTGTGCCCGACACCTTCGACGCCGCCATGGACGCCATTGCCGAGCGCTTCCCCGAGCGCCGCGCCTCCGCCCCGGGTGATGCCGCCGACCGCGCCCGCATCACGCCCGAGACCGAGCTCGACGTGCCCGCCACCTCCGTCTACCAGGCCGGCGCCATCAAGCTCGAAGAGGAGCTCTCCCCTGCTGAAGCCTTCGAGACCGGCATGGGCGAGGCTGCCTACGCCTACTTGGCCGAGCACGCCACCAAGCGCATCGTCATCGATGTGCCCGCATACAAGCACGTCACGGTTACCGTGCGCGTGAGCGGTGTCGATGCCGCCGCGGCCATCGCCGCCATCGACGTCGTCGCCCGTCCCCAGTCGACGCTCGATCTGCTTATTGCCCTAGACTCCCCCGTTGCCGGCCAAGGCGTCGTGGGTTCCGTGCTACGCGTGTGCGCCCACGAGTACGCCACCGTCAACGTGACCTGCACGCAGACGCTCGACGATAGCTGGATCGCGCTCGACGACACCGGCCTGTTCCTGGACGAGGGCGCGCGCGTCAACGTGCAGCACAGCGTCCTGGGTGCCGGCGCCAGCGCCACCGGCCTTGCCGGCGACCTGCTGGGCGATACCGCCAAGGTCACCATCGATACTGACTACCTGGGCGCCCGCGAGCAGGTGCGCGACTTTAACTACGAGCTGCGCCACCGCGGTCGCAAGACCGAGTGCGAGATCGACGCCAACGGCGTACTGACCGGCACGTCCAAGAAGGTCTACCGCGGCACCATCGACCTCGTGCACGGCTGCAAGGGTGCAACCGGCACCGAGCGCGAGACGGTGCTTTTGGCCAACAAGGGCGTCGACAACAAGACCGTCCCCGTCATCCTGTGCGACGAGGACGACGTCGCCGGCAACCACGGCGCCACCATCGGTCACGTCCGCGACGAGCAGCTGTTCTACCTCGCCTGCCGCGGCCTTGACCAAAACGCCGCCGAGGACCTGTTCATCCGCGCCAAGCTGGAGGACGCCGCGCTTTCCGCGACCGACGAGCGCACCCGCGCCGCCGTCGTCCGCTTGGGCAACAACCTGATCGACAACTTAGAAGAGGAGCTCGCATGATCGACACCGAGCACGTTAAATGCGATACCTGTACCGCACCGGAACCTATGGAGCTCGACGCCAGTGACGAGGCCTCGCGCGGCTGGCCTACCGTCGACATCGAGACCAATCCCTACAAGGCACAGTTCCCGCTTTTCCAGCAGTACCCCGAGATCGCCTTCCTCGATAGCGCCGCCACCGCGCAGCGCCCTGCCTGTGTGCTCGACGCCGAGCGTGACTTCTATCAGCGCATGAACGCCAACCCCCTGCGCGGCCTGTACTCGCTGTCCGTCGAGGCCACCGAGGCCATCGCGAAGGTGCGCCAGCAGATCGCCGACCTCATCGGCGCTGCCCAGGCCAACGAGGTCGTCTTCACCCGCAACACGAGCGAGTCGCTCAACCTGGTCGCCAAGAGCTTTGCACCCACAGTCCTCGAGCCGGGCGACGAGGTCGTCATCACCATCATGGAGCACCACTCCAACCTGATTCCGTGGCAGCAGGTCTGCCGCGAGACCGGCGCCAAGCTCGTCTACCTCTACCCCACCAAGACCGGTCAGCTCACCACCGAGGAGGTTCTTGCCAAGGTTGGTCCCAAGACCAAGATTCTGGCCGTGGGTCAGGTCTCCAACGTGTTGGGAGTCGAGAACCCAGTCAAGAACCTCGGCAAGCTCGTGCACAAGTATGGCGGCTACCTGGTCGTCGACGGTGCGCAGTCGCTGCCGCACATGCCGGTCGATGTGGCCGACCTGGGCGCCGACTTCTTTGCCTTTAGCGCACACAAGGCTATGGGCCCCATGGGCATCGGCGTGCTGTGGGGCAAGATGGACCTGCTCAACGCCATGCCGCCCATGCTCACCGGCGGCGAGATGATCGACTCTGTTACCGAGCAGGACGCCGTCTGGGCGCCCGTTCCCGAGAAATTCGAGGCCGGCACACAGGACGCCGCCGGCATCTTCGCCACGGGTGCGGCACTCGACTACCTGGTCAACACGGTGGGTTACGAGAACATCCAGGCACGCGAGCAGGCACTCGTCCACTACCTGATGTGCGAGCTCATGCAGCTCGACTTTGTCCAGATCATCGGCTCCATCTATTGGGACAACCACCACGGCGTTGTGAGCTTTAACGTCCGCGGCATCCACCCGCACGACGTCGCGAGCATCATGGACATGGACGGCGTCTGCATCCGCGCCGGTCACCACTGTGCACAGCCGCTGCTCACCTGGCTGGGCGTCGAGAACCTTGCCTGCTGCCGCGCCAGCGTGGCCTTCTACAACGACAAGGCCGACATCGACAAGTTCATCGCCGGCCTGCATCACGTTTGGAGCACGTTCAATGGGTAATCTGTACACCTCCACCACATTTATGGAGCACAACTCGCACCCCGACTACAAGTACGAGATGGATGCTCCCACGCACGAGCACGACGGCATCAACCCCAGCTGCGGAGACGAGCTCACTCTGCAGCTGCGTGTCGAGAACAACGTGATCGAGGAGGCCTCCTTTACCGGCCACGGCTGCGCCATCAGCCAGGCCAGTGCCGACATCATGGCCGATCTCATCACCGGCGAGACCGTCGAGGAAGCTCGCCGCCTGGTAGAGCTCTTCCTCGCCATGATCCGCGGCGAGAAGCTCTCCGAGGAGGACCTGGAAGACCTGGACGAAGCCGCCCAGCTCCAGGACATCTCGCACATGCCCGCCCGCGTAAAATGCGCCGAGTTAGCCTGGCGCACCCTCGACGGCATGCTCGAAGGGCAAAATAATCAGTAGTATTTATCCCAAATCTTAAGAATTTCGTTGGCCGAATCGCTTGACTAAGAGCGGTTCGGCCATTTTCTTTTCTGCCTTTATTTCGATCCCTCGACCTGCGCGTCCACCTGAGCATAAGCGCGCACGATACGAGAGACGGTACTTTTGCCAATCCCGGTATACCGCTCAATCTGGCGCACCGTAAAACCGGCATTGTTCAATCCAACAATAACGGTATCGCGCTGCGCCAGCGGTGCAGTTTTAACCCCGTTGAGCGGAACCCCGAGGCTCTTCGCCAATTTGCCGGCAAAGGCGTGGCGTTCCCACTCCGTCTCTTTCATATCGCCCAGCGCTGGCTCGCCGCCGTCGGGCGTCGAAAGCGAATGGGTAATAAAGCCCTCGGCAGAACCAAAAAGCTCAAGCACGCAAGAAGGATCAGAAAATCCTCTCGCGACATCAGCCGCGTCACCGTCGTAAGCGCACAAATGCTCCGCAAAGCTGCTCCAGGGATAACGCTCGATTAAGCTGATGCCAGCCTCCTGCGGATCGGCGTGTACGGAGCGAATAGCCTCCATCACCTGCCAGTCGGTATCGAGCGAGCGCCGGTCAAAACGGTTCTGGAACAGATGGCCTGTGCGCCCCGTGCGCTTATTGAACCGCCGCGCGTACGTCAAAAGCAGCCGGTGCATTGCCGCGCTCATCCTGTCCTCGTAATCTGCAAGCACCAAATGCACGTGATTGCCCATAAGGCACCAGGCGATAACCGTCACACCCTCCTCCCGGCAGCAGTCGCGCATCAGTTCCAAAAACTCCCACCGGTCGTCATCGCCCTCAAAGATGAGCCGCTTGCCCGTACCGCGGGCACAGACATGGTAAAAGCCGGTAACCGTTCTCCAAACGCGCTGCATGGCGCTCCCTTCACCGGGATCTGCTTGCCATCCAATACAGCACGATTGAAGCGTGCCATCAAAACATTCACGCAAAACAATACACTCGCGCGGCCAAAGGCAGTAATCAGGCGGCGAACGGCACCGTTGCAACAGGTCAACCCCTGCAACGCTTACAAGAGCTGACCAAAAGCTTGCCAAAGACGGACCCCCTCTACGGAAGTTCGCGACCACAGAACATAGCGTTAAACCGTTTCAATTAAAACTTCCGGACTTCTCGCTACGAAAACTGAGCCGTTCGCCGAATATTCCGTGCATTTCGCGGTATTATAGGGGCTGCATGTCATGTCCCTTTCGAAGGGTCGCCCGGCAATCGCCAGCCACGACCCCCAGACGGGACGCCAACACGATAGAGAGGAGAGGCATGCAGTACTCACAGGAAGTGGAGAACATGTGCCCCGTTGCCAAGGGTGCATACCACGGCCCCGCACCCATCCCCGAGGAGGGCAAGTGGGTCCAGGCTAAGGAGATTTCCGACATCTCCGGTCTTACGCACGGTGTGGGTTGGTGCGCACCTCAGCAGGGCGCCTGCAAGCTCACGCTGAACGTCAAGGACGGCATCATCGAGGAGGCCCTCGTTGAGACCATCGGCTGCTCGGGTATGACCCACTCTGCCGCCATGGCTTCCGAGATCCTCCCCGGTAAGACCATCCTCGAGGCCCTCAACACCGACCTCGTCTGCGACGCCATCAACGTTGCTATGCGCGAGATCTTCCTGCAGATCGTTTACGGCCGCAGCCAGACCGCGTTCTCCGAGGGCGGCCTGCCCGTGGGCGCCTCCCTCGACGACCTCGGCAAGGGCCTTCGCTCTCAGGTCGGCACCATGTTCGGCACCAAGGCCAAGGGCGCTCGTTACCTCGAGCTCGCTCAGGGCTACGTCACCCGCATGGCTCTCAACGACAAGAACGAGATCATCGCATTCGAGTTCCTGAACCTCGGCAAGTTCACCGACGCCGTCAAGGCCGGCAAGACCCCCGAGGAGGCCATCGCTGGCGCTATGGGCCACTATGGTCAGTGGGAGAACGCTGCCAAGTACATCGACCCGCGCACCGACGAGGAGACTCACTCCGTCGCCAGCGTGTTCCCGGTTCACGAGTAGAAAGGGAGGGAAATAACTATGACTGTTACGTTCGAAGGTTACGAGCGCCGCGCTGACAAGATCAACAAGTGCCTCGCCGACAACGGCATCGCCTCCCTCGAGGAAGCTCTGCAGATCTGCACCGACAAGGGCTTCAACCCGCGTGAGATCGTCAACAACACCCAGTCCATCGCCTTCCAGAACGCCGAGTGGGCCTACACCCTCGGTTGCGCTCTCGCTGTCAAGCGTGGCGCCAAGACCGCTTCTGAGGCTGCCGCCATCATCGGCGAGGGCATCCAGGCCTTCACCGTTCCCGGCTCCGTCGCCGAGGACCGCAAGGTCGGTCTGGGCCACGGCAACCTGGGCGCTATGCTGCTCTCCGACGACACCGAGTGCTTCGCCTTCCTGGCTGGCCACGAGTCCTTCGCTGCTGCCGAGGGCGCTATCGGTCTGGCTCTGAACGCCAACAAGGCTCGCAAGAAGCCGCTGCGCGTCATCCTCAACGGTCTGGGCAAGGACGCCGCCCAGATCATCGCCCGCATCAACGGCTTCACCTATGTGAAGACCCAGTTCGACTACTACACGGGCGAGCTCAAGGTCGTCGAGACCATCCCCTACTCCGATGGTCCCCGCGCTGCCGTTAATTGCTACGGCTCCGACGACGTCCGCGAGGGCGTTGCCATCATGTGGCACGAGAACGTCGACATCTCGATCACCGGTAACTCCACCAACCCCACGCGCTTCCAGCACCCCGTCGCTGGCACCTACAAGAAGGAGCGCATCGAGGCTGGCAAGAAGTACTTCTCCGTCGCTTCTGGTGGCGGCACTGGCCGTACCCTGCACCCGGACAACATGGGCGCCGGCCCTGCCTCTTACGGCATGACCGACACCATGGGCCGCATGCACTCCGACGCCCAGTTCGCCGGTTCTTCCTCCGTGCCTGCGCACGTCGACATGATGGGTCTCATCGGCATGGGCAACAACCCCATGGTCGGTGCCACCGTCGCCTGCGCTGTCGCCGTCGAGGAGGCCCTCAAGGCCTAATCGCGCCCGCGCGATGCTCATATAGTTGAGCTTTGGAGCCGCTACCTTTCGAGGTAGCGGCTCTTTTTGTTTGCGCTGGCGCAGGGTAGCTAATGCCGATATGTCAGTTGGGGCGAAATACGAGATGTGATGAGATGGAGCGTCAGAGTGTACATGACGCCCACCTGCCATAATTGCCCTTTACCGATTTGCCGAGTCTTTGCGGCCCCATTGCCGATCACCCATGCGACAATGCGCCGGACGAGAAAGGAATCCGATGGAATCGACTGATGTACTGGTAATTGGATCTGGCATTGCGGGCCTTTGTGCCGCCATCGAAGCGGCACGCGCGGGCGCAACCGTCGCTGTGGCAAGCGCCGGCAAGACTATGAGTGGATCGAGTTTCTTCCCGGGTACCTGGGGCCTCGGCCTCATCGGACCCGTTAACGAAGACGATGAACTGGACCTCATCGACACCATCCAGACCGTCGGCGGCGGTGTCGCCGACCCCGAGCTTGTCCAGACGTTTGTCCACGGCATTCCCCAGGCAATTGAATGGCTCGAGCAAGACCTGGGCGTTGAGCTCAAGCGTCCGCAAAACGCTGAGAGCGCTCAGCAAAAGCAGTTTATCCCCTGCTTTGACCACAAAACGCGCATGTGGCGCGGCCTCACCCGCAAGCCCCTTGAGGACGCTCTGACAGCCCGGATCGAGTCGCTCGGCATTCGCCTGCTCCCCCGCCATGAGCTTATCGACCTTGTTGAGGACACGAACGGCAGAATCACCGGAACCGTGCTCTACAACCTCACCGAAGATCGAATCGTGCCCTTTGCTACCAAAGCCACGATCATCGCAACCGGTGGCACGGGTGGCCTGTTCGAGCGAAGCCTCACTTCCGCCGACGTGCTCAGCTCATCACAGGCCATCGCACTGGCGCACGGCGCATCGCTTACTAATATAGAGTTCATGCAGATGATGCCCGGCTTCATCGAGCCCAAGCGCAACCTGGTCTTCAACGAGAAAACCTGGCGCTACGTACATGTAGACCAGCCGGTAGATATTGCCGACGACAAGCTGGACGACCTGCTCGAGCAGCGCTCTGGATATGGTCCCTTCACGTCACGCTTGGCCTCCCGCGCTATCGATCTCGTCATCGATCAGGCAGGTGTCGAAGGCCTGGCACTCCACTACGACTTCCCCCGCGGGGATGTCCCAGAGTTTGTGCAGACCTTTGCCACCTGGCTGCAAGACGAGCACGGCATCGCCCCGACTGACGAGATGCGCGTTGCGATGTATGCCCACGCCGCTAATGGCGGCATCAAGATCGATAAGACCGCGCACACGGGCGTTGAGGGCCTCTACGCTTGCGGCGAGGCGACAGGCGGCATGCACGGCGCCGACCGCATTGGTGGCTTGTCAAGCGCCAACGGCATCGTGTTCGGGCGCATCGCAGGCGCATCGGCAGCCCTTGCAGCGCAGAATGCACCTGAGATGGCCCCGAAGACGGATATCGACCTCCCCCAGCATGGCATTGCCACAACAGATGCCGAACGCCTGACACACAGCCTTAAGCACACGATGAGCACCTATTGCATGATCAACCGCACCGAGACGGGCCTATCCGAGGCACTACACGAGCTTGAGGGCTTGAAGGCAGAGGCAACGACCTTGAGCACACAGAAAGCCCAGGACAGCGAAGTCGCAGCCCTCGCCCGCCTGCAATCGCAGATTCAACTAGCACAAGAAATGGTCAAAGCCATGCGCAAGCGGACTGAAAGCTTAGGTTCGCACTATCGAGCAGACTAAATCGATTCTCACTTTGAGTTTGATCACAACTTTTCAACATGCATCGAGCCCTGTGAGCATGATTCCTCTAAGGAGAACACGCCTACGGGGCTTTAGCAGTGTTTTCCCTAAGGGAATCACGGTGCAGATTTCTCAGCTCCGCGCCCTTTCGGGTTCGACCCCATGAAAGGTCAACAAAAAAAGACGGCCAACCGAAGTTGACCGTCTTAACATGCTTTGGTGGGCCGTCAGGGGGTCGAACCCTGGACCTTGGGATTAAGAGTCCCCTGCTCTACCAACTGAGCTAACGACCCAAAGCTAAAGTCCGTTATGGCGGACTTTAGAGGAGATATCGTGTGGTGGGCCGTCAGGGGGTCGAACCCTGGACCTTGGGATTAAGAGTCCCCTGCTCTACCAACTGAGCTAACGACCCGATATCAACACGAAGCAAGAACTGGGGTGGGTAAAGGGACTCGAACCCTCGACCTACGGGACCACAACCCGTCGCTCTAGCCAACTGAGCTACACCCACCGTGTCCTGTGCGCTTCGCGCTCGACTATTATTGCAAGGAACGCCACGCGATGCAAGCCCCAATTTTCAAGAATTTTGAAAAGAGTTTTTCGAGACCATTTCGAGCAAATCCCACCGGTTTCATAGGAGTAAACTTGCCCCACTGCAAATGCTCGAAAGGACCGTCATGAAAGAACTCTCCAACCGCACGGCAAGATTTACCGATTCGGTCATCCGCCGCATGACACGCATCTCCAATAAGTACGGCGCTGTCAATCTCTCGCAGGGCTTCCCCGACTTCGATCCCCCGGCGCAGCTGCTCGATAGCCTCAGCGCCATCGCCAGCGACCCCAAGCCGCTCTATCACCAGTACTCCATCACCTGGGGCTCCCAGGCCATGCGCGAGGCGCTCGCCGCCAAACAGGAGCACTTTATGGGCATGCCGGTGAACCCCAACGAGAATATCGTAGTCACCTGCGGCTCCACCGAGGCCATGATGGCCGCCATGATGACGGTCACGAACCCCGGCGACAAGGTCGTCATCTTCTCGCCGTTCTATGAGAACTACGGCGCCGACACGATCCTTTCGGGTGCCGAGCCCATCTACGTGCCGCTCAACCCGCCCACATTCGACTTTGACCGCGAGACACTCGAGGCGGCCTTCCGCGACAACGACCCCAAGGCCATCGTCCTGTGCAACCCTTCCAACCCCTGCGGCAAGGTCTTTACGCGCGAGGAGCTCACCTTTATCGCCGACCTCTGCAAAAAGTACGACGCCTACTGCATCACCGACGAGGTATACGAGCACATCGTCTACGCGCCCCACGAGCACGTCTATATGGCCACGCTGCCCGGCATGTTCGAACGAACCATCAGTTGCAGCTCGCTGTCCAAGACGTACTCCATCACCGGCTGGCGCCTGGGGTACACCATCGCCCCTGCCGAAATCACCGAGCGCATCAAGAAGGTCCACGACTTCCTCACCGTGGGTGCCGCCGCTCCCCTGCAGGAAGCCGTCGTCACCGCCCTCAACTTCGACGACAGCTATTACGATGAGGTCCTTGACCACTATACCGCCAAGCGCGACCTGTTCTGCCAGGGGCTCGACAGTCTCGGTCTTGAGCACAACGTGCCGCAGGGCGCCTACTATGTGATGATGGATATCTCGGAGTTTGGCTACGACAGCGACCTCGAGTTCTGCGAGGACCTGGCCTCAAAGGTGGGCGTGGGCGCCGTGCCCGGCTCGAGCTTCTTCCGCGAGCCCGTCAACCATCTGATCCGTTTCCACTTTGCCAAGCGTGACGAGACGCTCAACGCGGCGCTGGAGAACCTCAAATCGCTACGTGATAAAATCAAGCCGCGCGGGTAAGGACGGCCCGGCAACTAAAGCAACCAAAGAAGCCCCGCACCGCCGAGTTGCGGGGCTTCTTTTTATAGCGCTTTCTTAAATGGTTTAGCGCACTATACTTTAGTCACGGAGCAACTCGTCCCAGAGAGGAATACTATGGCAGAGCAGCAGCTTATCGGAGCGCTCGAGGCCGGCGGCACCAAGATGGTCTGCGCCACGGGCTATGCAGACGGTACGGTCCTGGAACGTGAGCAGATCGCGACCACGACCCCGCAGGAGACCGTTGAGGCCGTCAACGCGTGGTTTGCGAACAAGGGCATCGCCGCGCTCGGAATCGGCGCCTTTGGCCCCACCGCGGTCAACCCCGCCTCACCCCAGTACGGCAAGATCTTGGAGACCCCCAAGACGGCATGGCGCTACTTCGATCTGCTGGGCACCATTCAAAACGAGCTCAATATTCCCTGCGGCTACGACACCGACGTCAACGTCGCCTGCCTGGGCGAGGTCACCTTTGGTTGCGCCCAGGGCCTCACAGACGTGATCTACCTGACCATCGGCACCGGCGTGGGCGCCGGCGTGCTATCGGGCGGCAAGCTCGTACACGGCATGATGCATCCCGAGGCCGGCCATATCCTGGTCACGCGCGACCCGCGCGACACCATCGGCGAGCATAGCGCCTGCCCCTTCCACGACAACTGCCTCGAGGGCCTCATCGCAGGCCCCGGCGTAAAAAAGCGCTGGAATGGCAAGAGTGCCGGAGACATGGCCGATGACCCGGAGGCCATGGATCTGCTCGCGGGCTATCTGGCACAGGCACTCATGACCTACACGCTGTGCTATGCCCCGCAGAAGATCATCATCGGCGGTGGCGTTGCCGATCACACCCCTATCGTGCCGCTCGCCCGCAAAAAGTGCGCCGAGATGCTCAACAGCTACATCGTCACGCCCGAGGTCAACGATATCGACACCTACATTGTCAACAACAGCCTCGAGGGCAAGCAGGGCATCATGGGCTGCCTGGCCCTGGGCGCACAGGCGCTTCAGTAGCAGACGCACCCACAGGGCGTGGCGCGCTCGGCAAATCCGACCTACGGAACGACGCCACCACGCCTCATATAAGCCCTCAAATAAAAAAGGCCGCCTAGGACCAAACAATACGTCCTAGGCGGCCTTTTTGGCGCACATCAGCGACCGTAAGAGATATCGGAGCACAACGCCCGTTGCCGCTCCACAGCAGTCGATCATCACATCGGTGATCATTCCAGCGCGTCCCGGCACAAAGAGCTGAATCGTCTCGTCGATCGAGGGAATCAGCAGCAGGAACACCGCCGTGGGCAGCAGCACGTCAAAGGTGCGCCGGCCCTCAAAATCAAAGGCGTGCGTTGCCAGAATGCCGAGCACCATATACTCGGTAAAATGCGCGCACTTGCGAACAACAAAGTTGGTCACCCATTCATATGGAAGTCCCACGCCGTGCAGGAAACAGCGGATAGCTTCCATGACCGTTAGGCTCAGCGAGCCCGACCCCGAGCCGGGAACCAGCGAATTGCCCCAGATCAAGAGCGCCATCAGGCAGGTCACGACCGCCCATTTTCGATTGATCTTAACCATGCAGAAGTTATGCCTCCGCGCGGAGCGGCGCGAAGCTGGCGGTACCGCCCTCGATAACGCTCAGATAGGCACGGCCCGTACGCTTGGCGGTAGAGGACTGCAGGCGCTCGATCTCTTCCTCGAGGATCTGATTGACGCGCTCGTGACGACGATTTTCCATAATGCCGGCGGCAATAGCCTCGGCTCGCTCGATGCTCTCGCGTGAGATACGGGCGGTATCCTCGGGGAACACAGCGCTGTGACGGCCGACATAGGCGGGGGCAGCAGGCTGAGGGGCAGCGACGGGAGCGGGGGCTGCAACAGGAGCGGGCTCGTCAATCTCATCCAGAATCGCGGTGGCGGCGGCCCACATGTCCTCGTGGCCCGAGTAATCGGCCATGGGGACATCAACCTCGAGCGAGGCGTCCGGAAGGTCGCCGGTGTCGATGCGATCTTGGGCTTCAATAGATGCGGTGATGGCTGCAGGCTCATCGAGGTCATCGAGATCGATGTCCGCAGCACCGGAGATGATAGGCATGCTGGCGAGGTTTGCGTTGTACGGCGCAGCCTCAGCCGCCTGCTGCTGGGCAGGAGCGCCCCACAAAGAGCTTTCGGCGGCACGGCGGGCAGCAACGGCCTCCTCGTCAGCGGTCATGGCTTCATCAACGTACGAATTATCGGCAGAAGCGTTCGCGTCGCCCGAGGTAGCGTTGTACGCGTTATTGGCTGCCGCGTTGGCAACGAGTGCCACGAAAGCCGCCGTGCTGCCCGCAGGGGCGGCCTGGGAGCCCGACACGGCGCGTGCCGCGGCGGCGATGTCGTCGCGATTGAAGGAGCCGGTCTGCCCGCCGTTGGTGAGCTCGTCGATGGCGACTTGATAGACGTCGCGCGAGTGTGCAGGGTCGCAGCTCACCGGCGAATCGTCGTCGAGCATACTGTCGATCATGGACCAAGCCTCGTCCTCGTCCATAGCATCTGCGGCTCGAGCGATGGTAGGGACACCATCATCGGCATGACGGCGCTGGAACGCACCGGTCAGGCCGGAAAGGAATGCCGAGGTAGACTGCTCCGCCTGAGCCTGAGAAGCAGAAGCCGCAGCGTAAGGAGTCGCATCCTGCTGCTGAGCTGGAATCGAGGCGGTCTCGAACTCGCTTTGATGCTGATTGAGATTGGCGGCACCGCCCATGGCATCGGGCTGGAACAGACGCTCTTCACGCTGCGCACGATACTCGGAGATACCCAGCGAGGCGGCATAGATACCCACGCCCGCCACCGCGCCCACGGCGAAGGGAACCGCACCCGCCACGACCGTCTCGTTCACAGACGAAAACGGCAGCGTCGCGGCATACATAACCACGGGAGCGGCAAGGCCGATCCCGCACGAAAGTCCGGCAAGGACTGCTCGTTGTGTTGCATCAGAAGAAGCCATGAGCTCTCCCCATCTTCCAGCACCCAAATCGCATCATTCAGTTGGCTGCGCGAGAGAAGATGAAGCGGGGCTATGCCCCAAAGCAACGGTATATGGTTCGTTTCATCTGCGTTTTCCGTCGCGAAGCTTAAAAGCTATTATGCGAAACCGCCCCGTCGATTGCAAGCGACGATGTCGGATTGAAACGGGAAACCTGCTGCTTGCCAGTCTTATGGTCGATAACTGGCGCCGAGTGGCGATATAAAAAGGGCCGAGGCGCAAGCCCCGACCCTTCATCGCGCCGGCAATAACGCCGCGTGCGGTTGACGACTTAGAACGTCTGCTCGTAGTCGCTATGCTTTTTGGCCGAACGCACCAGGAACTCCTGGTTGGTGTTGGTGCCCTTGAGGCCCTTGATAAACGATGCGGCCGCGCGCTCGGTATTGTTCATGCCGGCGAGGATGCGACGCAGACCAAAGACAAACGGGCGCATCTGCTCGTCGACCAGCAGGTCCTCGTTGCGCGTACCCGAGGCAACAGGGTCGATGGCCGGGAAAATGCGGCGATCGGCCAGGTCGCGGTCGAGCTTGAGCTCCATGTTGCCGGTACCCTTGAACTCCTCAAAAATGACCTCGTCCATCTTGGAACCGGTATCGATGAGTGCGGAGGCCAGGATGGTGAGCGAGCCACCGTTCTCGATATTGCGGGCTGCACCCAGAAAACGCTTGGGCGGATACAGTGCCGCCGAATCAACGCCGCCCGAAAGGATGCGGCCTGAGGCGGGCGCCGCCAAGTTGTAGGCGCGGGCAAGACGCGTGATGGAGTCGAGCACAACTACAACATCGCCGCCCAGTTCCACGATGCGCTTGGCGCGCTCGATGACGAGCTCTGCCACGCGAGTGTGGTTGTCGGCGGGCATATCGAAGGTCGACGCCACAACCTCGCCCTTGATGGAACGCTGCATATCGGTGACCTCTTCGGGGCGCTCGTCGACGAGCAGGCAGATGAGGTGCACCTCGGGGTTGTTAATCGAGATAGACTGGCAGATTTTCTTGAGGATCGTCGTCTTGCCGGCCTTAGGCGGGGACACAATCAGGCCACGCTGACCCTTGCCGATCGGCGACACGATGTCGATGGCACGACCGGTAATGGAATCCTTGCCATGCTCCATGCGCAGCGGCTCGTTGGGATAGACCGGGGTGAGGTCGCCGAACTTGGGACGATTGCGAATCTGCTCAGGATCCATGCCGTTGACGGTCGTGATCTTGGCGAGGCCGGCGCGCTTGTCGCCGCCGCGCGAAGGACGCAGCGAGCCCTCGATGACATCGCCCGTGCGCAGACGCGCGGAACGGATGAGGTATGCGGGCACGAAGGCGTCGTCGTTGGACTTCATGTAGCCATGGGCGTGGATGATGCCGGAGCTGTCTGGGCGAATCTGCAGAATGCCCTTGATATCGCGGAAACCCTCGGCCTTTGCGGCGGTAGTGTAGATCTCCTCGACGAGCTCGGCCTTCTTCTTGCCGGTCGTCTCGATCTCGAACTCCTTGGCCTTCTCGCGCAGCTCGGCGACCTTCATGGCCGCGAGCTCCTCGCGCGAAAGCGTGGGCTCAGTCGGAGCGGCATTGCGCTCCTTATTGCGCTGCTTGCGGTCGCGCTGACGGTTGCGGCGATCGTTGTTACGCTCGTCCTTGCGCTCGTTGCGGTCATTACGCTCGTCGTTGCGCTTGTGCTGACGGCGGTTGGGGCGAGCGCTCTCTTCGGTCTCGACGGGGGCGGTGCCATCGGTTGCGGAGGCGTCTTCGTTAGCCGAAGCATCATCGCTGGCCTCGGCATTGGAATCGCCCTGCGGCTCGGCCTCGGCATGCTGCTCGACGGCCTTGGCCTTAGCGGACTTCTTGCGACCGCGCTTGGGCTTCTCGGACGCAGACTGTTCGACGTCTTGGGGCTCGGCGGCATCAGTCGATGCATCGGCGGTCGTCTCGGCGGAAACCTCGGACGCACCCTTCTTGGCAGCCTTGGCCTTGGACGTGCGCTTAGCAGCAGTACGATGGCTGCGACCAGGACGGACGTCGGCGGGCTCGACATCGGCAGAAACGGCCTCGGAAGTCGTAGCATCCTGGACGGGCGCGTCGGCAGCGGTTGCAGGCTCGGCGGTCGCCGCAGCATCCCGAGCGGCGGCGGCTGCGGCTGCGGCCTTCTCGGCCTCGACGAAAGCCTTGGGCTTGCGACCGCGACGGTGCGGGCGCAAAGCCGGATCGACAACGGGAACTTCGCTGGCCTCGACAGGCGCAGCGGGCTCAGTTGGCGATGCGCCCTCCCCTGCCGCGGAACGGACCGAAGCCTCAGTGAGCTCGGGGGTTACCTGTTCAGCAACCTGCTCGGCCTTAGCAGCCGTGCGACGGCGTGTGCGCGGTGCCGGCTTCTCGGTCGGTTGGTCGGCGGCAGGGGTCTCGGGCACAGACGGAGCTGCAAGCTCGGTCAGAGCCGCGGCCTCGCGCTCGGCAGCACGACGGCGGGCGCGCACCACCTGAGCCTCGCTAATCTGCGCCAACGCACGTGCCTGCGCGACCTCATCGGAAATCGGCGCCGAGGAGTCAGCTGCAACGGTGCGCTTGGCGCGCGTCGTGCGCGCGGTACGGCGCTTGGGCTTGGTGACCTCCTCGCCGTCAGCGGCAGGCTTGGCCGCGCGGCGCGTGCGCTTGGGCTTTGCCGGAGCAGCCTCCTCACCAGTTGCAGGCACGGCCTTCTCAGCCGTTGCAGCCTTAGGCGTCTCAGGAGCCGAGGTTTGCGCGGGCGCCGCGACCTGGTCCGACGCAACCGGTGCAGCGGGAGCGGCTTGCGTCGTCGTTATTTCGTTTTCTTGCTGTTGATCAGACACAGTGTTTGCTCAACTTTCTTTTCAAGCCCTGTGATCACATGCTCCCTGCATAAACCTTCAGGGCGGCTAAACAGTCTAGCTCCGTCAAATACCGACGGACATCATTGATCTGTATCGAGATATTTGCGTCATATACGCAGCGTTAGTGTAACACAACCGCCGCCACCTGCAACTTAGTCATTGGGGACGTTCTTAAACGACTATTCAAAAGGGACACTCTTTGGTTTACCGCCCACAAATCTGACTGCCTCCGCCAAAACTATGGCGGTTTACTACGATGAATCGCTCAACCGCGACCACTCCGAAACTTGTTGAACTAAAACCGCAGGTAGATGCCTTGCACTTTTTAGCTAAAAGCCGGCGTGGTTGGAATATCTCAATTCATCGTAGTAAACCGGCATAGTTTCGTATTTCCAGCAGTTCCAAATTCGTCAATACGTCGGCGTTTGCAAAAAAGCCCGACCTCCGTGGGAGATCGGGCTTTCAAGGCTTAGTTAAACCAAGTCTGTACGGTCAAATGACCCGCAGATTACATCTGCTCGGGCGCGGAAACGCCAACGAGGGTGAGCACCAGGGCGAGCGTCACGCGAACGGCGTCGCAAGCGGCCAGACGGGCGCGCGAAAGCTCGGGGTCGACGGGACGGCCCTCGCTCGGCAGAACCTGGCAGGCAGCGTAGAAGCTGTGGAAGTCGCCGGCGAGTTCCTCAGCAAAGTGCGTCAGACGGAACGGGGCGCGGTCGCGAGCGCAGCTGGCAATCAGGTCGGTGAGCTCGTTGAGCTTACGCGAAAGGGCGAGCTCGGTCGGGTCGGTCAGCAGCGAGTAATCGACGTTCTCACCGATGGCCTTGGCGGCAACGGCCTTCATGCCCATCTCGTCAGCCTGCTCGGGCGTAACGTCGGCGGCACGGCGCAGGATGGAGCACACGCGGGCGTGAGCGTACTGCACGTAATAGACCGGGTTGGAGTTGTCGCGCTTCTTGACGGCCTCGATATCGAAGTCGACCATCTGGTTGGAGCTTTTGGAGATGAGCGTGTAGCGAGCGGCGTCGGAACCGACCTCGTCGACGAGCTCCTGCAGGGTCACCATGGTGCCCTTACGCTTGGACATACGGACGGGCTTGCCGTTGCGCAGCAGGTTGACGAGCTGGCCCAGCAGAACCTCAAACTTGCCGGGATAGCCAAGAGCGTCGCAGACGCAGCGGACGCGCTCGATGTAGCCGTGGTGGTCGGCACCCCAGATGTCGATGACGTGGTCGACGCGCTGGAACTTATCCCAGTGATAGGCAACGTCGGAGGCGAAGTAGGTGTACTCGCCGTCGGACTTGATCAGGACGCGGTCCTTGTCATCGCCCAGGTCGGTGGAGCGGAACCACAGGGCGCCGTCCTTGGTGTAGAGGTAGCCCATCTTGTCGAGCTTCTCAAAAGCGCGGTCGACGGCAGAGGTGCCGGCGGTCTCGCCCTCGGTGTCCTTCACGTACAGCGAACGCTCGGAGTACCAACGATCGAAGTCGCAATTGACGGCGTGGCAGAGGTCGCGCATGTTGTCGACCATCTTCACATAGCCGCGCTCGCGGAAGCTCTCCATGCGCTCCTGAGGATCGGCCTCGACCCACTTATCGCCGTCGGTGCGCCAGAACTCGGCGGCCTCGTCGATAATGTAGTCGCCGCCATAGGAGTCCTTGCCCAGGGTCTCGGCAAAATTGTCCTGGTACGGATGGGTCTCGGGATGCTCGTCGTTCTCGTCGGCAACGAAGGCGTCGCGGTCTGCGATCAGCAGCTTGTGAGCCTCGTCGATATCCACGCCCTGCTTGGCGATGATGTCGGCAAGCTGCATATAGCGCGTGCTGATGGAGTTGCCGAAGGTGTTCATCTGAGAGCCGTGGTCGTTGATGTAGAACTCACGCTGGATGTCGTAACCGGCATGGTCCATAACGCGGCAGAGCGAATCGCCCAGAGCGGCCCAGCGGCCATGGCCGATGTGCATGGGGCCGACGGGGTTGGCGGAGACGAACTCGACCTGGGTCTTCAGGCCGCCACCGACGTTGGACTTAGCGAAGTCCATACCCTTCTCGCGAGCCTCGCCAAAGATGGCATTCTTGACGGCAACGGAGAGGTAGAAGTTGATGAAGCCGGGGCCTGCGATCTCGACCTTCTCGATCGCGGGGTCCTCGGGCATATGGGCAACGATGGCCTCGGCGATCTTGCGCGGGGCGCAATGGGCCAGCTTGGCGGACTTCAGGGCCATGGTAGAGGTCCACTCGCCATGAGAAGTGTCAGCCGGTCGCTCGATAGCGCAATCGTCAAGTTCAAATGCAGAAAGGTCGCCGGCCTCCTGGGCCGCAGCAAGCGCAGCGCGTACCAGCTCTTCAATCTTCTCGGGCATAGATCCTCCTTGTGTTAAAGCCCCCGAGCTCTTGGTCACTCGTAGGGCAAAAGCCAGAGTTTGTAGCACTCTATCACAAGCGACGGGCACTGTCGCAGGGTAAAGCCAATCGATATTGCATATGCACAAAATTGACTACAGCTTGCATGGAGTCACTCAAAGATGCCAGTCTGCCTGCAGATTATGCAGGCGTTGAAAATGCATAAAGGTGTGAATGAGCTGCGTCTGTTATCGAATACTCTTACCTATCAGAGTTGTGTGCTTTTCCTGCATAAAGTAAGGGTTTGCGCACGTCAGCGTGTTATTCTAGACATACGTAAATTCGTATAAGTTGGAGGTAGCATGTTCTCAATCGGTCAACACGTCATTCATCCGGGTCAGGGAGTCTGCACCGTCGTCGGTTTTAGGGACGACACGCCGCAGCCCATGCTACTGCTCGAGACCAAGCAGGGACATGCGCAGACGATCCTCATGTACCCCGTGGCGCAGGCCGACCGTTTGCACGCCGCCATCTCGCAGCAAGATGCCGAGCACCTGCTGAGCCACTATGACGAGCTGGAGTGCGACACCTTTACCGAGCGCAACAGCTCACTTGAGGAGACACACTTTAAGCAGCAGCTCAAGCTGGGCGCGCCTGAGACGGTCCGCGTGGCAAAGACCATGATGCACCGCATTCGCCAGGCCGAGGAAGCTGATAAAAAACCCAGCTCCTACTACATGCGCGTACTCAAGGAGGCCAAACGCCGCTCCATCGAGGAGTTCGCCGTGGCCCTGGGTGTCACCGAGGAGGACGCCGAAGCCCGCCTAGCCCAAGCCGCCCTCAACTAACCCATCCGCACCAAGAACCGCCACAAAGGGGACAGGCACCTTTGTGGCGGTTTTCTTGTTCTAGTAGTATTCAATCTTAGCGATACCCACGAGCACAAGGAGTCTCTTATGGCAGAGCCGCTTACCGCCGGAATCACCCGCGACCGCGCGTTTGAACTGCTTAACGAGCACAACAAAGACCCGTTCCACATCACCCATGGCGAGACGGTCGAGGGCACCATGCGCTACTTTGCGCGCGAGTTCGACCCCGAGAACGAGGAGTTTTGGGGCATCGTCGGCCTGCTGCACGACTTGGATTGGGAGGAGCATGAGGACGACCCCATGAACCACACCATCTATGCTGCCGAGATTCTCGAGGGCGAAGGTGCGTCTCCCGAGCTCATTCGCGCCATCCAGACGCACACGTCCGACTTCAACACCTCGCTGCCCAAGCCCGAGCTGCAGATGGAAAAGATCCTGTTTGCCTGCGATGAGCTCACCGGCCTGATCGGCGCTGCAGTCATCATGCGCCCGAGCAAGAGCGTTATGGACTTTACGACCAAGTCGCTCAAGAAGAAGTTCAAGGACAAACGCTTTGCCGCCGGCTGCTCGCGCGACGTGATTTCGCAGGGCGCCGAGATGTTGGGCTGGGAGCTCCCCGAGCTCTTTGACCGCACGATCGCGGCCATGCAGTCCTTCGCCCCCGACCGAGATACCTTCCAGGCCTAACCGTCAACGCCACCTAAATCCACCACAAAGGGGACAGGCACCTTTGTGGTGGTTTTTGTTTGCGCGGGCGTTAGGGGCGGACCTGGCCGGTGCCGCGGAGCTTGTATTTGTAGGTGGTGAGGGCCTCGGCGGCAAAGGGGCCACGGGCGTGGAGTTTTTGGGTCGAGATGCCGATCTCGGCGCCCAGGCCAAACTCGCCGCCGTCGGTGAAGCGCGTGCTGGCGTTGGCGTACACGGCCGAGGCATCGACCGCATCCAGGAAGCACTCGCAAGCATCCGTGTCCTCGGCAACGATGGCCTCGGAGTGCATCGTGCCGTAGCGGTTGATGTGTGCGATGGCCTCGTCCTCGTTTGCCACGACCTTCACGCTCATCTCGAGAGCCAGGTACTCGCGACCCCAGTCCTCCTCAGTCGCGGCGACGTAGTTGTCGCCCTCGGCAAGCCCAGCGTCGGCACATGCGGCGCACGTGGCCTCGTCGCCGTGAATGAGCACGCCGTGGTCGTGCAGCACGGCAACGACCGCCGGCAAAAACGAATCTGCCACGGCACGGTCGACCAGCAGCGACTCGGCGGCATTGCACACGCCTACGCGCTGGGTCTTGGCATTGACGATAATGTTGAGCGCCTTATCAAAGTCGGCGGATTCATGCACGTAGATGTGGCAGTTGCCCGTGCCCGTCTCGATCACCGGAACGAGCGACTCGCGCACGCAGCGCTGAATCAGGCCTGCACCGCCGCGCGGAATGAGCACGTCGACGATACCGCGGAGCTTCATGAGCTCGCCGGTGGCTTCGCGATCGGTGGACTCAATCATCGAGACGGCCTCGCGCGGGAAGCCCTTGGCCTCGAGCGCATCGGCCAGCAGCTCGGCGATCATGGCACACGAGTGATAGGCCAGCGAGCCGCCGCGCAGAATGCAGGCGTTGCCGGTACGGATGCAGATGCCTGCGGCGTCGGCCGTCACGTTGGGGCGCGCCTCGTAGACCATAGCGACCAGGCCCAGCGGCACACTCACACGGGTCAGGTCCACGCCGCTTGCAAGCACGCGGTGGTCGAGCACGCGGCCCACGGGATCGGGCAGCTCGGCAAGCTTTTCCAGGCCGGCGGCCATGCCCTCGACGCGCTCGGGCGTCAGCAGCAGGCGATCGAGCAGTCCGGCCGAGGTACCCGCATCGCGCGCGGCGGACATATCGAGCTCGTTAGCGGCGACGATGGAGTCGACACCGTTGCGCAGTGCTGCGGCCATGGCGCGCACGGCCTCCTGGCGCTGTTCATCGCTCGCCGTGGCAAGCGAGGCCGACGCTGCCTTGGCGGCAACGGCAAGATCGTGGACATACGTGGCTATATCGACCGACATGGGCGGCCCTTTCTCCTAGAAGTTTGCAACCATGGTAGCCGATTTGCGCATGGCCTCGCCCGCGGCGGTAGAATTGGTCAACCCGAAACACCGCAACGAACGGAAGACTCACATGGCCCTCATCACTTCGTACCACGTCCCCGGCCTTTACGTCGAGGACCACAGCATCGACGTCCCCCTTGACTGGCGCGGCCTGGAGCCGATGCTCCTGGCCGTCGGCAGTACCATGCGCCGCGGCGCCATGCCGGCACCCATCGCCGGCGCGCCCGAGAGCATCAAGCTCTTCTACCGCGTGGTTAGCGCGCCCGACCGCATCAACGACGATCTGCCGCTGCTCCTGTTTTTGCAGGGCGGCCCCGGCGGCGAGAGCCCACGTCCGCTGTCGCCCACAAGCGACGGCTGGATCGAGGAGGCCGTCAAGCACTTCCGCGTGGTCCTTCCCGACCAGCGCGGCACCGGACGCAGTAGCTGCGTGGACGGACGCACGATCAAGGCACTGGGTGATCGCGCAACGGCCGCCGGCGCCGATACAGCACGCTCGCAGGCGGACTTCCTCAAGCGCCACCTCGCCAGCTCCATCGTGCGCGATTTTGAGTACCTGCGCCTAGTGGGCTTTGGCGGCAAGCCGTGGGTCACGCTCGGCCAAAGCTACGGCGGTTTTTTGACGCTGAGCTACCTGTCGCTCTTCCCCGAGGGCGTGGCGGCGAGCTTTACCTGCGGCGGCATCCCCCACGTACCGGCGAGCGCAAGCGAGGTCTACGCGCACACCTTCCCGCGCATGGCCGCCAAGACGCAGCAGTATTATGACCGCTATCCCGCTGACGTCGAGCGCGTGGCAGCCCTGGCCGATGCGCTCGAGGCTCAGAAGCCCGTGCTGCCCGACGGCTCGCCGATGACGGTCGAGCGCCTACAGCTCATGGGCAGCGACTTTGGCATGAAGCCGAGCTTTGAGCGCATGCATTGGACTATCGATCACGCTTTTGTTACTGGCGACGGTACGCTGAGCTGCGGCTCCTCGGTATCCGACAGCTTTTTGATGCGCGCCTTCGAGCGCACCAACACACGCACGAACCCGCTGTACTGGACACTGCAGGAGTTTATCTACGCCGACGGCGACACCATGCCCATTCGCTGGGCCGCAGCAGAGGAGAAGGCCCGTCGTGCCGAGTTCGACACACTCGCGCGCCCGCTCATGTTTACCGGCGAGGCCATGTTCCCGTGGATGTTCGAGCAGATGCCCGAGCTCAAGCCCTTCAAGCCCGCCATGGACCTGCTGATGGAAGACACCAGCTGGGACAAGATCTACGACCCGCAGCGACTGGCGTGCAACGAGGTGCCCCTGCAGGCCGCGGTGTATTTCGACGACATGTACGTGGATTCGGGCCTGCAGCTTGATACGCTCAGCCGCGTGGGCAACTCGCATGCCTGGGTGACCAACGAGTTCGAGCACGACGGCCTGCACGGCAGCGTGGTATTCAAGCACCTCTTCGACGAAGCCCTCAACCGCGGAGACCTGCGCCAGATCTTCTAGCAAAGGAGTGTCCCAAAGTGCCGGCACATAAGGAACGTCCCCAAGTGCCGGCACGAGAAAGACAGCGCTGCGGGAAACGATCCGCAGCGCTGTCTTTCTTTATGCAAATACGATCAAGTTATCCCTGTGTATCGCCGGCTTCTCGGCCAGGTCTGCCAGCAGGCGGTTGCTGGCGATCTGGTCCTGGCGGCGGCCGGCGGCAAGTTCCAGCACGTCCGAATCGGCCTCGGCGATACCGCGGGCGACGACCATACCTCTCGGATCGCACACATCGAGCACATCGCCCTCGGCAAACTGGCCATCGACCTCGCGAATACCCACCGCAAGCAAGGAAGAACCACGGCTGACCAGCGCCTTCGCGGCACCGTCGTCAACCGTTACCGAGCCATGTGCCTTGTCACCCAGCGCGATCCACAACTTGCGGGGTGCGATGTCCAGACGCTCCGCCGGCGGATCGAACAGCGTGCCCACGCTCTCGCCGCGGGCTAGGCGCACGAGCGCATCGGGCTCCTCGCCCGAGCAAATCACGCTCTGAATGCCCGCCGTCATCAGGATGCGGCTCGCGCGAATCTTGGTAATCATGCCGCCCGTGCCCACCGATGTGGAAGAATCGCCCGCCGAGGCAATAATCTTGGCATCGATCTTATGCACGACAGGAACAAACTCGGCCGTGGGGTCCTCATGCGGATTGGCAGTATAGAGGCCATCGATGTCCGAGAGCGTCACGCACAGATCGGCAGAAACCAGGCAGCTCACAAGCGCCGCCAGTGTGTCGTTGTCGCCGAACTTGATCTCATCGACGGTAACGGTATCGTTCTCGTTGACGACCGGCACCACGCCAAGCTCCACGAGGCGCAGCAGGGCGTCGCGCGCGTGCAGGTAGGACGTGCGGCGGGCCGTATCGTGGCGCGTGAGCAGCACGAGCGAGGTGAGCAGGTCGCGCGCATGGAACTCCTCGTCGTAGGCCGACGAGATGATGCACTGACCAGCCGAGGCGCAAGCCTGCAGGCTCGGAAGGTCGCCGACCGGCTTGCGGTCGAAGCCCAACACGGGATAGCCACAGGCGATAGCGCCCGAGCTCACCACGACCAGACGCCAGCCGAGCTTGCGCAGCGCTGCGGCCTGATCGGCAAGTCCGCCGATAAAGGCGCGGTTGACCTTGCCATCGGCACCCACCACCGTGGACGAACCGATCTTTACCACCATCGTTTTATAAGAAGTCGTCATACGTCAAACCAATCAACTGTTCAGCGAACGGCCGAGTTGGCGGCCAAGGGAGCGTGACTCGCCCCTACCGCCCAAGGAATTAGTGAGTCCAAGGAAAGGCAGAAGCCGCGGCCATGTTCTTGCGCACGAGCTCGTCGCGCACCTGAGCCAGGCCCTGCTCCATGCCCACCACATAGGTCTGCGGGTACAGGAAGCGCTTGAAAGCTGCGTCCAGATGATCGAGCGCCCAAGCACAGCGCTCGCGCGCGTCCTGGATGCTCTCACGCGGAGCCACCGCACTGCCATCGCGCACGATCGGCACCAGCAGCTCGCGATACTCAAGTTCGGACACGTCGGTCACCAGGGCGGCATCATTCACGGCCACGAGGGTATTGCCGCGCGCGGTGCCCTCCCCCGCCAGATGGTCCTCGTCGTAGATCATGTCGCAGACCGGGCCGCCAAAGCCGTCGAAATAACGGCGCACGCGTTGCACACCCGGGATCGTGCGCTTGTAGGGCTGCTCGGAGAGCTTGACCACCGGCGTCCATGGATCTGTCTCGCTCGCACGGCGGGCGGAAAGCTTGTACACGCCACCCAGCGCCGGCTGGTCATAGCAGGTCGCGAGCTTGGTACCCACGCCAAAACTGTCGATGGGCGCGCCCTGGTCGAGCAGCGACTGAATCGTGTACTCATCCAGATCGTTAGAAACCGAGATCCCCACATAGGGCAGGCCCTCGGCATCAAAACGGCCGCGCACATACTTGGAGAGCTTGGCGAGGTCGCCGGAGTCGATGCGAATGGCCGACAGGCGCTCGCCCATCGCTTCCATCTCCTTGGCAACCGTAATGGCATGTTCACAGCCCTCGCGCACGTCATAGGTGTCGATGAGCAGCGTACAATTCTTGGGGCTCGACTTGGCAAAGGCGCGGAAGGCCTCGAGCTCGGAATCGAAGCTCATCACCCAGCTGTGCGCATGCGTGCCAAAGACGGGAATACCGTAACGGCGGCCGGCGAGTACATTGGACGTAGAGGAGCAGCCGGCAACGTAGCTCGCGCGCGCGACGGCCAGGCCGCCATCGGGACCCTGGGCTCGGCGCAGGCCAAACTCCGCCACAGGGCGACCGTCGGCGGCGAGCACCACGCGCGCCGTCTTGGTGGCGACAAGCGTCTGGAACCCGACGATGTTGAGCAGCGCCGTCTCGAGCAGCTGGCACTCCAGCGCGGGGCCGGTGACGCGCACCATGGGCTCGCGCGGAAAGACGAGCTCGCCTTCGGGAACGGCGTCGATGTTTACATGCGCACGAAAATCACGCAGGTAGTCGAGGAATCCAGGCTTAAACATCGCGCCGCCGGCAGGGGCCTGGAGCGAGGCGAGGTAGTCGATGTCCTCGGGCGTAAAGCGTAGATTCTCGACCAGCTCGGGCAGTTCGGCGGTGCCGCACATGACGGCATAGGCGCTGCCAAAGGGATGGTCGCGGTAAAACGCGGTAAAACAACCCTGCTCATTGGCCTTGCCGCTCTCCCACAGGCCCTGGGCCATAGTGAGCTCGTACAGATCGGTGAGCATTGCGATGTCGGTGGGATGAGAGATGTCGGTCAAAGCCATGGGGCGACCTTTCGGATGTGTGGTGCAGAATTTGAGGGTTGGACGAGAGCAGAGCATGCGGACATGACGCCCGATGCAAATCGGTTAGAGCAGGCCCATGCTGGTCAGGATCGTGTAGCCCATAAAGATGACAAACGCGATGAGGGCAAGGACAATGATGATTTTTTGAGCCGGCGCCATGCCAGGGATCTCGTTCTCGCCCGTAGGCTCCTTGGAGGTAACCATGCGCTGGGCAAAGGTCATCTCGTCACGACTCGGCTTAGGCTCGACGGACTTGGGACGAGCGGCCTTTTTAGGCTGAGATTTGGGCGCGGCAGGTGCAGGCTTCGCAGCAGCGGGCTTGGGTGCGGGCGCGGGCGCCGATGCGGATGCGGCGTTCGCGGCGATCTCCTCGGCCTTCGCACGCTCGGCACGCAGGACAGCCAGCTCCTCACGCTCGCGACGGGCCTCTTCACGAGCCTCGCGGCGGGCCTTCTCGGCGCGGAGCTCTTCCAACTCAGCGCGCTCCTCGTCGGACAATGGTTGGGACTCAAGCTCGGCCATGGTATAGCCCTTTCTTTTAAAAAAAGCCGCCGACACAATGTCAGCGGCTTATCAAATCCAAGGGTGGAGACGAAGGGAGTCGAACCCTCGGCCTCTGCCATGCGACGGCAGCGCTCTCCCAACTGAGCTACGTCCCCAGGACAAGTCGATATTTTACCTACGGCTCGCCAACTGTCAACGCCCAATAACCAGTCTTTTTGGAGCGCGGCTATTTTGACAACTTTTCGAACAGACGATCCTCTCGATGATTTTTAATCCCCGTCCCAGAAAAATCATCGACGAACGCACTACTTTGCGCTGGTAAGAACACCGGTGGTGTCGAAGGCCGGGGTGAAGCTCTCGTCTACCGCGCCGCCCTCTTGCCAGAACATCGTCGTAAAGCCCAGGTCGTCGGCATGGTCGAGCACCCGCTCGTACTCCTCGCGCGTCACGGCGCGCGCCAGATCGCCGCCTTGTTCGCGCATGAGGGCATTGGGCGTGTATTGGTTCATGACCGAGATCGGCACGTCGCCCACCGTCTGCCACACCAGGTCCAGTACGCGACACGAATCGTCCGCATGCCCCGGAAGCACCAGGTGGCGCACGATGATGCCGCGCTTCATGAGCCCGCCCTCATCCACCAACTCTCCCCCGCGGCGATCGATCTCGCGCGCCATCTGGGCCAGACCCGACACGGCCACGCGCGGGTAGTCCTTAATATGAGAAAGCGACTGCGCAAGCCCGGCATCGGCATATTTAAAGTCGGTGAGCCACACATCGACCAGGTCGCCCAGCGCCGCCACGGCACTCGCACGCTCGTAACCACTCGTGTTGTAGACGATCGGGATGACTAGCCCGCGCATCCGTGCCGCGGCAATCGCGGCAGGCAACAGGTGCGCATAGTGCGTCGCCGTCACCAAATTGATGTTGTTGGCACCCTGGTCCTGCAGTTCCAGCATAATCTCGACTAGGCGCTCAGGCGAAATCTCAAGGCCAAAATTGCCGGTCGAGATCTCGTGGTTCTGGCAGTAGATACATTTAAGCGAGCAACCGCTAAAGAAGATCGTGCCCGAACCGGCCTCGCCCGAGATAGGCGGCTCCTCCCACATATGAAGCGCCGCGCGGGCCACCCTGAGCGTGTCGTTAGCACCGCATACGCCGCGCGCGCCCTCATCGCGCGCCGCACCGCAACGGCGCGGACACAAATGGCAGGCGGGCGAAAAAAGTTCGGTCAACGACGTCGGCATAAAAACATGCTCCAAAACAACGATTCAGCAGCTCAAACGTAAAGGGCCAGGCCGCGTAGACGGCTCCGTCCCTAAGGCGCCGTAATCGTCCGACACGATTTTTGTAATGTCAAGACTGGAATCCACAAAGTGCCGCTTTATGATGTAGGTATTCCGCCCCCCGCGGAGCAACTGGGTGAACCGTCGCGTTTATTTAGGGAGCCCACACAGTCGTGCCTAGTACAGGTATCCTTCGTTGTTAAGGACGCTGGAACAGTCGATGAGGGCACCCACCTGTTTTAGGTGGGTTCATTTTCGTAACGTGGGGGGTGGTTTTCTTTTGCCGAAAAACACCATTACAGTCCATATGGATCCCCGTCGGCATCCCGGCAAGCCATCGACAACATCCCAATATCTGGTAAGCGCGTGATTATCGCTGCGTGCAATTACATGCACCCCCCTTGGTCGAGTATTATGGTTCGGCTATGCCCTTTGCGCATGGCGTTCTTCTGACCTTTTCCTTCGACGCTTGGCGGTTTTTAGATTCATGGCTTCATCCCCGAGCTACATACCGTACCTATGCGTGGCAGCGGCGGCCTTTATCACGACCTTCCTCGCGGTGCCCCTGGTCAAGCGCTTGGCAATTAAGCTCGATGCCGTCGACTATCCTTCTAAGCGCCGCATCAACACCAAGCCCATCCCGCGTTTGGGCGGAACGGCGGTGTTTTTGGGCCTGGTCGTTGCCTGCATTGTGCAAATCCTAGGCACCTGGCACCTAGGCTGGCCACCCGTCCTGGTGCCGCACCCGCGCCTTCACATTAGCTATCCCATGCTGGCGCTCTCCTTTACCGTCATCTTTGCGACCGGCGCTATCGACGACGTCTTCCAGCTCAAGCCCAAGCAAAAGCTGGCCGGACAGGTCCTCGCCGCGCTTATCGCCTGTATCGGCGGCCTGCGGATCGGCGTCATCGTCAACCCGTTTGCCCCCGGCGAAATCACGCTCGGATGGCTCGCCTATCCCATCACCGTGATCTATCTGGTGGCATTCACCAACATCATTAACCTCATCGACGGCCTCGACGGCTTGGCCACGGGCATCTGCGGCATCGCCTCGTTCACCATGTTTTCGATGGCCGTTCTCTCGGGCCGCATCGACGCCGCCGCGCTCTCCATTGCGCTCTTTGGCGCCTGTCTGGCCTTTTTGCGCTACAACTTCAACCCCGCAAGCATCTTCTTGGGCGACTCGGGGTCGCTGCTTCTGGGCTTTGCGCTGGGCTCCATCTCGCTGCTCAACGTGAGCCGCACCGCCGCGCTCACCTCGCTTATCATCCCGCTCATCGTTGCCGGCGTGCCCATCATCGACACGTTTAGCGCCATTGTGCGCCGCAAGCGCGCCCACATTAGTATCGGGCAGGCCGACAAGGGCCACATCCACCACCGCCTGATCCAAGAAGGCTACAACCAAAAACAGGCCGTGCTGCTCATCTATGCCTGGTGCATCATGCTTTCGGCCGGCGCCGCCGCGATTAACCAGGTCGAAGTGCCCATGCGTGTGCTCATCTTTACCGTGCTCGCCATTGGCTCGGCGGCCTTCGCCAAGCACCTGCACCTGTTTGAACCCGTACTACGCCACCATTACAACAAGCGCACGCACGAGGACGAACTGGTCACCCCCGACGACCCCGCTTTTAAGCAGGAGGAGCAGGCAGCCGAGGAGCGCAAAGAAGAGCGCCACCACAAGCTCTAGGGCAAGCTGCCGAGGATGTGCCAAGGCACCGTTAGCCAAGCGCGGCCGCGCCGCACCCATCGCACATGCCGCAGCACGCGCGTCCCTCTCCCGCCCCTCGCCTACTTACGCACCGCCCCTCCAATAAACGCGTTATCATCAAAACCTGCGAACGAACGTTAGGAGCAATCATGCCAAACGAGAACAGCTACGAAGTCGCGCTGCAAAAGAGCAACGCCATTCGCGAGGGCCTGACCAAGACGCCCGAGAAGTTCACCATGCTCACCGGCGACCGCCCCACCGGCCGTCTGCACCTGGGCCACTACTTCGGCACCCTCAAGGGCCGTGTTGAGCTGCAGAACATGGGCGCCAAGACCAACGTGCTCATCGCCGACTACCAGGTCATCACTGACCGCGACACGACCGAGCACATCCAGGACAACGTGTACAACATGGTCATGGACTACCTTGCCTGCGGTATCGATCCCGACAAGACCATGATCTACGCGCACTCCGCCGTGCCCGCCGCCAACCAGCTCATGCTGCCGTTCCTGTCGCTGGTGTCCGAGGCCGAGCTGGCGCGCAACCCCACCGTCAAGGCCGAGATGGAGGCCTCGGGCCATGAGCTTACCGGCCTTCTGCTCACCTACCCGGTGCATCAGGCCTGCGACATCCTGTTCTGCAAGGGCAACGTGGTGCCCGTCGGTCGTGACCAGCTGCCGCACATCGAGCTCACCCGCACCATCGCCCGCCGCTTTAACAACCGCTACGGCAAGGTGTTCCCCGAGGTCGACGCGCTGCTGTCCGAGACCCCGCTGCTGCCCGGCCTGGACGGCCGCAAGATGAGCAAGAGCTACGGCAACGCCATCAACATCTCGATGACCGCCGAGGAAACGGCCAAGCGCATCAAAAAGAGCCAGACCGACTCCGAGCGCATGATCACGTTCGATCCCGAGAACCGCCCCGGCGTGTCCGGTTTGCTTTCGACGGCCGCCATCTGCACCGGTCGCTCCGAGGTCGAAATTGCCGAGGAGATTGGCATGGGCGGCTCCGGCCAGCTCAAGAAGTACGCGACCGAGGCCGTCAACGAGTACTTCGCACCTATCCGCGAGCGTCGCCAGCGCTACGAGAACGATCTGGATTACGTGAAGGACGTGCTGCACGAGGGCAACCGTCGCGCCAACGAGATCGCCGAGCAGACCCTGGCCGAGGTTCAGGACGCCATGGGCATGGTGTACTAGACCGATCTGCTGGCTTGAGCTTTCGATTGCTTTAGGGCGGGCGCTACGGCGTCCGCCTTTTTTGGAGCCGGACCGCTTCGGCTCCGTCCATCGCACCCCCTCGACAAACAGGAACAGGCCCGCCGGCAGCTAGTTGCCAGCGGGCCTGTTCCCGAAGTACACCGTTGAATCGCACAGAGGGGAGGAATGCGAATCAAACTCAACAGGGCAGGCTTTTTCATCGCCTATTGCCTGCTCCGTTGCTGAAACCAATATAGTTCACCGTGGTTTACTTTCTGATGGCAAAGTACGCCACCACACCTTCTCCATAAGTTAGCTCTGGTAAACCTACAGCGTAAAACCACCACAAAGGGGACAGGCGCCTTTGTGGTGGTTTTCGCCACGGCAGAACCGCTAGAGCCCGGCAGGCCAGCGACAGGCGGCCAAGTCGACGTGCATGTCGTCCTTAAACGCCACACCTTCCCCTAGCAAAAGCTCACGTTGAGCATCGGGACCGCCAAAAGCGAAGCCCTCGCATATGTGCCCGTCGGCAAACACCACGCGGTGACAGGGAATCTCGCCGGGGCGCGGATTACTATGCAGGGCATACCCCACGTACCGCGCACTTCGTGGACGACCGGCGAGCAGCGCCACCTGACCGTACGTAGCGACCATCCCCTCGGGAATCTGCTCGACCACCTCGTACACCCGCTCAAAAAAGCCCTCAGACGCCATCGATCGCTCCCTTCCACCCTGAAAAGCATAAACCACCACAAAGGTACCTGTCCCCTTTGTGGTGGTTTTGACCGGAAAGCTAGTTGGCGGGGCGGAAGAAGGCTACGGCTACGGCGCCGGGGCCCACGTGGGTGCCGATGGTGGCGCCAATGGTGTGGATGGGCAGCTCGTTCTCGGTGTGTCCAGCCCACAGCGCGGCGCTGTCCTCGATGTACTTCTTGAGCACAGCGTCCGAAAGGCCCGTATAGCCCAGTGCCAGCGGCATGGAAAAGTCGACGCCGCCCGCCTTTTCGACCTTCTGGTTGAGCAGGTTACGGCCGTTCTTGGAGCCACGAGCCTTGCCCAGCTGCACGATAAGGCCGTCCTCGGCGGCCACTACGGGCTTCACGTTGAGCAGCGTGCCCACAGCGCCCGCAGCGGCAGACAGGCGACCGCCGCGCACCAAGTACTCCAGCGTCTCGAGCAGGCCGATGACGACCACGCGGTCACGGACGGCCTCTACGGCCGCCGCGATTTGGGCCGCACTACGGCCCTCGTCCACCAAGCGCAGCGCATACTCGACCAGGACACGTTCGCCCAGGGTGACGTTATTGCTGTCTACCACGAACACGTCGCCGCCCGGCGCCTCGGCAAGTGCGGTACGGGCACTCTGATTGGTGCCCGAAAGCTTGGCGCCCACGGTAATAATCACTGCCTCGTCGCCGGCCTCACGCGTCTCGGCAATCGCCTGTGAAAACGCGTACGGGTTGACCTGACCGGTCTTGGGCAGCTCATCGCGCTCCACGAGCATCTCGTAAAAGCGCTGGTGATCGATATCGACGCCATCCATGTACACATCGGTACCAAAGGTAACGGACAGCGGCAGAACACGCAAAGCGGGGTGCTCAGCCGGCGACATATCGCTTGCGGAATCGGTAATAATACGAATGGACATAACAAATCCTTTCTTGCGCGGAGCTCGCGCGGGGAATTTTGACAGCAATGCCCCGGCACGGTATACGCGCTCAAACGGGACTATGCAGTTGTTAATGGGAAGCAAATGCCTTGGCGGCCTTAGATCTCGCGCAGGGTGTCGAGAATCGTACGCAGCGATGCATACATCTGCTCGCGCTGCTCCACACCCATAGCCTTACCGGTGGTATCGAGCACCTCGCGAATGATGCGGTCCGCCTCGCTCATGCTCTCGCCGCCCAGAGCGGTCAGGCGAACCGGAGCACGATACTTAACGGCGGCATCGCCCGAGTCATCAACCTCAACAAAGCCGCCCTCCTCCAGGTGCACCAGCGTGCGCGAAACGGCAGCGCGCGTCACGCCGGCCACGCGAGCCAGGTCGGCGCCGGTCATACCATCCTTGCTGCGCTCCAGGTAGTACAGGCACATGACGTCGGAGCCCTTGAGGCCCAGCCTTGCGCCCTCGGACGTCTTGATACGCTGAATCTCCTTGTAGAGCCCGCTAATCAGTCCAACAAAATCCTCAAAACGTGTCTCGTCGTTCTGCTGCATGGGAGACGACCGCCTTTCGCTTGCATGATGCTAACGGGTAAACATCTTAGCCGCATGTCCGAACCCCCGTACCCAAATACCCCATTTGTTAACCCATCAACATAAAAACCACCACAAAGGGGACAGGCACCTTTGTGGTGGTTTGGGGCATCAATAGGTTCTAGGCGCCGCTACAGCTCCACACAGGGATTGTCGCGGGTCACAAGCGTCTTAACGACAACCGTAGCGCCCAGATAGCGCTCGAGCAGCTCGGCCAAGCGATCGACGGCGGCCTGACAGTCCCCCATCCGCTCGGGCTCCACGCACTCAATCGCCAGAAATGCGTCCGCCGAATCGTCGGACAGGGCCGTTCGAACGCCGTCGCGCCAGTTCCAGCAGCGGCACACGGCGCCCGCATCGTCGATGTAGGCCAGCTCGCCAGGCAGCGTCGGGTCATCTGCTTCCTCGCCAAGCGGCAAGAACGCATCGCCACCGTCGGTCACCTTCAAGCGAAGGTCTCCCTCGATCGCATGCAAATCCTCGCCTCCCACGGGCAGCGCGTAGGTCAGCGACACCGTGTTGTAAATATCCACCGCGGGCGTAATGTGGCCCACCGGTTTGCCTTTGAGCACGCGTTTGAGCAGGTTCTCGATTGAGCAACGCGCGCCCTTTTTGGTCTTGAACAGACGATAGGCCTCGCGCCATGCTTTGACCGGTGCGTTCTCGCTGATAGTATCGCTTGTCAGGTGGCGCTCCGCATCGATGTTGGCGCGGTCGAGCAGCGCGGCGATCGCATCCACGCCCTCCTGGGGAATCTGAGCCGCGGGCTTCATGCCCTTTACGACCACGACGCCGACCGCCGCCTGCGGAAACAGCTCCCAAAATGACTCCTCGGCAACAAAGCCCTTCATACGCTCTCCCTTCATCGTGCACGCCCGAGCGAGGGCGTCTAAACAAAAAGCGCCCCCACGGCGGCCACCTTCAAAGTCCTACGGTGCCGCCACAAGAGCGCTTACGCTGCCCCCATCCGGAGAAGGGGGCGATATGTCAGGCGTATTGTAACCTGAGTCATCCGCCCAAGCAAAACCACCACAAAGGTGCCTGTCCCCTTTGTGGTGGTTTTGGGCCTGAGGCGACGCTAGTGGCGGAGTCCCAGCAAGCCGCGGCCGCGATGACGGGCCTCGGCGGACACCTGGGCGTGCGGGCCGGCGGCCTTGACGGACTCGGGCAGGTGGGAGTACTTCTTCTCGAAGTTCTCCTCAAACATCACCGCCAGGTTGTGCGCGGCCTCGTCGTAGCGCGCGGTGCTCTGCCAGTACTGGCGCGGCACTAGGATGCCGTCGGGCACACCGTGGCACGTGGTGGGAATGTCGACATTAAAGATGTCGTCGTGCACAAACTCGCTGTCCTCGATGGTACCGTCGAGGGCGCGAGCGACCAGCGAGCGCGTGTAGGCAAGCTCGATGCGATGGCCCACGCCATAGCCGCCACCAATCCAGCCGGTGTTAACCAGGTAGACGCGCGTGCGGCCGTCGGCGATGCGCTCGCCGAGCATCTTGGCATAGACCATGGGGTCGAGCGGCATAAACGGCTCTCCGAACAACGAGGAGAACGTGGGCGTGGGCTCGGTGACGCCGACCTCGGTGCCGGGGATCTTGGCCGTAAAGCCCGTCACAAAGTGATACATGGCGGCGTCGGCCGTCAGGCGCGAGATGGGCGGCAACACGCCAAAGGCGTCGCAAGTCAGGAACAGCACGACACTCGGAGTGGTGCCCATGCCCTTAGTCCACGCGTTAGGAATGTGCTCCACGGGATAGGCCACGCGCGTGTTGTGCGTGATCGAGATGTCATCGTAGTTGGGCTTGCGGTTCTCGTCGAGCACCACGTTTTCGCAGATTGCGCCAAAGCGGACAGCGTTGAAGATCTCGGGCTCGTGGAAGGCGTCTAGGCCCTCGCATTTGGCGTAGCAGCCACCCTCGATGTTGAAGATGCCCATGTCGGACCAACCGTGCTCGTCGTCGCCGATCAGCAGGCGCGCGGGATTGGCCGAAAGCGTGGTCTTGCCGGTGCCGGACAGGCCAAAGAACACGGCGGTCTCGTGCGTGACGGGATCCATGCTGGCCGAGCAGTGCATGGGCAGCACGTCGTCCTCGACGGGCAGCAGATAGTTCATGACGCTAAAGATCGACTTTTTAATCTCGCCGGAGTAGCCGGTGCCGGCGACCAGAATCACGCGTTCCTGGAAATTGATGACCACGGCGGCGCTGGAGTTGAGGCCCTTGATGGCAGGGTCGCACTGGTAGCCGGGTGCCGCGAGCACGCAGAAGTCGGGCTCGCCGGTGCGCGCGATTTCACGGGCGAGCGGACGGGCAAGCATTTGCTTAATGAAGAGTGCCTGGCTGGCACGCTCGCAGGCAACAAGCAGGCGACGCGTGTGGTTGCGGTCGGCGCCCGCCATGCCGCGCGTGACGAACACATCGCGCTCGTTGAGATAGTCGACGATGCCGGCTTTGATGACCTCGTAGCTTTCGACGGACAGCGGGCGGTTGACGGCGCCCCAGGCAATCTTGTCGTGGACATCGGGGGTGTCAACGATAAAGCGGTCGTTGGGCGAACGTCCGGTACGCTCCCCCGTCTCGATCACCAGCGCGCCGTTGGATGCCATGCGGCCTTCGTTGCGGCGGATGGCATGCTCGACGAGCTCGGCTGCCGGCAGGTCAACCAGCAGGCGGGGCTGGTTCTCAGCGGGGTCTTCGACCAGCGTAATGCCAAAATTGGACAGAACTTCTGCAGGGGTAACACCAGGCATGGGGCCTCCTTTAAAAACGCGGCACGTGGACGCGGCGCGCACTTTACTCACGTAAAGCCCGTTGTACCCGATATGCAAAAACGTTTTTGCGGCAAGGGCGGCAAGCCCGCCCAACGGTCAAAAATCGCAGGCAAGCGGCCCAGTCATTGGGGACGTTCTTAAACGACTAGTCATTGGGGACACTCTTGAACAGGCAACATTCAAGGAGCGTCCCCGGATGCCGGCACTTAGGGACGTTCCCAAAGTGCCGGCACATAAGGAACGTCCCTAAGTGCCGACTACAGCGGCAGGTTTTGGCCGAGCATGGCTATGACGCTCATGAGGACCAGCATGCCGGCAGCGTAGGGTAGCACCGCGCCCAGGAGTTCGGCATCCTTACCGCGCACGTGCACGGCGGCAAGACCAATGGCGAGGGTCTGCGGCGAGATCATCTTGCCGGCGGCAACGCCAAGCGCGTTCAGCGCAACCATCCAGTAGTCACTCACGCCCAGCGCGGTGGCAGCCTGGCTCTGGATGGGGCCAAACAGCATGCCCGAGGACGTGCCCGAACCGGTCACGAAAGCACCGACCGCACCAATCCACGGAGCCAGAATCGGGTACAGACCGCCAGCGACCGCAATGCAAAATGCGCTGATCGACGAAATCATGCCGGCATAGCCCATCACCTTGGCGCAGCCCAGCACCGAAAGCATGGTGATAACCGTCGGCATCATCTGCTTCACAGTCGCGGCCAGCACCTCGCCCATCATGCGCGGCGAAGCGCCCTGAATGGCACCGCCGACAAACGCCGCCAGGAAAATCCAGACGCCTGGCGTGTTGATCCACGAAAACGTAAGCATACCGGGATTCTCACCGCAATACACCTGCACATGGCTCGCAAACGGCGCGAGCGCAGCATGTACAGCGGGCACCAGATTAGACGTGCCCAGCAGCAACACAAAGATCAGGATGAAGCACGACCAGGCCGAAAGCGCCGACTTAACGGTGAGCTTCTCCCCCGCCTCGATATTCATGTGAAAGCGTGCGTCCAGATGCCCCGACTTCTCGGCACGCATGGCAAGTGCAGCTGTCAGCGCGAGCGAAACGATGGATCCTACGACCACGGCCAGCTCGGGGCCCACAAACATGGCAACGACCAGAGCCGCGCCGACAAACGACACGCCGGAGAGCAACGCCACGCCGGCAACACCGTGCAGACGCTCGCCCACACTCGCGGCATTGCCCTGGTCATCGGCAACACGGCCCGCAACCAGCACAATAAATAGCGGCATCACCACAAAGAACGGTGCGAGCTGCACCAGCTGAACGGTCGCTAGGTGAAGGGAATCCAAACCCACCAGGTCGGCAACGGACACCGTGGGGATGCCGATGGAGCCGTAGGGCGTGGGCACGCCGTTGGCCAGCAGGCAGATGAGCACGGCAGGCACGGCCTCAAAGCCCAGGCCCGCGAGCATGCCGGCGGGAATGGCGACAGCGGTACCGAAGCCGGCCATGCCCTCCATAAAGCCACCGAAGCACCAAGCCACGAGCAGCGCCAGCAGACGGCGGTCGCTGCTGATGGAGGTGATCATGCTGCCGATCACGTCCATGGCGCCCGTACGAACGCACAGGTTATACGTGAACACCGCGGCGATGATCACCAGGACGATGGGCCACAGAGCCATCAAAAAACCTTCGAGCGAGGCGGTCGCGATCTGCGCTGCCGGCAGGTGCCACCATGCGAAGGCAAGCAAGCACGAAAGGACAAACGATCCGATAGCGGCCTTCCAAGCTGGCCATTTAAAGCACAGCAGCATCACGACCAGCCAAATAATCGGCACAAGAGCCAGTAAGAATGCGGCGACGTCCATAGGTAGAAGCTCCTTGGTACCGCGTGGGCGGCATCGGGGGTGTCACAAAACTTCAACAGGATACCGCACGTTTACCGACTAATTACAGCCGCCCGCCGAAATTATTGAACAATCCGTTCAAAAACACGAACGAACACCGTCGCGTCTATACTAAAGCGCAGCAATAGAAAGGACTCCGCTTTGAGCATCACGCCCCTCGATAGCATTCGCCGCGCCATCGCCCGCCGCAACGGCGTCTCCAACCCCGCTGCATCGAGAGACGGCGCCGCGAAGGCCCAGGGCGGCCGCATCGAGAACGGCCTCTTCCCTGCCTCGCACACTGCCGAGGAACTCGCACGCATCCAAGAGCTGAGTCAGCGCAACGCCGGCGGGCCCGATAGCAGCCAAGCCACACGTCGCCGGCGCGAACGCGATCGCAAGCCCGGCCCCGTCCGCCGCATGGTCAACGCTTGGTGGAACCGTCTGCTCGGTGCCGTCTACGGCGGCGGCTTCTCCATGCAGGAAGCGGAATACGAGGAGCACGCCACCCGCCGCGATTACCTTTGGAACGCTCTCGGCACCGCCGTGTGGGGCTTGGCGTTTCCGCTGCTCACCATCGTGTCCACACAGCTCGTGGGCGCCGAAGAAGCCGGCAAGTTCTCCATCGCCTTTGTCACCGGCACGCTCATCATGATCGCATGCAACTACGGCGTGCGCAATTTCCAGGTCTCGGACATCGACGAAAAGACGTCCTTCGCCTCCTACCAGCTCAATCGTTGGATCTGCGGAGCGCTCGCCCTAGGCTGCGGCCTCATGTATAGCAGCGCCCGCGGCTATGACGCGCAGATGGCGACGATCGGCCTGGGCGTCTACCTGTATAAGGTCATCGACGGCGTCGCCAACGTGTACGAAGGCCGCCTGCAGCAGGCCGACAAGCTCTACTTGGCTGGAATGAGTCAAACGCTACGCTCCGTCGGCGTCATCGCGGTCTTCAGCGTGGCGCTGCTCTTCACGCGCAGCATGCCCATCGCGGCCATGGCCATGGGCATCGCCGCAATCGCCTCGCTCGTGCTGGTCACCGCGCCGCTCGCCCTGCTCGAGACCGAAAAATCGCGCCGCGTAAACCTGCGCGAGGTCGGCCACCTGTTTGTCCAGTGCGCCCCACTCTTTGGCGCGCTATTCCTGTTCAACCTTATCGAAAGCATGCCCAAGTTTGTGATGGAAGGAACACTAGCCTACAAATACCAGCTGTACTTTAATGCCCTGTTTTTTCCAGCTCAGGCTATTCTGTTGAGCATTGAATTTGTCTATAAACCGCAGCTCCTGCGCTTGTCGAGCATTTGGGCTAATCCTCGTAAGCGTCATCGCTTTGACCTGATTATTGTTGCCGTTATGGCGCTGATCGTGGTCATCACCGGCGTGTGCGCCGCATTTATGGCAGGTCCCGGTATTCCCCTCATGAGCTTTATGTACGGTCTCAGCTTTGAACGCTACCGTACGCTGGCGCTGCTGATGGTCGTCGCCGGCGGCGTCACCGCGGCCATCGACTTTATCTACGCCATCATCACGGTGCTGCGCCACGCTGGAGACGTCACCAAGATCTACCTGATCTGCTTTGCCGTGAGCGTGGTGCTCCCGGTGATTCTGATCAATTTGCTCGGCCTGATGGGCGCCGTCGTGAGCTACCTAGTCATCATGGCCCTACTCCTAGTGCTGCTGATTATCGAGTACCGCCGCATCCGCCAACGCATAGAGAGGGACCGGAATCCGTACGGAGCCTAATTGCGGCGATGGGAGCAGCTAATTTGCGGTGGAATCACCCCGGCTGGGGTCTCGTTGCGGACACGCAAAACTAAGTGAGTAGACTTTTACCGAATCCCGCACCACACCGACAAAGCACAAGTCCGTGACCTGCGGTTTTATTGAGGCAAATATGTTGGGTGCTCGGCATTTCCAAAAAAGTCTACTCACTTAGCCAGCGGGCAGCCAATGATTATTTAAGGTTCTGTTAGACCAGGATTGACATTCCGCCCCGTCATCTTCTTGCGATTGCACAATGGTCGCCCTCTTGTCGGATTTGA
>NZ_JBCPDH010000012.1:0-60575 GCF_040915545.1 Collinsella aerofaciens | reverse complement strand
ACTTAATGTGGCCTCCGTCGTGAGCAGGACTGTAGAGCAGGAAACTTAGCCCGTGCCGGGGCCGCTGAGCCCTGACCTGCCAATATGAGATAGGTTTATTTTGGTAGGTTTTATCAGGGGAAATACTGCTGTGTCTATCTACTGATCTGAAATCTGACTACTGAATAGACTGTCTAACTCAATAGCGAGCGGCACTAACCAGCCCTTTTGCTTGCGCCCGGGAGGGCCGCATATGAAGTTTATCGCGAGTTCCGCACGCAAAGGAAAGCACTTAATGTGCTTTCCGTCTTGCGCAGGACTGTAGAGCAGGAAACTTCATATGCGGCCCTCCCGGGCGCAAGCAAAAGGGCGACCCCCTTAGGAGTCGCCCTTGTTGAGCTGCTTATGTTTAGCTGTTACTCGGCGTCGTGGTGACGGCGGGGCTTGCGGCCTCCGTTGTCACCGGGACGGCGCGGACGGTCGCTGCGCTCGGAGCGCTCGCGACGCGGACGCTCACGGCGCTGGAAGTGCTCGCCGTCGCCCTCTGAGGCACCCTCGGCGCGAGCCGGGGCCTCGGGCTTATCCAGACGATCGAGCGAAATCTTGCCGCGGTCATCGACTTCGATGACGACGACCTTGACCTCGTCGCCCACATTGAGGACGTCCTCGACCTTCTCCACGCGGCCCTTGGCGACGCGGGAGATGTGCAGCAGGCCGTCCTTACCGGGCAGCAGGTTGACGAAGGCGCCGAAGGGCTGGATGGAGACCACGCGACCGGTGTACTCCTCGCCCGGCTCGGGAACCTTGATGATGAGCTTGATACGCTCGACGGCCTGGTCGACGGACTCGCCGGTGCCGCCGACAAAGACGGTGCCGTCCTCCTGGATGTCGACCGAGGCGCCGGTCTCGTCCTGGATACCGCGGATGACCTTACCGCCGGAACCGATGACGTCGCGGATCTTGTCGGTCGGAACCTGGATGGAAACGATGCGCGGAGCGGTGCTGCGCGTGGTGTGGCGCGGCTCGGGGATCACATCGAGCATCTTCTGCAGGATGAAGGCGCGACCCTCCTTGGCCTGCTGCAGAGCGCGGGCCAGGATGTCGAAGGTGAGGCCGGTGGCCTTGTTGTCCATCTGCAGGGCGGTGATGCCCTCGGTGGTGCCGGTGACCTTAAAGTCCATGTCGCCCAGGAAGTCCTCGAGACCCTGGATGTCGGACAGCACCACGGTCTTGCCCTCCTCCTGGATCAGGCCCATGGCGATACCGGAGACCGGGCGCTTAATGGGCACGCCGCCGTCCATAAGGGCGAGCGTGGAGCCGCAGGTCGAAGCCATCGAAGAGGAGCCGTTGGACTCCATGACCTCAGAGACGACGCGGATGGCGTAGGGGAACTCGTTCTCGTCGGGAAGCACCGGAAGCAGAGCGCGCTCGGCCAGATTGCCATGGCCGATCTCGCGGCGCTTGGGGCTGCCCATGCGGCCGGTCTCGCCGGTGCAGAAAGGCGGGAAGTTGTAGTGGTGCATGTAGCGCTTGCCCTCGGTGGGCTCGATGGTATCCAGACGCTGGCCCTCGTTGAGCATGCCGAGCGAAAGAACCGAGAGCACCTGGGTCTGGCCACGCTGGAACAAACCGGAGCCGTGAACGAGCGGCAGGTAGTTGTCCTTCACCATGATGGGACGGATCTCGTCGGCGGCACGACCGTCGACGCGCTCACCGGTCTCGACGACCATGGTGCGCATGGCCTTCTTCTCGAGCTTCTTGAGCGCCACGGGGATCTCGCGCTCCCAAGCGGCCTGCTCCTCCTCGGTGAACTCGGCACGGATGGACTCCTTCAGAGCCTCAACCTTGCCGATACGGGAGAGCTTGTCGGCGTCACGAAGGGCGGCTGCCATCTCGTCGTAGTGGGCGAAGATGCGCTCCTGGACCTCCTCGACGGGCTGGTCGAGCGGGTACTCCTTCTTGACGATGGGGCCGTTGACCTGCTCCCACTCGGCGACGAACTCGTCCTGAGCCTGGCAGAAAGCGGCAAGGGCCTCCTGGCCAAACTTCATGGCGGCGAGCATGTCGTCCTCGGAGATCTCCTCGGCGCCGGCCTCGACCATCGAGATGAAGTCGGCGGATCCGCCCAGCTCCAGGTCCAGATCGGAGTTCTCGCGCTCCTCGTAGGTGGGGTTGACGATAAACTCGCCGGTCTCCACGTTGCGGCCGATGCGCACGCAGGCAAGCGGGCCCTCGAAGGGCACGCCGCCGAGCGTCATGGCCAGGGAAGCACCCATGACGTTGATGACGTCAAAGGGGTTGACTTGGTCGGCAACAAGCGAGGTGGCGACGATGTGCACCTCGTTGCGGAAACCGTCCGGGAAGCTCGGGCGAATCGGACGGTCGATCATGCGCGCGGTGAGCGTGGCCTTCTCGCTGGGACGGCCCTCACGCTTGAGGTAGCCACCCGGGATGCGCCCTGCGGCGTACATCTTCTCGTTGAAGTCGACGGTCAGCGGGAAGAAGTCGTAGTTCTTGCGCTCCTTGGAGACGACCACGGTGTCGAGCATCGTGGTGTCGCCCTGCTTGACCAGGCAGGCGCCGGTGGCCTGCTTGGCAAGCTCGCCCGACTCGAAGGTGTAGGTCTTGCCGTACAGCTCAAAGGTCTTGGATACGAGTGTCATTGTTCTCCTTTACCCCACAGGCCCCTTGCCTGCGGGCTTCTCATGTGACGCGGGCCCCCTGCCCCCGCCACGCTTCAGAGCGTGATTGTTCGCGCCCTTACACAAAAAGAGCGCCCCGCTGCGCAGGACGCTCTTAGCATGTACAAATCCTACTGGATGTTGTCGCGGATGCCCAGAGCCTTGATGAGCTCACGGTACTCGACGATGTCGTTCTTCTTGATGTAGGAAAGAAGACGACGACGACGACCGACGAGCATGAGCAGGCCACGACGGGTGTGGAAGTCCTTCTGGTGGGACTTCATGTGCTCGGTCAGCTCCTTGATGCGCTCGGACAGGATGGCGACCTGAACCTTGGGGTTGCCGGTGTCGACCGGGGTGTTACCGAACTGGGCAGTCAGCTCCGCCTTGCGCTCTTTGGAAACAGTCATTGTTTCACCTTTCGTTTTGCGTCGCCCACGGGCGACTCGATTCGCCTCGGACTGGGAAGCCGCCGGTGGAGCGAACAACCAAGGTCGAGGTACCAACAGGTCGGTATGTTACCACAAGCAGCCCGCGCCTGCGCATCATCACCGACCCAACATGAATTCCATCGCGCGGAGGCGCTGATCGGTGTGCGTCGCAGCCCAAACATGCGAAAGCCCCAACAAAAATGCAGCGGTATGGGGATCGATCCTCTCGACCATGAGCGCATCGAAAGTCATGGACATGAGGGCGCGCAGCCACGCAACCTCACCGGTCGACACCAGTTCGGCACCCGGAACGCTCGACGCGCACGACCCGCACATGAGACCGCCCGCCTGGGGTGAAAAATACGACAGCATGGGGTCTCCGCACAGCACGCATGCCGAAAAATCAGGTCGATAGCCAACGTGCGACAGCAGTTTAAAGACAAAGGCCGCCACGAGCAGGTCCATATGCGCCGAGTCGAGCCCGCTGCCGACAAGCGTGAGCGCCCGCTGCGTGATGGCAAAGGTAAACGGGTCCTCGGCGTCCTCGAACGAGCACACGCGCGCGACCTCGGCAATCGCGCTTGCGGCGCAAGTCGTCTCGTAATCGGGCGCGGCGCCGAGCGGCGCTTCCATAAGCTCGGCCTGAGAAACCACGTCGAGCGAGCGTCCATGTGCGAGCAGCATATCGACGGTACAGAACAGCTCGCAGCGCGCCGCCAACCGCCCGCCGGGTTTGCGGGCACCCTTTGCCACGGCACGAACCTGCCGACCCCGCTCGTCAAGCATCGTCAGGATCAGGTCGGTCTCTTTGAGCTTCGTCTTGTCGAGGACGAGCGCTTTCGTGCGATATGTGCGAGAACCTGCCATTCGCGCCGCGTGTCCCTAATCTTCGGCGTTGTAGCCAAAGCGGCGAATCTGAGCTTCGTCGTCACGCCAGCCGGCCTTAACCTTCACGTCCAGCTCCAAAAAGACCTGGGTGCCAAAGATGCGCTCAAGGTCGCGACGGGCGTCGATACCGATATGCTTGATCATCTCGCCGCCCTTGCCGATGATAATGCCCTTTTGGCCCTCACGCTCGACGTAAATGGTGGCGTGCACGCGCAGCACCTTCTTGGTCTGCTCGAGCGCATCGCAGATCACGCCCACGGAGTGCGGGATCTCATCACGGGTGCGGCGCAAGACCTTCTCGCGCACAAACTCGGCAACGAGCGTCTCATCGGAAGCGTCGGTACCCATGTCCTCGGGGAACCAACGCGGACCCTCGGGCAAAAAGTGCGCAACGGTCTCGATAAAGGCATCGACGTTGAAGTTCTTGACCGACGACGTCACGATCTCGTCGTCATACTCCATGAGCTCGTGGGCGGCCTTGAGCTGTTCCATAACCTGGGCGGGATCGGCCTCATCGGCCTTGGTGAGCACCAGGACCTTCTTGCAACGGGCGCATCTGACGCGCTCGGCAACCCAGGCGTCTCCCCTGCCGATCGGCTTGGTGGCATCAATCAAAAACGCGACGACGTCGACATCGTTCAACTCGAACAGTGCGCTCTTGTTGAGCTCGGACCCCAGGCCGTCCTTGGGCTTATGAATACCCGGGGTATCGACAAAGACCAGCTGGTAGCCGGGACGGTTGACGACGGCGCGCATGCGACGGCGGGTCGTCTGTGCCACCGGCGAGGTGATGGCGACCTTTTTGCCATAGCAGGCGTTGAGCAGCGTGGACTTGCCGGCGTTGGGGCGTCCGACCAGGGCCACGAAGCCGCTGCGAAAACCGGGCTCCACGTCACCAAAGCCCATAGAACCGTCGTCCTCGTCGCACAGGGCGTCGAGCTCCTCATCGCTCATGCCCTCAAACGGGTCGAACTCCACGACTTCCTCGAGCTCCTCGGTATCCACCGCGTCCAGGGACTCGTCGTCCAAAATCTCATCGGTAGGCTGCATATTGTCGGACATGGGAATCCCTTTCTAAATAAAGCCGAGCGCGTGGGCAAATACCAGCACGCCCACAATCGCGGCAGTGATGGAAAGAACGTATACAGAGGCGGCGGCGATGTCCTTCGCACGCTTGGCCAGCGGATGGAGCTCCTGGGTCGCCAGGTCGACGATGGCCTCCATAGCGGTGTTGCACAGCTCGCCGTGAATCACCAAGCCACAACAGATGATAATCGTGGCCCACTCGGCAATGTCGAGGCCCACGATACAGCCGGCAATGACGGTGCACACGCCCGCAACGAGCATGACCTTAATGTTGCGCTCGGTCTTGACGGCGGTGACGAAGCCCTCCATGGCGTAGGAAAACGACTTAAAGAAGGACGGATGGTCCTTGTTCGATCCGGGAATCATAGACGACTCCTAGTCGTGGGCGTGGTTGGTGATGGGGCCGACGTGGACTAGCTTAGGGTCCTCGCCGCGCTCGAGCGACAGATCGCGCAGGATGGCGTCCTCGCGGGCCTCCATGACCTCGGCCTCGTCGTCCTCGATGTGGTCATAGCCCAGCAGGTGCAGCATTCCGTGTACGAGCATCAGACGGCACTCGTCAGCGGGGCTATTGCCAAAACCGGGGGCCTGACGGGCAATAACCTGCGGGGCCAAGATAATATCGCCGAGCTCGAGCGTCTCATCGGCGGGAATGTCATCGTCAAAGGCCGAATCGCACTCAAACGAGAGCACATCGGTGGTGCGGTCGATACCGCGCCACTCGTGGTTGAGCTCGTGCATCTCGTCCTCGTCGACATACGAAAGGGAAATCTCGACTTCACGCTCAACGCCCTCGGCGGCAAGCACAACCTCGCAGATGTGCTCCACCTCCTGCGCGTCGAGCAGCGTATCGAGCTCGGCATCGTTGCTGATCAATACACTCAACGGGACTCCTTTCGGTCACGTACGCGCTTCTCGCGCACATCATCATAAGTATCGTATGCCTCGACGATACGTCCCACCAAGGCATGGCGCACCACGTCGGGACGCTCGAGGTGCGAAAATGCGACATCATCGACACGGCCCAAAATCTTCTCGACATCCGCCAAGCCACCACGACGACCCACCAGGTCACGCTGGCTCAGGTCGCCGGTAATCACGAACTTGGAGTTGAAGCCCAGGCGCGTCAGGAACATCTTCATCTGCTCGGGCGTGGTATTTTGCGCCTCGTCGAGCACCACGAAGGCATCACTCAGCGTGCGGCCGCGCATGTAGGCAAGCGGGGCGATCTCGATCACGCCGCGCTCCATAAGCTCATCGGTGCGTTCGCGATCCATCATGTCAAAAAGGGCGTCGTAGAGCGGACGCATGTAGGGATCGATCTTTTCCTCGAGGGTACCGGGCAAAAAGCCCAGGTTCTCCCCCGCCTCGACAACCGGACGCGTCAAGATCAGACGGCCCACCTCGTGGCGCTTGAGCGCGGCAACGGCGAGCGCCATGGCCAGATAAGTCTTACCGGTGCCGGCAGGACCCAGGCCAAACGTGATGGTATGCGAGCGAATGGCATCCACATAGCGCTTTTGGCCGAGCGTTTTGGGGCGAATGGCACGACCGCGATACGAAAGCAGCACGTCATCGCGAAGCGACGTAGCCTCGTGCTCACCGTCGCGCAGAACGGCCAGACAGCGCGAGACATCGTCGGCAGAAAGCGTGCGCCCGGCAGCAGCCTCACGAAAGGCATGTTCGAAAAAACGCGCCACGAGTTCGACCTCATCCGGGTCACCGCTCACGGCGATGCTATCGCCACGGGCGACCACATGGGCGCGAACCAAGTTCTCGAGTGCACGAAGGACGCCGTCGCCGGCGCCCAAAACGCGCGAGGGGTCGATACCCTCGGGAACGGTAAGTCTAATCTTCGAGGCTTCCATGAACCTCCCTGCGCGCATGGACCAAGCCGGAATCATCGACTCCGATGATAGCAACATCGAGCAGGCACGGGGCTGTGAGTCCACAGGTATCGTCAAGACGGGCATGATGGAACGAGCCGAGCGTCAGGTTGTCGCCGTACTCGAGGACGGCACGCTCGACGGTGCCCACGCGACGACGAGCGTCAGCAATAGCGAGCTCCTGCGCGGCGGCCCGCATACGGCGGCTGCGCTCGGCCATAACCTCGGGCGGCACTTGGTCGGGCATGTCGGCAGCAAGGGTACCGGGACGCTTGCTATAGCGGAACACGTGCATACGCGAGAAACCCACACGACGGCACAGCGCCAGCGACTCCTCGAATTCCTCGTCCGTCTCACCAGGAAAACCGACGATGACATCGCACGAAAGAGACACCTGGGGCAAGTTGGCGCGAATCATGCGCACCGTGTCCTCAAAGGCCTCGGCGCTATAGGGACGGCCCATGCGATGCAGGGTCGCCGTGCAGCCGGACTGCACGGGCAGGTGCAAAAACGGGGCGATACGCTGCGGATAGCGCGCCATAACCTTAAGCAGGCGCTCAGAGATATCCATGGGCTCGACCGATGAAATGCGCACATGCGGAATAGACGTGCGCTCCATGATGGCCTCGAGCAGCTCATCGATCTCGACATGCTCGTCGGTCGCGCTCTTGCCATCGTAGGCACCCAGGTTCACACCGGTCAGTACCACCTCGGGCACGCCGGCCTCCTGGGCCTCGCGAACTTGCTCAAGCACGGACTCGACCGGCACGGAGCGCTCGGGGCCGCGCGCCTTCCACACAATGCAATAGGTGCAGCGATGGTTGCAGCCGTCCTGAATCTTCACGCCCAGGCGAGAGCGACCGAGAACGTCGACCACCTCGCCATCGCTGCAGGCGGGAACGCTATCGGACTCAACACCCAGCACCTCGCAAACACGTTCGGCGACATCGATCTTGGACGGCTCGGCAATCACGCGATCCGAAAGCTCCGATAGCTCCTCGGGATGCAAATTGACCACGCATCCGGTCACGACCACATAGGGCTCGTTTGGATGGGCCAGCGCATGACGGACGGCCTTACGGGTCTTGGCCTCAGCCTCGCCCGTAACGGCACAAGTGTTAATGACGATCAGATCGGCATCCTGGGGCTCAACAATAGCAAAGCCCAAGCGCATAAGATCGGCAGTGATACGGTCAGACTCAACCCGGTTGACACGGCAGCCGAGGTTGACGACGGAAATATGGGGTGCGAGCACGCGGGCTCCTTAATCGAGGATATCGTCGAGGGCACTCTTGATACGGTCGGTCACCGACTTCTTACCGGAAGCGACGTCATCGCCCATCTCATCGGCAAAAGCACGGAGCAGCTCGCGCTGCTTATTGGAAAGATTGGTGGGAACGACCACGCGCAGTTGCACGATCAGGCGGCCACGCGAACCGCCACCGCCAATGCGCGGCATGCCGTAATTATTGACGCTCACGGTGTCGCCGTACTGGGCGCCGGCGGGAACCGTCACCTTAACGACCTCGTCGGGCATAATGCCCTCGACCTCGATCTCGCAGCCGAGCGCAGCCTGCGCAATCGAGATATCGCTCACCAGGTACAGGTCGTCCCCGTTGCGCTTAAAGCGCTCATGGTCGGCAACGCGCACGTTGACAATCAGGTCGCCCGAAGGCTCGCCGCGAAGGCCGGCCTCGCCAAAGCCGCTCACGCGCAGCTGGCGACCGGTCGAAACGCCGGCGGGAATATCGATGTCGATCTTTTCGTGCGAAGGCGTGCGGCCTTGACCGTCGCAGGTCTCGCAGGGATGATCGATAACCGTGCCCTCGCCATGGCAGTCGGGGCAAGGCGAGGAAGACTGAACCTGGCCCAGGAACGAACGCTGAACCGTCGTGACGTAGCCCGTACCGTGGCAGCGGCCGCACTGCTTTTCCTGTGCGCCCTCTGCCCTACCGGTGCCATTGCAGTCCTCGCAAGGAGCAAGGCGGTCATAGCTGATTGTCTTTTTGCAGCCGAGCGCCGCCTCCTCGAGCGTCACCGAAAGCGAGATGGCCATGTCTCGTCCGCGACGACGCTCACGACGGCTGCGGGCGCCACCGCCGGCACCGCCGCCAAAGAACGACGAGAACAAGTCGTCCATGCCCATGCCACCAAAGATATCGTTGATATCGACGTAGCCCGAACCACCAGGGCCGTCGGCAGTGCCGTAACGGTCGTAGTTAGCACGCTTCTGCTCATCGGAAAGAACGGAATAGGCCTCGTTGAGCTCCTTGAACTTGGCCTCGGCCTCGGGGTCGTCCGAAACATCCGGATGTACGGTACGGGCCTTCTTTAGAAACGCACGCTTAATCGTCCGCGCGTCGGCATCCCTGTCGACGCCAAGCACCTCGTAGTAATCCCTATTTTCCGACACGACCGAATCCTTCCGACTTTCATTATTGTCACAGTGCGTCCTATACCCAAGCAGGGCCGACCGCAAACAGAGGGTTTGATGTTATTGCATTTGGTACGGCGAAAGCATGGCCCGTTGCGAGCAGCTTGCGAACCAAACCGACACGAGCGCGAACATGAAGCCATTGGCAAAACCGTTGGCAAACTGCATCGCACCGCGCTTCCACCACAGCAGGCTGCGATGAAGCACACCGTCCGAAAGCACCATGAACAGGCCCATGGCAAACGGAATAAAGCACATCACGGCAAAGGCCGAGAACACACCCGAGATGGCCGAGAGTACCAAAAACGGCGCTACGATGCCCATCAGGTAAAAACCGGTACGAGCTTTGCCTTCCAAGCGCTCGGCTTCAACATGGGCGCGGCCGACCAGGTCGCCGCCCGCGGCACCGTTGGTGCCAGCATGACCCATGCCGCCAATGCGGACCTCGTCGCCATCGTGCGTGCCGGCAGGAAACTCAATCGTCTGCTCGGAGGTTACGCGAGTACGACCGCTGCCGCCGCAATCAGGGCAGGGATCGGCCACGACTTTACCGGAACCGCCGCACTCGGGGCAGACCGACTGGAACGTACCCGCACCAAACAGGAAGGACAGGTCGACGTCGATGTGGCCGCGGCCACCGCAGCTCGGGCAGGTATGGGCATGCTCAGACGAAACGGAGCCCGAGCCGCCGCAATGTCCGCACGTATCGAAACGCGTATAGCGGACGGTCTTGCGGGCACCGCCCTTGGCCTCCTTGGCGTCGAGTTTGATATCGACGACCACGTTGGCACCGTTCTCGGGATTATAGGCAGCCTGCCCACGACGCTGTTGGCCCCAGGCGCCGCCAAAAGGAAAGCCGCCCTCAAAGGGATTGCCATAGCCCGTGCTGCCGGCGTAGCCGCCACCATAGGGGGAAGCCGTAGGAGCACCGGAAAAGGGATTGCCGGAACGCATGGCGTCGTAGCGCGCACGTTTTTGCTCATCCGAAAGCACGGCGTAGGCCTCGGAAACCTCTTTAAACTTTTCCTCGGCATCCGGCTCTTTGTTGACGTCCGGATGGAGCTTGCGGGCCTTTTGCTGGAAGGCCTTTTGAATATCACGCGAGGTGGCGTCCTTGGAGACACCCAGAATCTCGTAGTAATCTTTTTCGTTCATCGTCGCCATGCGCGGCAACCTCCTGCTCACAGCAGCGTATATATTCCGGTAATTCTACCCGAGCGACCTAAGCTAGATCCCAAAACAGCTCGAACAGAACATTTCCATCGAGCCAGCCCAGGTGTGTCGGCGCTAAACGAGCTCGAACATGGCCCGCGATGACATCTGCCGAAGTGAAGGGTCCCTCATGGACTCCGAGCGTCTCGGGCACCCAAGTGGCAAGACCCAATTCGAGCGCGCGATCGCAGGCAGCTGCCAGCTCATCGGCCGGGACGGCACGAGCCGCGCGAACCAAAAGGTCGGACGCGACACCGCGCGTCATGCGACAAGCAAGCATCAGGTCTTCGGCCGCAGCCTCGCGCTGCGAGAGATATTCGGCCTCGAACGCCGTCGCGTCATCGTCACGTTGCACCAGACGCACGCGGTACGAATCGCCTCGAGAAGACACGCCGGGGAACAAACCTGCAAGACGATCGAAATCCTCGGTATCGAGCATGCCCGCGGCAGAGCGACCCAGGCCCAAATAGCCCTGGCCGGTCCAGTAGGCAATGTTATGGGCGCACTCATGTCCGTCGAGCGCATAGCTTGCCACCTCATACGGGTGATAGCCGGCCGCACCCAGACGCTCACGCGTCACATCCATGCACGAAGCTTGAAAATCCTCGTCGGGCTCGACCGACTCGTCGCGGCACGCCATGCGATAAAGGGGAGTCCCCTCCTCAAGCGTGAGCGGGTAGACCGACACATGATGCGGAGCCGCCGCCAGCACGCCATCGAGCGTGCGCCTCCAACTCGCTGCGGTCTGCCCAGGAAGTCCGCACATAAGGTCGCACGACACGTCAAGCCCAGCGTTCTTGACTGTCGCGATGGCGGCAAGCGCCCGATCGGCATCGTGAATACGGCCGATAGCGGTAAGTTCGATGTTATCGAGCGTTTGCACGCCCAGAGAGACGCGTGTGACACCAACCTTGGCAAGCGCAGCGGCAAGCTCGGCGGTCAGCGACTCGGGATTGGCCTCGCAGGTAAACTCAACGGGGGCGCACCACGCACGAATACGCCGCGCCAGCTCCACCAGGCGCTCCCCCGCCAGCGACGGCGTACCACCGCCAACATAGACGGTGCGGATCTGTTCAAGGGCCCCAGCCTTGCCAAAAGCATCGAGGCGCGCGAACAACTGCTCAAAATAGACATCGAGCGCAGCGCTCAGGTCGCACGGAGCAAAACTGCGCGAGTCAAAGTCGCAGTACCGGCACTTTTGGGCACAAAACGGCACGTGCACGTACAGCGCGGTAACGGCCACCCTTAAGCCTCCAGCGGATGAGGGGGCACCGATTCGCCGGCGGCAAGGGCGGCCTCGCAGGCCACCACATCGCGCTCGATCTCATCGACCAGAGCCATGAACTCCTCATACGTGGAACAGCGCACCACATGGGCACGCCAAGCGGCGGCATGAGGCATGCCTTTTAAGTACCAGCTTGCGTACGTGCGGGCACGCGACATGAGCGGCAGGAGCTCATGCGTCAGCGTTAGGTGCTCACGCAGGGCGTCCAGGCGCTCGACGGAGCTGCGTGCCGGCACCGGTATGCCATCGAGCGCAAGAGCGCGAGCATCACAAAAAACCCAGGGGTTTCCGTAGATGCCGCGCGCGATAAACACCGCGCTGGCACCCGAGCTGCGCAGATGCTCTGCGGCATCCTCGGCGCAGAACACATCGCCCGAACCGATAACGGGAATCTCGACGGCGTCGGCCACCTCATCGACGACAGACCAATCGGCCTGGCCCGTATAGAGCTGCGTGGCACAACGACCGTGCACGGCAACTGCAGAGGCGCCCGCCCCTTCAAGCATCTGGGCAAACGTTGCGGCGTTGCGGTCCTCGGCATAAAAACCCTTGCGGATCTTCACGGTCACGGGAACATGCGCCGCGCCCACCGCTGCCTCGACAATCTTCTCGGCCAGGTTGGGCGTGCGCATAAGCGCCGAGCCTTCGCCCTTGGTAACGACCTTGCGAGCCGGACAGGCCATGTTGATATCGATCAATGACAGGCGATCGCCCACACGCTCCTCGACGGCGGCGACGGCATTCGCAAACTGCTCGGGCTTGGAGCCAAAGAGCTGCACGCAAATCTGCTGCTCCTCGTCGGCCGGTAGCACCAGGCGCCAGGTCTTGTTGCTGGCATAGGCAAGGCCCGCCACGCTCACCATCTCGCTATAGGCGAGATTGGCACCGCGGCGGCGGCACATGATGCGATAAGCGGGATCGGTTACGCCCGCCATGGGAGCCATAAGGAACGGCTGCTCGGCATAGGCGCCCAGCAGCCGCTTGCTGTATTCGGAAAGCGCCATAGACCTACTCGTCCACCTTGAGGATCGCCATAAAGGCCTCCTGCGGGACCTCGACCGAGCCGATGGCCTTCATGCGCTTCTTGCCCTCTTTCTGCTTCTCGAGCAGCTTGCGCTTACGCGAGATATCGCCGCCGTAGCACTTAGCAAGAACGTCCTTGCGACGCGCTTTGACGGTAGAACGGGCGATGATCTTGTTGCCGATAGCACCCTGGATGGGAACCTCGAACAGCTGACGCGGGATGATCTCCTTAAGTTTGTCGCACAGACCACGGGCCAGGCCATAGGCCTTGTCCTTATGGACGATAAACGACAGCGCGTCCACCTCGTCGCCCGAAAGCAAGATATCGAGCTTAACGAGCTCGGAGGGACGGTACTCGTTGAACTCGTAGTCGAGCGAGGCATAGCCCTTGGTACGACTCTTGAGCTGGTCAAAGAAGTCCAAGATGAGCTCGGCGAGCGGCATATCGAAGCGCATCTCGACCGATTTGCTCGTCAGGTGGATCATGTCGGTCGTAACGCCGCGGTGCTCGATGGCGAGCTGCATAACGGCACCCGTGTACTCAGGCGGGCAGATGATCTTTGCCTTGAGGTAGGGTTCCTCGATACGCTCAATGCGCGTGGCCTCGGGAAGGTCCTGCGGGCTGCGGACATCGACCATCTCGCCATCGGTCTTGTACACGTGATAGTCGACCGAAGGGCTCGTGGCAATGAGGTCCAAGTTGAACTCACGCTCGAGGCGCTCCTTAACGACCTCCATGTGCAGTAGGCCCAAGAAGCCCACGCGGAAGCCAAAGCCGAGTGCCACCGAGGTCTCGGGCTCCCACACCAACGACGGGTCGTTGACGTGGAGCTTATCGAGTGCGTCACGCAGGTTCTCGTAGTCCTTGTTATCGATCGGGAACAGGCCCGTATAGACCATGGGCTTGGCCTCGCGGTAGCCGGGAAGCGGCTCGGGGCAGGGATTCGACGCCCACGTAAGGGTATCGCCCACGCGCACGGCCTCGGGGTCCTTCAGGCCCGTGACCACGTAGCCCACCTCGCCAACCGTCAGCGCATCGACCGGGGTCTCGGCGGGACGCTTGACGCCCACGCCATCGACCAAAAAGTCGCCCTTTGCCTGCATCATGCGCAGGGTATCGCCTTTTTTGATGGATCCGTCAAAGACGCGCACCGTGGCGACGACGCCACGATACTCGTCGAAGTACGAATCCAGAATGAGTGCCTTGAGCGGCGCGTTCGCATCGCCCTTGGGCGGAGAGATCAAAAAGACAATGGACTCTAGCAGATCGTGGATGCCCTCGCCGGTCTTGCCCGAGACACACACGGCATCATCGGCAGGAATCGCCAGGTCATCCTCGATCTCGGTCTTAACCTCATCGGGATGGGCCGAGGGCAGGTCAATCTTGTTGATGGCCGGCACAATGTCCAGATTGGCGTTCATGGCGAGCGTCGCGTTGGAGACGGTCTGCGCCTCGACGCCCTGCGTGGCGTCGACAACGAGCACCGCGCCCTCACAGGCTGCCAGCGAGCGCGAGACCTCGTAGGTAAAGTCCACGTGGCCCGGCGTATCGATCAGATTGAACTGATACGTCTCGCCATCGTCGGCGTCATAGGACACGCGAACGGCATTGGACTTGATCGTGATGCCGCGCTCGCGCTCGATATCCATAGTGTCGAGCAGCTGCGACTCCATATCGCGCTCGTCAACGGTATGGGTGAGCTCGAGAATGCGGTCACTGATCGTGGACTTGCCATGGTCGATGTGCGCAACAATCGAGAAGTTGCGGATGTGGGAAATGTCAATTGAAGTATTCATGCGGACTATCTTACCCGAGCGATACAAAAAATGGAGCCTGTTCCATAAAACAGGCTCCATTTATGCGCGTAATCTGTGTGATGTGAAATTTACAACTTAGGCGTTGATGCTGTTCACGAGCTTGGCAAGACCGGACTTGCGGTTGGAAGCCTGGTTCTTGTGGATAACATGCTTGGCGGCAGCCATGTCGAGACGCTTGGTGACGGTCTTGAGTGCAGCCTGGGCCTTCTCGGCGTCGCCCTCGGCGACGGCGGACTGGACGTGCTTGGTCAGCGTCTTGAGCTCGGACTTGACAGCCTTGTTACGCATGCGAGCTGCCTCATTGGTGCGGATACGCTTCTTCTGAGACTTGATGTTTGCCACTTCTGGAGTTCCTTTCGAGTTCCTTGCAAAAAATGTATGACACCTCTGAGACACGGTGAGGTCATGCAAGCGCTTACTATAGCACGCTCCCCCTCAAAGGGATAGAACGAATTTGTCAAATAGGCAGGTATCATCACGATTTTCTCAAGATGTTCGTAATCCAGAGCAAAAGCGCGGTCCGAGAATCGGCCGAACCCTTGAGCGCGAGCTCCACATCGACCGCACCCTCGAGCGCTGCGACGAGCTCTGCCATCGAAAAGCGACGTGCCCAGGTCAGGTGATTCTTGACCTGCCAGGACTGGAGCTTGAGCGTTGCGGCCAGCTCACGACCCTGTCCGCGCGCATCGAGCGCCTTGGCAACGATAAGCTCGCGAATGCGGCCGCACAGCAATGTGTAGGTCCACACGTAGCTCTTGGAGGGCAGTAGATTGAAAAGCTCGAGTGAGCGGCGCATGTCACGTGCCGAGACCGCATTGAGAAAGTCCCAGGGCTGGACTTCGGCCGTGCGCACGATCCAGCGTTCCACATCGGCAAGCTCAATCTGAGGCGCCTCAACCATTTGGGCAAGCTTAGCCAAGTCGTTATCGAGCATGCGAGTGTTTTCACCCGAACGCGAGACAAGTTCCTCGGCGGCCGCCGTCGAGATCGACTTGCCATGCTGCGTCGCCATCTGCTGCACGCGGCGCGGAAGCTCCCAGCGCTTGGTGCCGGAGCAATCGATCACGGCCTTCTTGTCAATCTTGGCGATTGCCTTGTACAGGCGCGTGTTCTTGGCAAGCGAATCGGCGATTATGAGGCAAACCGTTGTGGGGCTGGGACTCGCCAGATACTCGACGAGCGGCTCCGAGACCGCCTTGGCGAGCTTTGAACAGCCATCAAGGATTACCAGGCGAAACTCACTGCCCATCGGAAAGGTGTTGAGCGATCCGATAATCGACTCGATATCGGGGTCTTTGGTCATATCGCGCTCGTCGAGGTTGAACTCGACCATGCCCGTCTTTTCCAGACGCGCTTTCATACGCGAGACGGCGTGATCGCGCTTGACTCCGTCGGTACCGACGATCAGATATGCAGGCAACAGACCGGTTTCGGACATCGCGCTCCCCTCCCGCAGGCCTTCGTATTCGCTCCGTGCCATTCTAGCCCAGGGGCCCACCGCGCGCCAACGATGTCATCACGGTTGCTGGCATCGCATCGCAAAGCCATTCGCAGTCGGCGTGACGGTAATGTCGCCGTGTTCGATAGTGCACGCGAAAACGCCGCCCGCTTCCTTAACGGCATCGATGCAGGCATCGGACGGATGGCCGTATCGATTCCCCTCGCCCGCGCTCGCGAGGGAAAGCTCGGGCTTCAGGACGTCCAGCAACTGACCATCGACTGAAACCTTAGAGCCGTGATGCCCAAGTTTAAGGACATCGATATCCCCCACCTCCTGCACGAATTCCCGTTCTTGGTCGAGCTCGGCATCACCGGTGAGTAGTATGCGCAGGCCCTTGCCTTCCTGATCATAAGAGAGCAACAGGACAAGCGAGTCCTCATTTCCCTCGCCATCCACGGCCTCGAATGGCCACATCACGCGGGCGCAAAATGAGCCGATATCGACCGTATCCCCACGGCGCACCTGCCGATACTCCACGCCAGGTCGGTTCAATACCTCGGCAGGAGCATCCTCCAGCGCATCCGCCGCCACGGCAATCGTTCCGACCGAAAACTGTTCAAGCACGGCAGGCAGACCACCCCAGTGATCCTCATCCCAATGCGTCACAAAGACGGCATCGATATGGTGCACGTTATTGCGAACCAACGCCGCCACCACGCGCTCGTCGAGCCCGCAGTCGACGAGCGCCACTGCGCCGCCCTGGCGAATAAGAATCGCATCGGCCTGGCCCACATCGAGCACCGTCACCGAAGGCGGAGCGAATCGATCCCAGTAGACGTACGGAATCGCAGCCAAGAGCACCAGGCATGCAAGCCCCACCGACATAGGACGTGCACGGGGACGCGGCCACCAGACAAGCAGAACCGCCAGCAAACACGGCACTAGGTAAATCCACATGCTATCGGGCGGCACGCTCACGGATGCACCCGGCACGGCGGCAAACAGCTGCTCAAAGAACAGCGCGCAACGGGCGGCAATCATGGGCACAACGAGCGCCCAAGTCCGCAACGGCGCCACGAGCGAAAAGGGAACCAGCACGATCGACACGACGAGCAGTACACTCACCACCGGACCGAGGACCGCATTTGCCAGCGGAGCAATGAGCGAGAACGTACCAAAGGCAGGAATGGTAATGGGAAGTGTCGCCAGTTGCGAGCACAGCGTGACGGAAAGCATGCCGGCAACGCCCGACGGAACACTAAGCTCACCCAAAGCGTAGGTCGCATAGGGGCAAAAGCACAGAATGGCTAAGACGCTGGCACATGAAAGCTGAAAGCCCATCTCTAACAGAACCGTCGGCCGCAGCAGCACAAAGATGGACATGGTTACGAAGAGTGCCGAAAGTCCGTGCCGGCGACGCCCCGCGCCGTTTACGACAAGCGTCGCGAACAACATGCAGCACGCGCGCACGGCCGAGGGAGACGCGCCCGTAAAGGCAACGTAGCCCACAAGCGTTATCGCCAATATCGCCCGCTGAAGACCACGCGAGCACCGAGTCTTTTGCAATACACCCTCGATTACAAACCCCACGATAGCCAAATGGCTGCCCGAGACGGCGATAAGATGCGCCGTTCCCGTCACCGAAAACCAGTCGCCCGCCGGCTGGGCGCGCAGCTCGGCCGAACGACCGCAGGCGACACCGGCTATGAGTGCACGCGCCGGGTCGGTCGCAGGCGCGATGGACGCAAGCAGCCCATTTCGCATCCGATGAAGCGGCCCCGGAGAGTCCTCATCGACCGACAAAATCCGAACGACTTTAACCTTGCGCACCTCACCTCGGAGCACGCGCGATCGTCCATACGCATCGTTCTCAAAACGTGAAACGCGACCGATAACACGCACGTGCGCCCCGACCTTGAGCTCGCGGTCAAACGATAGGCGAACCGTTGCCAGGTTCTTACCGTCCGCGCATGCCTCGCAGGTATAGGAATACACGTCGTCGTTTATGGATGGATCACCCTGCACGACAAACTCGAGGCTACTTGCCGCTCGACCATCGAACGCCTTCGAGGCACTCAGCGTGCCCAAAGCCCACCACACCGAGACGACCGCTCCCGCCACGAGACCGACGGACGCGGCATACAGCCACCGCTTCAAAGGGGCAAGCCGCGCACAAGATTGAGCCAGCACAACGAATACCGCCGCCGCAACGGGAATGGCCCATAGCGGCCCGACCGCCGGAGCCCGCTCCCTCAGCAGCGCATCAGCGACCATGTTGAGCACCAAGACGCAGCTCATGCACATGCCGGCACACAGGGCCATCGTCCACGGCATCAGGGGCCGCGGAGGCATCACGTGCTCGCGCTCGGTCGCACTCATACGCAGATGCAATCTTTGATTTTGGCAAGCTTCTTCTCGCCGATTCCCGACACACGCATCAGATCGTCAACCGAAGAAAAAGCACCGTTCTTTGTCCGCTCATCGATAATCGACTGGGCCATGGAGGGGCCGATGCCCGAAAGCGTCTGCAGCTCTGCCGCGCTTGCCGTATTGATATTTACTAGGCCTGTTGCGCCACTCACGCCCGATGATGCGGAAGCCCCACCATCAACACCGGCTTCCGCAATGGACGCCTGCTGCTCCCCTACCGTTGGAACGTGAATCTTCTGTCCATCGACGACCTTAGATGCCCGATTGAGCCCCGTAACGTCTGCCTCGAGCGCCAGCCCGCCGGCGGCATCAATCGCCTGAGCCACCCGCGCGCCGTCCTTGAGACGATATACACCGGGCGACACAACGGCGCCATCGACATCGACATAGACCTCTGCCGCGGCAGAAGCCTTAGACGAAGAGCCTTCGGATGTCTTTCCGCTCGAAGCATCGCCGGATCCCGGCTCCACTAACGAACCCGAACCATCAGTGCGCTCAAACGACACACTGCCGGCACCGCCGCCAAGGTTCGCCATCGCCAGTCCACTCGCCATCGCAATGACGACCAGTATCGCCATCACCACCGCCTTATGACCGAGCAGCTTGTCCGCCAAGCGGTCCATCCGTTTGACCCGTTCGTGTTGTTCGCGCTGCGCCATAGCAAAACCTCCCAACACCATCGTGTCAGGAAAAGAGTCCTGCAACAGTCATTCTCCAAAACCGGTTTTCGCGGTCAAACCAAAAGCCGATCAAAACCTTGCACAAATCTGTCCATTTATTCAGGCACACGTCAGCAAATGAACACTTAGCCGCAAAATGCCCAGATAGCAAAAGACCGACGATGCAGGCGCATCGTCGGTCTATGCACAAATTTACTCGTGATCTTGGTAAATCTCACGCGGAGCAAGCTCCGAATGGTTGCGTTTTAAGGTCTTAGGGGCCTTATACGTGTTGCTCTCGAAGTCGATGTACTCGGTCTGCTTGAGCAGGCGCTCGATCATCTCCTCGTGATCGAACAACTCCCAAGCCTCATGCACGGCATCGAGTTTAGCGTGCGTCTCGGGACGGCGCGGCATAAACAGCGTGCAGCAGTCGGGAGCGGCCTCAGTCGAGATATCGAACGTACCGATCTCCTCGGCGCGAGCGATGATCTCCTGCTTGTCCGAACCGATGAGAGGACGGAACACGGGGATCTTCACGGCCTCGTTGACGGCCATGATGTTCTCAAGCGTTTGGGAGGCAACCTGCCCAAGCGATTCACCCGTAACGATGGCCTTGGCGCCCTCGATGTGTGCAATGCGCTCGGCAACCGAATACATAATGCGGCGATACATGATCACGCGCAGGTTGCTGGGACAGGTGACCGAAATCTCACGCTGGCAGTCGCCAAACGGCACCACGTACAGGCGACCGATCTGGACACCCGGCTCAAGCGCACGGATGATGTCCTGTACCAAATACTCGCTCGTATCGGGCGTCTGCGGACGACCGGAGAAATGTACCGGCACGCACACCGCACCGCGACGCGCGAGCATCCAAGTCGCCACCGGAGAATCGATACCCGACGACAGCAGCGTCACGACCTTGCCGGCAGAACCCACCGGCAGACCGCCCACGCCGCGCTCGGAGCGCGCGTACACATAAACGCTACCCTGAACCACCAGTACGTGCACCATGGCATCGGGGTCGTGCATTTGAACCTTTTTATCGGGGAAGGCCTCACACAACACCTCGCCCACCTGACGATTGATGTCAATCGAGGTGAGCTCATAGTCGGTATTGGAGCGCTTGGCATGCACCTTAAACGAATCGAAGGAACCAAACTCGCGCAGCGCCTTGACGGCGGCGGCACAGTACTCCTGAGGGTCGCGATTGGTGTGATACGCCAAAGACACGCGAGCAACGCCGGGAACGGTGCGAATGACACGCGCCGCCTCGTCGGCCTGATGCTCGTTAAAGGTCACGAGGATATAACCGGAAATTCGAGACACGGCATTCACGGAAAAGGCGGCCAAGGCCGCCTTGATGTTATCCATGAGGATATGCTCAAAATGTGCGCGGTTCTTACCCTTCAGTCCAACCTCGTGATAGTGGACCAGGCAGACGCGAGCCGCCATTTAGGCTTCAGCAACCTTGTGGCCGAGCGCCTTCTCGTAACGGGCCTCGTCGTAAGAGATGTCGCCGTCGACAATCTCGTCCATAGCCATCGAGATGGTATCGGCACCGGAAAGCCCGATGGTGATGTCATCGACATCCTGGACGGCAAGCACGCGGTTGTGCTGGCCACGCAGCATGCTGTTAATGTCGCAGGCGCGCTTGGAGGCAAGCGAAGCGAGCAGGAAGCGGTTGTGATCGGTCTTCTCCAGAAGATCGTCAATGCAAGGCTTTACAACGGACACGGACCTCAGATCCTTTCATGCATATCGAGAACGCGAACGAGCTCATCGGTCGCGCGGTCGAGATCGTCATTAACCACGACGTCGTCGTAGCGGTCGGCAAGGGCAAGCTCATCGGCGGCGTTTGCCATACGCAGCTCAATCGTCTCGGGCGTCTCGGTACCGCGACCGACTAGACGCTCGCGAAGAACCTCAAGCGAAGGCGGCTTGATAAAGATCAACACGGCCTCGGGGAAACGTTCCTTCACCTGCAGGGCGCCCTGGACATCAATCTCCAAAATCAGAGACGCGCCCGAGGCGAGCTTGGATGTGACCTCGCTCACCAACGTGCCGTAGCAGTTACCGTGGACCTCGGCCCACTCAACAAACTCACCGTTTGCCACGCGGCGGTCGAACTCCTCGCGCGTCAGAAAAAAGTAGTTGACGCCGTCGACCTCACCTTTGCGTGGTGCTCGCGTGGTAGCCGAAACCGTCAGGCCCAGGTTCGAGCGGCGCTCGCGCACACGAGTGACGAGCGTACCCTTGCCTGCGCCTGACGGTCCAGAAATCACAAAGAGCTTGGAATCCTGAGCGCTCACTTATTTGGTCAGCTGCTCGAGGAGCTGCTCGCGCTGACGGACGCCGAGGCCCTGGACGCGACGGGTAGCGGAGATACCGAGCTCCTCCATGATCTTGGCGGCCTTGGCCTTGCCATAACCAGGGAGAGACTCGATGAGGGTGGAAACCTTCATGCGGGAAGCGATGGGGTCATCGGAGTTGAGCACGGACTCGAGGGACTTCTCGCCCTTCTTGATCTGCTCGCGAAGCTCAGCGCGGGCGTGACGTGCGGCAGCAGCCTTCTCAAGAGCCTGCTTGCGCTGCTCATCGGTAAGCTGAGGGAGTGCCATTCGTACCTCCAAATAGTTGGGTTATATCTGATTCAATAATTGGCATTTTAGCACGTAGAACGTACAAAATGCCCAATCGCGGCTCCATAGGTTAGACGATACCCGCAAAAAGTGCAATATACTGCGCCCAAAGTTAAGCCCCTGACCTGCGATTCCACACAAAGGATGGGAAAGTTTACGCAGGCACAGGGGCTATTTTGTGCTAATGAGACCCAAAAGTGGTGACTTAGGGGAATCTTTTACGCGACGTTTTCGACCAGCTCGGCGACGATGGCGTCAAAGGCGGCAACCGGATCGTCGGCACCAGTGATGGGACGGCCCACCACAATGTGGCTTGCGCCTCGCTCGATAGCCTGGGAAGGCGTCGCCACGCGAGACTGGTCGCCTAAGGCGGCACCCACCGGACGTACACCCGGAGTCACGATCAGGGCATCAGGACCCAGCAGCTCACGCATGTCGTGAGCCTCCATCGGCGAGCACACGATGCCATCGATGCCGTTGGCCTGAGCGAGCTTTGCCAGGCGGGCGGCCTCCTCGGCCACGGGCGACTCGACGCCGATCTCGCTCAAGGCATCCTGATTCATGCTCGTGAGAACGGTGATGGCGACGAGCTTGGCGCGGTCCTCGCGCGCCTCCTCGGCACCCTCGCGGCAGGCAGCGAGCATGGCGCCCGAACCCAAGCCGTGGACCGAAAGCAGGTCGGCTCCGGCAAGCGAGGCCGAACGGGCGGCACCGCGAACCTGATGCGGAATGTCATGGAACTTGAGGTCGAGGAAGACCTTAAAGCCCAGGTCCTTAAAGGTCTTGACGATCTGGGGACCCTCAGCGTAATAGAGCGTCATGCCCACCTTGAGCCAAGCGGCATGACCAGAAAGCTCGTGGGCGAGCTCGAGCGCACGCTCACGGTCGCAGTCGAGGGCGACGATAACGCGGTCGCGGGCATCGGTCTCTAGCATTCGAAAGCACCTACCAGTTCGTTGATGTCCTTCACGCCCTGGGACTCGGCCCAGGCCTCGAGCTCATGCGCGATCTTGAGCGAAGCGCACGGATCGACGAAGTTGGCCATACCGACCGACACGCAGGTGGCACCGGCCAGGATAAACTCAGCCGCATCCTCACCGGTCATGACACCGCCGACACCGTTGATGGGGATATCGACGGCCTGGGCAACCTCCCAGACCATGCGCACGGCGATGTGATGACACAGCGGGCCCGAAAGGCCGCCCTTGGGCTTTGCCACGCGGGACTTGCGGGTATGGACGTCGATGGCCATACCCTGGATGGAGTTGATGACCGAAAGGCCGTCGGCGCCGGCAGCCTCGAGGGCCTTGGCGATCTCGGCGACGTTGACCGGCGCCATCTTCACGAACAGCGGCTTATCGGTCACCTTACGGCAGGCAGCCATAACGGAAGAGGCGCCCTCGGGCGTGGAGCCCATGGCGGCACCGCCGGCGGCGATATTGGGGCAGCTAACGTTGATCTCGTAGCCGGCAGCCCAGGGGCACAGCTCGACATACATCTCGAGTGCGCGGACAAACTCGTCAACGGAGTGGCCGGCAACCTGACAGATGACCTGGCAGCCGTCCTTGGAGAGCTGCTCGAGCCACGGACCGGACTCGCGAGCAAAGGCGGCCACGCCGGGGTTCTGAAGGCCCACGGAGTTGATCATGCCGCCGGGAATCTCAGCCATGCGGGGCGCGGGATTGCCGGGCCAGGGCTCGGCTGCGCAACCCTTGGTGGTAATGGCGCCCAGCTGGGAAACATCGAAGAAGTTCTGGAACTGCCAACCGTAGCCGAAGGTGCCGGCTGCGGTGTTGATGGGGTTCTGCATCTTGACGCCGCCGAAATCGACGGCCATGTTCACGGTACCCACTAGAAGACCACCACCTTGGAAGCATCGAACACGGGGCCGCACATGCAGGCGCCCTTCATACCGTCGACCGTCTCGACGTTGCAGGTGTTGCAGGCGCCAAAGCCGCAGCTCATCATGCGCTCGAGCGACACCTCACAGTACGCACCGGCCTCGGCGGCAGCAGCGGCGACCTTCTTCATCATGACGGCGGGGCCGCAGCTGGCAACGTAGTCGTAGCCGCCCTCGCCGAGCAGCTCGGCTGCCGGGTCGGTGCAAAAACCGTGCGTGCCGAGCGAGCCGTCGTCGGTGCAAACGTTGACCGTGGCGCCCAGCGCGCGGAACTCATCGATGCCCACGGCCTTGGAAGCGGTGCCAAAACCCAGGCACACGTCGACGGCCACACCCTGCTCGGCAAGCTTGCCGGCAAGGCACAGCACGGGCGGAACACCGATGCCGCCCGCCACGAGCAGCGCCTTCCTGGTGCCCTCGGGAACAAGCCAGCCGCGGCCGCCAGGGCCCAACAGGTTGGACTTGGAGCCGGGGGCCATCTGCGACAGGCGACGGGTGTCGTCGCCCACGACGGCGTACCACAGCTCGACAGTGCCGGCCTCGGCGTCGGCGCGATAGAAGCTCAGGGGCACGCGAAGCAGCGAGGAAGCATCGCCGGGCACGGCAATGTTCACAAACTGGCCGGGCTTGAGCGCACTTGCAAGCTTGGGGGCCGAGATGACGAGCGAGAAGATGCCGTCGGCGATCTCCCGGTTCGAGACGACCTCGAAGTCGTGCATGCGTGCAGTGGAAGGTGTGGGCATAGACGCTCCAATCCCCCATGCGGTTGCATGGTCCAAACGAATAGAAAGCGCGGCACCGCAAGGGCGCCGCGCACAAAAGCGATAAGGCTATGCTAGCAGATGCAGCCGTCGGCAAGCGTCTGCTTACCGCCGACAAACACATCGGTGGCACGACCGGTGAGCGTGCGGCCGGCAAAACCGGAGTTCTCGGCGCGCGACTCGTAACCGTCCTCGCCAACCGTCCAGGTGGCGGACGCGTCGAACACGGTCAGGTCGGCAACGGAGCCCGCCTTGACCTGAACCTGGTCGAGACCCAGGATCTCACGCGGCTTGATGGCCATGAGCTCGACCATGCGGCCCATGCTCATCTTGCCCGTGTTGACCAGCTCGGTGAGTACGAGCGACAGCGAGGTCTCGAGGCCGATCATACCAAAGGGCGCAAGCTCGAACTCACGGGCCTTCTCCCACGGGGTGTGAGGAGCGTGATCGGTGACGATAACGTCGACGGTGCCGTCGATGACGCCCTGACGGATGGCCTCGGCATCCTCCTCGGTACGCAGCGGCGGATTGACCTTGAGCGAGGTGTTGTAGGTCTCGTCCAGGTCGTTCTCGGTCAGGAACATGTGGTGCGGGGTGGCCTCGCAGGTGACCTGAACGCCAGCGGCCTTACCGGCACGCACGATCTCCAGGCCATGGGCGGTGGAGATGTGCTGGATGTGCAGCTTGGCACCGGTCAGCTTGGCGATCTCGATGTCGCGAGCGATCTGGAGCTCCTCGCCGGCAGCCGGCCAGCCCTCGAGAGCCAGACGGGTCGAGACCTTGCCCTCGTTGATCTGGCCATGGCCGACCAGGTCCTCGTCCTGGCAGTGGCTCATAAAGACCTTGCCGAACATCTTGCCGTAGTCCATGCAACGACGGAGCATACCCGCGCCCTGCACGCCGCGACCGTCGTCGGTGAAGGCGACGGCGCCGTGGGCGACCATATCGCCCATCTCGGACATGGCCTCGCCCTTAAGACCGCGGGTCATGGCACCCGACGGATAGACGCGGCAGTGACCGACCTCGGCAGCGCGGGACTTGACGAACTCCACGACGGTGCCGTTATCGGTGACGGGATCGGTGTTGGGCATGGCGCACACGCCGGTAAAGCCGCCCTTGGCAGCTGCGCGGGTGCCGCTCTCGATGTCCTCTTTGACCTCGTAGCCGGGCTCGCGAAGGTGAACGTGCATATCCACCAGGCCAGGGACGAGGTACTTGCCGGAAAGGTCGCGGACCTCGGCTCCCTCGACGGCGAGATTCTCGCCGACCTCGGCGATCTTGTCGCCGTCAATCAGGACGTCAACGACACCGTCAAGCTCGACGGACGGGTCGACGACGTGGGCATTCTTAAGAAGCAAGGCCATTATCGGCACCTCCAAGCAGCAGATACAGGATAGCCATACGCACGCAGATACCGGCGTAGACCTGCTCCAGGATGACGGAGCGTTGCGGGTGGTCGGCCATATAGGAATCGAACTCGACGCCGCGGTTGATGGGGCCCGGGTGGCAGATGATCGCGTCGGGCTTCATGAGCTTCTCGCGGTCCTTGGTCAGACCGAAGAGCTTGTGGTACTCACGAATGGTCGGGAACGGGGCACCCTCGAGACGCTCCTGCTGCACGCGCAGCATGTAGACGACGTCCAGCTCGGGCAGGACGGAATCGAGGTCGCTCGTCACGTGGTCGCAGCCCAGGACCTCGGGCGCCGGCGGCAGCAGCGTGCCGGGGGCGACGGCGTAGGTCTCGCAGCCCATGATCTTAAGGGCGGGGATCAGCGAGCCGCAGACGCGGGAGTGCGCGATATCGCCGACGACGGCGACCTTCAGACCGTGGAAGTCACCCTTGTGCTCCCAGATGGTGTACAGGTCGAGCAGGGCCTGCGTGGGATGGTTGTGCTTGCCGTCACCGGCGCAGATGACGCTCGCGGGCGAGTTCTGCGTGACGATGTAGGGAGCACCGGCGTGCTTATCGCGCACGACGATGCAGTCGATCTTGTAGGCGTTGAGGGTCTCGACGGTGTCGACGAGGCTCTCGCCCTTGACCGTGGAGGTCGAGGAGCCGCCAAAGTTGAGGCTGTCGGCCGAAAGACGCTTCTCGGCGAGCTCGAAGGAGCTGCGGGTGCGCGTCGAGGGCTCGTTGAACATGTTGACGATGGTCTTGCCCTTGAGCGTGGGGACCTTCTTGATGGCACGCTCGTTGACCTCGGAGAACGCCTTGGCGGTCTCGAGGATGAGCTTGATGTCCTCTTCGGAGTACTCGGTAATGTCGATCAGGTGCTTATGGTTGAACGCCACGGTACTACTCACCTCCCAGCGGCGCGGAGCCCACGTGGGAACCCGGCGCGACGTCGTTAATCTCGACAGCGGTGTGGCCGTCGACTTCCTTCATATATAGGTGCACGTTCTCCTCATGCGACGAGGGAACGTTCTTGCCGACAAAGTCCGGCGAGATGGGGAGCTCGCGGTGGCCGCGGTCAACGAGGACTGCCAGCTCAATGCGGCTCGGACGGCCCAGGTCCATGACGGCGTCTAGAGCGGCGCGGATGGTACGGCCCGTATACAGGATGTCGTCCACCAAAACGACGCGTTTGCCATCGACGCTGAAGGGAATGTTGGTGGCGTGGATCGCGGGAGCGAAATTGGTAGCGTAGTCATCGCGGTAGAAGCTGATGTCGAGGCTGCCGAGCGGAACGTCAACGCCCTCGATCTCCTTGATCTCCTCGGCGAGCTTCTTTGCCAGAAGGTCGCCGCGCGTGACGATGCCGACCAGAGCGAGGTCTTCACAGCCCTCGTTGCGCTCGAGAATCTCGTGCGCGATGCGGGTCATCGCTCGATTGACGGCGGTCTCGTCCATGATGACCGCCTTGGGGGAAGTCGTGCCCATCGATCTCCTTCCTCACATGTCTTGACTGCTGACACAGTCAAAAAAATAGATGCCCGACCGCTTAAAGCGGACCAGACACCCACGGGAAAGGCTGCTCTTTGGCAGCTATGTAATTCCATGTGGGTATCTCGTACCCCTTTAATGGTCAAGGGATAGTGTAGCCAACCTCGGGCTTAATTGCGAGCATAAATACAGAGCAATCCGTAAACGGAGCCCAATGCTCCATAAACCTATATATATTTGTGGGACAAGCTTGAAAACGCACGCACGAGCTGGCATAATCCCCTCTGCTGCACGCAAATCGGATCTACGTCCAGGGCCGTGGCGTGAGCACTATCGCCAAAAGAGGAATATCTCTGTGTAGATTACGCACAGAGAGCTGCTTCTGTGCTATAGTTCAGGCTTGTTTGTTAACGCGACATGTTCGTTTGTCGCCCAAGGAGGGTCAGTTATGTCCAAAGTTTGCGAAGTTTGCGGTAAGCACCCCGTTGCCGGTCGCTCCATCAGCCACTCTCACCGCGTCACCAACCGTAAGTTCCGCCCCAACATCCAGCGCGTCTACGTTGTCGTCGATGGTCACCGTCGCAAGATGAACGTTTGCTCCACCTGCCTCAAGTCTGGCAAGGTTGCGCGCTCCTAAATAAGGTCTTACCAACAAGTACCTCGGACTCTCCGGGTCAAAGACCTCGCGTTCACATAGAACTTACCAAAGGCGCCCTCCCTTACGGAGGGCGCCTTTTTGCACTCATTTGGGACAGACTTATATGAGGGTTTGCAGATGTCAAAGGGATCATAGCGCAGCTGGTATGCCTTGTAACTAACGGTACGCCTCGAGCGAGTCGGACGCACCTTACACGGGATTGAAATGGATGTAATCGAGTAGCTGCACCGCCTGTGTGTCCAACTCAACCGCGACCCGCGAATAGCGATTATCAAACAGATGTCCCGTTTTCCCATTGAAATACTCATGAGAGTCTGTACCCAATGAGCGGGGCGATGCAGCAGGCAGATAATTTAGGTTAAAACGATTCATTTTATTGAAGCGTTTTAGTGTGCCTTTTAGAGGAATCTTACCGTTCGCCGAATAATTTCTTGCTATCATGCAAGGCGTAGGGTAAATCTCCGATCGCAAGGAGACACAAATGGTGAAAAAGTCACCGGAAAACACTACTCCCGCAATTGTGGACAACGTAGAGGCGCTTGAGGCTAAGCTCGCTCAGATGCGAGAGGCCCAGGCGCTTTTTGCTACGTACACGCAGGAGCAGGTCGACAAGATCTTCTATGAGGCCGCCATGGCCGCCAACAAGGCTCGTATCCCGTTGGCGAAGATGGCCATCGAGGAGACCGGCCGCGGCGTTCTTGAGGACAAGGTCATCAAGAACCACTACGCCGCAGAGTACATCTACAACGCTTACAAGAACACCAAGACCTGTGGTGTCCTGGAGCGCGACGAGGCTTACGGCATCACCAAGATCGCCGAGCCCATCGGCATCGTGGGCGCCGTCATCCCGACGACCAACCCCACCTCCACCGCGATCTTCAAGACGCTGATCTGCCTGAAGACCCGCAACGCCATCATCATCTCCCCGCACCCGGCTGCCGCCAAGTGCACCATCGCCGCCGCCAAGCTCGTGCTTGACGCCGCCGTCAAGGCCGGCGCCCCCGAGGGCATCATCGGCTGGGTCGATGTCCCCTCCATCGAGCTGACCAACATGGTCATGCGCGACGTCGACATCATCCTCGCCACCGGTGGCCCGGGCATGGTCAAGGCCGCCTACTCCTCGGGCAAGCCCGCCCTGGGCGTTGGCGCCGGTAACACCCCGGTCGTCATCGACGACACCGCCGACGTTCTGCTCGCAGTCAACTCCATCATCCACTCCAAGACCTTCGACAACGGCATGATCTGCGCTTCCGAGCAGTCCGTGACCGTCATCGACACCATCTACGACCAGGTCAAGGCCGAGTTCCAGAAGCGCGGCTGCTACTTCGTCAAGCAGGGTGCCGAGATGGAGGCCCTGCGTGCCGCCATGTTCAAGAACGGCGCCCTCGATCACCGCATCCCCGGCATGGCTGCCGCCAAGATCGCCGAGCTCGCCGGCATCGAGGTTCCCGCCAAGACTAAGATCCTGATCGCCGAGGTCACCTCCACCGACCCCGCCAAGGAGGAGTTCTCCCACGAGAAGCTCTCCCCGGTCCTGGCCATGTACCACGCCAAGGACTTCCAGGAGGCCGTCGACAAGGCCGAGCACCTGGTGCTCGCCGGTGGCCCGGGCCACACCGCCTCTCTGTACGTGCACCCCGCCCAGGCCGAGAAGATCAGCCTGTTCGAGCACGTCATGAAGGCCTGCCGCATCGTCATCAACACCCCGTCCTCGCACGGTGGCATCGGTGACCTGTACAACTTTGGCATGAAGCCGTCTCTGACCCTGGGCTGCGGCTCCTGGGGCGGCAACTCCGTCTCCGAGAACGTTGGGGTGAAGCACTTGATCAACGTTAAGACTGTGGCCGAGCGCCGTGAGAACATGCTGTGGTTCCGCGCTCCCGAGAAGGTCTACTTCAAGAAGGGTTCCACGCCCGTCGCCCTCGACGAGCTGGGCAACGTCATGGGCAAGAAGCGCGCCTTCATCGTTACCGACCAGTTCCTCTTCAAGAATGGCAACACCCGCGCCATCGAGGCCAAGCTCGACGAGATGGGCATCGCCCACGACTGCTTCTACGACGTCGAGCCCGATCCGTCGCTGCAGTGCGCACGTCGCGGCGCCAAGCAGATGGCTCTCTTTGAGCCGGACGTCATCATCGCCGTCGGCGGTGGCTCCGCTATGGACGCCGGCAAGATCATGTGGATGATGTACGAGCACCCCGAGTGCAAGTTTGAGGACATGGCCATGGACTTCATGGACATCCGCAAGCGTATCTTCACCTTCCCCGAGATGGGCAAGAAGGCCTACTTCGTCGCCGTCCCGACCTCCTCGGGTACCGGCTCCGAGTGCACGCCGTTCGCCATCATCACCGACAAGGAGACCGGCATCAAGTGGCCGCTCGCCGACTACGCGCTGCTCCCCAACATGGCTATCGTCGACGCCGACAACTGCATGACCGCCCCGCGCGGCCTGACCGCTGCCTCCGGCATCGACGTCATGACCCACGCCATCGAGTCCTACGTCTCCATCATGGCTTCCGACTACACCAAGGGCCTCTCCGAGCGCGCTGCCAAGCTCGTCTTTGAGAACCTGCCCTCCAGCTTCACGAACGGCGCCAAGGACCCGCACGCCCGCGAGGAGATGCACAACGCCTCCTGCATGGCCGGTATGGCCTTCGCCAACGCCTTCCTGGGCCTCAACCACTCCATGGCTCACAAGCTCGGCGCTTTCCATCACCTGCCCCACGGCATCGCTAACGCCGTCATCCTGACTCGCGTCATGCGCTACAACGCCGCCGAGGCTCCCGTCAAGATGGGTACCTTCTCCCAGTATCCTTACCCCAACGCACTGCACAACTACGCCGAGATGGCCAAGTACTGCGGCATCGAGGGCAAGGACGACAAGGAGGTCTTCGAGAACTTCATCACGAAGCTCGAGGAGCTCAAGGACTTCATCGGCGTCAAGAAGACCATCGCCGACTACGGTGTTGACGAGCAGTACTTCCTCGACACCCTCGACGAGATGACCGAGCAGGCATTCAACGACCAGTGCACCGGCGCTAACCCGCGCTACCCGCTCATGAGCGAGATCAAGGAGCTCTACCTGGACGCCTACTACGGCCGCGAGCCCCAGGACTACGCCGTCTGCTAGTTTTAGCACGGTTATTTGCGGCGGGGGTGCACGGGTGTACGCACGCCCCCGCCGTTGCTTCTATCGCATCGTTGAAAGGATGCAATCATGCTGCTCCCCGATTCCAAGACCGAGCTCGTCCGTCGCGGCAACAAGGTCGTTTACGACCTGGGCGACAAGATCGTCAAGGTCTTTAACGAGACCAAGCCCGTCTCCGACGTGTTCAACGAGGCTTTGAATCTTGCCCGCATCAATGAGTGCGGCATCCGCAGCCCCAAGGCTCTCGAGGTTTCCCAGCTCGAGAACGCCAACGGCTGGGCGCTCGTGACCGAGAAGGTTCCGGGCACCACCCTTGCCGAGAAGATGACTGCCGAGCCCCAGCGCTTTGGTGAGTACCTCGAGATGTTCGTCGATCTCCAGATTGAGATCCACGGCTACACCTCCCCGCTGCTCAACCGTCAGCGCGACAAGTTCGCCCGCATGATCGACAGCCTTGATCAGCTCAATGCCACCACGCGCTACAACCTTCAGGAGCGTCTGGACGGCATGACCAAGGAGTTCAAGGTCTGCCACGGCGACTTCAACCCCTCCAACGTCATCGTCGGCGACGACGGCCAGCTCTATGTGTGCGACTGGGCACACGCCACCCAGGGCTCCCCTGCTGCCGACGTTGCCACCACCTACCTGCTCTTCGCCCTCAACAGCAAGGACCAGGCCGAGGCCTACCTGGAGCTCTACTGCAACCGCGCCGACATGCCCATGCAGGTCGTGCGTCAGTGGACGAGCATCGTCGCCGCTTCCGAGCTCGCTCGTAAGCGCAACGTGAACGATGAGTTCCTGAAGAACTGGATCGACGTCGTCGATTATCAGTAATATCTGAGCGATTTATTTCGCATCGGAGGCACAATGGAAAACCCCGCAGCTCGCATGGGCTGTGGGGTTTTCCTTTTAGATATCGAGGATGCTACAAGATAATAGGACGGCCCCGCATCTCCCCGATTGGAGAAATGCGGGGCCGTCCCACATATCGAACTACAAGCGAAATCGTCGATTAACGGCGGGCTGCCTTAACAAGCTCGGCAACCTTGGCAACGACCTCGTCGATCGCCACGTCCTCGCGCTCGCCCGTAGCACGGTCCTTGAGCTCAACGGTGCCATTCTTAAGGCCGCGCTTGCCCAGAACCACCTGATACGGGAAGCCCATGAGGTCGTTATCGACAAACTTAAAGCCCGGACGCTCATCGCGATCGTCGACGACGACCTCGATACCCTCGGCACACAGGCCATCAACAATCTGCTCGCAGACGGTAGCGCACTCTTCCTTCTTGGGATCAAGCGGAATCACCGCGACCTCGTACGGGGCAACGGAGACCGGCCAGACGATACCGTGCTCGTCGTTGTGCTGCTCCACGACGGCAGCAAGCGAGCGGGACACGCCCACGCCGTAGCAACCCATGATGAGCGGCTTCTCCTTGCCGTCCTCATCCATAAAGGTGGCACCCATGGCCTCGGAGTACTTGGTGCCCAGCTGGAAGACCTGAGAGACCTCGATGCCGCGGGCAGCGGAGAGCGGCTTGCCGCAGTGCGGGCAGGGGTCGCCGGCGACAACGGTGACCAGATCGGCCCACTCATCGACGGTAAAGTCGCGCTCGGGGCAGGCACCGGTAAAGTGATAATCGACCTCGTTGGCACCGCAGGCCCACTGTTTGGACTCGCGCAGGCTCTCGTCGCAGACCAGACGAATGCCATCGGGCAGGTTAACCGGTCCGATAAAGCCCTTGTGCAGACCGTTCGCCTGAAGCTCCTCGTCGGTCATCATGCGATAGCCCTTGCCAAAGACGTGCTCGGCCTTGCAATCGTTGAGCTCGTGATCGCCCGGAACAATGGCCACGACCGGCTTGCCCTCGGCGTCGATGAGTGCCAGCGACTTGCGCGTGCCGTTCTCGGGGAACCCAAAGAACTTAGCAACAGCCTCAATGGTGCCCATGCCCGGAGTCTCAACCTTGGTGAGCGTACCGTCACCAGGACCCTCGGTCACGACGACCTTGGTGCTTGCAGCCTCGTCATCGGCAGCGAAGCCGCAATCGTCGCAGTAGACGAGCGAAGCCTCGCCGGCGTCAGCCAAAGCCATGTACTCGACGGAGGTATCGCCACCGATCTCGCCAGAATCGGCGACGACGGGCAGAGCCTTGATGTAGCAGCGCTCGCAGATATTGGCGTACGCCTGCTTCATCTTGTCGTACTCCTCCTGCAGGCTCTCCTGCGTGGCGGAGAAGCTGTAGGCGTCCTTCATGATGAACTCGCGGCCGCGCATCAGGCCAAAGCGGGGACGGAACTCGTCGCGGAACTTGTCCTGGATGTGGTAGAGGTTAACGGGCAGCTGCTTGTAGGAGCGCAGCTCATTGCGAACCAGGGCCGTAACGGTCTCCTCGTGCGTGGGGCCCAGGACGAACTCGCGACCATGACGGTCGTCAAAGCGCACAAGCTCCTTGCCATAGGCGTCGATGCGGCCGGACTCGCGCCACAACTCGGCGTCGACCATGATAGGCATCATAAGCTCCTGGGCGCCGGCAGCGTCCATCTCGTCGCGCACGATGTTCTCGATCTTACGGATCGAGCGCCAGGCAAGCGGCAGGTAGGAATACAGGCCGGCGGCCTCCTTGCGGATCATGCCGGCACGGAGCAGCAGGCGGTGACTGGCGAGCTCAGCGTCCGCCGGATCCTCTTTAAGCGTCGGCGCATAGAGCTTAGACATATACATTGCTCGGGTCATTTATTTCTCCTCAATAAGCTTGTCGACCTCTGCCATAAGCGCGTCGACAATTTGGTCCTCAGCTACTTTACCAATGATCTGGCCATGCGAAAAGAGCAAGGCCTGACCACGTCCGCAAGCAACGCCCAGGTCGGCATCAGAAGCCTCGCCGGGGCCATTAACGGCACATCCCATAACGGCAATCGAAAGCGGCGCGGTATAGTTCTTAAGCCGCTCGGTTACTTCCTCGGCAATGGGAATAAGGTTAACCTGGCAGCGGGCGCACGTGGGGCACGAGACAATCTCGGGGCCACGGCGACGCAGGCCCAACGACTGCAGAATACCCCAGGCAACCGGCGGCTCCTCAACCGGATCGGCTGTGAGCGACACACGCATGGTGTCGCCAATGCCTTCGGAAAGCAAGATACCCAAGCCTACAGAGCTCTTGATGGTGCCCTGGAGCTTGGTCCCCGCCTCCGTCACGCCCAGGTGAAGCGGAACGTGGGGAATCTCACGCGACAGGGCTCGATAGGTATCGAGCGTCGTTTGCACGCTATGGGCCTTGGCCGAAAGCACAATGTTCGTAAAGCCGTGGTCCTCAAAGTGCTTGACGAAGCGCTCGCTCGACATCACGAGCTTTTCGGGCTGCGTGAGGTCGTCGCGCTCGGCGATATCCTGCTCAAGCGAACCAGCGTTGACACCGATGCGAATTGCGCAGCCCGCAGCACCCGCGGCATCGATGACAGCATCGACCTTGGCCCAATCGCCGATATTACCGGGATTGATGCGGAGCTTGGCGGCACCGGCCTCGACGGCGCCGATGGCCAGCTTGTGGTTAAAGTGGATATCGGCAACGATTGGCACCGGAGACTCGGCACAGATGGTGCGGAAACCCTCAAGCGCGGCCTCGGTGGGCACGCTCACACGCACGATATCGCAGCCAGCCTGCGCCAACGCGCACACTTGCGCAAGCGTTGCCTGGGCATCAGCGGTATCGGTGCAGGTCATGGATTGGACCACCACCGGCGCGCCGCCACCGATCTGCACACCGCCCACATGCACGGGGCGCGTCAACTCGCGAGGCAAAGGATGGGATAAAGACAATCCAAACACTCCCCTACAGAATAAATCGAAGGATGTCGGAACGAAGCATATAGACAAACAGCAGCGCAAAGAGCGCGATGCCCACATAGCTCACAATCGTCTGGACCTTGAGAGGTAGCTCGCGGCCCGCAATCTTTTGAATGATCTCGATGACCAGCTTGCCGCCATCGAGTGGTGGGATGGGCAGCAGGTTCATAAAGCCAAGCGAGAACGAAATGAGGGCGGCAAACGAAAGGAACGTGGCAGGGCCGGCAGCAGCAGCCTGTGAGGACATAACGCTAATACCCACGATCGACGAGGACTGGTCGAGAATCTCCATCGTATGCTGCGGCTGGAGTAGGCGCATCACGCCCTCCGCTGTCTGCACGACATAGGAGAAAGACAGGCGAGCCGACGTGATGAGGTCTAAACGGACCACCTGCGTAGAGGCATACACACCTAGGCGCTCATCCTCTTTGAGCGCAACCGTGGTCGAATGCTGCTTGCCGTCACGCTCGTACTCGATGGCGATATCGTCCTTACCGGCAGCCTTGCCGATGGCATCGTAAACGTCCATCCAGGTAGAGCACGATACTCCGTCAACCGAAAGGATCGCGCCGCCGCCCTCGATACCCGCCTTGGCGGCAATAGACCCCTCGTCAACCTGACCGATCACGTTGGTATCCATCGGCACGGTGACACCCGTAATGGAATAGATGCTCATAAGGAGCAAAAAACCCGTCAGGATATTGACGAGAATGCCCGCGAGCAGCATAAAGGCGCGCTTGAGAAAGCCCTGGCCAAGATAAGTGTGCGAGCGCTCTTGCGCCAAGAAATCAGCCTCGCCGCACGGCAGCTCCCACACATCGCCCTCGGCAGTCGCATGCTCTCGATCGAACCGGCGGCCGTCAAAGGTGGTGTAACCCGCAGCGTCTCGAGGCAGTGTCTGATACTTAGTGGGATAGTAGCTCGGTGAGGGCTTCTCCCCTTCCTCATACCAAGGTGCGATGGAGCCCCAGCCCAGCAACAGAGCACAAGCCTCGAGCACATCCTCCTCGGAAAGCTCGAGCTCGACAGCAAGGTCGGCCACGGTCACGCGACCATGACGGTAGATAGCCGCGAGCACGCGATCGGCGCACGAGACATCGGTCGGATCCATACCGCAGATGGCAGCGTAGCCACCCAGCAGCAGCGGGGTCACGCCAAACTTGGTTCCAATGCGACGCGACGTGTAATGGATGTCAAAGCGGCACGGCAGGCCCAAAAAGAACTCGGTCACACGGACGCCGCAGGCACGCGCCGCCAAAAAGTGGCCACCCTCGTGCAAAAACACGAGGACGGAAAGCATCAGCAGGCCCCAAAAGACCGATGAAAGAACGCTCAGAACAGTATCCATAAAACGAAAAAGCAATCCTTATGGGTTAGGAACGGGTTGCGACGAGTACCTGCGCAGCCTTTTCACGCGCCCACGCATCGATATCGTGAAGTTGCTCAAACGAATCGACCGCCTGCACATCGTGGGCATCCATGCAGGATTCCACAATGCGATCGATATCGGTAAAGCTGCAGCCATCGCGCAGGAAGGCATCGACGGCGACCTCGTTGGCGGCATTGAGCACGCACGGCATGGTGCCACCCGTCTTGCCGGCACGCTCGGCCAGTGCCAGACAGCGGAAGGTATCCATGTCGGCAGCATCAAACGTGAGCTGCCCCAACTCGCGAAAATCGATACGAGGCGCCGGAGTATCCCAACGCTCGGGATACGAGAACGCGAACTGGATGGGAATACGCATGTCGGAAGCACCGAGATGCGCCATCACGGAGCCGTCGGAGAACTCGACCATAGAGTGAATCTTGGACTGACGCTGCACGACCACGTTAATGAAATCGAGGTCGCAGTTAAACAGATGCATGGCCTCAATGCGCTCCAGGCCCTTGTTCATGAGGGTGGCGGAGTCGATGGTGATCTTGGCGCCCATGGCCCACGTGGGATGTGCGAGGGCATCGGCACGCGTCACGCGGTCGAGCTCGTCGCGCGTGCGGCCAAAAAACGGACCGCCCGAGCAGGTGAGCCAAATACAATGAGCCTCGCGTGGGTTCTCCCCCAGATAGCACTGGAAGATGGCGGAGTGCTCAGAGTCGACTGGAATAAGCTGGCCCGGTTGCGCCAACGGCATAAGCAAGTCGCCACCGACGACGAGGGACTCCTTGTTGGCAAGGGCAAGGCGCTTATTTGAGGTCAAGGCCGCATGGCTCGCCTCGAGACCGGCGGCACCCACAATAGCGACGAGTACGCAGTCGACATCGTCGCGACGCGCGAGCTCGCAAACCGCCTGCGCGCCAACGCCGAGCTTCGTTCCCTCGGGCAACTCCTGCAGCACGGCGTCATCGCCATGAGCGACATCGGCCACGGCAACCGCCGAAACCGAGAACTCGCGGGCAGCGGCAACAAGCTCGGAGGTACTGGAGTTAACGGACAGCGCCGTCACCTGCAGGCGATCGGCATGCTGGCGGCACACATCGAGCGCCTGGGTGCCGATGGAGCCCGTACAACCCAGGATGGCAACACGGAGGCGTCCATCGGGGCCATACGTCATCTGGAATGACATTACAGCACGCCTCCGATCATCAGCATCAGCTGCGCGGTGATGCAGCCGAAGATAAGCGAATCGCTACGATCGAGCATGCCGCCGTGGCCCGGGATAAGGTTGCCGGAATCTTTGACGCCCACACCGCGCTTGATGCGCGACTCGATAAGGTCGCCGATAACGCCCAGAATGGACACGACCACGCCGCACAGCAGCGCATAGGGCAGGCTGAGCTTGAAGAAATGCGTCGCCCACAGGATGAGCCAAATCAAAACCGAGCCCAGGATGCCGCCAACAAACCCCTCCCAGCTCTTTTTGGGAGAGATCTTGGGAACCATCTTGTGTTTGCCGATACGGCTACCCACGATATAGGCAAACGAATCGGAGACCCAGAGAGACGCGCAAACACCCACCGAAAGCAGGGCGCCGGCAAAACCGGGCACGGCATCGCGCAGCAGCACGATAGCCGACAGCATAAAACCGGTGTAGATGGGACCCATGAGTGTCACGGCAACATCGGATATGCGGGTACGCGGCGACCAGACATACCAAATGCCCACAGCGAGCATCAGGGCAAAAAGCAGGGCATTCAGCAGCATCGAATCGCCCAACGCCGACAGCGGAAAGAGCACGGCGGCAGCGATACCCATGCGCTCGTTAGCCATCTTGCCATCGAGCCTTGTCATACGGAAAAACTCATAGCAGCACAGACCGCTCATGACGGAAACAAAGATGGCCGTGGGCACGATACCCAAAACCAGGCACAGGATAAAGACAACGGCGTAGACGATACCGGCGGCGGCACGGGTAATAAAGCCCGCCAGCCAAGAACCGGTGCCGCTCTTCACTGCAGGCGTTCCCGCAGTGGCAGCTTTGCGCGCAGGCGTCTTGGGAGCAGATGCCTTGGGACGATCGGACACGATTAAGCCTCCTCGGTCTTGCTCAGTCCACCAAACCTACGGTCACGGCCCTGATAGGCCAAAATGGCGTCGACAAGGCCCCAACGATCAAAGTCGGGCCAATAGGTATCGGTGACGTAGAATTCGGAATAAGCCACCTGCCACAGCAGATAGTTCGAAAGGCGCAGCTCACCAGAAGTGCGAATCACAAGCTCAGGATCGGGAAGGCCGGCGGTATAGAGGTGGGAAGCCACCATGTCGTCATCAATTGCGCCAGGATCGATCTTACCGGCGGCAGCGTCGAGTGCGATCTGACGGACAGCGCGGGTAATCTCGGCACGCGCGCCGTAGTTGACGGCAAGCGCCAGCGTCATGCCGGTGTGATTGGCGCACTCGGCAAGACCGCGTTCAAAAACGTCGCGGGTCTTCTTGGGCAGCGCGGAAATGTCACCCAAAAAGACAACGCGCACGTTTTCGCGCTTCAGAAGCGGCAGCTCGTCGATGAACGTCTTGGCAAACAGATGCATCAAGACGTTGACCTCATGCTGCGGACGGTTCCAGTTTTCGGTAGAAAACGCATAGGCCGAAAGCACGTCGACGCCCAGACGCACGCAGGCGGTAATAATCTCGCGAAGGGAGACGATACCCGCCTTGTGGCCCTCGGTGCGCGCAAGACCGCGCGACGTGGCCCAACGACCGTTGCCGTCCATGATGCACGAGATATGGTGCGGAATGTTATTGAGGTCAAGGTCGGAAAAACCGACGCCCGCAGGGGCGTCGGCAAAGTACTCGACCAGTTTATGCTCGTCGTATTGCACCTTAGATCTCCATGACCTCGGCTTCTTTTTCCTTCAGAAGCTCCTCGACCTTGGCGACATACTCATCAGTGTGCTTCTGGACCTTGGCCTGCTCGCGACGGACATCGTCCTCGGTGAGCTCCTCATCGCGCTCGAGCTTGTTGTTGAAGTCGCGACGGATGTTACGGATAGACACCTTGGCCTGCTCGGCGTACTCGCGGCACTCCTTGACGAGCTCGCGACGGCGCTCCTCAGTGGGAGCCGGGAACGGAAGACGAACGACGGTGCCATCGGAGTTGGGGGTAATACCCAGATCGGAAGCGCCGATGGCCTTGACGATAGCATTGATGAGTGCCTTGTCCCACGGCTCGATGAGCAGCATGTGGGCCTCGGGGGTCTTGACGGCGGCAACCTGCGTGACCGGCGTGGGAACACCGTAATAATCGACGGTGATGTCGGACAGAATGTTGGCATTGGCGCGGCCGGTACGGACCTTGGAGAAGTTATGCTTGAGGGACTCGAGCGACTTGTCCATATGGGCGGTGATGTTCTCTGCCATGCTTAATCCTCCTGATAGACGAGCGTGCCGACGGGCTCACCCGAAAGCGCGCGCTTGACGGTGTCCTCGCCATCGATGTTGAGGACCAAAATCGGCATACGGTTATCCTGGCACAGTGCCGTAGCCGTGGAATCCATAACCTGCAGACCGCGGACGAGCACCTCGTGATAGGTAATCTTGTCAAAACGGACGGCATCGGCGCACTTGACGGGATCCTTGTCGTAGATGCCGTCAACCTTGGTGGCTTTAATCAGAATCTCGGCGCCGATCTCGCACGCACGAAGAGCCGCGGCGGTGTCGGTCGTAAAGTACGGATTGCCCGAACCGGCGGCAAAAATAACGACGTTGCCCTTGGAAAGGTGGTTGATGGCGCGACGGCGAATATAGGGCTCGCAGATCTCGTTCATCTGGATAGCGCTCATCACGCGGCAGGGAACATCGTTATGCTCGAAGGCATCCTGCAGGGCGAGCGCGTTCATAACGGTTGCCAGCATGCCCATGTAGTCGGCCTGAGCACGCTCCATGCCACCGGCAGCGCCGGCCATGCCGCGGAAAATATTGCCGCCGCCGACAACGACGCCGACCTCATGGCCAACGGCGAGCAGCTCCTTGACCTGCTTGGCAAGATGGTCGGTAACCTTGGGGTCGATGCCATATTGGCCGTCGCCCATCAGTGCTTCGCCGGAAAGCTTAAGAAGCACGCGTTTATATCGGATGTCGGACAAAGCGATCCTCCTTTAATTAGACTTTCAATATGATATCAAAGGCTCTGATAAGAGCCATGAAAAAGCAGGCTGTGAGTAAAACCCACAGCCTGCTCATTACCAGCTACAAGAGCTTATTTACTCGCCACGGACCAGACGGTCAAAGGCAACGACGGTAATGGTGTCGCCGAGCTCCTTGGAGACCTGCTCAGCGTACTTCTTGATAGTGAGGGAGCTGTCCTTGATGAACTCCTGCTCGGTGAGCACGGACTGCTTGTAGAACTTCTCCAGACGGCCGACAGCCATCTTCTCCTGGATAGCCTCGGGCTTGCCGGACTCGGCAGCCTGGGCCATGTAGATCTGCTTCTCGTGCTCGACGGTCTCGGCAGGAACCTGATCGCGGGTAGCGCAGATCGGGGCGACGGCAGCAACCTGAAGGGCAACGTCGTGAGCGAAGGTCTTGAAGGACTCAGCCTGAGCGGTCTCGGCCTTCTCGAAGGCGAACTCGACGAGAACGCCGATCTTACCACCCATGTGGATGTAAGAAGCGAGCGCGCCGTTCTCGGCCTTGCGGGCAGCGAAGCGGGAGATCTTCATGTTCTCGCCCATGATGTGAATCATCTCGGTGAGCTCGGAGGAAACGGTCTCCTCGCCCATCGGCTTCTCGAGCAGAGCGTCGACGTCAGCAGGCTCGGTGGTAGCGACAACCTCAGCGACCTTGGAAGCAAAGCCAGTGAACTTGGCGTTGGAGCCAACGAAGTCGGTCTCGCAGGAGAGCTCGAGCAGAGCGCCGGTCTTGCCATCCTCGGAGACGAACGCGGCGACAGCGCCCTCGTTGGTCTCACGGCCAGCCTTCTTGGCAGCCTTGGCAAGGCCGTTCTTACGCAGAACGTCGACAGCGGCGTCCATGTCGCCGTCAGCCTCGACGAGAGCCTTCTTGCACTCCATCATCGGGGAGTCGGTCATCTCGCGGAGCTGCTTGACCATAGCGGCGGTAATCTGGGCCATTGTGGTTCCTTTCAAAGAGATGAAAAAGAATTAACTAAGACTGATTTACTCGGCCTTGGGCTCAGCGGCCATCTCGGCCTCGGAGACCTGCTCCTTGCCGGAGCCAGCGAGGCAGGCGTCAGCCATGAGCTCGCACATAAGGGTGACAGCGGAGATAGCGTCATCGTTGCAGGGGATGCCGTACTCGACCTCGTCGGGATCGGAGTTGGTGTCGATCAGAGCGACGACGGGGATGTTCAGGCGCTGAGCCTCCTTGATGGCGTTCTCCTCGCGCTTGGTGTCGATGACGAAGAGAGCCTGGGGCAGACCCTTCATGTCGCGGGCGCCACCGAGGTTGGTCTGGAGCTTGGTGAGCTCCTTGCCGAGAACAGCCTGCTCCTTCTTGGGCAGAACAGCCATGCGGCCGTCCTCGACCATGGCCTCGAGCTCCTCCATGCGGTTGATGCGGGAGCGGATGGTGACGAAGTTGGTCAGCATACCGCCGAGCCAACGCTGGTTGATGTAAGGCATGTTGGCGCGCTCAGCAGCGTTCTTGACGGCCTCCTGAGCCTGCTTCTTGGTGCCGACGAACAGCACGTTGCCACCCTTGGCGACGTTCTTGACGAAGGTGTAGGCCTGGTCGGCGTCGAGGATGGTCTGCTTGAGGTCGAGGATGTAGATGCCGTTGCGCTCACCGAAGATGAACGGCTTCATCTTGGGGTTCCAGCGACGGGTCTGGTGACCGAAGTGGCAGCCGGCCTCGAGCAGGGTGCGGATATTAATCTTGGTAGCCATGTTAAACCTCCTGTGGTTTGCCTCCGCGCGGGGTCATCCTCCAAAACCAACCCGGACATGTGCTACCAAAGCCCGGGCACCACGGTATGAAGTAGCCGCGCGTGCGTGATAAAAACATGTTGCCGTGAAGCAACCCGATGAATGATAGCAGGAATGCCTCTTCCTGCCAACCCGCAATCAAAACCACACACCTGAGTGCGGCGCGGGACGTCCCAGCCACTATTCGCCGCGGGGATGGGCTTGAGCCACAGCCCGCTTAAGCCGATCGGGTGTGAGATGCGTGTAGATCTGCGTCGTGGACAGGCTCGCATGACCTAGCAGCTCTTGAACCGAGCGCAGGTCCGCACCGCCCTCGAGCAAGTCGGTCGCAAAGGTATGGCGCATCGCATGCGGGGCGATGTCAGCCGGAATGCCGGCGAGCGTCGCCAGCGTATGGAACCGCCGCCGGAGCATCGCGGCGCTCATGCGATTGCCGCGCGCCGATATAAGCAGCGGATGCGGCCCGGTAGCGAGGTCGCGGCGCTTTGCCCGAGCGAGCAACTCCGGCCTCCCCTCTTCAATATAGAGACGCGTCACATCGAGCGCACGACGATACAGAGGAACGATGCGCTCCTTGCTTCCCTTGCCCCACAGGCGCAGCGTGCGCTCGGACCATGAGATGGATTCCACATTGAGCGCCGCAAGCTCTGAGATGCGGGCACCCGAGGCATAAAGCAACTCGAGCATCGCCGCATCGCGCAGTCCCGCGGGTGTTGAGGTATCAGACGTCTTGAGCAGCGCCTCGACCTGCTGGGTCGTAAGGACGCCCGGCAGGTCACGCGGCAGCTTGGGCGACGCGATCGCCGAGACCGCATCGCCCTCGACAATCCCCTCGGCAGCCATCCAGCGATAGAGAGATCGGATAGCCGACAGGTGCGCCGCAAGCGTTCGGGGAGCCACCTGCTCACGCGAAAGCTCAGCAAGATAGCGACGAATGGTGCGCACGTCGGCAGCGAAAGCATCAATATCCTCGCGCTCGCACCAGGCAGCAAAGCGCTCCAGTCTCGAGCCATAGGCCGTCACCGTGTTGGGAGAAAGCCCCTCAACGCGTGCGATATAGGCGATAAAAGAGTCGACGGTGTCGTACAGGTCAAAGGCTATGACCGGTCGCCTCCAAACAAGTCGGAACGCGTGGCCAAGTAGGCATCGAGGGCCTCGAGCGCACGGTCCGCATAGGCCTGATAGCGGTCGCGCTTGCTGCGGCGCTTACCGTCCTCGAGCGGCGGCACCAGGCCAAAATTAACATGCATGGGCTGATAGCCCACGGTGGCAGGATCGGTCGCATAGCCCACGAGCGCACCCAGGGCGCCCACGCGGGGCAACTCGACGGAATCGGCGCCGATAGCCTCTGCATAGGTGTTGAGCGCCGCGAGCAGACCTGTCGCCACGGCTTCCATGTACCCCTCGGTGCCGGTGATCTGACCGGCCAGGCGCACACCGGTACCGGGCACGGCAAAGGTGCCATCGAGCACATGCGGGGCGTCGACAAAGGTATTGCGGTGCATGACACCGTAGCGGAAGAACTCAGCGTTCTCCAGGCCCGGCACCATATGGAAGACGCGCTTCTGCTCGCCAAAGGTCAAGTTGGTCTGGAAGCCCACCAGGTTATAGGCGGTCTTCTCCTTGTTCTCGGCACGCAGCTGAATCGCCGCCCAGGGGCGACGTCCGGTACGCGGGTCGGTGAGGCCGACGGGCTTCATGGCGCCAAAGCGAATGGCGTCCTTGCCGGTGCGCGCAACTTCCTCGGCAGGCTGGCAGGCCTGGAACAGATCGCCGCCCTCAAAGTCTTTGAGCACCACGCGGTCGGCCGTGGTAAGCGCCTCGATAAAGGCCTCGTACTCCTCCTTATTGAGCGGAGCGTTGAGATAGTCGCCGCTCCCCTGCTCCTCGTAGCGCGACTGCGAGAACAGCACGTCCATATCGAGCGTGGAGGCATCGACGATCGGCGCCGCGGCATCGAAAAACGCAAGGGCATCGCCGCCGACGAGCTTCATGACCTCTTCGCTCAGCGCCGGTGAACACAGCGGGCCCGCGGCAATGACCACGTGGCCCTCGGGAATCTGCGTGACCTCGCCGTGCACGACCTCGATATTGGGACGAGCGGCAACCTCGGCCTCGACAAGCTCGGAAAACTTGACGCGGTCGACCGCCAAGGCGCCACCGGCGGGAACAGCCGCGCGATGGGCGCAATCGAGCAGGACTGAACCCATGCGCTCAAGCTCGGCCTTCAGCAAACCAGCCGCGGAATCCGGACGGGTCGACTTAAACGAATTGGAGCAGACGAGCTCTGCCAGGTGATCGGTATGGTGGGCCGGGGAGCTCACCTGGGGGCGCATCTCGCACAGCTTTACGGCAAACCCGCGATCTGCCAGCTGGATCGCGCACTCCGAACCCGCCAGACCGCCACCGATAACTGTCACCTGATCGAACTGCATCTGCAAACACCTTTCTAATTGACACGTTTTCCATTGTGACCGAAGGGTGTCTGGGCGTGAAGGGCAAACTTGGAGGGCGCATACCTTCCATCCATCATGCGCTCGATAAGGCCCTCGAGTTCAAGCGAACCCAAGAGTTTGAGTACGCCGACAGCATCGAGCGAGACGAGCGCCGCGATGTCGTCGACCTTGAGCGGAGAGGCGATGAGCGCATGCATCACGGTCTGCTGCGTTGGATCCAAGTCGGCAATGCCGGGAGCATCGGGGCGCGAGTAGCGCAGGGTTCCGTAGATGCGTGAGATAGCCATCTCGATAGATTCCTCGTCGACGATGCAGCAGGCACCGTTCGCAATGAGGTAATTCGTGCCACGCGACTCGGGCGATAGGATCGACCCCGGCACGGCAAGAAGTTCGCGCCCCAAATCCATAGCAGCCTCGGCTGTAGAAAACGTCCCAGAAGGCATACCCGCCTCGGATACAAAGAGGGCTTGCGACAGGGCCGCGATCACGCGATTGCGGCGCGGAAAGGCGAACTTGCGCGGACCCATGCCCCACGGAGAGATCGACACGACCGCGCCACCCGTATCGAGCGTGCGAGTAATAAGCCCCGCGCTCGAACGCGGATAGACCACGTCGGCGCCCGTCCCCAGCACCACGACGTGTTTGCCGCCGGCGTTGACCGCAGCCCAACCCGAGGCCTGGTCACAACCGACCGCGCCGCCCGAAACAACCGTCACTCCCGCCTCGATCGCCACCTTTGCCGCAAGCTCTGCCACGGCAAGACCATACGGCGAGGCCTTGCGCGCGCCGATGATGGAGAGCGCGGGCGTCGAAAGCACCTCGGGGTTGCCGCGCACATAAAGCGTCTGGGGTATATCAGAAAGCTCCAAAACGGTCTCGGGATACAACGCATCACCTGGATGCAGCTCGAAGGTCCCCTCAGCTATCATTGGTCCCTCCTTCCCTGGTACATCGCCGCCTCGAGCACGTGGTCCTGCGTCACTTGCTCGCTCTCGGCGACGTCAGCGATTGTACGCGCGATACGCACCAGGCGTACGATGCCGCGGCCCGTGAGATGTGTGCGTTTGGATAGGCCGAGTACGCATTTCTCGGCAGCATCATCGAGCTCGAAGGTCGAAACGACGCCGTCAATGGACCGCGTCTCGTCATCCTCGGCCTCGGCATCCGCATCGTCCATACGGGACTCGCGCCAGGCGCGAAAGGCACGACCGCGCACAACGTAGTCACGTAACTCGGCCGACGACATACCCTCCGCACCCTCGATAATCACTTGAGGGTCGGGACGGGTCACATCGATCATCATGTCGATACGGTCGGCCAAGGGACCGCGCAGTTTAGACCGATAGCGCTCGACCATCGCCGCCGAGCAGCGACACGGTACCTCGCGATCGCCCAAAAAGCCGCAGGGGCAGGGATTGCTCGCAGCCAGCAGCTGAAAGCGCGACGGGAAGGTAAAAGCCCCGTCGACGCGTACGATCCTCACATAGCCGCGCTCGATGGGCTGACGCAGCGTCTGCAGCACGCCAGTGGGAAACTCGGCTAGCTCGTCCAAAAAGAGCACGCCGCCATGAGCTAGGCTAATTTCGCCCGGATGCACTGGACGTCCGCCGCCGATGAGGCCCGCGGTCGAAATGCTGTGATGCGGGCTGCGGAAGGGGCGATGCCCCGCAAGCAGTCCATCGATGTTCTCGCCCAAGACCGAATGGATGCACAGCGCCTCTTGCTGATCCTCGAGAGAAAGCTCGGGCAAAATGCCTGTCATGCGCCGCGCAAGCATGGTCTTGCCCGAACCAGGCGAGCCGATCATGAGCAGTCCGAGCTCGCCGGCGGCCGCAAGCGCCATGCCGCGCTTGGCGACCTCCTGTCCCAGTACGTCGGCATAGTCGAGCTCGGGCTCAAAGGTCGCCTCGACACCCTCGGAATCCAAGTAGTGCCGTGCGGCATCGCCCATGCCGTGAGCAAGCTGAGACAGATGGTCGATAAAGCCGCAATCCACGCCCGCGAGTGGCACATGCTGGTCGGACCTGCCGGCGATAAAAGACAGCCCCATGTCGCGAGCCAATAGCTGAAACGCCACCTCGCCTTTGACAGGAAGCACCGTGCCGTCCAAGCCGAGCTCGCCGGCGATAAGACAACGATCGAGGTTGTCGCGGGGAATCTGACCATCGGCCGCTAGAACCGCGATGGCGATGGGCAGATCAAAGCCGCTACCGGTCTTGCGAATATCGCCGGGCGCCAGATTGACCGTAATGCCCGAGCGCGGGATCTCAAAGCCGGCCGAGCGCATCGCACAGCGAATACGACCACGTGACTCCATCACCTCCATACTCGGGATGCCGAGCATCTGAATGCCCGGAACGCCGCCGGCAAGCGAGACCTCGACCGTGACGTGAATCGCCTCGACGCCGCGGATGCAGGCCGCGTGAACGGCAAACGTCTCGAACGCCATCACGACACCTGCCAATCGAACGCGTTGTACTGGTGCTCGATCTCGGCGATATGCCCGTCGCGGATGGTGACGCCCACGGCATCGAAGCGAATCGCCTTGAGCGGATAATGCTCCATGAGATAGCAACTTGCGATGCGGCGGTAGCGGCGTTGCTTTTGGGCGTCCACGGCCTCCTCGGGAAAGACCCGCGTGTTGCAATCCAGCGCAACGCGTCTGGTCTTGACCTCGGACATCACCACGACATCGTCGAGCTCATCGAGCAGCACCAGATCGGCCTCGCCCTCGGTGCAACGATAACCCTGCTCCAGCAAGGTGTAGCCGCGCTCGTTAAAGTAGTCGATGGTGATCAGCTCGCCTAGCATGCCCAGCTCGCGGGGACTGAGTCCCTTGATAAACTCGGGCGTCATCGCCCCACAGTCGAGCTCGCCGTTTTCCCAACGCTCCTTGAGCTGCTGCGTCTTGCTCTTTTTGCTTGCGGCACTCATGGGGTCTCCTTTCCCGCACACTGCATTGCCCCGATGATGAGGGCACCTTTCATGCGGGTAAGTACCGGAAGCAAACCAAAAGCTGACCAAATGCCGTCAAAAAACGGGCCGTACGCAACAATGGTGTTGCATACGGCCCGCTACCAGCAGGTTTATAAAACCCCAGAGGTCCATGTCTCCACAATTGGCCTAGAAAAGGCGCTCAGTCTGCAGAAAGTTTCCGCAAAAGCTCACGCGGTGCAGCGGACAAAGTCCATGTTTGCGAATGGCCTCGATGTGCTCGGGGCTCGCATAGCCCTTCGACTCGGCCAGATGGTACTCGGGATACTCGGCGTCGTACTCGACCATCATCTCGTCACGCGTGACCTTGGCCATGATGGACGCCGCGGCGATACAGGCGATTTTGGCATCGCCCTTCACCACGTCGCGCTCGTTGGGAACGGCGCCCAAGGGGTTACCGTCCATAAGCACGCAATCGGGCTCGAGCCCCGTATCGGCCACGGCGCCCGCAACGGCAGCGCGGATGGCGCGGGCCATGCCCATATCGTCGATATCCGCAGGCGCGATATGGCAAAAACCGATCGCCGTCGCCACCTCGGCAATCTTCACCGAGAGCAACTCGCGGCGCGCGGGCGTGAGCTTTTTGGAATCGTTGATACCCCAGACGCGCGGCTCCATAGGAAGACAGACGGCGCATACCGTCAAAGGACCGGCCACCGATCCGCGACCCACCTCGTCGACACCAACGACCACCCCATCGCCGCCAAGCTCATGCATAAGCTCATACATGTCATTGACGCGCTCGCGCTCGGCAAGCTCTTTGGCATGGCGTTTGAGGGCGCGTTCACAAGCCTTGATCACCTGCTGGCGCGGGTCCTCGCGATAATGCTCCACGAGGGCGGGGATCTCCTCAAACGTTGCGCTCGCCAGCTCTCCGGCAACCTGCGATGCCGAAACCGAGCTCGTCATATTGGCCATACCAGGCCCTCCTTGCATGCAAATCAGATAAAAAGAAGGGCCACCCGAAGGTGGCCCTTGTGTCCAAACGAGTGGACAGACGCTGCGATCTTCTTAGCGCTTCTCGGGGATGCGAGCAGCCTTGCCCACCTTGTCGCGGAGGTAGTACAGCTTGGCGCGACGGACGCGACCGTGACGAACGACCTCGAGCTTGGCGATCTTGGGGCTGTGAAGCGGGAAGGTACGCTCAACACCGACACCGAAGGACATCTTGCGGACGGTGAAGGTCTCGCGGGCACCGGCGCCGGCCATGCGGATGACGTCGCCCTGGAAGACCTGGATGCGCTCGCGGTCGCCTTCCTTAATGCGGTAGTGAACCTTGACGTTGTCGGCGACGCGAACCTGAGGAATGTCCTCGCGGATCTGCTGACGCTCGATTGCGCGGATGTAATCCATGTGCAATTCCTTACTCTTCTAGAGGTGCCGTACCACCTTGGCCGGCACGTAGTTGAACAAACGTATTCGAGTATACACGCGCGGGTTTCTGCTGCAAGAACAATTTTTTACGCAGACAAAAAGACAAAACCCGCACATGATAACCGCCCGCCTCACGAATGAGACGGGCGGCATGAAGGGGGCTACGCTAGGCGTCTAAACCCAAAACGTTACGCGGAGCGCTTCGCCTCGAGCTTGGCCTGAGCGGCAGCCAGGCGCGCGAGGGGCACGCGATAGGGCGAGCAGGACACGTAGTCCACATCGGCCACGTTGAACAGGTCCTTAATGGATTTGGGGTCGCCGCCGTGCTCGCCGCACACGCCAAAGTGCATGTCGGGGTTGGTGGCACGGCCCTTCTCGACTGCCATGCGTACCAGCTCGAGTACTGCCGTATCGATGGTCTCGAAGGGGTTGTCCTTCAGAATCTTCTTATGCATGTACAGCGGGATGAACTTTGCCTCGGCGTCGTCGCGAGAGAAGCCAAAGGTCGTCTGCGTAAGGTCGTTGGTGCCAAAGCAGAAGAAGTCGGCATGATGGGCGATCTCGTCGGCGACCATACAGGCGCGCGGCAGCTCGAGCATCGTGCCCACGGGAATGTTGAGCTCGACGCCCTCCTCGGCGGAAACCTCGTCGATGACGCGCTCGATGACCTCGCGAGTCTGGACATGCTCAGCCGTGATGGAAACGAGCGGAACCATGATCTCGGGATGCGGGTCGACGCCCTCCTTGATAAGGCGGGCAGCGGCCGTGGCGACGGCGCGAACCTGCATGAGCGGCAAATCGCTAAAGACGACGGACAGGCGAACGCCGCGCAAGCCGAGCATGGGGTTCGACTCGACCATGCCGTCGATACGACGCAGGCGGGCGCGCAGGGCTGCAAGCTCTTCCTCGCTGGCGCCGGCGGCTTCCTTCTTGGTGATGGCGACCTCGAGCTCGCGAGGATTATCCAGGAACTCATGAAGCGGCGGATCGAGCAGGCGGACGACCACATCGCGACCGGACATGGTCTTGAACATCGCCAGGAAGTCCTCGGTCTGAACCTTGAGCAGGTCGGCCAGGGCCTGCTGCTTCACGGCCTCATCGTCAGACAGGATAAAGCTCTGGATGATGTTCTTGCGGTCGCCCAGGAACATGTGCTCGGTGCGGCACAGGCCGATGGCCTCGGCGCCAAACTCGAGCGCAAGCTCGGCATCCTCGGGATTGTCGGCGTTGACGCGCACATGGTTGGCATGGCCACAGGTCTCGTCCAGGCGAATCTCGTCGGCCCAGGACAGGATGGTATCCAGATCGCCGGTGAGCTCGGCGGAGACCAGGTCGACGGGACCGTCGACGACGATGCCCTGGGTGCCGTCGATGGAGATGATGTCGCCCTCGTGCAGCACGCGGTCGCTGCCCTCGATGCACACGACCTTCTCGGCGGCATCGATGTGGAAGCGCTCAACGCCGCAGACGCAGGGCGTACCCATACCGCGGGCGATAACAGCGGCATGGCTCGTCTTGCCACCGTGGCTGGTCAGGATGCCCTCGGCGGCGACCATGCCCTTCAAGTCGTCGGGGTTGGTCTCCCAACGGACCAAGATAACCTTATGACCCTCGTTTGCGCGCGCGACGGCGTCATCGCTCGAGAACACGACCTCGCCCACGGCGGCGCCGGGGCTGGCGTTGAGGCCACAAGCCAGAGCCTCGTACTTCTTGGAGGAATCGAACTGCGGGTGCAAGAGTTGGTCGAGCTGCGCGGGATCGATACGGCTCACGGCCTCCTCGCGGGTGATGAGGCCCTCCTCAACCATCTCGATGGCAATGCGCAGGGCGGCGGTGGCGGTACGCTTGCCCACACGGGTCTGGAGCATCCAGAGCTTGCCCTGCTCGATGGTGAACTCGATATCGCACATATCGCGGTAGTGGTCCTCGAGCGTCAGGAACACGCGCTCGAGTTCCTCGCCAGCGGACTCAAGACCCGGGGTGGCCTTGAGGTCGGCGATGGGCTCGGTGTTGCGGATGCCGGCGACGACGTCCTCGCCCTGGGCGTTGACCAGAAAGTCACCGTAGAACTCCTTGGTGCCGTCGGCCGGGTTACGCGTAAAGGCGACGCCGGTCGCCGAGGTCTCGCCCTTATTGCCAAAGGCCATGGCCTGGACGTTGACGGCGGTGCCAAGGTCATCGGAAATGCCGTGCTGCTTGCGATAGATGCAGGCGCGCTCGTTCATCCAGCTGCCAAAGACGGCCTGGATAGCAAGGCGCAGCTGAAGCTCCGGATCGTGCGGGAAGACGGGCTTGCCGTCAGCGACCTCGAGCTCGGGATACAGAGCAGCCTCGACGTTGTCGGAGAAAATGCCCTTGAAAGTCTCGACGAGTTCCTGCAGGTCCTCAGCCGAAAGCTCGGAGTCGACGCGGACGCCGGCGACCAGGCGGGCCTGGGTCAGGGCGTTCTCGAACAGGTCGGCATCAACGCCCATGACGACGTTGGAAAACATCTGGATAAAGCGGCGGTAGCTATCCCAAGCAAAGCGCGGGTTTTGCGTCTGGGCAATGAGACCCTGAACGGAGTCGTCGTTGAGACCCAAGTTGAGGACCGTGTCCATCATGCCGGGCATGGAAAACGGAGCGCCCGAGCGAACCGACACGAGCAGCGGATCGGAGGCGTCGCCGAGCTTCTTGCCACAGCGGGCCTCGAGGTCCGCCTCGGCGGCAACGATCTCATCGAGTGCGCCCTCGGGCCACACGTTACCGGCGCCGGAGTACTCGACACAAGTCTGGCAGGTAATGGTAAAGCCACCGGGAACCGGCAGGCCGATACGGCTCATCTCGGCAAGGTTAGCGCCCTTACCGCCAAGCACGAAGTTCATGGACTTGTCGCCCTCGGTGACACAGGTGCCCTGGGCGTCGGTTCCAAAACGGTAAACCCTCTTGCAATCGCTCACGATACTTCCCCTTCCATGCACTTACGCGCACGACCGTGGTAACGAATCGACCCACCGGATGCGGGCCGTGAGGGAACTATACGGCGCGTTTTGGGCAGGCTTGCGCAGAGGACGCGGGGGTTGGTAAACGTGGTAAATATGGCGGTAAACGGTAGGTAAAGGTGGTCACCTTATGAAGATACCACTACAAGAAAATACAGGTCAGATGCAATGTATTTGCTAAATCGCTTTACCATAAGTAGCTAATTTGGGACGGGGCTTTTTTAGCTGCCCCCGTCGGCAATCGGCCAAAAAGCTCGCGGCCTCAGTCGGGGTAGCTAAAAAAGCCCCGTCCCAAATTAGCTACTTTTGTTGGACTCGACGGGCGGCGCGGCGGGCACGGGCTTCTTGGATTTCCTCCAAGTGGCTGATGATCTCGGAGGCGCTTTCCTCGATGGCCTTGCCGTCGGTACGCACCACAAAGCAGCCTAGGCGCTTCATGAGGGCACGAGCTTCCTCGAGCTCGCTGCGCACGCTCTCGGGCTCGGCATAGGAGCCGGCGACGGCACGGGCGTAATCGTCGCCCAAACGGCTATCGCGAATCTCGGAAATAACGTCGACGGTCGAAATCAGGCCGAACAGGCGCATCGGGTCGACCTCGTAAATCGACTTCGGCGGCTCCGTGCCATGGGCCAACGGAACATTGGCAACCTTGTAACCTTGATAGGCCAGATACATCGACAGCGGCGTCTTGGACGTGCGCGATACGCCCAGCAGCACGATATCGGCACCCGACAGATCGTCGCAACCGCGCCCGTCATCGTGCTCAACGAAATACTCCATGGCCTCGATACGATGGAAATAGCGGTCATCGGTCCTGTGAATCACGCCCGCAACGCCCTTGGGCGGTACACCGATAAGCGACGACAGCACGGCGAGCGTCGGGCCAATCAGGTCGACTGAACGAATATGCAGCATGCTCAGGTAATCGAGCACACGGGCGCGAAGCGCCGGATCGACAATGGTGTGAAACACGGCAATATCGCGATGGTCGGCATCGACGCGCGGCCCCACAAATGACTTGACCTGCTCCACGGAAGTCACCTTGGGCAGACGTAAAACGCGAAAAGCCCCTTCATCAAATTGCCCGGACGCCGCAAGCACCACCTCACAAGCGGTATCGCCGAGCGAGTCGGAGATAACGATAACGGTGGGACGAGCGGTGACCGGGCAATCCATGCGGGGCTCCTTTTGCGCTTACGCGCAGGCTGGCTTACTTTTTGCGGGCAAGCTCACCGATGTTGGCAATGCCGGAGAAAACGGCCTCGAAGCGGTTGAGCAGCTTAAGGCGATTATCGCGGAGCTGCTCGTCCTCGTCCATGACCATAACCTCATCGAAGAAACGGTCGATGGGCGCGCGCATGGCGGCGAGGGCGGCAAATGCGGCCGGGTAGTCCTCGGCAGCAAGGGCAGCATCGACAGCAGTCTGAGCAGCCTCGGAAGCATCGGCAAGCGCGAGCTCGGCCTCGCCCATCAGGCTGCGGTCGTACTCCGCGCCCAGCTCGGGCTTGGAGATATGCGCGGCACGGGCATAGGCCGTAGCCAGGTTGTCAAAGGTCTCGACATCGTTCTTGCGGGCCTCGTCGAGGGCGGCGCAGCGGGCGAAGAAGACGGACGGGGCGATGATGTGCACCGCAGAGACGGCGGCAACGGTATCGGCCGGGATCTTTTCGTCGCGGGCCATGCTCACCAGGCGGCCATGGAAGAAGTCGCGAACCTGCTGGGCGACCTCGGCGGCGTCGAACTCAATGCCCTGCTCGCTATAGAGCTCGAGGGCGAAGTCGATGAGCGATGTGGGGTCGATCGGCAGACGGTCGCGCAGGATGTTGATGATGCCGATAGCGGCACGACGCAGCGCGTAGGGATCGGAGGAGCCGGTCGGGGGCTCGCCAATGGCAAAGATACCGGCGATGGTATCGAGCTTGTCGGCGCAGGCCACGATGCAGCCAGCGGTGCCCTCGGGCAGCTCGTCACCGGCAAAGCGGGGACGATAATGATCGCGAATGGCGTGGGCGACCTCGTCGTTCTCCCCCATCGCGGTGGCGTAGTAACCGCCCATCACGCCCTGCTGGCTCGTGAACTCGACGACGGCGTTGGATACCAAGTCGGCCTTGCACAGGTGCGCGGCGCGAGCGGCATCGGCTGCCAGGTGAGCACCCAGGTGTGCCTCACGGGCAATAGCGAGCGCGAGCTGCTCGATGCGCTCGGACTTGGCGAGCACGCTACCGAGCTTCTCCTGGAAGGCGACCTTGGCCAGACGCTCGCGGAACTCGTCGAGGGAGATCTTCAGGTCCTCCTCGTAGAAGAACTTGGCATCGTCCAGACGGGCACGCACAACGCGCTCGTTGCCGTCGATCACGCGCTCGGCGTTCTCGGGCTTGCTGTTGGAGACGACCACGAACTCACGTGTGAGCTTGCCCTCGCCGTCATAGATCGGGAAGTAGCGCTGGTTGGTGAGCATGGACTCGCAGATGATCTCGTGCGGGACCTTGAGGAACTCCTCATCGAAGGTCCCGACGAGCACCGTCGGCCACTCGCAGAGGTTGATGACCTCCTCAAAGACCTTCTTGGGCGTATCGACATGGCAGCCGGGACGGGCAGCCTCGACCTCGGCGATACCGGCAAGGATGGCCTCGCGACGGCGCTCGGCAGAAAGCACGCCGGCGTCCTCGAGCACCTGCTCGTAGACGGCGGGGCTGGCGACCACATGGTCACCGGGGCCAAGCACGCGATGACCACGCGTGGTGTTGCCACTCGTCACGTCGGCAAACGACACGGGCACAACGTCCTCGCCCAGAAGGCAGCAGATCCAGCGGACCGGACGAACAAAGGTCGCATGCTCGTGACCCCAGCGCTGAGAGCGGTAGTTGGGCCACTGCAGGCCAGCGATAGTCTTCTCGCACAGGGCCGTCAGGATCGGGGTGGCCGGGGCGGAAGGGATGTTCTTCTCGGCAAAGACGTACTCACGGCCGTCGGTGTCCTCGCGACGAACCAGATCCTCGGCAGCCACACCGCACTTGCGGGCGAAGCCCTGGGCGGCCTTGGTGGCGTTACCATCGGCATCGAAGGCGATGTTGGCCGCGGGGCCGCGCTTGACCTCGTGAACCTCGTCGGTCGCGGTGGCGACGTCGGCAACGAGCGCAGCCAGGCGGCGCGGGCTCGAGATCACACGGACCTCGCCGTGAGCCAGACCGGCCTCGTCGAGACCCTTGGCGATCATGGTGCCAAGCTGCTTGACGGCATTGTTCAGCGGTGCGGAGGGCATTTCTTCCGTACCGATCTCAAACAGGAAATCCTTAGCGTCTGCCATGGCTTACGCCACCTCGCCTTCCTGATCGGCATTCTCGTTGACTCCGGCGACCTCGGCCATGTAGGCCTCGCAGCACGCCTTGGCGACGGCGCGGACGCGCAGGATGTAGTTGGCACGCTCGACCGCGGACAGGGCGCCGCGAGCATCGAGCAGGTTGAAAGCGTGGCTGCACTTCATGACGCAGTCATATGCCGGCAGCGGCAGCTTGCGCTCCAGGCAGGAATGGCACTCGGCCTCGTAGTCGTCAAACTTCTGACGCATCATCTCGACGTTTGCGACCTCAAAGTTATAGGCACTGAACTCGCGCTCGTTCTCGAGGAACACGTCGCCATAGGTCATGGGCGTGCCGTCGGGCAGGTAGCTCCACACCAAGTCGTAGACCGAGTTAACGCCCTGCGCATACATGGCAATGCGCTCTAGGCCATAGGTGATCTCGACGGGCACGGGGTCGACCTCGATGCCGCCTACCTGCTGGAAGTACGTAAACTGCGTGACCTCCATGCCGTTGAGCCAGACCTCCCAGCCAAGGCCCCAGGCGCCGAGCGTCGGGCTCTCCCAGTCGTCCTCGACAAAGCGGACGTCATGGTCGTTGGGGTCCAGACCGATAGCGGCAAGAGACCCCAGGTAAAGCTCCTGGGCGTTGACCGGTGAGGGCTTGATGAGCACCTGGAACTGATAGTAGTGCTGCATGCGGTTGGGGTTCTCGCCGTAGCGGCCGTCGGCGGGACGGCGGCAAGGCTGCGCATAGCAGGTGCGCCACTCGGCGGGACCGAGCGAGCGCAGCGTGGTCGCGGTATGGAAGGTACCGGCACCGACCTCGGAGTCATAGGGCTGCATAATGACGCAGCCCTGCTCGCCCCAGTACTGCTGGAGGCGCAGGATGATGTCTTGGAAGGAAAGCGATGAAGCGTTCATGCCTCTAATATCCCCTCGTCGAAACGATTACACGGTTAGGTACTGTACTATAGCGGTTTTTAGTCGATAGCGCCGATGCGGTTGAGCGGCCAGTAGCGAACGAGTGCCACAGCGATCAAATCAGAGCGATCGACGGGACCAAAGTAGCGTGAGTCGGCAGAGTTTTCGCGGTTGTCGCCCATCACCCACACGCACCCGTCGGGAACGGTGTAGGGATAGCTTACCTGAGTGCCGGGTGCTTGGACCGAAAGTGGCCAGCTCATGCCCGTCGTATAGTCCTCGTCGAGCGCTTGGCCGTCAACGACCACCTTGCCATCCTGCAGGTCGACCGTCTGGCCGGCCGTGGCAATAACACGCTTGACAAGAACATCATGCTCGGAGGTGCCATCGGGGTTGTGAAACACCACGATATCGCCCTGCTTGACGGGCTGACCGAGCTCGATGCTCACCTTTTGTGCCAGGATCTGGTCGCCAATCTCGATCGTGTCCTCCATAGAGCCGGTGGGCACCACAAAGGGCTCGACCACAAAGGTGCGGATCAGGAAGGTGGCCACGAGCGCGATCGCGATGACCGCGATCCACTCAAAAGCGCCCCTCAACGCGGAATGTTGCGTAGGAACCATACTCACTCCTCGCTCTGCGAATACGAAGCGTCAAGGATCTCCTGCGCGTAAGCGCGCTCCTCGGGCGTGAGCCGCGCCGTCTCGATCAGATCGGGACGCCAGCGGCAGGTGCGCTCGATGGCGTTCTTGCGACGCCAGGCATCGACCTTGGCGTGATCGCCGCTCACGAGCACCGGAGGCACGCCCTCGCCGTTGAACTCGGCAGGACGGGTGTACTGCGCGTACTCGAGCAGGCCTCCATCCTCGGCGGTCGAGAACGACTCGTCCACGTTGCTCATCTCGTCGCCCAGGGCGCCGGGAATCAGGCGTACGACGGCATCGGCAACGACCATAGCGGGAAGCTCGCCGCCCGTGAGCACGTAGTCGCCGATCGACAGACGCTCATCGGCATACGCATACGCGCGCTCGTCGACGCCCTCGTAGCGACTGCACACAAACAGCAGGCGCTCACTTTTGAGCAGGCGCTCGGCCACACGCTGCGTAAAAGGCTCGCCACAGGGGGTAAAGAACACCACAGTGGGCTTGGGACCCTCTGCGCTAATGGCCTCGATGGCCTCTGCGATAGGCTCGACCTTCATGAGCATGCCCTGCCCGCCGCCGTACGGCTCGTCATCGACAGTACGATGGCGGTCGTGCGTCCAGTCGCGCAGGTTATACGCCTTAAAATCAAAAAGGCCGGCCTTGCGGGCGCGGCCCAAGATCGATGTGGACATGACGGGCTCAAACATCTCGGGAAAGACCGAAAGGGTCTCGATCAGCATGTTGTCCTCCCTACTTGTCCATATCGATCAGGCCGTCCATAACGTGGACGGAAATTGTTCCTGTGTCGGGAAGATCGAGCACGACCTGCTCGATCACGGGAATCAGTACCTCGCCGTACCGATCACCCTCGACAACCCAAACATCGTTGGCGGGCGTCGACATGATCTCGACGATCGTACCGAGCGAACCGAAGCGCTCGTCGACCACCTCGCGACCCATCAGGTCGGTATAGGCAGCGTCGAGCGAATCGAGCTCAAAATCGTCACGATTTGCCAGCACGTAGCATCCCGTGATGCCCTCGGCGGCCGTCAAGTCGTCAATGCCCTCAAACGAGACCAGATCGCCATCGCCCGTATCGGTGACGGACACGACCGTGCAAAAGCGGTCGCGCTTGAGCGCCGGCGGCGTCAGGGCGACGCGCATACCAGGCTCTAATACAGAAGGAAGCCCCCGCAGCGGCTGCGCGAGGACCTCCCCCTTCCTTCCGTGCGGCTTGACAACACGGGCGATGTTTTTGTACTGGGACCTCAAGGTCCTAGCCCAGAACCTCTACCTCGACAGCAGTGTCGAGGCGAGCGGCCAGTGCACGGGCGAGCGCGCGAATGGCCTTGATGGTACGGCCACGACGGCCGATGACCTTAGCGACGTCATCCTCGGCGACCGAAACCTCAATCGTAGAGGCGTCGTCACCATCGATGACCTCAAGGCTCACGGAATCCGGGTCGTCGACGATCTGAACAACGAGATATTCGACGAGATCGGCGATGCGATCTGAGAGCATTGCCTCACCCTCGAGCTGTGCAGCGTCAACCTCAGGCACGATTTACTCCTCGGCGCCCTCAGCGGCCTCAGCGGCAGCCTTAGCGGCCTCGGCCTCTTTGGCAAGCTGCTTCTTGGACTTCTTGACGACGGTCTCGGTCTTCTCGCCCTCGTTGGCGGCCTTGACCAGAGCGGCGACGGCGTCGGTGAGCTGAGCGCCCTTGGACTGCCAGTCGGCGATCTTCTCGAGGTCGAGGTTGATGGTCTTGGGGGCGGTCATCGGGTTGTAGCGGCCAACCTCCTCGATGATACGACCGTCACGCGGGGCGCGGGAATCGGCGACGACGACACGGTAGTACGGACGCTTCTTAGCGCCGTGACGAGCAAGGCGAATCTTGACTGCCAAAGGAAACTCCTCCAACCAAGCAGCTTTAGGCTGCAACTACAAACAAACAGCTGAACATAATACGCCATCGACGCGGGCAGGTGAAGTCCGTGAGACCAACTTCTTCGGTGTAGTCGAGGGCAAATCCATATCTTAGACAAGAATTCAGGATTTGCAAGCACATACACGCACCCCACATGAGCTGCGCGGTATACTCATGACATGGAAAGACGCGAACATACATACGGTTATGAGGATGCCATGGGCGTCACGCCGCCGCCCTGGACGGGTCCGGCGGTGGGCCTGATGGACCTTGATGCGTTTTTTGCGAGCGTGGAGATGCTCGATCATCCCGAATGGCGCGGAAAGCCGCTCATCGTGGGCGGAGACGCCGATTCGCGTGGCGTCGTGTCCACGTGTTCGTATGAGGCACGTCGCTTTGGCGTGCACTCTGCCATGGCCTCGGCCGAGGCGCGGCGCTTGTGCCCGCAAGCCATTTGGACGCATGGGCATTTTAATCGCTACCGCGAGGTCAGCGCGCAGGTCATGGCGATTCTCGCCGACGAGACCCCGCGCGTTGAGCGCGTATCCATCGACGAAGCCTTTATCGATATCACACCGGGTCGCTTTGCGCCCGAAGACCCGCTGCTGGTTGCGCGGCGTATAAGCGACCGCGTGGCAGGGCTGGGAGTGACCTGCTCCATTGGCGTGGGCTGCAACAAGACGGTCGCAAAGATCGCAAGCGAGCGGGATAAGCCGTTTGGGCTGACCATCGTGCGCCCCGGAACCGAGCAGCGCTTTTTGGCCGCGCTGCCGGTATCTGCCATGAGCGGCATCGGGCGCTCGGCCGAGGAGCGACTGCGCCGCATGCGCATCTACACCCTCGGCGAGCTATCACGTGCACCGGAATCCACCTTGTCCTCTATTTTTGGCGTCAACGGCGAACGCATGCGCCAGCGTGCGCTGGGACTCGAAATCTCTGAAGTCACGAGTCTCGATGAAGAGCGCGAGGTCAAGTCGGTCAGCAATGAACGCACCTTTGCGAAAGATTTGACTGAGCGTGGGGATATTGAGGCGGCGATTGCGCTGCTGGGCGAGTCAGTGGGACGCCGCCTGCGCCGTCAGGGACTAACGGGCGCCACGGTGACGCTCAAGCTCAAGTATTCGTATGGCAGCGGGCGTACGGCACAGCGCCGGCTGCCTCATCCGACCGACGATGAGAACATCTTCGTGGCGGTTGCACTCGAACTGCTCGACAACATCTGGCAGGAAGGAATGCACGTGCGCTTAGCAGGCATCGGCATGAGCGACTTTGACCATCAGGGCGGCATCCAGACTGACCTGTTCTGCGAAGTCGATGACCGCGGGGCCCAATCCAGCGACCGACGCGACCTCTCCGTCGCCATCGACGCCGTCCGAGACAAATTCGGCGACACCGCCCTATCCTTCGGCCGCCAATCCCGCTTCAACGATTAGTCCCTTAGGCAAAAAGAAAGCCGGGCAGGTGCGAATGATTATTCTAGGACGGGGATTTTTTAAGGCTCTGTTAGACCAGGATTGACATTCCGCCCCGTCATCTTCTTGCGATTGCACAATGGTCGCCCTC
>NZ_JBCPDH010000011.1:0-61304 GCF_040915545.1 Collinsella aerofaciens | reverse complement strand
TGGCTTGGCGTCAGCATGCCGCGATTCGGTCGCACGGAGAGCATTTCCCAGTTGACAAAACTATAGGAACACCCCCCTGTACCAAGCCGAGCTCCATGGTCAAGTAATAACGACTTCTCATCATTAGATTGTTTACATCAATTCTAATAACTATTTAATCCTTAAACTCGTTATTAGAATTGATATGATTGGCCTAATAACGAGTTTCCGGCACTAAAGATATGGAGGGCGCGATGCAAATCGAGGAGAACGGCCAGGGAACGCTCCGCAATAATCTATCGGGGAAATTGGCTTACTATTCGTTTTTTCCAACGCCCTTGCAATCATTGAGGCAGCTAAACCTCACCGAGGAAACCTATCGCACGCTTTCCGCATGCTCACGAAAGCTTGGAGAGCTTGAAGGCATGCTCTACTTTGTTCCCAACGCCGATATGTATCTGACAATGTACGTGCGCAAAGAAGCACTCCTTTCTTCGCAAATTGAGGGAACCCAGTGCACGTTTGACGACCTACTTAGTCCATCGCAAACACAACTCCATCATAAAGATGTCGCAGACGTCGTGAATTACGTCCGTGCTGTCGACCGCGGCGTAGAACTGCTCAAAAAGATGCCCTTGTGCACGAGACTTCTTAGGCAAGTTCATGCGGTCCTGCTGGACGGAGTGCGCGGAACGGAGAAGAATCCAGGCGAGCTGCGCTCCTCACAAAACTGGATTGGCCCCTCAGGCTGCACCATTGCAACCGCATCGTTTGTCCCTCCAAACATTGAAGATTTGAGTAACACGCTCCAGGACCTCGAACGCTTTATCAATGAGCCTCAAGTCGAAATGGATCCGATTGTGCGGGCGGCGCTCGTCCATTACCAATTTGAAACTGCCCATCCATTCCTAGACGGAAACGGTCGCCTGGGCAGGCTTCTCATTACACTTATGCTCATCAATGATGGCGTTCTTCATTCTTGCTTGTTCTATCCATCGTTCCAGTTCAAGAAAAATCGAAGCGAGTACTACCGGCAACTCACATCCGTAAGGGAGAGAGGCACTTACGAGGAATGGATAGAGTTTTTCTGCAACAGTCTTCTCGAAAGTGCGAAGGACTCGGTAGGGTCTTTAAATAACCTTGTTGACCTCCATAACCGTTCCACAGCAACCATTACCGAAAATCTCGGAAGGACTGCTGCAAACGGGCAAAGGCTGTTGGGCATTCTTGAAGAGCACCCCATCGTCGACACCGCATTCATCGCTGCCCAACTCGATATCGGCAGGAGTACCGCGAGCTCGCTCGTCAAATCATTTGAAGAATTGGGTATCCTCCGTCCGCTCGACGAGTCAAGACAGAGATACCGGCAGTACGGGTATGAAGAGTATCTTTCGATTCTCAGGGAAGACGCCGAGCCGATTAGATAGGCATCGCAACCCAGGCAAATTAAAGCGAGCGCGGATAATCTCCCACTTTGAGCCCGCACACAGGCCAAAAACGGGAGATTATCCACGCTCATTCCTGAGTAGTCATTTATGAACGTCCCCAATGACTACCAATGACTACCACGGCAACGCCGATGTTTTGGCAACGCCAGCGAGCGGGTCGCATTTGAGACAAGGTGACGTGAAACGAAAGGGCGCTGACCTTCTGGTCGCGCCCTTGAAGTTGAACGTCAGATTGTCCAAATGCGGCCCGCGCAGCGTCGACCGGTTACGGCGTTTGGTAAAACGCCGTAACTACTCCTGAGCTCCGTACTGCTCGTAGTAGGCGTCGATGGCGGTCTTGAGCTCGTCATCGATGACGACCTTGCCGTCGATCTCGTGGTTATAGAGGGTCTCGACGACCTCGGCCATGGAGACGATGCTCGCGACGGGGAAACCGTACTTGGCCTCGATCTCCTTCTGCGCGGTGGTCACACCGCCCTTGCCGACCTCCATGCGGTTGAGGGACACGATCAGGCCCTTGATCTCGACATCGGCAGCAGCCTTGACCTTGGGATAGGTCTCGTCGATGGACTTGCCGCTGGTGGTAACGTCCTCGACCATGACCACACGGTCGCCGTCCTTGGGCTCATAACCCAGCAGGTTGCCCTTATCGGCACCGTGGTCCTTGGCCTCCTTGCGGTCGCAGCAGTACTTGACCTCCTTGCCGTACAGCTCGTGGTAGGCAATTGCGGTCACGACGGCCAGCGGAATACCCTTGTAGGCCGGTCCAAACAGCACATCAAAGTCGTCGCCAAAGTTATCGTGGATGGCTTGGGCGTAATACTCGCCCAGCTTCTTGAGCTGATAGCCCGTCACGTAAGCGCCGGCGTTCATAAAGAACGGGGACTGACGGCCGCTCTTGAGCGTAAAGCTGCCGAACTTAAGAACGTCGGACTCGACCATAAACTTGATGAACTCTTGCTTGTAAGCCTCCATGCGGGCTCCTCTCGTAATCGCGTACGTGCCTTCCAGTTTAGCGCAGGCGAAGCGTCGATGCGGGCGCGCTTTGGGGCCACGGCATTCTGTAAAGGCTTTGTCAGGGGAAATGGTTTTCCGAACAATGGGGTTGACATGTCAAACCCCCTCATCAAGAATGCGGGCGGATTAAAAAGGGGTACGAGATACCCAAAGCGCGCTGCGCTCAGCCTTTAGGAGGTGTGCCATGGAAGGCAGTCCTAGTCGAAAAACCTGCATGTCGCCCTCGGCACGCCGCGAGGACTCCGCACACGCATAAACGCCACCGGCAGATCGCCAAAACCACCACAAAGGCGCGCTGCACCCTTTGTGGGCTCAAGAGCTTGACGTGAGCGACATCTAGGTTTTTTGAAGCAAATACGACACGTACGCTAACTCCCCTCAACAAGGAGGACCCTATGCTGATGCTCAAAACCGTCACGGTACTCGAAGCCATCTCCAAGCGCCGCCGCACGGCGCGCCCTGCCGCTCATACCGGCCTATCCAAGAACACCATATTCGCCGCCACCCATAGTGCCGAGGACGCCCTCGTACTGCTTGACGCCACGGCAAACGGCCTCACCGTCGAGCAGGCAACTGAGCGCCTGAACGCCGTCGGCCCCAACACCATCGAGGCAACGACCAAAACGCTCGCCCGCCGCATCGCCGACGCGTTCATCGATCCCTTCGCCGGCATCCTCGCCGCGCTCGCGCTGGTCTCGCTCTACATCGACGTGCTCGCCGTACCCGAGCCGCAGCGCGACCCCTCCACGGTCATCGTCATCGGCATCATGCTGCTGGTATCGGGCGGTATGAAGTTTATCCAGGAAGCCCGCAGCGGCAATGCGGCCGAGGCCCTTAAGGACCTGGTCTCCAACACTTGCACCGCCCTGCGCGACGGCGGGCGCATCGAGATCCCCTTCGACGAGCTCGTCCCCGGCGATGTAATCCGCCTCTCTGCCGGCGATATGGTGCCAGCAGACGCCCGCATCATCACCGCGCGCGACCTGTTTGTGATCGAGTCCGCACTCACCGGCGAGAGCGAGGCCGTCGAGAAGACCACCGCCGTCACCGTCGTCGAGGGCGCCGACGGCTCCGCACTGCCACTCTCTGCCTGCAAGAACATCGTCTTTACCGGCACCTCCGTGCAAAACGGCGCCGCCATGGCGCTTGTCGTTGCCACCGGCTCGGACACCTACCTGGGCGGCATCGCCAAGATGCTCAACGGGCGCGGCGAAAAAAGCGCGTTTGACCGCGGCGTCTCGAGCGTCTCCATGCTGCTGGTGCGCCTGATGCTCGTTATGGCGCCGGCCGTCTTTGCCATCAACGCCGCCACCAAGGGCAACGTCATCGACGCGCTGCTGTTCGCCACGAGCGTGGCCGTGGGCATCACGCCGCAGATGCTTCCCGTCATCGTGACCACGAGCCTGTCGCAGGGCGCCAAGGACCTCGCCCGTCGCCAGGTTATCGTCAAGGAGCTGCCGGCGATTCAAAACCTCGGAGCGATGGACGTCCTGTGCTGCGACAAGACCGGCACCCTCACCGAAGACCGCATCGTGCTCGAGCGCTATCTCAGCACCGACGGCAACGAAGACGCACGTGTGCTGCGCCATGCGTTTTTGAACAGCTTCTTCCAGACCGGCCTCAAGAACCTTATCGACCTGGCCGTAATCGACCGTGCCGATGTGACACCCTCGACCGTCGCACCCGATTCCATGCTGGGCCAGAGCCTGCGCGACCGCTATACCAAGGTCGACGAGGTGCCCTTCGATTTCTCGCGCCGTCGCCTGAGCGTAGTTGTAGCCGACGCCCAGGGCAAAACCCAGATGGTTACCAAGGGAGCTGCCGAGGAAATGCTCGAGATCTGCTCCTTTGTCGAGATCGATGGCATCGCTCAGCCGCTCACCGACGAGAAGCTCGCCCAGATTCGCAAGCAGATCGCCGGACTTAACGCCGAGGGCCTACGCGTAATTGCCGTGGCGCAGAAGACCAATCCGCGCTGCGTGGGCGAGTTTGGCATCGCCGACGAGTGCGACATGGTGCTGATGGGCTTTTTGGCCTTCCTCGATCCGCCCAAAGCAAGTGCCGCGGGCGCCGTCGCCACCCTCGAGGCCAAGGGCGTGGCGGTCAAGGTCCTAACCGGCGACAACGACCGCGTCGCCGCCACCGTCTGCGAGCAGATTGGTATCGATGCGAGCAACGTCTTGCTCGGCTCCGAGATCGATGCGCTCGATGACGCCGAACTTGCCGAGCGCGCCGAGAAAACCCACCTCTTCGCCAAGCTCTCGCCGCTGCAGAAGGCGCGCCTGGTACGTGTCATGCGCGAGATGCTCGGCCACACCGTGGGCTTTATGGGCGACGGCATCAACGACGCCGCCGCCATGCGTGCGAGCGATTGCGGCATCTCGGTCGATTCAGCCGTCGATATTGCCAAGGAATCCGCCGATATCATCTTGCTTCAGAAGGACCTGGGCGTGCTCGAGCGCGGCATCATCGAAGGCCGCCGCACCTACGGCAACCTGCTCAAGTACCTCAAGACCACGGTGAGCTCCAACTTTGGCAATGTGCTGTCCGTGACCGTCGCGAGCCTGTTCTTGCCGTTTTTGCCCATGAGCGCCCTGCAGCTGGTACTGCTGTCGCTGGTCTACGAGATCGTGTGCATCGCACTGCCGTGGGACACCGTCGATGACGCCTGGACTGCCCGCCCGCGTGCCTGGGACGCCGCGTCCATCAAGGGCTTTATGCTCGAGCTGGGCCCCGTGAGCTCGCTGTTTGACATCGTGACCTTCGCCGCGCTCTTCTTTGTCGTGTGCCCCGCCGCCGTGGACGCAAGCTGGTCCGAGCTTGCCGCCGCGGGCGACGTCGCGGGTATGGCGACCTTTGCTGCGCTCTTCCAGAGCAGCTGGTTTGTCGAGTCCATGTGGTCGCAGACACTCGTGGTCCACATGTTGCGCTCCCCGCATCTGCCGAGCCCGCGCGACCACGCCGCGCCCGCATTGTGCGTTCTTACCGTGCTGGGCCTGGCGCTCGTCACCTGTCTGCCGGCAAGCCCCATCGCCGATGCACTGGGCCTCATGCCGCTGCCGACGAGCTTCTTCGCGCTGCTCATCGGCATCGTCTCTGCCTACATCGCGCTCACCCAGCTGGCAAAGCGCCGCTACATTGCCCGCCACGGCGAGCTGCTGTAGCAAGTAGACGGAAAACACCCTGCCAGCTGCCGTTGCCACTACCACAGCTGCCAGCGCCCCTGCCGCTGCCGTTGCCTCTGCCGCCGCCGCAATCTATCCCCTCAGCAATTGCGGTGAAATAGTTCCTGTTTAAAGCCTCGTGACTTTAATTTAGGGACTATTCCACCGCAACTTATTGGAGGATTAGCTAGTCCTTGGGCGTCCAGGACCAGAAGAAGTTGATAAGGGCTACACGCGAGGCGGTACCGGCCTTTTTGTTGATCGAGGAAATGTGGCGGTAGAGCGTGGAGCGCGAAAGAAAGAGCGTTGTGGCGATGTCCTGAACGCTCTGGTCCGAAACGACCAAGACCTCAAGAATATCGCGCTCGCGCTCTGTAAGCCCAAAGGTGGCGACGAAAGCATCGAGGCGTTCATCGGACGTGAGCTCCGCTGCCTCCACGGGCTCGGGGTCGGAGCATGTGGGCGCAAGATCCCCACCAAGATCGTCGGTGGCAAGCGGCAGTCCGTCCCGCATCGCGGCATCATCGGCTCGTTGCCCCAACTGCCCCAGCAGCGTAATCGCAATGCCCACAAACATCACGAGCGCCGCACCGACCGCAGCCAGCACATTTTGACTCGAGATAATCGCCACTGCCGGCGCCGTCACGAACATCGAGCACACGTTGTTGACGACGCGACCCATGCACGGCCAAAAATATGACCAGCGCGCATAGAGCGAGACGGCGGCATATTTTGTGGTAAAGAACACCACGAAAAAGCCCGAGCCCAGATAAAAGATGATCGTGGCAGCAAGCTCGTTGCCGCCATTGCCATCGACGATGAGCACAAAGAACGAAAGCGTGGACAGTATGGCGGCACACGTCATGCCGATATTCATATACGAGCGGCCGTGCAGGTCAAATAGTGCGCCAGCGACCAACGAGCTCACGACAAGCAGCAGGCGCGGCCAATCGCCCAAATCGACGGCTCCGACAGCATGCAGGGTCGTGAAGCCCGCGTTGAGAGCGGCGAATACGCTGGAAAGATACGCCGTCGCCACGGTCAGGCGAACTACGGCGCGACGGAATGCCGCCTTTGCCTCGGGATCGTCATGCCACTTGGCGCCATATTCCAGAGCATCTACCGAAAGCCCGGCAGCACTGGGTTCAAAGTTGGGATCGGACTCGTCGCGCAGCTTGGCGCGTCGGGCACCGTGGAGCAACGCCACCTGCGCGATCGCACAGACGACCAGAACAGCCTGCTGAGGAATGCCGACAGGCATCACCATGTGGTTGAGAACCTGCACCAGAACGCCCATGGCGTAAGAAAGTGCGGCGGCGCGCGCCAAGCAGGGCGTTCGCGCAAAGCGCCTCGCAAAATTTGCATGGGCAGTCGATCCGCAGTAGCCCAGCGCGCAGCACGCCACCAAACCGCCGGCAATTACCACCTCAACCTGAACCGCCATAATCAACAGCAGCAATGCCGCCACCAGCAAAACGCCCGTGACGTCACTCGTTGCGTCGATAGCATGGGGACGGCGATAGTACAGAATGGGACGCACAAAAAAGCCAATCACGCTCGCGCCGATGACAAGGCTCTCATAAATAACGACCTCGTTCGGAGACACGAACTCGGCCATGCGCACATCAAAAAGATACTCGCACGCCAAAAACGTGAAGAAGAACAGCGCCAGGCATATAATCTCCCGAATGCCCCGACGCAAATATGCGGTTGTGTCTCCCATGCCCCTCATGGTTAACCCCCAGCTGCTCAATTGTCTGGAAATCTATTTTAATAAAGAACCAGTCTCAATATCGAAGCCAGGCTCGAAATGTTGCCAATTCGACCCCAGCCGTCCACATCACGCCGCGATTTTGAGCCGCATGGACCAGAAGGGACGCGCGCGATCTCTAGCTCGGCCAGGAGTGTCTCCAACTACCACTCATTTAAGTACGTCCCCAATGAGTGGCCCCGCGACTAGTCGTTTGAGAACGTCCCCAACGACTAGTCAAAAAATGGGCCATGTGTCCCAGTTGTGGAGACTCGTTGAGCCGTCTGGGTATCGTGAAAGATTGCCTGCTCCCCCATCATCAAAAGTGACACACGCTACCAGTTGATGGGAGGCAGCCATGGGCTTCTTTGACAAGATGTTCGAGAAGAAAGAGTGCGCGATTTGCGGTACCGAGCTGGGACTTTTGGGAAAGACCAAGATCAACGAAGGCTACCTGTGCAAAGAGTGCGTCGGCAAGCTCTCCCCCTTCTTTCACGGCTATCGTTCCAGCACCGCGGACGATATCCGCGAGCAACTCGCCTACCGCGAGGTCAATGCCGAGCGCCTGGCGTCGTTCAACCCCACGCGCACGCTCTCTGCCGGGCGCACCAACATCATGCTCGACGAAGACGCGGGCCTGCTGATCATTACCTCGCAGAGCCGCTGGCGCGACGCCAACCCCGACATTATCGAGTTCTCGCAGGTACTCGGCTGCGATATGGATATCGACGAGCATCGCACCGAGATTTATCGCGAGACCAAGGACGGCGAGCGCGAGAGCTACAACCCGCCGCGCTACGACCTGGATTACGACTTTAACTTGACCATCCACGTCAACACGCCGTACTTTACCGAGATCAACCTGCGCGTGAACGACTCCACCATCGATCAGCGCGGTTCCATCGAATACCGCGAGGCCAAGCGCCAGGCAACCGAGGTCCGCGACGCGCTGGTGCAGCTGCGTCAGGAAACGCGCGACAGCGTCGTGGCCGCCAAGGCCCCCAAGACCGCGGTCACCTGCCCCTTCTGCGGAGCCACCACCATTCCCGATGCCAGTGGGCGCTGCGAATACTGTGGCGGCGCCATCGGCGCATAGCCTCCGGCACGGAAAGGACCGATCATGGCCTTCGAGAGCGTTAACTATCAGTGTCCCGCGTGCGGCGGCCCCCTTCACTTTGCCAGTGCCGAGCAAAAGCTCGTCTGCGACTACTGCGATTCGCGTTTTGAAGTCGAAGAAGTCGAGGCCCTCTATCGCGAGCGCCAGGACAAGGCAGATGCCAAAGCCGATGCCGCAGCCGCGGCCCCCAAGCCTGCTGTCGACGATGCCGTGCAGGAGCTGGCTCAAAACGCCGGCTACATCTGCTCGTCGTGCGGCGCCGAGCTCGTGTCCGACGGCACTGTCGCCGTCACCACCTGCCCGTACTGTGGCAACTCCGCCGTGGCACCCGGCCAGCTCTCGGGCGACTTCTCACCCGACCTGGTGATCCCGTTTAAGCTCGGGCGCGACGATGTCATGGCCGCACTCAAGGAACACTACAAGGGCAAGATCTTGCTGCCCAAGAGTTTTGTCACCGGCAACCACATCGACGAGGTCCAAGGCGTTTACGTGCCGTTTTGGCTTTACGGCGCCCGCGTGGACGGTGAAGTGTGCTTTGATGCGACCAACGAGACCGTAACCGAGGAATCCGACCGCACCGTCACGACCACCGACCACTACGACGCCTACCGTAAGGGCAATATCTCGTTTGAGCGCGTGCCCGTCGACGGATCGTCCAAGATGCCCGACGGCCATATGGACGCCATCGAGCCGTTTGACTACGACGCGCTGCGCCCGTTCTCGGTCGCCTATATGCCCGGCTACATCGCCAACCGCTACGACGAGGATTGCGAAACCTGCAAGGCGCGCGCTGAGCGTCGTATGGAAGAAAGTACGATTTCGGCCCTGCGCGAGACCGTCGTCGACGAATACGATGATGCCACGGTCGAAAGCAAGCAGCTCGACTACACCTGGGAAGACAGCGACTACGCCCTGTTCCCCGTGTGGATGCTTTCAACCTCGTGGAATGGCAAGAGCTACCTGTTTGCCATGAACGGCCAAACCGGCCGCATGGTCGGCGAGCTTCCCTGCTCCAAGCCAAAGCTCGTCATCGCCTCGGTGCTGTTCTTTGTGATCGGGTTTGTCCTCTCCCAGATTCTCTTTATGGGTGGGAATGCCTTCGATCCGGACTACCTCACCTTTGATGTCGAGGGCATCCTCATCAACATCGTCGCGCCGTTGATCATCGTGGTCATCGCAGACGTGCTGCTGGTAGGCCAGCTCAAGACGGCCAACGAGGCAACCCACGCCGACTGCTACTGTGGCGAGCTCGACCTGACCGAGAAGCACGACACCTTCAGCCACACCGAGACCACCGTTGTCATGAAGGACAACAAGGACGATTAGCCATTCTGACCAATACCACCCGGCCTTTGACGAGAAAGGAAGATCACCATGGGACTCTTGAAAGCTGGATTGGGAGCTGCCGGCGGCGTCATGGCCGACCAGTGGAAGGAATTTATCTATTGCGAATCGATGCCCGCTGACGTCTTAGCCTGCAAGGGCAGCAAGCGCACCGGCGGTCGCAGCTCCAACACGCGCGGCGAGGACAACGTTATCTCCAACGGCTCCGTCATCGCCGTCAACGACGGCCAGGGCATGCTCGTGGTGCAAAACGGCAAGATCATCGAGGTCGCGCTGGAGCCTGGCGAGTTTGTCTTTGACACCGGCAGCGAGCCGAGCGTCTTTAGCGGCAACCTGGGCGACTCCATCAAGGAGACGTTCGCCAATATCGGCAGCCGCTTTACCTTTGGCGGCGACGCGGGCAAAGACCAGCGCGTCTACTTCATTAACACCAAGGAGATCATCGGCAACAAGTACGGCACCGCCTCGCCTGTACCCTTCCGCGTGGTCGATAACAACATTGGCCTGGATGTCGACATCTCCGTTCGCTGCAACGGCGAGTATTCGTACCGCATCACCAACCCGCTGCTGTTCTACACCAACGTGTGCGGCAACGTGACCGATAGCTACACGCGCGATAAGATCGACAGCCAGCTTAAGTCCGAGCTGCTCACCGCCCTGCAGCCCGCCTTTGCCAAGATCTCGGAGATGGGCATTCGCTACAGCGCCATCCCCGGTCACACCGCCGAGCTCGCCCGCGCGCTCAACGAGGTCCTCTCGGCCGACTGGCGCGACCTGCGCGGCGTCGAGATCGTGAGCTTTGGCGTCAACTCCATCGCCGCCTCGCAAGAGGACGAGCAGATGATCAAGGACCTGCAGAAAGCCGCGGTCATGCGCGATCCCACCATGGCGGCAGCCAACATTGCCAGCGCCCAGAGCGATGCGATGCGCGCGGCAGCGGCCAACCCCAACGGCGCGATGGCCGGCTTTATGGGCATGGGCATGGCAGGTGGCATGGGCGGCATGAACGCCAGCCAGCTGTTCGCCGCCGGCCAGGCACAGCAGCAGGCCGCCCCGCAACCGGCTCCGGCGCCCGCCCCCGCACCGGCTCCCGCCGCCGCCCCCGCGGCCGGTACGTGGACCTGCAGCTGCGGCGCCACCAACACCGGCAAGTTCTGCCCCGAGTGCGGCAGTCCCGCACCCGCCCCGGCACCGGCCAAGTGGTTCTGCCCCAACTGCGGCAGCGAAAACGGCGGCAAGTTCTGCAGCAACTGCGGAACGCCCCGGCCCTAACCCCTCTATCTGGTAATTGGCGGGGGGGGTCCGCCACCCCCGCATTTGCTTCTATGGGCTTTCACACAAGAAGGAGGACACCATGAAGACAACGTTCAAAAAGTCCGTACTCGCATTTCTGACATGCGTCCTGGCGCTCGCCTTTGCCCTGACGGGCTGCAGCGGCGGCGGCAAAGACCCCAAGGCCAACTTCGTCGGCAGTTGGCAGTACTCGGGTGGAACCTTGGACGGCGAAGAGCTCACCGATGAGTACATGGATATGCTCAAGGAGTGGGGCCTCAACTGTATCCTGATCCTCGACGAAGACGGCACGGGCGTCCTCGACATGTTCCTTGAGGTCGCCGACCTGAAATGGGAGGCCAAGGACGCCACCACCGTAACGATTACCGCCGAAGATGAGTCGCACGACCTGAAGCTCAAGGACGACAAGCTCGTCCTCGAGGTGGACGGCGACAAGCTTATCTTTACGAAGTCCGACAAGGATCTGTCCGGTACGGTGAAGAAGGATCGCGAGGCGGCCGAGAAGGAAGAGGAGATCGATGAGGCCGTCGAAGACGACGACGTCCAGAGCGTCGAAATCTCCCCCGCCGTCACCGTCGCCGATGACGATCTGTGCACCATCACCATCACCGAGAAGTTCAAGGACGACTGGGGCGACATCGGCTTTGTCGTCAACATCACCAACAAGAGCGACAAGGACCTGACCTTCTACGCTCCTTCCGGCAAGACCAACGTCAACGGCACCATGAAGGAACCCTGGTTCTCGGCTCACCTGATGCCCGGCACCAACGCCACCGAGGAGTTCACGTTCTCGAGCGGCGAACTTGACAGCCTTGACGACCTGGTCAACACGACCATCGGCATCGACGCCTACCTGACCGATTCCTACGAGGACGTCGCTTCCTACACCGCGACCATCGCGTAACGGCACGTAACATCAGCCGCGGATTGGCGGACACATCCGCGCACTTGCCAGGCGGGGCCGCAGGAGTTGATCCTGCGGCCCCGTCGTTTTTATGCCGATGCGTAACGAGCGCTAGCGCTCCATATTGGGAACGATGCTGCCCTCGGTCACCGCATGCACGGCCAGGCGCATGATGTTGTCGTAGCCGGTCTTGCTTAGGATCTCCGAGATGCGGCGCTTGATGGTGCCCTCACTCATAAACAGCTCGGCCGCGATCTCGCGGCGGCTCTTGCCCTCGCAGGCAAGGCGCAAAATCGACAGCTCGACATCGTCGAGTGCCGCCGTACCCGAAAAAATGCTCTCGGGCGGCTTGGGAAACGTGCAATAGCCCGCCAGCGTGGAGCGCATCACGGCGAACAGCTCGTCGATACCGACGTTCTTGTACACAAAGCTATCGACGCCCGCCTCGCGGGCCTGATCGACAAAGGTGATTTCGGGCATGCCGGTCATGATAATGATGCGGCACTCGGGCAGTTGCTCCTTGATGCGCGCCGCCGCCACGATGCCGTTGGAATCATGCTCGGTGCATACGTCCATCAGTATCATGTCCGGGCGCTCCTTGAGCGCGACGCCCAAGGCCTCGGAGGCATCGGCGATGGCGGAAACAACGGTCATATCGGGCTGGTCGCCAACGGAGCGCGCCAGGCTCTCGCGCAGGATGGCCTGGTCTTCGACAATTAACACGCGGATCATGAGCTTCTCCTCCGAACAGCAGCGTTGGGCGTAAGCGGAATGGTTACCGTAAGCGTAAAGGGCGGGGCGGCGTGGACCTCTAGGCTGCCACCCAGATCTTGCGCGACATGCCTCATACCTGGGATACCCGTTCCCTCGCGATACGATACGGGGGCCGGGGACCCGTCGTTAGAAATCGTCATGCGCGCGACGGCGCCAGCATCCGCCCCCTCCTGCCACAGGCGCACATGGACCTGATGGGCCTGTGCATGCTTGGTGGCATTGGTCGAGGCCTCGCGGATAATCTGCAAAAATGCGGCGGCGACACGCGCGTCCTCAGGCAGCGCACCCTCAACATCGATCTGCACACTCACCAGACCAAAAGCATGGACGATATCTCCCAGTTGCTCTGCCGGTTCGGTGTCGCCCCCGCTGCGCAGATCGGCAGCAATTGAGCGCAGCAACGGATCAATCTGCTCGATCGACTCATCGTCCAGACGCCCCTCCTCCAAATAGCGATGAAGAATGGACAGGCGCTGCCCGATCACGTCGTGCACGCGAGCGCGCATACGCAGATAGGCCGCGTTGTCGGCAACTTTTTTGACTTCTTCGATCTGGGCTTGGAGCTCTTGGCCCGCAAGCTCAAGCAGGTGGTTGGCTTGCGCCAGGCGGTCATGAGCATGCGCGTACTCTGTCACATCAAGACCGATAATGCGCTCGAACGAACGGCCCGAAACCATAACACGATCGCGCACAAATAGGCGAATCTCGGCGGGAGAGACCTCGACCACCGCACGCGCCCCACCAAAGCGGTCCAGATTAATCCTCACACGGTTTCTGCTGCTTTCGGGCATTTGCATGCTCAGTTTGCGCAGGTCGATCCACGTGCCGCTCATGTCGCCTAGGTCGGTGGGCATATGAAGTTCCACCAGGTTTTTGCGCATGCAGCGGTTCATGAGCAGCGGACGGCCCCTCGGGTCTAGATACAGGATGCCCACGGGAATCACGTTGATGGTCTCGATCGTCGAGAACATGGTGATATCCTCCTGGCGGTTGCGGACGTCCATCAAGAGCGCCGCGATGGAACGGAACAGGAAGAACGCTCCCTCTGCGATAAGGACAACGGTCCACGCCGAGCCCATGGCAAAAACCACCGGTGGTGTAACGGCGACAACAAGCAGCAGCTCGACCAGCATGACGGGGCGACGATAGTGCACCATAAGTACCACGCCATAGGCAAAGATCGCGGCATTGAGCCACAACGCTCCGCCCATTGCCCTGGCGCAAACGTCAAGCGGCGCCACCAGATACGAGCCAGACGACGCGAATAAGATGAGCGCCGAAATCATCAGGTGAAGCACAAGGCTCGCCTCGTAGGCGCAAATCACCTTACGGTTATAGGACGAGCGGCGCGATGCGATGAGCGGGACGTGGATCGTCTGCAGACACGCAGCCAGGGCAAAGACAACATCGAGCGCAACAATTTGGGGAAGGATGAGCGAAATCTGCATCGTCACTCACCCGCCCTCGGCATCAAGACGATCATGCGCAGCTGGCCGGGCTCGCCCTCAAAGCGGTATGCCACGTTGCGCCCTTGCAGAGCGCTTTCGAGCTCTTGCGCAGCGGGCGTCTGCGAAAGATCTTCATCATCGTTGGAAAATAACGTGGCACGCAGCTCGACACTGCATCGGTCATGGTCGCCCAAGTGATACATAAGCGCCGGATGGTCGGTGGTGTAGGCAAAAAACGCAAAGTCGTACACGCAGTCGTACAGGGCGCTTACCGTACTGGCGTGCAACGGGCGCCGTATGGCGATAATCGAGGCGCAATCGATATCGATGGTGCGCAGGTCGCTTGCGAGCTCGTTGGCAATGAGCTGAATACGGTCGCGATCAAAACCGCTCTCCCCGTGCTGCGCCAACGTGAGCGACCCCTTGCGCTTGCAATAGGCGACGAGCATCTTGGCGCGCTGCAGCATGCGGTAACGCTCGTGCGAAGACGCTTCGTCGGTCAACGGCGGCAGCGAGCTCAGCAGGTCGTACATCCCTTCGAGCGCGCGGGCAAGCGCTTGGTCCACGTCTTGGACCAGCAAGGTCTCGGCTTCTTGATCTGCCAAATGCGTCTTAAGGTCGTAGTCGGCGGCGAGCAGCTCGTTTTGACGCTGCAGCTCCATGCGACGATGTGCCAGTTCACGGTTAAGCTCGTTGAGCTCCGACACGTCTTGGGCAAGCAGCGCCGATCCACCCAGCAGCGGAAAGGCGCGATACATTACATCGGGATCGGACGCCACGGCAAAGGCATGGGCGCGGCCGTGCTCCTGGGTCCGCAACTCCTCGCGCACGCCTACCGGCATTGGCTTTGACACCGGCGTGGCATAGACCTCCTGCAGGTCGCGCGTTAGAACTTTGAGGTCGAGCGGTAAGGTGTCGAAGATGCCGGCGATGTCGTGATACGACGGAATGACACCGCAATCGAGACAGATTTCCATCGCCACCACGCACAGGACGCAATAGACGAGCGAAAAGTTGAGCCTCCATGCCCAGGGCACGCGCAACGCATACGAAATGGCAAAGAATGCGCCACCCAGCAGTACGAGCGCCGCCGTGCCCGAGAAACGCTGGATGCGAAAGGATGAGGACCGACCAACCAGGATAAAAAAGGCCACGAAGTCAAAGGCCGTCCACACGAGGACGGCGAAATAACCCCAGCCGTACGTGTAATCGTTGCTCCAGGTGTCGCTTGTGCGGTCAAAGCGAAAGACCTGCTGGTGAAAATCGTTGATGAGCACAAATCCGATAAGCAGGATGGCCACAATCCACAGCGCAGCGCAGTAGCGGCGACCCAGGCGGTGTTGTTCCAGGCCTGCAAGGCGCAGACCACACAACTGGTAGAGCAGCGGAATGAGCGTCATGGGCACGTAGTACAGGTACCACAGCTCGGTGGCATAGAACGGCGTGAACGACTTGTACTTGAGAATGACTTCGATCATCCACAGGGCGCAGATGGTGGCGATGGCAACAAGGCGGCGGCGCAACACGTAGTCCAAACAGCGCAGATAGACCGATACGCCCCAAATCGAAAATACAATTGCGGCGACAAGCAACGGGAGAGAGCTCGAATGGACGAGCGCATCCACGACCTCTTCGGACGCCTCGCTATAGGCAGGCACGGCGTTAGAAAGTTTGGGTTCGAAGGCGAACAGCGCCGGCAAGACTGCCAAAAGCATGAGGAACAGCGCGGTGATGGCGCCGGCGATAGCGAAGACGCGGTGACGGTACACCTGATGTGTTATGCCAACAAGGAATCGCGGCATGGCGAAGAGCCTGCCACCCCTGGGATCCGCCACGGGTGCGGATCGGGCGGCCGCATGGCCAGTATGTCGCTCGCGGGTACCCATAGTGCTTTTAGTGTACCGACAGATGGGTCGAAAAAGCGGGCCGCATGTCCCAAAATCCGCAGACGGCAAGGCGCCCGGCAAGCATTAACTGCTCGCCGGGCTCCTTGGTCAGGAGGCTATGAAGTTGAGTGTCTCAGCTTCCTTAGGAAAGGTCCTCACCATTAGAAGCGATAACCTTCTTGTACCAGTCGAAGCTCTTCTTCTTGGAGCGCTTGAGGGTGCCGTTGCCGGCGTCGTCGCGGTCCACATAGATAAAGCCGTAGCGCTTGGACATCTCGCCCGTGCCGGCCGAGACCAGGTCGATCGGGCCCCAGGTGGTGTAGCCCAGCAGGTCAACGCCGTCCTCGGTCACCGCATCGCGCATCGCGGCAATATGCTGACGCAGGAAGTCGATACGGTAGTCGTCGTTGATGGAACCATCCTCTTCGACAACATCCTTGGCGCCCAGACCGTTCTCAACCACAAACAGCGGCTTCTGATAACGGTCGTACAGGTCGTTGAGCGTAATACGGAAGCCCAGCGGATCGATGGCCCAGCCCCACTGGCTCTCCTGCAGGTAGGGGTTCTTGGCGCCGGCGAAGGCGTTGCCCTGGGTGCGCTCGACATCGGGGTTATCGGCACCGGCGGAGCAACGGGTGCTGTAGTAGCTAAAGCTGATGAAATCGACGGTGTTGGCGGCCAGGATCTCGCGGTCCTCGTCGGTCATGCCCACATCGATACCCAGACGCTCGAGCTTCTTGACGGCATAGGCCGGGTAGTAGCCACGGCTCTGAACATCGATGAAGAAGTAATTGTCCTGATTGTCGAGCTGCGCCTGGCGCACATCGCCCGGACGGCAGCTGTAGGGGTAGTAGCTACCTGCGGCGAGCATGCAGCCGATCTTGACCTCGGGGTCGATCTCGTGGGCAATCTTGGTTGCCCAAGCGCTGGCGACGAGCTCGTTGTGAGCGGCCAGGTACTCGACAGCCTCCTTGTTCTCGCCCTCCTCAAAGACCAGGCCGGCACCCATAAACGGCAGGTGCAGAATCATATTGATCTCGTTAAAGGTAAGCCAGTACTTCACCAGACCCTTATAGCGGGTGAAGATCGTGGTCGCGAGGTTCTTGTAGAAGTCGATGAGCTTGCGGTTGCGCCAGCCGCCATACTCCTTGATGAGGTGAATCGGGCAGTCGAAGTGCGTGATGGTCACGAGCGGCTCGATGCCGTGCGCCTGACACTCGCGGAACACGTCCTCGTAGAAGGCCAGGCCAGCCTCGTTGGGCTCGGTCTCGTCGCCGTTGGGGAAGATGCGGGTCCACGCCAGGCTCATGCGGAAGGTCTTAAAGCCCATCTCGGCAAAGAGGGCGATGTCCTCCTTGTAGTGGTGATAGAAATCGATGCCGGTCTGCGCGGGATAGTAATAGCCGTCCTCGAAGTCGAGCATCTTGCGCTGGCCGGAGACCACCGCATAGCGCTCGGGGCCGTGCGGAGCCACGTCCACGTTGGCCAGGCCGCGGCCGTCCACGTTGTAGGCGCCCTCGCACTGGTTAGCAGCCGTCGCGCCGCCCCACAGGAAGTCTTTACGGAAAGCCATGCATCAATCCTTTCATACGCCGCTTGTCGTGGTTTCAGTATCCCCGCAAATAGGGCCTCGCCCAACGACAGCGGCGCAGGTCGACACTTCTTTTCGCACGCGGGCGCTCGGCAGCCGCCCCCGTCTGACACTTTTTGATACCCGCCTGCCCAAACCACCACAAAGGGGACAGGCACCTTTGTGGTGGTTTGGGCCCGTTTTGTCTCGATCTGTAACAGGTAGGCCGCCAAAACCGAGCCTGGTGTTACAGATTGAGATTTTCGGGCGGCCCTCTACGGTTTGTCTCGATCTGTAACAGGTAGAGACGATTTAGCCCGCTAGATGTTATAGATTGAGACAGAAGATTCTAGTCGCAGGCGATGTCGAGGTTCTTGCCGATGAGGCCTACGTAGCCGCCTTCGCCGGCGGGATATTTGACTGAATAGGGAAAAAAGGAAAAAATAGGAAAAAAAGGAAAGGAGACTCATGACTGAAACCATCTTCTCCCCCTCATTTGGAAATCGCCCGTCCTATCTGGTGGGGCGCGGGAGCGTGATTTCGATATTCATCTCCGGCCTTGAGCAGGAGCCGGGCAATCGAGACCGGGCTATGCTCATGCTCGGCCAGCGAGGCAGCGGCAAAACGGTTCTGCTGTGGGAACTTGCCGATCGCGCACGCAAGCTCGGCTTTGTTGTCGCCACGCCCACCGTAGCCTCCGAGGATATGCTCGAGCGCATTGTTGAGAAGATCCAGGAAGCGGGCGAGCCCTACGCCAACAAGCATCGTCTCCCCAAACTTGCGGGCGGCAGCCTGAGCGTCTTCGGCTTCTCAGCCGGCCTTGAGTTCACGCGCGATGTGCAGGAAACCAAAAGCTTCCAGTTCAAGCTCACGCAGCTGGCGCGCAAGCTGACCGAGCAGGGACACGGCATCCTCATCCTCATCGATGAGCTCCAGGCCAATTCGCCCGAGATCAGACAGCTCGTCACCGCCTATCAAGAGCTGGTCGGCGAGGGGCTCAACGTCGCGCTCGTCATGGCGGGCCTCCCGGGAGCAGTCTCCGCGACACTCAACGACCGCGTACTGACATTTCTCAACCGCGCACGCAAGGTCACGCTCGAACCGCTTTCAGTCGGAGATGTCGATGCCTATTATCAGCGGGCTTTCGAAGAGCTCGACCTTGATATTCCAGGCGATCTTCGCCTCCGTGCCGCTCGCGCAACCCAAGGCTCGCCCTATATGCTGCAGCTCATCGGCTATAACATCGGCAATCGCTGCAAGACAGGAGAACACGTAACGCCAGAGCAAGTCGACGGAGCTATCGAAGCGTCAAAAGCCGATTTCGAAAACGATGTTTGTGAAACGACGCTCGCCGCGCTATCGGACCAAGACGTCGCGTTTCTCGACGCAATGACTGATGACGAAGACGCCGTTTCGCGCATTTCCGATGTAGCGAAACGTATGTCAGTCACACCCGACTATGCGCAAAAGTATCGCCGGCGCCTCATCGACGCCGGCGTAATCGAACAGGCGCGCCGCGGTTACGTGCGTTTCGCCGTTCCATATATGGCTGACTATCTGCGCAGCCAACTCTAGGCAGCCACCGCAATGGGGACAGGCACCTTTGTGGTGGTTTGGGCCCGTTTGTCTCGATCTGTAACAGGTAGGCCGTCAAAACCGGGCCTGGTGTTACAGATCGAGATTGTTCGGTCTGTCCCCTGCAGTTTGTCTAAATCTGTAACAGGTAGAGACGATTTAGCCCGCTAGATGTTACAGATCGAGACGGAAGATTCTAGTCCACGGTGATGTCGAGGTTCTTGCCGATGAGGCCTACGTAGCCGCCCTCGGCAGCCTTGGGGCTGTCGGCGTGGCAGAGGACCCACTTGTCAGCCTTCCAGTAGCAGTAGCTGTCGCCGGCCGCAGGCACGTCGGCTGCAGCCTCGGGGCGCGGGCCGTTGGTGCCGGCGGGCAGCGCCACCATCACCTGGAAGCCGCCGTCGTCGACCATGCAGGGCGTGTAGTGAAGCGTGGTGTTGAAAACCTCAACAAGCGTGCCGGCCGGCACGCGGAACGCCTTGACGCACGCGGTATCGAGCTTGCCGTCCTCGATCTCCCAGCGATGCGCCACGAGCAGGATAAAGTCGCGGGCGCCCAGGTTGAACTCGCTCGCGCGGTGGTACTCCAGGCAGTTGAGACGCGTGTTGTGGCCGTTGCACCAGCCCAGCTGGAAGGGACGACCGCCAAACATGAGAAAGCCCAGCTTATCGGCATCCATGACACCCTCGAGCTCGGGCGCGGAGGCCACATACTTGCTGCCCTCGGGGATGGGCGTGGAGGCAAGTGCCTCGAGCACGGGCGACGTAAGCTCGGACGGAACGTTATCCCAAACGTTGCCATAGGACTTGAACTCGGGATCAGAGACAGAGTAGATATGCATGTTCGCTCCTGTTCGTTTGTGTGACAGTATGAACATTCTAGAACAATCTCATTCTGTTTTGAGCACTCGGTATAAAAAAGCGCTCCGCAAAGAGCGGGAGCGCTTCTGGCGCAAACGCTATTCCTGCCAGCAGCCTTACGCCTGCTGATAGTGCAGGTGCTTCTCGTCGATATCGGCCAGGTCGCGGTCAAGGTAGCGGCGTGCGAGCCAGTTTGCCATGGGGAGGTTCTGGTCCAGGTAGTTACCGCACTCCTCAGGAGCAGCACCGGGGACATCGCCCTCAAAGCTGGCGACAAACTCGAACAGCTCACGCACGAGCGGCAGAATCTCCTCGCTCGTCAGCTCACCAAAAACAACCAGGTAAAAGCCCGTGCGGCAGCCCATGGGACCAAAGTAGACAATGCGGCTCGACCACTCGGCATGATTGCGAAGGAACGTGGCACCCAGGTGCTCGATGGTGTGGCACTCGGCCGTGTTCATGACCGGCTCCTTATTGGGCGTGGTCAGGCGCAGGTCAAAGGTGGTGACGGCGGCGCCGGTCGCCGGATCGCGGTCGATGCGGCTCACATACACGCCGGGCTCGAGCAGCAGATGGTCAACGGAAAAACTCGCGATACGCTCCATGGCAGATCCTCTCGGTAGTTAAATTGGGACGGGGCTCTTTTAGCTGGTTCGAATGGTCGCACCAATCATACCAGTCAAAAAAGCCCCGTCCCAAATGAGCTACCCGGGACGGGGATCAATGAGTTTTAAATCCCCGTCCCAGAAAAATCATTCTAGGTAATCTAGAAGGACTTTTCCGCTCTGGGGTCTGGCGCCGTTCCGACTAGATCTCGCGCACGCTTTGGCGCTCGACAAAATAGGTCGATACGGCCGTCTTGCAGGTATAGCTCTTGGGATTGCGGATGTTGCCCACCAGGCGGCGCACCGCGATCTCGCCCACCTCGTGCTTGGGAACGTGCACCGTGGTGAGCGGCGGGTTGGAAAAGGCGCCCAACGACAGGTCGTCAAAGCCGATGATCGAGACATCCTCGGGCACGCGAATACCGTGCTCGTTGAGCGCGCGCATGGCGCCTACGGCGAGCACGTCGTTTTCGGCAAAGAAAGCCGTCGGCAGGTCGTCGCGCGAGACGCTGTCGAGCCATGCGCCCATGTCGCGATAAGCACCTTCGAGCGTGGTGCCCAGTGTGACGCGCCATGTCGGGTTGGCCTCAAGATCCGCGTCCTCAAGCGCTTGGCGATAGCCGCGCTCGCGGTCCTTAAAGTTGCGGATCCGAAGGTCGCCCGCCAGATAGCCGATTTGCCTGTGGCCTTTCTCGATAAGGTAGTCCACGGCACGCAGCACCGAATCGGTGTTGGCAATGACCACGGCATCAAAGTATTGACGATCGCTCCAGCCGTCGAGCACGATCAGGTGGGCGGCGGCGTTGGCGAACAGGGCGTAGTCCTCCTCGCCCAGCTCGGTACCCATCAGCACGATAGCGGCGGACGGATCGGCGATCAGGCCCTCGACCTGCGGGCGCACAGCGTCAAGATCGCTAAAGTCGAGCGTGACAAAGCTCGTGCTCATGCCGTGGCGACGCGCCTGGCGCTCCACGCCCTCGATGACCGCGGGATGGAAGGTGCTCTCGTCCAGGATGGCGGCCGTCTTGCGCGCAAGCACAAACTGGATGCTCTCGAGCTGCGTCGACTGCTGGTAGCCGAGCGACTGCGCACACTCCAGGATGACCTTGGCGGTCTCCTCGCTCACGCTGCGCTTGCGGTTGAGCGCGTTGGACACGGTTGCGGGCGAAAAGCCGGTAATGCGGCTGATCTCGCGGACGCTTGCTTTAGCCATCGTTCCCCCTAGCATCGGTCGCGGCCGAGCATCGTGGCTTGACCGCCCCGTGGCTCGGCAACTAAACGACCGCAAATTCAATCTAAACAGAAGAGTAAATGTTTATTAGCTAGTTTAGCCTGTTGTCAAGCAAAGTGGCGCGACTATTCCCCCAACGGGCGCATTTGTCCATCTTAACGTTATTACGCAAGGTCTTCGCCATTGCTTGCTATTACGCGTCGGTACCATTCGAAGCTTTTCTTTTTACGTCTCTCAAACGAGCCCGCACCGCTATCGTCTCGATCGACATAGATAAACCCGTAGCGCTTACGCATCTGTCCTGTGGCGACCGAAACCAAATCGATCGGGCCCCAACAGGTATATCCCATGAGTTCCACCCCGTCGAGCTCGACGGTCTCCCTCATCGCCTCGATGTGAGCCCGCAGGTATTCAACTCGATAGTCGTCTTCTATTTCACCCGAATCTTCCGGCACATCAGGAGCACCCAAACCGTTTTCGACGATGAACAGCGGCTTTTGATAGCGATCCCAGATTTCATTCATGGTGACGCGCAGCCCTTTGGGGTCGATAAACCTCCCCCAAGGCTCCTGTTTTAGATACGGATTAGGCGCCGAGCGAAGAAGGTTCGAATCGAACTGACCTTCCGCATGCGCTTTTGCGACGCGCGTCGAGTAATACGAAAACGAGACGAAATCGACCAGGTTTGCAGCCAGTACTTCGCGGTCATCATCCCGATAGGGCACCTCAAAACCATGGCGGGCGTATTCCTTGAGAACATAGCTCGGGTACGCACCGCGCACCTGGACGTCGGTAAACATGTAATGGCTGCGATTCTCAGCCTGCGCAGCCAGCACATCGTCCGGATCACATGTAGCCGGATAGAAGACACCTGCGTTGAGCATGCAACCGATCTTCGCCCCGGGGCACAGTTCATGACACGCCCCGACCGCACGGGCACTCGCAACCAATACATGGTGCACGGCCGTGTGAACCGTTGCATAGCGATTCTCCCCTTGCTCGAAGATGATCCCCGCCGCCATAAAGCACGCCTGCGTCATGATGTTGATCTCGTTAAAGGTCAGCCAATAATTGACCAATCCCCGATAGCGCTCGAACACGGTACGCGAATATCGATCGAACAGGTCGACCAACCTGCGATCGCGCCATCCGCCATACGCATCGACGAGATGCATGGGGACATCATAGTGGTTGAGCGTCACCAAAGGCTCAATGCCATGCGCGCGGCACGTCCTAAAAACATCCTCGTAAAAGGCAAGGCCTTCTTCATTGGGCTCGGCTTCGTCTCCTTTGGGAAAAATGCGGCTCCAGGCGATCGATAAGCGCAGGCATTTAAAACCCATCTGGGCAAACAGTTCAATATCCTGCTTGTACCTATGGTAAAAATCAATGCCTTTGCGAGCGGGATAGAAGCTGTCGGGTGCCAACGCACGCGGATCAAGGTCTCCCCGCATGACGTCCATGCGCTGATCGCCAAACGGCAGCATGTCGGAATTGGCTAAACCGCGACCGCCTTCGTTCCATCCTCCCTCGCACTGGTTTGCAGCCAGAGCCCCGCCCCATAAAAAATCTTCTCTAAACATTATGGTGTCGTCCTTTCTATCAAATTCCCGGCCCACGCTGTCGAACGCAACGGACTCGGCAAGTGCCGCGCAACAGCACAGTACCGTTGCGCGGCCAAGGGGTCGGACCGCGCAACGGCTGGGGAGCATATTTGTGCAGTAGCCTCTTATGCCTCGACGGATTCAACAGCCTCAGAATCGCCGCTCTTGGACTTCAACGGCATCTTCTCCTGTCCTTCAAATCCAAAAACCATCGCCAACGCAAACGTCACGGCACCGCCAGCAAGACACCCGATGGTGCCGGGGATGATATCCTGAGCAAACATGAGCACGTTCATCCATGGGAAACCAACGCCAGTGAAGATATAGACGTTGGCATGAAGAAGGCTTACCAGCAGACCACCGACAGCACCACCAATCATGTTCCAGGCAAGAGCTTTCTTGTCGCGAAACAGGATGCCGTAGATGATGGGCTCACTCACGCGACCGAAGGCATAGGTGATGAACAAGTTCCAGCCCGTGGCTCGATTCTCCTTGTCCTTAGCGCGCAGGCCATAGGCGAGCGCGATGGCAAGCGTGGTGTAGGCTACAACCGCGGCGCCGGGGTATAAGATGGCGTCGTAACCGTTCTGGAGCGCGGCGGGCAATATGGCGGTATAGATCGGCACGTGCATGCCGGTGGCGATGATCAGATTCCAGAATGCGCCGATAACCGCGGTCGCAGCGGGACCGGCAACAGAGGCGAGCCAAATGATGAAATCGGCCACAAGGCCCATGACAAATTGGACGGCAGGGCCGCAGAGGCACAGCGCGACCGGCAACATCACGAGCACCGTACCCACGGGTACGATCAGAACGCGCAACATATCAGGCGAGATCTTCTTAAAGAAGCGCTCAACATAGGACTGGGCCCAGGTGATCAAGATGACCGGAAGAACAGCCTGGGTGTAGTTGACGAGCTGCATGGGGATGCCGAAGACGCTGAAAGGCTTTCCGTCCTCAACAATAGCGAGCATGTCGGGGTAAATCATCACAACGGCGATGAGCAGTGCCAGCACAGGGCTCGTTTTGAACTTCTTAGCCGAACTGTAGGCAGCAAATACCGGGAAGTAATAGTACGCCGCATCGCCCACCAGGGAAAGGATCCGATACAGGTCGCTCGTTTCGGACATAAAACCGGCGCCTTCGGGCCCAAACAGAATGACGAGCATCTTGAAGATACCGGCGACACAAAAGATCGGAAGGATCGGGGTGATAGCGCCGCTCACGGCATCGAGCAGCTGATTGAAGAGGTGCTTGGGTGCCAAGCGCTCCTTCCAGCTAAGCTGAGGGCCATCGAGTTCCTCGTCAATCGATACCGTGACCTCGAATCCGCCCTGCTTACAAACCTCGTCGTAGACCTTGTCGACCGTGGGCCCGATCACCAGCTGCACCTGCCCTCCGGCGTGCACGACGCTGATGATAGACGAGATGTCCTCAAGCTTCTCATCATTCGAGAGGCTTTCATCCTTGAGGCTGAAGCGCAGGCGCGTCATGCAATGCGTAACCGAAGCCACGTTTTCCGCCCCGCCCACAGTGGAGAGAATCTGTTCTGCCACCTTTTTGTAATTTGCCATCATTGGCTCCTTTGCACAATCTTGGCTTACTGTTCGAATCGGCAAAGGTCATGCCCCGAATGGCTACGGGTTACAATCCTTTTTTGGAGATGATCCGGTTGAGATGGATCATCAGATAGAGTTCCTCCTCCTCGGAGAGCGTGGCGTCCCACGTTTCACGACAATAGGAACCGATATGCTTCACGCACTCTGCCAACTGCGGAAACTCCTCACGAAAGTTCTTGTACATCTGCATGTTGGCGCTGTTCAGCGACTCGCCGGCTTGAATGCGCTTGAACAGGTACCGCAGATGCGTGGCGAAGCGGGTGAAATCAAAGGAATCGCGGTCGACAATAATGCGGAAATCGCTTTCGAGAATCTCGATAACGTCCTCGAGCATATCGTCGAACTGCTTTGCGGGCTCGGCCGTGGCTTTGACGGCTTCAACAACCCGTGCGTTCACGAGATTCATCGCAATACTGGCAATCTCATCCTTGGGAAGCCGCTCTCCGAGCTCCTTCTCGAGTCGCATGACGATAAACTGGGCAGCCTTGTATTCCTTCGGATACGTCTCCCGCACTTCATAGGCAAGAGGCATCGCGATGCGGACCCCCTTTTGGGCTCGCGCAACGGCAAACGACAGGTGATCAGCCATGAACAGCGTCGCATTGGTCGAGAGGTCGTAGGGCAGTTCGTTGGCAACGATGTCCATAACTTTCGCCGCAAACATCACGATATCCGAGGGAAGATCCCTCATGACATCTTGTCCTTTAGGATCAATGTCGTAAAACGTATGCTCGATTTTAGAAAGAGGGAGCTCTCGAGGAAAATCTCCGCCGAAACCGACGCCCCTGCCCATGGCGATGACATCTCGCCCCTGTCCGTCACGGCAAAGAACCGCGTTGTTGTTAAGCTTTTTAATTGCAAGCATGGTGAACCTCCTTTCAAGAACACTCACAGAAAAAGGCATGATAGCCAATAGCAGTGCTATTGCGGTCATGCCTTACGTAACAATCCGTGTTGTATTGCTCTTGGGCATGCCTCCACACAGGAGTAACAATCCAAGATGCAAAATGCGCTCTCCCCGCCCCGGGGACCATCGGGCTGGCGAACGGTAGATGTCGGCCCGCCAGCGGCCACATCGAGCAGATGGGCGTGCTTCGATCCCGAGCCTAGCCTAGGATGCGGGCCATGCGCGCCTTGAACTCGGACAGAAAGCGCGGGGCATCCACGGTGAGCGCCACGAGCGCGCTCTTATCCGGGTCGGACAGTCGGTGTTCGTCGCAGATAGTGCGGCCGCGATACTCGCCCAGCAGATCCACGCGCAGATTGCAGCCGAGCGCGCCCACGAGCGTTGGATCAATCGCCACGGCAACCGCCAGCGGATCGTGCAGCGCGCAGCCGCCCAGGTAGGGGGCGTTCATCTCGTACGAACCAATGTAGTGCTCGACCATGCTCGCAAACGCGCAACCGGCCATGGTGCCCGAGCCCGTCCAGCCGGCAATGTCGCGGCGCGTGAGCACCACGCGATGCGTCACATCCAGACCCACCATAGTGAGCTTGCGGCCCGAGCGCAGCACGGCATCGGCCGCCTCGGGATCGCTTGCCATGTTGGCCTCGGCGCCCGCGCTCACGTTTCCGGGCACGGTAAGCGCACCGCCCATCACGACCACGCGACCGATAGACATCATCGCCGCCGCATCGCGCTCCAAGGCAAGTGCCAGGTTGGAGAGCGGACCGGTCGCCACGTAGATTAGATCGGGGCCATAGGTGCGCGCGGCATCGATCAGATAATCGACCGCCGCGTTACCGTCGGCCGACGTCGCCCCCACCGGCTCGTACGGCGACGCGGGCACGCTCGCCCCGCCAATGCCGTTCTTGCCGTGGATGAGCGTGGTGGACGCCGGCGGTGTATAGGGCTCAGTCGCCTTAATGGGACGATCGGCGCCTAGGTACACCGGAACCTCGGGGCGACCCAGCAGATCGAGCACCGCCAGGCAGTTGTGCGCCGATTGCTCGACGCGCACGTTGCCAAAGCACGTGGTGATGCCCACCAGCTCCACCTCGGGGCTCGCGATGGCATAGGCAAGCGCCATCGCATCGTCCACACCCATATCCAGATCAAGGATCAGCTTCTTGGTTGCCATTGTTCTACTCCGCTTCTCCGTCTTGTACTAAATCGTCTAAATCAAACACGCGCTCTACTTCGACTCGCGTGGGAATCGACTGTTGAGCGCCCAGGCGCGACACCGTCACCGCCGAGGCGCGAGCACCCGCGGCCATGCACTCAAAGAGCGGCAAGCCCTCTAGACGAGCCGCCGCCAACGCGCCGATAAACGTATCGCCGGCGGCCGTGGTATCGACTACCGTGCTCGAAAGTGCCGGCATGCGCAGCAGCTCACCGCCATCGCCGAGCGTAACCGACCCGGCGCCGCCCAGCGTGATGACCGCAGCTCCGGCACCCTTGGCGAGCAGGGCATTGAGCGCCGCGACGCAGCTCGCATCATCCGCGGGCAAGATGCCCGTCAGCACCTGGCATTCGGTCTCGTTGGGACAAACCAGGTCGACCGCAGGCCAGGCCTCCGCAGGCAACTCGCAGGCAGGCGCTGGATTAAAGACCGTATAGAATCCCAGCTCGTGAGCGCAAACAAGTGCCTCGGCCGTCGCTGCAAGGTCACATTCGCCCTGGGCGATAAAGACGCTTCCGGCAGCCGGGACAATATCGCTGGCGTCGCCGTCGAGCTCATCGGCCACCAGACAACGCAGGGCGCAGGCCACATCCTCGCCCGCAAGCGCGTGGTTGGCGCCCGGCGACAGCACGATGCGGTTGTCGCTCTCGCAGCGAATGATAGTCGCGGTACCGGTCTCCACGTCATCGCGACGCGCCACAAACTCAACGCCCACGCCGGCATCCTGAAGCCCCGCCACGAGCGCATCGCCAAACGCATCGCGCCCGACCGCGCCAATCATGCACGTGCGCGCACCCATGCGCGCGGCGGCGACGGCCTGGTTAGCGCCCTTGCCACCGGCGTTGGTGATAAAACCGCTGCCACCAACGGTCTCGCCCGCGCGTGGCATGCGCTCGCACGCCACCGAAAGGTCCATGTTCATGCTGCCGAACACCGCAACGATGCCGCGATCTGCCATGGAAACCTCCTCATCCGCGGGCCTTATGCCCACCGTCGGCCGTCGATCGTGCGCCCTCGCACCTCTATAACTTTAGTTCACTTTGATGTGAACGCGCCCTTGAGGTTGCGCCAGCAGCAAGCATTCACAGGAGCAGGCAGCTACAATGAATATGTGCTGATTATTCTCGTCATTGGATGATGTTTTATGGAGCAATTCCCACAATCGAGCCCACGCGGCCCGCGCCGCGCGCCCGATAACCAGGCGCCGCACGAACGCCCGCGCGCCGACCGCCGCACCGGCGAGTCGCGACGCGGCCCAAGCCCGCATCGAACGCCCACCAACAAGGGCGCCCACACCAACAGCGCCGCAAAAGAGCAGACGCCCGCTCGTCCCAAGTCCCGCTACATTCCTGCGCTCGACGGCCTGCGCACGCTTGCCGTCGTCGCGGTGGTGCTCTATCACCTCAACCTCACGTGGGCTCAGGGCGGCCTGCTCGGCGTCACGATCTTCTTTGTGCTTTCGGGCTATCTGATCACGCGCTTGCTGCTCAACGAAGTCGCCAAGACCGGCCGCATCGACCTTAAGAGCTTCTGGATTCGCCGCATCCGTCGCCTGGTCCCCGCCGTGGTAACGGTAGTGTTCGTGACCTGCGCGCTGTGCACCATCTTTAACCACGTGATGCTCACCAAGATGCGCCCCGACATCCTGCCGTCGCTGCTGTTCTTCAATAACTGGTGGCAGATTACCCAAAACGTCTCGTATTTCAATGCCCTGGGCGACCCCTCGCCGCTCACGCACTTTTGGTCGCTTGCCATCGAGGAACAGTTCTACCTAATTTGGCCGCCACTGCTGTTTGCCATGGTATCCATGCATGTGAGCAAGCCCAACACGCGCCGCGTGGTTCTGGGCCTTGCCGCGGTTTCTGCCCTTGCCATGACGGTGCTTTACAACCCCGCCGCCGACCCCAGCCGCGTGTACTACGGCACCGACACCCGCGTGTTCTCGCTGCTGCTGGGTGCCTGGATGGCCTTTATCCCCGATCGCGACCTGGCGCCGGTGCGACTCGCTCATCGTTTGGGGTTCAATCGCCTGGCTGGCGCCGCCAAGCACGGCAAGAACGCCGAGGACAAGCCTGGCGAGAAGACCGACGAATCAGCCGAGACCACCCCGGCACAGCCGAGCGCCCTCGTACGCTTTTGGTCCTCGCCCGCATCCATCGATGTGTTGGGTGTCGTGGGCCTGGCTGGCCTTGCCGCCATGGTCGCGCTCACCAACGGCTACACCGCGTTCCAGTATCGCGGAGGCACGCTGTTATGCTCCATCCTCACGCTCATGGTCATCGCGGCCTGTGTGCAGCCCCAGGGAATGGTTGCCCGCGCGCTGTCCGCCGAGCCGCTCGTGTGGGTTGGCAAGCGCTCGTACAGTATCTACCTGTGGCACTATCCGCTGCTGTTGCTCATGAACCCGGTCGCCAACATCAACGATACGCCCTGGTGGCAGTACATTTTGCAGGTGCTGCTGGTGGTCGCCGTAGCCGAGTGTTCCTATCGCTTTATCGAAACGCCATTTAGGAAGGGTGCCTTCGGCCGCACCGTCGCCGAATTCCGCGATGGCACCACCACGCCCGCCAACTGGGCACGCGCGCACGTCCCCGTCTGCGCAGCCTGCGCTGTCGTGTTGGTCGTTGCACTGGGCGGTCTGATCTTTGTGCCCGAGACGTCTGCGCTGAGCGGCAAGGGCGCCGAAGTTCTGAACAAGGAAGCCGAAAACACCGCGCCCACCGACCAGCAAGCGGCCGACGACACCGACAAGGACAACGACGGCTTCCCCGATGGCTCCTACGACCTGTTGATGATCGGCGACTCCGTGTCGCTGCGCGCCGTTGATTCCTTTGACGGCGTGTTCCCGCACAGCCATATCGATGCCGAAAAGGGCCGCCAGTTTGATGCGGGCCGCGCGACATTTGAGGGCTATATCCAGCAGAACCTTGCCGGCAAGATCGTGGTCTTTGCCCTGGGCACCAACGGTTTGGTAACGGACGCCCAGGTTGACGCGATTATGGCCGACGCCGGCGAGCAGCGTATCGTCGTGTTTGTAAACACACGTAGCCCGCAGCCGTGGGTCGGGTCCACGAACCAGGCCATCGCCAACGCCGCCACGCGCTACAAGAATGTACGCGTTATCGACTGGTACGGGCACAGCGCCAACCGCAACGACCTGTTCGACGGCGACGGCACGCACCTGTCGACTACCGGCGTGACCGAGTACCTCAACCTGATCCACGATGCGGTCAAGAAAGACCTGCCCGTGCACCCCGAAGACCACGTCAACGATCCGCAGCCGGCAGCCGTCAAGTCCGCCGCTGACGCACTCGTCAATGCCCTCGCCTACAAGCCGCACAAGCTGGGCATCGACAAGTAACGCGCAGCAAAATCTGCGTACACCCGCAGGGGGCGTCGGCCACGGCCGACGCCCCCTGCGGCAGTTAGGGACACTCCTTTTGCACCAGCACCCGGAAGCACTCCTGGCGCAGCCAATGAAGACCTCTACGGATGAATTCCAAGCCGCTCCGCCCCTCCAGACATCGTTTCCGTGCCTCGCGCCTGCCCCAAACAATCAAAACAAGCCCTTTTCGCCGCAACCTCAAAGGCCTGTGGGCAAAAAAGGACAAATATGAGTACTGTTACCATTTTAGTAGCAGGCAAAACCACCCAAATTGACGTTCGGGCGACCCCTATAACCCCCTAAAGCAGCCAACCCGACTGGTTTAAGGCGTATTGAAGCCAATTTTAATGAACATACTATAGGTTATGTTCATTATCTTTTTGGATGTAAATGCTATTCACTTAGCAACAGTACTCATATTTGGCATTTTTTGCCCACCGCCATATAACTAACGCCCTATAGCAGACAAAAAACAGGCCGCAGCCCATCGCTGCGGCCTGTTCGGAAGCAAAAGTGGGCGCTACGCGCTGTAGCCCATCGCTTGCAGCACAAACATGACGACCGTCAGCACCGTAATCACGCCGATAGTCGCCCAAGTGAGCACGTTCCATACGCGGCCGTTGCGGTTGGCGCCCATAATGTGGCGATCCGCCGCGATAACCACCTGGAATACCAAGACTACGGGCAGCAGCACGCCGTTGATGACCTGCGAGGTCATCATAATCTGGAACAAATCGACGCCAGGCATGAGCACCAACACGGCAGAAATGCCGATGATGGCCGTAATGATGCCGCGGTAAACCGGGGCCTCGTCCCAGCTGCGATCGGCGCCGCGCTCCCAACCAAAAGCCTCGCAGATGGCACTCGACGTAACGCCCGGCAGCACGCAGGCAGCCAAAAAGCTAGCTGCGACCAGGCCCGAGGCAAACAGCACCGTGGACCACTGGCCCGCGATGGGCTCCAGCGCGCGGGCGGCATCGGCGGCATCGCTAATCTGAATACCCGCCGGGAACAGCACCGTACCGGTCGTGATAATAATGAAGCCCGCAATGATATCAGCAGCGATCGAGCCGCTCACGGTATCAATACGCTGCAGCACGATGTCGTCCTCGCCCGCATTCTTATCGACCACGTTGTTCTGAGCCAAGAAGATCATCCACGGTGCGATGGTGGTACCGATTGTTGCGACCACAAGCGACACGTAGCTGGGATCATTCTGAATATTGGGGACGACCAAGTCGACCGCGACCTCGCCCCAGTTGGGGCCGGCCATAAACGCGGCGACGATGTAGGTCACGAACACGCAGCTTACCAGCAGCAAAATCTTCTCGATGCGCTGGAAACTGCCCGACATGGTAAGCATCCACACCAGCAGCGCCACGAGCGGCACCGAGATGCTCGCCGGAACGCCAAACAGAGCAAGGCCACTCGCGATACCCGCGAACTCCGAGATGGTCACCGCCGTATTGGCGATCAATAGCGCCGCCATGGCCAGCACGCTCTTGCGCACGCCAAAGCGCTCGCGAATGAGCGACGCCAGGCCCTTACCCGTGACGCATCCGCAGCGCGCCGCGGTCTCCTGCGTCACGATGAGCAGCACGGTCATGACGGGAAGCATCCAGAGCATCTTATAGCCATAGCTGGCGCCCGCGCTGGAATACGTGGCGATGCCGCCGGCGTCATTGCCCGAAAGCGCCGCCAGAAGACCGGGGCCCATGGCGCCAAAGATGGCCGCGATGGTCAGCTTTTGCTTGGTGCTCGGCTTTTGCTTCGTATTTTGCACGCGACCACCTACCCCATGACCGACATGGTGAGCAGCACCGCGGCGATGCAGTACGCCACACACGAGATCATGACGGCGATGACGTTCATGGCAGTACCCGACGTATTGAGGTCGTGCTCATCGCGCCAGAACAGCACCATCAGGTAAATCACGGCGCTCATGTTGCCAACCAGGCAAATGACGGCAGCGATATTAAAGCAACCGGTAAAGAGCTGCTCCTCAAACATAGTGGCATCGGGGAACGCGGCGGTGCGCACCAGCTGCGCGCACAGGTAGGTCACGAGCGAAAGGATCAGGCCCATACCCGTGCTCTGGAAGAAGAATCCCAGGTACGGTTTGGGCTCGTCGTCGTGACCGTCGTACTCGAGAAAATAGTTCTTGACGAACGACACCATGCGCGAGGCAGCCAGCAGCACGAGCGGCATGGCGCACATGGGGAACACCACCAGATGCGCGGAGCCCAGCGCCGTCCCCAGCACGGTCGCCATAATGCACGAGGCGATGCCCCACACGACGACCCAGTACTGACGATGCACGAACCAGCTGAGCACGTTCGTCGAGTCGTCCGACGCGCTATCGCCCGAGCCGACACCGGCGATCTGCAGGTCCTCCTGATGCTCCTCGGCAATAACGTCCATGGCGTCGTCGAAGGTTACGATACCCAGGATATGACGGTTCTCGTCGCAGACAGGGATGGCAACCAGGTCGTACTTGGTCATCTCGTCCGTCACGTCTTCCTGGTCCTCGTCGGGCGACACATAGACCAGGTCGCGATAGGCCAGCTGACCCAGCGTGGCGTCGCGGTCGGCTACGATCAGCGTGCGCAGCGAAAGCACGCCGGTCAGCATGCCGCTCGGATCCTCGGTATAGACGTAGTAGACGCTCTCGAAGTCCTCGTCGAGCTCGCGAATCGCCTCGATGGCGTCACCGACCGTTGCCGTGGCGGGCAGGGAGACAAACTCCGAGGTCATGATGCGGCCGGCGGTGTTGTCCTCATACCCCAGCAGGTTACGAATCGCCTTCTCCTCCTTGACGCCCATCAGGCGCAGGAGCTTCTCGGCCTTCTCGTAATCGAGCTCGTCGATCAGGTCAGCTGCATCGTCCGGGTCCATCATGGCCAGCATCGACGATGCGTCCGTGTCGGACAGGCCCTCGAGCATCTCGGTCATAAGCTCGTCGTCATCGAACTCCGAGATGGCCTCGGCGGCCTGGGCAGTATCGAGCTGCGCAAACACCTGCGCACGTAGGCGCGGGTCGAGCTGCTCGATAATATCGGCGATGTCGGCAGGGTGCAGCTCGCCGAGCGTCTTGTGCGACACCGAAAGTTGAATGTTCTTGGTCGAGCGGTCGAGCAGGTCCATGTAGGACCAAGCGATGATGTCCTCACTGAGCGGCTTGCCCAGGTGCTTCATAAAGCCTTCGACGATATGCTCGAGCGCGGGGCTGATGGCGCGTAGCAGACCGCGGGCACCGACCTCGGCGCCCAGCAGGCGCAGCTGATTTTCGCCCGACATGGAAAACTTGATGTCGTTGACGCGCACGACCTTCATGCCCTGCGTGTCGACAATCTGCTTGTTGAGCACGTCACGGGCAAGCAAGAGTTCGGTCGGTTGCAGGTACGAAAAGCGAATTTCGGTAGCCGACGTCTTAAGGTGTACGCCCGTCTCGTCGATACGGTCGACCCATTTGCGCCAGCTGATCATAAACGGCGTCTTGCCGGGGCCGCGGAACGCGAGCGACGTCACGTGCGGAAAAACTTCGCCGGTAGCAATGCCAAAATCGTTGACCACGCCGAGCTTTTCGCCGTCGACGTCCAAGACCGGCAATTTGAGCATCTCACTCAGATAATTCAATGGTGCTCCCCATCATTATTCCCCCGGACGCGGCCGCGCGTGCGGCGTCCGGGGGCTTCTGGATATGTATACGCATGCGCGGGCGGCACGCCGCTCGACGCTTACACCCCGTGCATGCGCAAAAAGCACCTGCACGGGGTCATCGACTGTATGGTCGAGGTTTGGATTTCACCTGTAACCTTTCTCTTGACCCTCATTAACCGCAGTAACTATAGCATCAGCATCGCCCTGCGGCATCGAATTTATGCGCTGCACATTGCAGGCATACCAAACGCTGACGCATCCGTGACATAGCCGTTGGGGACGTTCTTAAACGACTACCCAATGACTACTCTGTGGTGTCGTCGTCCTCGGCAAGTTGGGGGAACACGGCGTCCTTGGGCATGGTGACCTTCGTCAGCGAGGTGAGCTTTTTGCTCAGCGACGTGTCCGTCTTGACCAGGTCGCTGAGCGTCACGATCTTGTAGCCGTCGGCAATGAGTCCGTCGATAATCTGCGGCAGCGCCTCGAGCGTCTGCTCGGCGCATTCGTCTCTATCGGTGAGCAGCACGATATTGCCCGGCGTCACCGAATCGAGCACCGTCGAGACCTGCTCGTCGGCACCGTTGAGCAGCCAGTCGCCCGAGTCAATATTCCACGAGACCACGGCGGAGACCAGGTCCATCGCATCAATCCAGTTTTGTTCGTCAAAGGCAGCGTAGGGAGCACGCAGCAGCATCGTCTTCACGCCGGTCGCCGACTTAATCGCATCGGTGCCTTTCGTGATCTGTTCGCGTACCGCCTCACGGTCCTGACCCTTGAGCGAATCGTCGCTGTAGCTGTTGGATCCGATCTCGCACCCGGCGTCGACAATCGCCTTGGCCGTGGCAGGCGAGGCCTCGGCCGCATCGCCCGAAAGGAAGAACGTCGCGGTGACGCCCTTTTCCTTGAGCACCTGCAAGATCTGTTTGGTGGCGCCGCTCGGACCCTCGTCAAACGTCAGTGCCACGTACTTTTTGTTGCCCTTGGGCGCCACGCTGGCGCACGCAACAACGCAATCGGTGGCGGGCACAACCTCGCCGCGGTCTTGCGTCTTGCCTGACTGCTCACCAACCCACACCTCGGATCGGCCCTGGACACCCCATGTCTGCACATACTCGATAGCGCCCGTGCCCTCGACCTTGAGCTTGGGCTCGATAACCGTAGCCTGAACCTCGTGCTTCTCGTAAGTGTTACGGCCATCCTTGACCGTCACCTTCTCGCCGCCCTCAAGTTCGCGGCTATCCCATTTGCCCTGTTTCACGCGCTTGCCGTCGACCTTCACCGACAGCTTTTCGCCCCCATGGCGCTTGAGCACGCTGTCATCGACGGCCAGCAGGTCGCCTGCGTCGTAGGTGTCAGTCAACTCCTGGTCGTCGATGAGATTCTGCAGCGTAGAGCCCACACGCACCGCGGTCTTCTGGCCGTTGAGCTCCACGTCCACACTGCGGTTGACGTAGCCCACGACGGCAGCGATAAACAGCACGAGCGCACAGCCCACGGCAATGAGCGCATAGGGCAGGCGAGACGAACGACGGGGCGTACGGCTGTTGCCGATGCGAGCGCTGCGGTCGCTAAAGCCGCGGCTATGGTTGAGATACATCGCGCCGGGCTTACGGTGACGCTTGCGCTGACCGCTGGGCAGCTGCCCCAGGTCGCGGCGCGCCGTCGGACGCGCACCCGAACGCCCGTTTAAGTTGGATCCGTTTTGGCGCATGTGCCCTCCCCCATAAACACAGCAAGCCGGAGCAACAGGTCTCCGGCTTGCCTCCCATCATTTGGTACGTCGCTATTTTGTAGCTTTTGACGAGCCTCCGCTCGCCTTTTGGTATTCGTCCTTAAAGGCCTTGAACATGCCGCGCGTCTTGCCGAGCTGCTTGCCCAGTGCGCGACTGCCCTTGTCCACGGCAACCGATCCCTTGTCGTCGAGCACCTTGGCGCCCTTTTTGACCTTGTCGCCCACCACGACGCTGGCCTCGGCGGCCTTGGCAGCCGCACCGCCCGAATACCCGAGCGACTTGACCTCGTCTGAGACGACCATCGCGCCGTTCTCGTAGCCGCGCAGCATCGTCGGCGGCACCTGCGTGTCACCAACCAAAACACTCGAAGCAGCACCGGCAGTCACATAGAATGCCTGCACGATGCCCGAGCGTGGCTTGAACTCCACATCCGAGCAATAGCCCACGACGTCGCCCGATTCCGTGCGCACGTCCATACCGACCCAGATGATGCAATCGTCCAGGTTGATGTCGAGGCGCTTGGCAGCGGCGGCATCGTAGGTGCCCTTGACGTCATCGACCGCAATGGCGCCCTCGTAGACACCAATGGCGTCGAGCGCTACAAATCGGTCGGGACGCTCGATCATGCCCGCGATATCGGACTGGCGGACCATAAAGCCGACCACGCGCGTACCACCCGGGGTAAAGACCGGAAAGTGAATCTTTCCGAGCTTTTTAGGGCTGCGCGGCGTGCCGTCCTTTTTGGTGCGCTTGTCCTCGGTAGGCTTGCGATAGATCTTGGCGCCGACAAAATCCCCGGCGCGCATTATGCCTCGGTCGAGGGCTCCGCAGCCTCGGTATCAGCCTCGACGGCGTTCTCGACCACGACGTCGGCGGCAGGCGTCACGTTGCCGCCCGAAATGGCGTCGTTGAGCTGCTCGCGCAGCTGGTCCATGCGCTCGCGGGCCAGATCGACCTTGGCGCGCAGGTCATCGGTCTTGGCGTCGACCATCGGGCCAAAGTCATTCACCGCAGCACGGGCCTCCTCGGCGCTGTGCTCGTAGGTGTCGCGCATATTGTCCCAGGCGTCGTTGGCGATATCGGCAGCCATGGCGCGGGTCTCGGCGCCCGAGCGCGGGGCCAGAGCAACGCCGACAATAGCGCCGGCAGCGGCACCAAAAAGTGCGCCGGAGACAAAGCTGAAAGTCTTACCCATGATCATTCCTCTCCTGCGGGCACGTCGGTGCCCACCGTTTGAATGCTGTCCATTATACCCGCAGCGCATCACTTGCCGCTCCGCTCATCTGCGTACGGCAAAGGCGCAGGTACGTGATGGTGATAAACGCGTAGGCCTACTCCTGAGGCATAGCCGGCATGGCCATCGTGGCACCCGGGTCCTCGCCGGCGCCGTCCACGAGCGGCAGGCCGCCCTCATGCGCAGGTCCTGCCGGAACCGTCGCAGCACCGCCAAAGACGGCAGCGGATGCCTCGTGGTTCTCGGCAACCGCGCCCTCGGTATCAATCGCCACCTGGGGCTCGTCGTCAAAGTTGGGGACGCCCTGGGGCTCGGCGGGAACGGGCTCGGCGGTCGCATCGGCAACGAGCTCGGCGTCGACCGGCACATCGCCCTCGTCAGCGCCCTCGTCCTCGGCAGCATCTTCGCCGTTCGCAGCGGCGACGGCCTCGCGAGGATCCTTGCCCTCGGCCTCGGCGCGCATGCCCAACACCAGGTTGCGCAGACCCGCGACCGTGCCTTCCACGTCGGGGGCAGGCTGGTCGGCGTGCAGGTACGCCCAGTCCATCATAAAGGTGGCCGAAGACAGCGCACCGATGGCCAGCGCGTCGTCGGGGCACGAAAGCTCAACCTCAAAGACGCGCTCGTCGTGCTCGCTTACGCGCGTGCGGCCGCACGAGATGCTACCGGCAAGACCGGTCTCGTTCATGAGCTCGACCGTCACATGCTCAAGCAGATGGCAAAGCTCGGTCTGGCCCATGCAGTCCTGGAACTCGCGGCCGGAATCACCCAGGCACAGGTGCTTGGCAATCGCCGGCACCAGGTAATACACGCGCGCCGTAGCCTCGATATCCTCCGAGGTCATGAGCGGCATGCCGGGGTTCACCAGCACGTGCGCGCAGATCTTGTCCTCGCTGACGGTGACCTTAAGGATGTTAAACAGGCCTGCCATAACTCTCCCCTACTCTTCCTTGTCCTACTCGTCGCCGTCGTGCGGATTCGCGGAACCCGCACCCGACGTCGTCGGCTCGTCTACCGAAGACTCGGAATCCTTCTTATCGGTTTCGGCCGGAGCGATCACGCGAATGAGCGAGATGCGCTGGCCACGCATCGACTGCACTTTAAACTTGTACCCCGCAACCTCAAACACCTCTCCGATGTCGGGCACCGAGTCGCAAAGCTCCAAAATCCAGCCGGCGATGGTCTCATAATCATCGCTTTCCTCAAGCGGCCAACCAAGCTCAATCGCGTCATCGCACGAAAAACGCCCATCAACGAGCCACTCGCGGCGCGAAAGGCGCGTGAGATACTTGTTGTCGGGGTCGAACTCGTCCTCGATCTCGCCGACGATCTCCTCGACGATGTCCTCGATAGTGATAATGCCGGCCGTGCCGCCGTACTCGTCCACGACCACCACGATCTGGTCGTGCGAGGTCTGCATCTCGGACAGCAGCGGCAGGATGTCCTTGGTGTCGGGCACAAAGGTGGCGTCGCGCAAAAAGCCGGCGATGGGCTGGTCGCCTTTGCCGTCGAGCGCGGGCTGAATCAGGTCCTTGATGTGCGCGATGCCGGCGACGTTGTCGGGATCCTCGTGATAGACGGGGATGCGGCTAAAGCCGGTCTGGCGCATGGTGGACAGCACGTCGGCGACCGTCTCGTCGTCCTCGCACATGGTGGTGTCCACGCGCGGCACCATGACCTCGCGGGCAACGGTGTCGCCCAGGTCGAAGATCTCGTGGATCATGCGCTTTTCCTCGTCGAGCAGGTCGTCCTGCTCCGAGACCATGTACTTGATCTCTTCTTCCGAGACGTTCTGGCGGTCGTCGGCACTCTTGATGCGCAGGATACGGGCCAGGCCATCGGAGCAAGCACCAGTTAGCCACACGAGCGGACGGGCGATCTTTTGGAAAAACGACAACGGCCCCACAACCTGCTTGGACACGCCTTCGGCGTTGGCCAGGCCGATGCGCTTGGGGACGAGCTCGCCGATCACGATGGACACGAAGGCGACCGCGACGGTGATGATGACCGGCGCCAGGCCGCGTGCGATGGCGGAGAGCGGCGCGATGCCAAAGCTCATGAGCCACGTGGCGAGCGGGTCGGACAGACTCGTCGAGGCGACGGCGGACGAGGCGAAGCCCACGAGCGTGATGGCGACCTGGATGGTGGCGAGCAGCTGGTCGGAGTCGGCAGCCAGCTTAATGGCACGCTCGGCGCGCTTGTCGCCTTCCTCGGCCTCGTGCTCCAACACGGCGCGCTTGGCCGTGGTGAGCGCCATCTCGGACATAGAGAAGTAGCCGTTGATGAGGGTCAAAACGAGGGTGGTGATAAGGGAGATGGTTATGTCCATCGGGAGTTTCTCGAACCTCCAAGATTCGGGACGTCAGGTTAAAACGTTGATGGCGGATACGGCAATTGCACCGGCGCCCAAACGAGAACGCGGGCGCGCAGGCATGGTCGCTAGATTACGAAGAGGATCACCGCCATGAACTGGAAGATGCTGCCGGCGAGCACCCACAGGTGAAACACGCTGTGCAGATAGCGCACGTTTTTGGCGATATAGAACGGCACGCCCGCGGTGTAGCACACGCCGCCGACGGCGAGCAGGGCAAGTGCCACGGGGTTGAGCAGCGCCACAAGTTCAGGCAGCTTAAAGACAACGAGCCAGCCCATCAGCAGGTAGACCAGGCCGCTTACCCAATGCGGCTGGCGCTCGCGTAGGAAGCACTCGAGGGCGATGCCGATGATGGCGATGGCCCATACGGCAAAGAACAGCACAGCGCCGCCGTCGTTTGCGAGCGTGATGAGGCAAAACGGCGTATAGCTGCCGGCTATGAGCAGGTAGATGCAGCTGTGGTCGATGATGCGAAACACGCGCTTGGCGCGCGCGGGCTGAATCGCGTGGTAGAGCGTGGAGGCTAGGTATTCGAGGATAATGCTGACGCCATAGACAATCGCCGCGGCCATATGGGCCGGGCCTCCGCCGCGCAGGGCGGCGAATACGATCAGGAGCACCAGGCCCGCGATACCCAGCAGGCAGCCGACACCATGGGTGACGGAGTTCATGATCTCCTCCCCCACTGTGTAGTGTGGAACGGCCGCGGTCTTGGGTCGCGGCTTAGAACTGTCGCTCGAATCGGACATGCCGGTTACATCCTCCAACGTAAAGAGTTCTCAACACTATATCAAAGCGTCTAGGTACGTGCGAAATTTGCACCATACGTGACCCTTTGTTTACCCATTCTTTGCCTGTTGACTCATCAACGGCGAACGTCCATAATGCGCTTGCATTAAATGTTGATGTATTAACATCTTATAGGAAAGCTTCTTATGTCTCAAAACGCACGTTCCCATCGAAAGCTCAAGATAGCCGGCATCGTTGCACTGGTGGCTGTCGTTGCGCTGCTCGGATTTGCCGGCAACTTTCTGTTTGACTTCGCGCTGAATCCCCGCGCGCCATACACCATGAAGATGATGCAGGATGGCAAAGACGACAAAAAAGGTGAGCAGCCGGATGCCGAGGAAACCGAGGCGCGGGCGTGGTTTAAAGAGAATCGCGAGAGCAGCAGCCTCACCGCGAACGACGGGACCGAGCTTGCCGCCTGGTATTTTGCTGCGTCGGAGAGCACGCACGACTACGCCGTCTGCCTGCATGGATATACCAACGAGCCCATCGGTATGGCCCGATACGTCAAGCGATTCCACGACCGCGGCATGAACGTACTCGCACCCGCCGCACGCGCCCACGAGCGCTCCGGCGGCGACTATATCGGCATGGGCTGGCCCGAGCGCCTCGACATCGTCGCATGGATCGAGCGAATCGTTCAGGCTGACCCCAAGGCGCGCATCCTGGTCTTTGGCGAATCCATGGGTGCGGCAACCGCCATGAACGTCGCGGGGAAACCTCTGCCCGCAAACGTGAAATGCATTATCGAGGACTGCGGTTATACGAGTGTTTGGGACGAGTTTTCTCTGCAGCTCAAGAACGTGTTCGGCTTGCCCAGCTTTCCCTTGCTCGATGTAGCAAACTTGGTATGCAACGTGCGCGCGGGCTACGACTTTCATAAGGCGAGCAGCGTGGAGCAACTCAAACACGCGACGGTTCCCATGCTGTTTATCCACGGCGACCAGGACACTTTTGTGCCGTACGATATGCTCGACCAAAACTACGACGCGTGCGCCAGCAAGGTCAAGCAAAAGCTCACCATCCATGGCGCCACCCACGCCAAGAGCGCGCAGGTCGACCCCGAACTCTACTGGAACACGGTCGACAACTTCCTCGACGAGTATTTTTAGGCAAAAAGCAACGTCTGGGGTTTTGTTGCCAAAAAACGGTTTGTGGTCGGCGGGATTCGATTTTTCGCCGCACTTCCAAAAAGCCGCCCGTGAGCGCTGTGCTCACGGGCGGCTTTTGCTCAACTAACGCTACAAAGGCGCTTATTTTGTCCAATAGCTAGGCGCTACTTGACCTCGATGAGCTCATACTCGCTCGTGCCCAGGCCAATCTTCTCGGCGTGCGCGATGCACACGCGCCAGTCGGTGTCGGGATGCGTGATGCAGAAGGGATCCTTGGCCTGCTCGCCCTCCAGATGCTCGTGGTTGTGCTCCATCTTGGCCGCGCTATCGGTGAGCTCGGTGTTGGGCAGCGGCTCGGATGCCATGACGGCATCGGCGCAGGCCTGGTCAATGGCGACCGGGTCGAAGCTCGCGAACATGCCGATATCGTTGACGATAGGCGTGTCGTTTTCGGGATGGCAATCGCAGTTGGGGCTGATATCCATAGCCAGCGAAATGTGGAAGCTGGGACGATCCTGGACAACGGCCTTGGTGTACTCGGCGATCTTACAGTTGAGCACGTCGGCCGCGGCTTCATAGCCGGGCTTGATGGCGTCCTGGTTGCACACGCCGATGCAGCGGCCGCAGCCCACGCAGCGATCGTGGTCGATAGCGGCCACGTGCACCGTGCGAGTAGCGCCGCCGGCAAGCTCGCGCTCGCGGGTGCCATCGAACGAGATAGCGTTGTGCGCGCAGATCTTTTCGCAGGCATGGCAGCCAACGCAGTGCTCGGTCGCGACGTTCGGCTTGCCGGCGGCATGCTGCTCCATCTTGCCGGCACGGCTGCCGCCTCCCATGCCCAGGTTCTTCATGGCGCCGCCAAAACCGGCCTGCTCATGACCCTTAAAGTGGGTGAGGCTAATCACGATATCGGCGTCCATGAGCGCCTGACCGATCTTGGCCTCGTGCACATACTCGCCGCCCTCAACCGGGACGAGCGCCTCGTCGGTGCCCTTGAGGCCGTCGGCGATGATGATCTGGCAACCCGTGGCATACGGGGTAAAGCCGTTCTGGTAGGCGGTGTCGATGTGCTCGAGCGCGTTTTTGCGGCTACCGACATAGAGCGTATTGCAGTCGGTGAGGAAGGGCTTGCCGCCCAGCTCCTTCACGACGTCCGCGACGGCGCGGGCGTAGTTGGGGCGCAAAAAGCTCAGGTTGCCCAACTCGCCAAAGTGAATCTTGATAGCGACGAACTTGTTCTCAAAGTCGATCTGCTCAATTCCGGCGTGACGGATGAGGCGCTTGAGTTTGTCGAGCTGGCTCTCGCGAGCATGCGTGCGCAGGTTGGTGAAGTACACCTTAGCGGGTGCTGCGGGTGCAGTTGCGGTCATAGATATATCCCCTCGGTCTATATGGCGTTACAGACATAAGAGGATGGTACCAGTTAAAGCAGAGTTAAAGTCAAGTACGGCACCCAGTCATTGGGGACAGACTTAAATGACTGAAACCACTCATTGGGGACGGACTTAAAACCACTCATTGGGGACGGACTTAAATGAGTGCCTCGCCACCTGGCAGCTAGGGGCGCGCCGTCACGTTTGTGGCGGCGCGCCTTGGTTTGGCGGCGCGTTCTAGCGTGGCCATAATCTGGTTTGATGGCGTGCCCTGGTGTGGCGGCGTTGACGGCGTGCCCTGGCGTGACGGAGCGTCCTGGCGCGGACCGCTAGCCCTTTCGCGCGACCAGATGCGCGCGGAATCCCTTCTGTGCCTCGAGCTTGAGCGGGGTGAGCCCGAATTCCTCGACGAGCGCGCGTAGCTCGGACAGCTTGAGGATGCGCACGTCGCCATGGCCCAAGAGGCGTGCCAGCGGTAGCTCGATGTTGTTCATGAGCCAGACCGCGACATCGTTCGAGGTGTAGTCGCGAAGGACCAGTCGCCCGCCGGGCCGAAGGACGCGTGCCACCTCGGCGAAAAACCTCTCCGGATGCGGGTAGTGGTGGAAGCTGTTGGAGCAGAGCACGGCGTCGAAGCTCCGGGGCTCGAAGGGCAGTGCCTCCGCGTCTCCGACGACAAAGCTGACGTTATCGAGCTGCTTTGCCCGAGCGACGTCGATCATCCCGGGTGTGAGGTCGAGTCCAGTCAAGTGCTTGCTGGGGTACCGGGCGTGGAGCAGTTCTAGGACGGCTCCGGTTCCACAGCCCACGTCGAGCGCGTCCTCGAACGGTTCGAGCTCAAGCTCCTCGAGCATTTGCGGATAGTCGTCCTTGCACATCTCGTAAATGCCGGCATGGCCGGATTCGTAGACCTTTGCCGCCTCGGTGAACTCCTTGATGGAGAGCTGCTTGAGCTCCTCTGCCGATCTTGCCATGGGTCTCCTTCTGTTCGGGGAAGTCTGACGTTGCGCGCGTTTGCCCACGTCGGGCCTGGCGGGCAAATAACGCGAGGGCACCCTTCCTTCGGTTCGTGCCCCCGCGTGCGGGCGGTTCTCTATTCCTGGATCTTCAGCGCCTCGGAGAGGCTCACGCGCTTGATGGAGCGCGTGTGCAGCAGCGCCACGACCAGGTAGGTCGCAAAGCCGATTCCTGCGCACGCCACCATGGACCAAGCGGGCACGTAGATCTCGATATTGCCGTTATAGGCGAGCAGCATCGAGCGGAAGATGGCCGTTAGCGAGCCAATAATGACCGGCAGGCTCAGCACGAGTGACGCTGCCACGCACAACGTGATCGAGCGGATGTACAGATGCGAAATCTCGCTATCGCGATAGCCAAAGACTTTCATGTAGCTGATCGAACGGGCGCTGTGGTCGATCACAGCCTTGGTCAGCAGGTACATAAACAGCAAGAAGATGAACACCGCAAGCCCAACCATCATGCCGATCATTTTGCTCATCATGCCGATGAACTGGTCGCCCACGGCGCGCATGTCGTCGGGCGTGGTATCGCCGGCAAAGTAGCGCGCGTCGAGGTCGAGCTTCTCATCGCTCACATAGCCGTTAAAGTAGGCCGCATCGTTGTCAAACAGCTCGTTAAAGTCTTCGATACTCATATAGACATTCATATCCGACTTAGAGCCCCAAACGCAGTCCTTGCCCACGTACTCAAAGGAATAATTCTCGCCCTCGTACTTGTCGCGAAGCTTAACCTTCTGGCCCTCGCTCCAGCCAAACTTGTCGAGTAAGCCACCGCCAAAGACGACGCGTCCGTCGCCGACGTCCAGCCCTTTCCAGTAGCGCGAATCGGGCGAGATGCCGTAGACAGAAATCGTCTCCTCGCCATTACCATCGCCGCGGTCGTATTGCAGCTGGTAAACGGCATATTTCTCGGCCTGCGCGATTGCGCCCGCGCCGTTGTCAATCGTGTTGACCGGGTGAATGTCGTCGTTGTCGGTGTCGATCTTAGAGGCCTTGTCAATCAGGTCGATAGCCTCGTCGCGGTTTCAGCCGAGGATATCGGCAAGGTCATCGAGGCGCGCATAAAGCGCATCCTTCTTGTCCTGAACCTTGGCGAGCGCGTCCTGCGCCGCGGCCAAGCTCTCGGCAGACGGAGCGCTGGTCGCGGCATCGGCTGCCGCCTGCGCCGCATCGGCCGCGTCGTCAAGCTCGTCATCGGCATCCTGAGCGGCGGAAAGCAGCGCGCCGTCAACCGACTGCAAGCGCTCGAGTGCCGACCACTGCTCGCGCTCCTCGGCAGTACCCTCGAGCTCCAGCGGCGCCTTGAGCGTGTACTGGTGTTCGGCGACCAGGCTTGTCTCGAGGTTGTCCGCATAGTGCGTCATCGTGGGCAAAATCGCCAGGCCAAAGAGCAGCAGCAGCGACGCAAACGCAATGCCCACGAAGAGCGTGGCGAAGTTGCCCAGGTTGCGCAGGAAGATACGCAGGCGGAAGCGGGAAACAAAACCCATGCGCTCCGGCAGCTGCAAGCCGCGCTTGGTGCCCGATTTGCCGCTCGCCTCGTGACGAAGGAACTGCAACGGCGTCTTGCCCATCTTGCGAAGCAGGCCCACCAGCGTGATGAGGATGAGCGCGGCGGCGGGAACCACGGCGCACTTCACAAAGATCTCCCAGCTCCAGTACACCTGGAAGGGCGGCAGGCTATACGAACCGTAATAGAGGCTGCGCATGGGCTCGGTAAAGAACACAACGCCGAGCGCAGTGCCCAAAAGCGCCGCGACCACGCCCACGATAGCGGGAAGCGCAAGGTAGTGCAGCACGATCTCGCGTCGAAGATAGTCGCTGGCGAGCAGCGTGCCGATGATGGCGCTCTCCTCCTCGATGGTGGCGTCGGTAAGGACCACAAAGACGAACGCCATGATCACGATGATGATGTCGAGCAGCGTCATCCACATCATGGAGTCGCCGTCTACGTCGTCGCGCGCATAGCCAATGCCCTGGTTGGAATCGGCGTCGATGAGGTCATCCACGCGCGCATCGGCGTCGGTCAGCGCCTCGACCATATCCTGCTCCGCATCGATGCGATCCGCGGTGGGGAGGTCGCGATCGGCAAAGGTAAAGGAGTAGGTGTAGGCGGGCGCGCCGCCGGCATCCTCGAGCGCGGCAAAGCCGGCATCGGTGACCTCGGCCACGCCGTACGTGATGGTGTTCACCGTAAAGTCCGAATTGTTGAGGAACAGCGCCTGGCTATCGGGCTGGGTCATGATGCCGCAGATGGTGTAGGTGCGGCCCTCGAGCTCGACCTTATCGCCCACGGCGAGGCCGTTGTTGGTGGCAAAGACACGGTCGATTGCCACCTCATCGTCCGTTTTGGGCTCCTTGCCCTCACAGTAGGACGCGATATCGACCTTGGTGCGGTGCGCATAGGTGCGCAGCGTGCGCTTGGTGCCGTCGTCGCCGGACACCTTTTTGATGATGGCGTCGATGGAGAAATTCTTGTAGAGCGTGACGCCGCCGACGTCGCCGGCTGCATCCTCGGCGGCCTTGAGTTGATCGTCGGTAGCCTCGAAGGAGGTGGTCACGCGGCCGTCCTCAATCGCGTACGCATCGCGCATGTCATCGATAAGGCAGCCGATGGAATGCGCTGCGAGCAAAAATCCCGAGGTGAGAGCGGTGCTTCCGCACATAAGCAAAAAGATGCCCAGGTATTTGCCGATATTGCGGCGCAGCTCGCGCGGGAGACGTTTTGCGAGAGGTGTCATGGCGCCGCCTACCAATCGAGCTCGGCGGCCGCAACGGGCGACTCGTTGAGCTCATCCTCGACGATGTGCCCGTCGCGCAGGCGCAGCACGCGATTGGCCATGTGCGCGATGGCGGCATTGTGGGTGACAATGATGATGGTGCAGCCGTAGGTGCGGTTGACATCCTCCATGAGCTGCAGGATTTCCTTGGACGTCTTGTAGTCAAGCGCGCCGGTGGGCTCGTCGCACAGCAGCAGGCCCGGGTTTTTGACGAGCGCACGGCCGATGGCACAGCGCTGCTGCTGGCCGCCCGAGACCTGGCGCGGGAACTTGTTGCGGTGCTCGTAGAGGCCCAGCGAACGCAGCAGGTCGTCGACATTGAGCGGGTTTTTGGACAGGTGCGCCGTGACCTCGATGTTCTCCTTGATGGTGAGATCGGGCACCAGGTTGTAGAACTGGAAGACAAAACCCAGCTCACGGCGGCGATACTCGCCCAGGTCGGTAGGCTTGAGCACCGTGAGGTCGCAGCCGTCCACCATGATGGAGCCGCCGTCGGCATCCTCCAGGCCGCCGATCAGGTTAAGAAACGTCGACTTGCCCGAACCCGAAGGCCCCAGCATGACGCAGATCTCTCCGCGGTTGATGGACGTGTCGATGCCGTCGAGCACCGTCAGGCGTGCATCTCCATCGCCGTAGTGCTTCTTGAGCCCCTTGACCTGGACGTAGGCTTGCTTCGTCGCCATGCTATCCCCCATTGTTAGCCTATTGCTACTTTATGAGCGTAATAGTAAACCATGGCGAACTATTTTGGAGCGAGGCTCGGGATTTATTTCAGACTGGTCATTGGGGACGCTCTAAATGACTAGGTGGCTAGGCGCGGGATTTGGCGCGTGCGAGGGCCAGACCTACGGCGGCAATGGCGGCGGCGAAGAGCACCGTGACGCCCAGATCGCAGGCGATGTCGCTCAGCACGGCAGACGTCAGATCCGAGGCAAGTGCCTTGCTGATCGCATCGTTCACCCAATATGTCGGCACAAAGTGCGCCACGGTCTGCACGGCCGAGCCCATGAGCGACAGCGGCATCCAAGCGCCGCCCAAAAACGTCATGAGCATGCCGAGCAGGTTGCCCACACCGTTGAGCAGCTCCTCACGCGCACCCAGGCTCGAAAGGGCAAAGCCAACGGCCAGCGGCGTGCACGCCAGGGCAAACGTCGCTGCCAGCGCCAGGCACACACGGCCCACGCCGACCTCGGCGACCGCGCCGGCAAAGCCCACAACGCCCATCATGCTCGACACAAACCAGATGCAGACGGTGAGCACGGCGGCGGCCGCAAACACAGCAAGCGAGCGCTGGCGCTCGGAGACCGGGCCGGCCTCCATGCGGCGCACACGCTCGGGCTCGTTCATGCCCGAGAACACCAGTCCCACCGACACGATGACCGACGAGATGATCGCGTACGCGCCAAAGTTGAAATACGACTCGAGCGTGGCGGCAGCCGTCGAGTCGACCTTGACCTGCTCGATCTGGACCTCCGCGCGCTTTGCAGCGGCATGCTCGGCGGCCTTGGCAACATCGCCGTTAGAAGCAGCGGGCTCAAGCGCCGCCGCAGCGCCCGCGAGCGAGATCCAGCGCGAGGCCTCGGCAGACGAAAGCGCCGCCGCCATGGTGCCGGAACCGTAGGTCACGTCGAGCTTGGGCAGGGCCTCCCTCGCGCGGGCAGCCGCGACCAGGTCGTCCTCGAACCCCTCCGGGATAAAGAACACGCAGTCGGCGCTGCCCTTGGCACTATTGCTCTTGGAGAGCGCGTCCGCGAGGTCGTAGGTGTCGTCGCCGACGCCCGTGACCAGCTCAAAGCGCGAACCCAGATGTTTGGTAAGCGCACGCGAAAGATCGCTGTCGTCGCGATCGATCACGATCACGTTGGTGTCGTAGGGCTTGTACTCGGTGAGCTGCGACGAGTTCCAGCTCACCGATGCCGCGATGAATACGCCCATGAGCGAAATGAACACCGTGTAGATAAGCAGATAGAGCGGGTGTGCGAGCGCCATGCGAAGCGCGGTCTTAAAGGTGCTCATAGCGGCTCCTTCCAAAGATCAGCGTAGCGGCGGCGACAAACACCAGCGTCATGAGGACCAGCGCGCCGGCGCGAACGACAAAGGGGCCCAAGTCCTCAAAGAAATACAGGCGGTTGAACATGTCGCAGACAAGCTTGACGGGGTTGAGCCAACACTCGGCCGGGCAGGCGCGGGCGACGTCGTCGGCAAGCGCCATCGCCGGCTCGCCGTAGAGGCCGGCGAACAGGGCGCACGTGGTGGCAAAGCCCGTGAGGATGCCCGACTTGGACGCCTTGCCGCCCTTAACGGGAAGCGTGCCCACAAAGAGCCCCAAGCCCGTGGCGGCAAGCGCGGAAGCGGCGGCGCCCACCAAACACAGCCCCTCGCGCCCGCCAAAGTCGACGCCCACGACTAGGCGCACGTAGCCGATCGCGATCACCATCGAAGCAAAGGAGACCAGCCACGAGCCGACAAAAATGCCGGCCAGCGACGCCGTCTTGGAAAGGCCGCCCACGCAGCGGCGCGCGCCAAGGCCCGACAGATTGGGCTGCAGGTCGACAACGCTCAAGGCGGCAAACTCGGCAGACATCATCGCGACCAGGCCAAAAAGCGCGTAATAGTAGATGACCGTGCCGCCGGGCGTGGTGCGCGTAAGGCTCACGCGACGGGTGCCGCCCTCGAGCGACAGGGCGCGCGCAACCGCCTCGGGGTCGGCGAGTGCCGCCGGGTTGTCCTGGGCAATCTGGGACATGAGCTCGGCATTTTGTGTATACGAGCTTGCCACCGTCTCCAGGATGCTGCGATCGGTGAGCACCGATGATGCGCGCGAGCTGTCGTAGCTCGATAGCAGCGTGAGCTTGGGTGCGCCTGCGTCGTCGACCGTATAGATGCCCGCGACCTCGCCGGCCTTAAGCGCACGGTTCGCATCGGCTGCGTCGTCGCACTCGTGGATCTCGAGCAGCTGATTGTCGCTCTCCTTGGCAAGCGACGTCGCCACGTCCTTAAAGGTCGAGGCGTCCCAGGCCTCGTCCGCTATGACGGCAACCGGTACCGGGTCGACCGTGCCGTCGGAGCTCAGATTCGCAAACATAAACATGAACATCGTGGAAAGTGCGATGGGAAAGAGAGCGCCCCAGACCCACGTGCTCGGCCGGCGCAGCAGCGTCTTGACCGTAGTGATGATGGTGTTGAACATGACTGCCCCCTAGTCGCGCAGCTCGCGGCCGGTGATCTCGAGGAACACGTCGTTGAGGGTCGGCGGCTCGCTCCACACGCGGCCGAGCGCCACATCGGCGGCGCGCAGCGTGTCGAGAATGTCGACCAAATTGTGCGGGCTCGCTTCGCAGGTGCAGACGAGCTCGCCGCCGGACAGCTCAACCGAAAGCACGTGCTCGAGGGCGCGCAGCCGCTCGACCGTGGCGGTCTCGACGGCGCCGACCTCGACAGTCACGCGCTCGCCCATTTGAATCATGCGTTTGAGCTCGTCATTGGTGCCCTGCGCCAGCACACGTCCGCCGTCCATGATCATGATGCGGCTGCAAATCTGCTCGACTTCCTCCATGTAATGGCTGGTATACACCACCGTGGCGCCCTCGTCGCGCAAGCGGCAGATGCCCTCCAGGATGGCGTTGCGACTCTGCGGGTCGACTGCCACCGTAGGCTCGTCAAAGAAGATGAGCTCGGGCTTGTGCGCAATGCCGCAGGCAATGTTGAGGCGACGCGCCAGGCCGCCCGAGAGCTTGCCGGGGCGAAACTTGGTAAAGTCGCCCAAGCCCACAAAGTCGATCGCCTCGTCCACCAGCGCGCGGCGGCGCTTGCGGTCGTTAACGTAGAGGCTACAGAAATAGTCGATGTTCTCGCGCACGGTAAGCTCGTCAAACACCGCAACTTGCTGCGGGACCACGCCGATGCGGCGCTTGAGGTCGTAGCGGGCGGGCGTCATGGGCTCGCCGAACAGCTCGATGGTGCCCTTGTCGTAGGCGAGCAGCTGCAGGATGCAGTTGATGGACGTGGTCTTGCCCGAGCCGTTGGGGCCCAGCAGGCCAAAGATCTCGCCGGGGGCGATGCTCAGGTTAAAGTGGTCGAGCGCGATAAGATCGTCGTAGCGCTTGACGAGGTTTTCGACGTGGACGATGTCTGTCATGAGGCGGCCCTTCTGTTGCTTGCGGCCCGGTACGATTGCATCATCGCAGGAGCGGACGGCGCGCACCAGTGAGCTTTGTCACGAGTGCGGGGGCTCGGTCGCGTGGCCCGCTGACGCGACCGCCCCACCGTGCGGGAGGAATGTCACGGTTGCGCTAGGCGGCCCCTCCACCACGCGCAGCTTCGCGTACAATACCCGTATGAACAGGCTATTCGACAAATCGATCGTGCTGGCGTGCTGTATCGCAGCCGCCACGGGCCTTGCTGTGGACGCTCGTCTGGTTGCGGCGTTTTGCCTTGGCGTTATTGCCACCTCACTGGCCGAGGTCGCACAGGGAAACCGCGCCCGCCGTGTGAGTGAGGCCGCGAGCTACGCCTGCATCATCGCGGCCGTCTTCGTGCCGCCGTTTGTGCCGTTTGCGCCTCTCGCCTTCTATGACATCGCGCGGCGCGTGCGCCGTGAGCACGCCTGGGTCGCGCTGGGCATTGGCTCCGCTTTTGCCTTTGCGCTCGTCGCGGACCTTCGCGCCGATGCGCTTACCGCACGAACGCTCCTGCTGACCGCCATCCTTTCGGTTGCCGCCACCTTGCTATCGCTACGTACCGCCCAACTGGAGCGCGAGCAACAGCGCATGCGCCGTACCCGCGACGAGCTACAAGAACGAGCCCTCGCGCTCGAAGCGCGCAACCGCGACCTCGCCGACCGCCAGGACTACGAAGTCGAGCTCGCGACGCTCGCCGAACGCGCCCGCATCGCGCGCGAGATCCACGATAACGTCGGGCACCAGCTCACGCGCGCCTCACTGCAGGCCGAAGCCCTACGCGTGGTCCACGCCGACGAGCCTGGCGTCGCCGCCGATTTCGCCGACGTTAAACGCACGGTTGACGAGGCGCTCCAGCTTGTGCGCGCCAGCGTCCACGCGCTCAACGACAACGCCGTCGACCTTTCCGTGCAGCTCGAACGCATTGTCGAAGGCACACGCTCGGACGGCGGCCCGCAGATTGAGCTTGAAGTTATGGCCGAACATGCGCCCGCAAACGTCGCCAACTGCTTTGCAGCGGTCCTGCGCGAAGCGCTCTCCAATACCATACGCCACGCTTGCGCCCAGACCGTCACCGTACGGTGCATGGAGCATCCGTCGTTTTACCAGCTCATTGTTACCGACGATGGCGTGGGTGAGGTCCAAGCAAGCGGCCGCGGCACCGCGGAGGGCATGGGGCTCGCCTCCATGCGCGAGCGCATCGAGACGCTTGGCGGCACCTTCACCGCCGGCCCGCGTGCCGGCGCCGGCGGCTGGCGTGTGTTTGCCACCGTTCCCAAACAGCAAGGAGATGAGGGCCGATGAGGCTCATCGTTGTCGACGACGACCGCTTGGTGGTCGATTCGCTCAAGATTATCTTGGGCGCCCAGCCGCAGATCGAAGTGGTGGGCACCGGTGCCAACGGCAACGATGCGGTGGCGCTCTACGCCGAGCACGCACCCGATATTGCGCTGCTCGACATCCAGATGCCGGGACGCGACGGCCTTTCGGCCGCGCGCGAGATCCTTGAGCACGACCCTGCGGCGCGCGTGGTGTTTCTGACGACGTTCTCGGATGACGAGTACATTGTGTCGGCGCTCAAGCTGGGCGCCCGCGGCTACCTGATCAAGACCGATGTCGCTGCCATTCCGCCGGCGTTGGCGCAGGTCATGGACGGCAAACGCGTGCTCGAGGGCAAGGCGATCGAAGATATCAACTTTGATGGGGCGGACGTCGAGGCCGGCGCGACCCGCCGGCCCGCCGCCTTTGCCGGCCTGACCGACCGCGAGTTCGAAGTCGCCGAGCTCATCGCCCGCGGCCTCGACAACAAGGAGATCGCTGCCACCGCCTATATGGGCGAAGGCACCGTGCGCAACCACATCAGCTCGATCCTAGCCAAAATGGGGCTACGCAACCGCACCCAAATCGCCATCGCCTATCTGCGAGGCTAGCCGCTGGCTGCCGCCAATTTGATGCCATTTCAAAACTATGCCGGTTTACTACGATGAACCGCATATCTCCGACCACGGCAAATTGCGCACTTACAAAACCGCAGGTAGAACACTTGCGATATTTGCAAAAATGCGGGTGTGGTCAGGAATCTCGGATTCATCGTAGTAAACCGGCATAGTTTTGTTCGGGCGGCCCTGCACGAGTGTCTCCGCCAGCCTCGCGGGACCAAAATGAGCCGTTTTCCTCCGTCCCCAATGGATCAGCCGAAACCGCCCGCCACGAAATCGGCCCATCTACTACGTTTGACTCGATACCCCTGACCATACCTTCGTTTTGAACAAAACCGCAGGCGTTCTACCTGCGGTTTTGTTTTTGCGCTTTTCGGCATGGTTGGGGGTAAGGGGCTAAACGTAGTAGATGGGCCGGTTTCGTGGCGCACCCTCCTCCCCCGGCACACAAAAGCGCCGTCACGGAGGAGGGAGATACCTCCGTGACGGCCGGGGGTGGGGTGGGGGCTATGTTCTGGCTCCCCGCCGGCCGCCCGGGGCCTTTTGGCCCCGGGCGCTGCCAGCGTGCCTAGCGCTTACGGATACCCCAGACCAGGGCACCGACACCGGCCATGGCAATAACAAATGCCATGAGCAGTGCGGCGGCCTGTTGGTCACCCGTGGTGGGCAGGAAACCCTTGACCGTCTTGACGATGTTCGTCACGGTCTTGGGCGTGCCGGGGTCGGGCGTCGGCACGGGCGTCTCGGGCTTCTTGTACGTGTTGTTGAACACGATACCCTCGACGCTCTTGTCGCCCTTGGTAAAGGCAACGTTCGCCTTGAGGTTGCCCTCGCCGTCGTCGACCACGTTAACGGTCGCGGTAAAGACGGACTTGTCGTAGGTCATACCGGCCTCGTCACCCTTGACCTCGCTGATGGTGTAGACGTACGTACCGGGCTCGTCGTACTCGAGCTTGTCGAAGTTGATCTTGCCGTCGGCATCGTTGGTAACCGTAGACTCGATGTTCTCGCCAACGAGCTTAAAGCTAAACTCGTCCTTCTTGAGCTCGCGTCCCTCGAGCACCTTGACCGCGCCGATGGAAACCTGCGTGGGCATGGCGTGATACTTGTTGGTAAAGCCAGCCGACTCGGTAGTTCCCTCGAGCTTGTGCGTCGCGGTCAGCGTGCCGTCACCATTGTCGGAGACGGCGGTCACGACGGTGTAGGTCGTGCCGTCATAGGTGACGCCCTTGTACAGGCCGAGCGCGTTGGGGCAAGCCTCGCGCAGCGTGTACGTGTGCGTACCGGGTGCCTCGTAGCGGATCGGGCTCAGCGTAACGTTACCGTTGACGTCGTTGGTACCGCTAGCGACAGCCGCACCGTCCTCGAGCAGCTCAAACGTGAACTCGCCAGCTGCAAGGTCGCGGCCGGTCAGACGCTTGACCGTCTTGACCTGATCGGTCACGGACGAATCGGTAGGCGTCACGCTGTAGGTGTTGGTGAACGTGAAGGCAGCACCGTCGTCGCCTTCGCGCTTGACGCTCAGATGTCCGGCGCCGTCGTCAGTCACGGTATAGGAAACCTTGCGCGTGGCGTTGGCATCGTTGGTCACGCCAGGGGCGCTGCCGGTCTCGGTCACCGTATAGGCAAAGGTGTGCGAGCGCGGAGCGGTGGGGGCCGCAGGCTCGGACTCGTCGTTGGACTCGTCGGTGTCGGCAGCGTCGGCGTCAACCTCGGCCTCGTCGGCGTTGGCCTCGGCATCGCTCGATGCGTCGTCAGAAGCATCGGCCTTCACGCCCAGAGCGCGGTTGAGGTCCTCGAGCGTAAAGTGGATCTTGCCAAAGTCCACGTTACCGGCTGCGTCGTTGGTTACGGTCGTGCGCTCGGGCATCGGGGCACCTGCCTCGTCGGCGGTCACGGTAAAGGTGAACTTACCCGTGATGTCGGCCGGGGTCAGGCCCTCGGCAACCTGGAGCTTCTTAGTACCGGTGAGCGCGGCATCCACGGCGTCGGCGCCGTAGACGTTCTCGAACAAGGGCTCGACGCCGCCGTAGTCGACCGTCGCCGTCAGGGTACCGTCACCGTTGTCGACGACGATAACCTTAAAGCCAAAGCTCCACGTTGTAGCGGAAACGCCATTCGGCAGCCCGAATAAATCTTCGTAGGCCGTGTAGTTAATGGTCCAGGCAAGCTTACCGTCCTTATCGGTACGATGGGCAAGCCCAGCAGCCTCAAGATTAGCAAGCATCTTAGTGTCGTAGTGCAGCGTATCAAAGCTCACGTGCCCGCCGATATTGGGCTTGAGGTTTTCGTATGCCACAAGCTCACCCTGATAGGCGATGCCGAACCAGAACTCGCCGTCGGCCATCGGGCGGCCGGTCAGAGTCTTGGTGGCAACGACCTGAGCGGCGGTGCCGCCAGGCGTGTTGGTCGTAGCGCTGTAACTGTTGTGGAACGGCACCAGGGCCTTCTCGACCTTGTTCTCGCCACTCTTGTGGACCGTCTCATGCGTGCCCTCGGGACCGCCGGAAACGGTCGTCGTAGCAGTGAGCGTGCCGGCGGTGTCGTCGGCGATGGCGATCGTCACCGTGCGCACGGCGTCGTCGTAGGTGTAACCGGGCTGGCCGTCGTTCTTCTCGGCCACGGTGTACATAAAGGTCTTGCCGGCGTCAGCCTGCGTAAATATAACCTCATGACCAGCCAGAATGTCGATCAGTCCGACCGTTGCCTCTGCCGCTGCGGGGGACTTGAAGCTATTAGCCCCGGGCAGCAGACCGAGCGCGCGAGCCGAAGCGTCGTCAGCAGGTGTCACGGTAAAGGTGAACTGACCCTCGGTCATGGGGCGGCCATCCAGATACTTGCTGAGCCACAGACCGCCGGCAGCGGTGTAGTTAAGCTCAGTGCGGTACGTGTTGGTAAAGCGTCCGTTTTCCTTCTTGGTGACGTTGGCGGTCAGGCTGCCATCGCCGTTCTCGGTCACGGTCACTTCGGCGGTTGCGACATGCGCGTCATACGTCAAGCCGACCGTGCTGCCCGCGTTCTCGCGAATCTCGTACTTATAGGTTCCGGCGGCAGCGTAGTGAATCTTGCCGAACTTGATGGCGGCAATGCCGTCCTTCGCGTCCTTCTTGCTCACGGTTACGGTTGCGGGATCGGGCAGTGGGGCGTCTTCGGGGGCGGTGATGGTAAAGCTGAACTCGTCCCCATCCGTCCAGTCGCGGCCGCTGATGACCTTGCCCAGGTCAAAGTCGAGCTCCGCATCGAGCGGGGCCACGCTGTAGGTGTTCTTGAAAGTCGCAGCCGTGGCGTCCTTCAGGACATGCTCGGCCTTGAGGGCGCCGTCGCCGTTGTCCGTGATGGTGGTCTCGATGGTGTACTTGGCGTCACTGTAGGTGATGCCCTTGCTGGTGGTTCCGCCCTTGATCTCGCGCAGCGTGTAGGCGTGCTTGCCGGCCTCGGTGTACTTCACGGCGTTCATCGTGATCTTGCCATCGGCGGCATTGGTGCCGGTGGCGACGACCTTGGCGTCCTCGTCCTCGCCCTCGACGAGCTCGAAGGAGAACTCGCCGTCCTTGAGGTCGCGGCCGGTCAGGGACTTGGTCGCGGTGATCTGGTCGGTGACGCTGAACTCACCAGGATTCGGCTTGTAGCTGTTGCTGAACTTCGCCTCGCCGTCGCCCTTCAGGACATGCTTCGCCTCGAGCGTGCCGTCGCCCTTGTCGGTGATGGTGGTCTCGATGGTGTAGGTCTTGCCATCGTAGGTGATGCCGTTGCCGGCGTCGCCCTTGACCTCGCGCAGCGTGTAGGCGTGCTCGCCGGCAGCGGTGTACTCGATGGGGCTCATCTTGATCTTGCCGCGGGCATCGTTCTTGCCGGTGGCAACAACATCGTTGCCCTCGACGAGCTCGAAGGAGAACTCGCCTTCCTTGAGATCGCGCCCGGTCAGGACCTTGGTCGCCGTGATCTGATCAGTAACACTGAAGCTCTTGGGGGTTACGGTGTAGGCGTTCTCGAAGGTCGCCTTGTCAACATTCTGCAGCTTGTGCTCCACGCTGAGGGTGCCATCGTTGTTATCCTTGACGGTGGTCACAATAGTGTACTCAGCGGTGCTGTAAGTAATGCCATTTTCGGTGGTGCCAGCCTTGGTCTCGCGCAGTATGTAGGTGTGCTCGCCAGCCGCAGTGTAGGTGACAGGATCCATTACGATCTTGCCGTCGGCATTGTTGGTACCGGTGGCGACCACGTTATTGCCCTCGACGAGCTCGAAACGGAACTCGCCAGCCTTGAGGTCGCGCCCGTCCAGGACCTTGTCCGCGGTGATCAGGTCGGTGACGCTGGAGCTCTTGGGGGTCACGTTGTAGGAGTTCTTGAACTCGGCAACCTTGACGTCCTTCAGAACATGCGTGGCACTGAGCGTACCGTCGCCGTTATCGGTGATGGTCGTCACGATGGTGAACTTGGCATCACTGTAGGTGACGCCCTTGCTGGTGGTTCCGCCGTTAACCTCGCGCAGCGTGTAGGTGTGCGTTCCAGCCTTGTCGTACTTCACGGGGCTCATCGTAATCGTGCCGTCGGCGGCGTTCTTGCCGGTGGCAACGACCTTGGCGTCCTTGCCCTCGCCCTCGACGAGCTCGAAGGAGAACTCGCCCTCAGTCATGTCGCGCCCGGTCAGGACCTTGGTCGCCGTGATCCGATCCTCGACAGGCTTCACGTTATAGGCATTGGTGAACGTAAATGCCACATCGCCGTCTGGCTTGTGGGATACGCTCAGATTACCCTTGCCGTCATCGGTCACGGTGTAGGAAACCTTGCGCGTGGCGTTGGCGTCGTTGGTCACGCCAGCAACCTTACCGGACTCGGTCACGGTGTAGGTAAAGGTGTGCTCGCGCTTCTCGCGCTTCTCGCCCAGAGCCTTGTTAAGGTCGTCGAGCGTAAAGGCGATCTTGCCAAAGTCGACCTTGCCCTTGGCATCATTGGTCACGCTCGCGTTCGCGGGCATGGGTGCGCCCTCTTCACCGGTCACGGTAAAGGTGAACTTGCCGGCAATGTCAGCCGGGGTCAGGCCATCAGGAACCTGCAGATTCTTCTTGCCCACAAGCGATACCTCGACAGGCGCGGCAGTGTAGGAGTTCACAAACTCGTTGCCGGCGTCGCCGTAGACAGCCGTCGCCGTCAGGGTACCATCGCCGTTGTCGGCAACGGTCACACATGCGTCAATTGCCGCCGTGGTAGCGCTCACGCCCGCAGGCAGCTCGCCGGTCTGCTCGGCAGCAATGTAATGAATAGTCCACGTGGGCTTATCTGCGCTGGCGTCAAACAACGCCTTGTCTTCCTCGACAAGCTTGACAAGCGCCTTGGTCGTGTACGTCAGCGGACCGAACTCAACCTTGCCACTCTTGTTGGTTGCGTTCAGCAGGACCTCGTCGTGCCCCGCGTAGCTCAACGTAAACTTGAATTCACCGTCGGCCATCAGGCGCCCCGTGAGTGTCTTGGTAGCCTCAAGAGTCAGCGGGGTTTCCGTCTTGGCGCTATAGGTGTTCGTGAACTTAGTCTCACCCGAGGTCTTTTCAACGTCAGCCTTAAGCTCGCCCTTGGCGTTAACCGTCACAGTCACCTTGAACGTGACAACGTTCTTGCTGTAGGTAATGCCACCGGCGTCGCCCTTGACCTCGCGGACCTCATAGGTGTACTCGCCCGGCTCGACATAAGTAATCTTGCCAAAGTTAATGGCTGCCTTGCCCTTGTCGAGATCGGCATTGGTCACAGTTACGGTCGCGGGGTCGGGCATCGGGGCATTGTTGTCGGACGTCGCGGAGAGCTCAAACTCAAACGCATCCGTATCCGCCCACTTGCGGCCCTCGAGCACCTTGGTCAGACCAAAGTCAGTCTTGGTATCCACCGTTGTCGGCTTGGTTGCAAGGCTAAAGATAATCTTGCCGTTGTTGCCCAGGTGCGAATGCACGTGCGTGGAAGTCGCAACGGAGGAAAGGTCATTCCACCTGGGGTTAAGCACGTCGCGCGCGGTCTCGGTCTTGTTGCCGTTCGCCTCCACATCGTCCTTGGTGGTATGCAGCTGGTCGATATAGGCCAAGCGCGCGGTTCCCTTATTAAAGGACCAATAGCCGTCATCTTTGACCAGAGCGCCGTCGTAGTTGGCGATCTCGTGCCCCTCAAACTCCACAACGGCATAGTCGTCCTTCGGCTTGTCGTTTGCGCCCATCGCCACAAACTCGTCCTTGTAGTAATAGACGTCGTTGCCCTGCGGCTTTACCGTCGCGCGCTGGGTGCATTCCTTGTCCGTGTAGATAGGCGTGATTTTTTGGAAGTAATAGTAGCTGTTGGTATCGGCGGGCTCAAACTCGGCGACAACATCGCCCAGCTCGCCGCCCGACCACTTGTTGGCCAGGAAGTAGACCGTCTGGTTGTCGGCGTCCTTGTGGTCATCGATATACTTCTTGAGCACCTTATCGGGCGTAAACAGGTTGTTGCGTGCTTCGTCCTTGACGCTCGAGGTGTATTTAATCTGAATAGGCTTGATGTCATTGAGCGACGTGCGCTCAAAGATCCCGTTTTCCATGTCCACGTGATAGCGGATCAGCGGAATCAGCGATGCGGGGATCTTAACCGTCACGATATCGCCCTGCTGCGCATTGGCAGAGCGCTCGACGGTGATGGCCAGGTCCTTGGCCACGCCCGAAAACTCGTACGTGTCCGTATTGCCCTTGGTTGTCTTGGTCACTTCATCAAAGGGGACGCCATTAATCTGAGCGCTGACAAACGTATCGACCTGCATAAAGTCGCCCAGCTCATCACTGAAGGTGATGTAGCCGGACTTGCTCTCGTCGTAACCATCCTCGATCTGAGTGGGAGAGCCCTTGCCCGAGGTGATAGAGCTCGAGATATCATCAAACACCTTCTTGAGCTCATCGGCATTCGACGCAGCCTTGTAGAAATCGGAATTCTCGGTGCGCTTACCAAGCTCATTGGTTGTGTAGGACGTGGCGTTTGGATAGTTGCTCGACACGGCGTGCATGAACTTGTTTTCGTCGCTCGTCCAGTAGTTCGTAGGCTCGTCAGCGGGATTCGCATCATCAAAAATGCCGATGGTGTAGACCGTAGCGCCTTTCCCCTTCATTTTCTTGGCGGCGACTATGGCATTATTGGCAACCGTAGGGTTAAAGTTCCTGACGTCTGTGGGCGTGCCGTCCGTAAAGAACACAACTACCTTCTGGGCATCCTCGCGGCCCGACATGTCGCGAGCAAGTTCAAGGCCGTAATCAGCCCGCGTGGCACCGGCAGGCTCGATGTAGCCGACCGTATTCTTAAGTTCCGTCGCAGCGCTATCAACACACGGCGTCAGGCTCTTCATGGTCTGCGAGTAGTTGTGCGTGTATCCCTGACGATCGCGATACGTATCGTTGCCGATCTCGTTTTTCTTTGCACCCGAAAACTTAACGATGGCAACCTGATGCCGCTTATTCGTATCTTTAATGCTCTTGTTTTGCTCGGCGATGGTGTCGATAAAGGAACTGGCAGCTGCCTTGAGTGCGTCGATGCGTTTGGTCGAATCGCTGTCACCCATGTCATTATCCATCGACCCGGAGGCATCAAGCACCATCACGATATCGAGCGGTTTAGTGACCAGCGACGTTGTGTCAGAAGTCGAAGACATCGTGGAGAGCGTCGTCACAAAGTCGGACTTTTCGTCCTGCGCTGGCTCGACCGTCTTGTCCGTCCAGATTCGGCCTACATAACGTGTCGTCAGGTCCTGCTCGCCGCCCGACGCCCAGTACTGCCAGCGGCCGGTGGTGTCAGGGTCGACTATCTTTCCGCTCACCGTCGGTCCGTCCATTCCGGTGCTGGACCTGGCGTTGGCCTCGGGCAGCATGGCAAATGCCGCAGCCGGCAACACCAGCACTACGGCCAGTATCACCGCCAAGAGACCCCTCGTGTACTTACTCATCGCGTCTCCCTTCTCGCGGTCTCAGACCTTGCAACAGCCTAAAGTTACGAAATGAGACACAATTTGGGCAGGTGACACATGTTCCAGATTCTGTTTTGGGCGTGAGACAAATGTCTCACCAAAGTTGAGACACGGCGTTTTCGCAGGAAAACGGGTGCGACTCAAAAGTCGTGAGCGCGCACAGCGGCAAACGGCGCTATGTGGGGCCTTGCGGGAGCAAAATGATCCGTTTTCCTCCGTCCCCGGGGAATCAGCTGGCGATGCCCGCCACGAAACTGGCCCATCTACTACGTTTGACCCGATACCCCTGACCATACCCACGTTTTACTAAAAACCGCAGGCGTTCTACCTGCTGTTTTGTTTTTGCGTTGTTCGCCATGGTTAAGGGCAGCGGCTTAAACGTAGTAGATGGGCCCATTTCGTGGCAAACGGGTCACGCGGCAGCTCTCGCAAGGCCAAAATGATTCGTTTCCC